>PEAN01000028.1 GCA_002753735.1 Magnetococcales bacterium DCbin4
TGATGTGGGGGTGGAGCGGTCACGTCTGGAATCGATGTGCCGTGCCATCGCCCATCGTGGACCCGATGCCCGGGGGGTGCATGTGGCGGGTGGGGTCGGTCTGGGACAGACCCGCCTCGCGGTCATCGACTTAAGCGATGCCGCGGTGCCGCCGTTGACCAATGAAGATGGCACCTTGTGGGTGGTCTTCAATGGTGAAATCTATAATTTCCAGGCATTGACCGAGACTTTGAAACAACGGGGGCACCGTTTCTCGACCCGCAGCGATACCGAGGTGTTGCTCCATCTGTATGAAGACCATGGGATCGACATGGTGCACCACCTTCAGGGGATGTTCGCCTTTGCCCTGTGGGACCAGAAGCAGCAGTGCCTGTTTGCGGCACGGGATCGCTTTGGCGAGAAACCTTTTTTCTACCGATATGATTCCAAAAGCTTCCTTTTTGGTTCAGCCATCCGCGCCATTGCTGCCCATGGGGGGATATCCCTTACCCCTGATTGGGTGGCTATCGACCGTTTTCTGACCCATCAATACGTCCCCAGCCCCTTGAGTGCCTTTGCGGGGATTGCCAAATTGCCACCGGGTCATCTGTTGCGGCTGACGGGCGATGGCACGTTGACCTTGCGGCGTTATTGGTCGCCCGAACCCCGGGAACCTTCTTCGGCCAGCGCCGGGGAACTTCAGGAGGAATTGCTGACCCGGATGCGGGAATCGGTTCGGATGCGCATGGTGGCGGATGTCCCGTTGGGGGCGTTGTTGAGTGGCGGGATCGATTCGGGCACGGTGGTCTCTCTGATGGCGGGCTTGAGTTCTCGACCGGTGCAAACTTTTTCCCTGGGTTTTGCCGATCAGGCGGATGGGGGGGAATTGCCATTTGCCCGGGCGGTGGCGCAACGGTATGGGACCGATCATCATGAATTGATCCTCGATTCTTCAAGTCTGGCGTTGTTGCCCGAACTGGTGCGGCATTACAACGAGCCGTTTGCCGATCCTTCTGCATTGCCCGCCTGGCAGATCTCCCGGCTGGCGCGGGAGCGGGTGACGGTGGCGTTGACGGGGGATGGCGCGGATGAATGTTTTGCCGGTTATGCCAATTATGCCAAAGCGATGCGGGGGCATTGGGGGGATCGATTGCCGTTGGGGGTACGGCAGGGGGTGGGGTGGGCCATGGACGCAATTTCAGCCCGTCTGGGGGCGACCCCGGTGGCTGCCTCGCTGGCCAAACATGCCATGCGCCTCTCGGGGGGGATCCCGGGGCGTTTTTTGTCGCGGATGGCGATGTTCAATCCGTGGGATAAAAACATGCTCTACGGTGAGGGGATGCGTGCATCTTTGGTTGGGAGCGAGGGGGTGGCGACGGGATTGCCGCCGCCGTGGGAGGTCTCCATGGAGGGATGGGAGTGGATGATGCGTCATGATCAGAGCAATTATCTGCCCGATTGCCTGATGGTCAAGACCGATGTCGCCTCCATGGCGCATGGTCTGGAGTTGCGTGCCCCAATGCTGGACCATACGTTGGTTGAATTCGCCGCTGCCTTGCCGGTCCGGATGAAGCATGATGGTCGGCTGGGCAAGAAGATTGTCCGGGAGGCGGTGGCGGGAATGTTGCCGGAGGAGGTGTTGCGCAAGCCCAAGACCGGGTTTGGCATTCCGTTGGTGCGTTGGTTGCGGGAAAAGGATGGCGCATTGTTACGGGAGGTGTTATTGACGGAGCGTTCACTTTCCCGAGGGTTGTTCAATCCTGAGTTTTTGCGACGGATGGTGGAGGAACAGGTCAGGGGACGGCGAAACCGGGGACGGCAATTATGGTCGCTCGTGATCTTGGAACTTTGGCTGCGGGAATTCATCGATCACTAAGAAAAAAAAGGGGTCTGGGGGATTGCCCCCGGGGTTTTGATTTTGCTTCAACATCTTCCGGCAAACCCGGAGCGGCCCGTGGCCGTCTCTTTTCTGGCGACCTTTCTGCGTCCTGAAATGTTGCATGTCTATCGCCAGGTGACCTCCCTGGATTCCTTCGAGATGTGGGTCATCACCCGCAGTCGCAGGCACCCTGAACTATTTCCCTTCGCCAATCTGTTGATCCTGAAGAAAAGTCCCTGGCGTTTCCTGTCCCGGATGTACCATCGGATGCGCAACCGGCGTGTCCCGTTGAGTGCTGTCGAAACCCGGCAGATGATGGCCATGGTCACCCGGTTGCAAGCCAGTGTGGTTCATGTCTACCTCGGGACCGAAGCGGTGCGCGCCTTGCCCTATCTGCGAAGGGAACACCGTCCCAAGGTGGTGTCGTTTCATGGGGCCGATCTGTCGGATGACCTCAAAGAGGACGAGTTTCGTCAACTGCTGGCAGTGACCGACCTGTTTCTGGTGCGGAGCGATTCGCTCAAGCAGGCGTTGGTGGCGCGGGGGTGCCCTGAACAACGGATCCGGATGAATCGTACCGGTGTCCCCATCCCCGACCCGTTCCAGGTCCGCCTGCCCCCTGAATATTCACCGCAACGCCCCGTTCGTCTCCTTCAGGCGTGTCGCTTTGTCGAAAAAAAAGGGTTGGATGTCACGATCGATGCCCTGGCCCTGGTACGCCAACAGGGGATCCCGGCGGAACTGACCTTGATGGGCTCGGGTCCTCGGGAACAGGAATTGCGGCAACAGGTCAAGGCGTTGCAGCTCGATGAGGTCGTCCATTTCCCCGGGTTCGTCGATAATCAATCCTTGTTGCAGGCATTGACCCGGTACGATATGTTCCTCCATCCCAGCCGGACGACACCGGGGGGGGATCGGGAGGGGATTCCCAATGCCCTGCTGGAGGCGATGGCCTGGGGGATTCCCGGCATCGCCACCCGTCACAGTGGCATTCCCGAGGTGATCGAAGATGGCGTCAATGGCCTGCTCATCGATGAATCCAATCCCCGGGCATTGGCCCGGGCCATCCAGCGCCTGGCAACCGATCCGGCATTGGCCGCCCGTATTTCCCAGGGGGGACATGAGGTGATCCGGCAACGGTTCACCATCGCCAGGTGCGTTCAATCCCTGGAGGAGAGTTATCGCCTGGCCATGAAACTGGCCCAAACCAGGGGGATCTGACTGTAGTGAGGGGATGAAGACTGTATGATTTAGAGGGAGAGAAACCATGGCCGGCACTGCACTCAGAGAATTTGTGCGCCTGCAACACGAAAAAGCCTCAAAAACACCTAATAAAGAAATTGACTGGGATGGGCGCAGGACTGCCTGGATTGAGCAAGTGGAGTCACTGCTTGAACGGATCAGAAAATGGCTGCTACCCCTTCACAAGGAGGCATTGCTGGACTTGGTTGAAGGAAAAACCACCTTGGAGGAAGAATTTGTCGGTCGTTATGAAGTGCCTTGGCTTGAAGTACTCATTGGCAGACAACGGGCGCGCATCATTCCCAAGGGGACCCTTGTGATTGGCAGTTTTGGCAGGGTTGATCTTGAAGGTCCCATGGGTAAATTGTTGCTTGTCCTTTCAGACACCGGCACTTCACCCAAGGTCACAGTGCATGTCTCGGTTGGAGACCCTTTTTCCGTTCAGCCCGAAGATCTCGACGAAGAAAATCGATCCAGTGTGGAGATGATCAAGAAATCTCAGTGGTATTTTGTCTATCCTGATGATAGGAAAAGATTGACACCACTCACGGAAGATACTTTTTCGGACGCTTTGCAACGTGTTCTCCGACCATGACAACGATTCCATCGATTAAATTGATCTGGGATCTCTATGTCGTTTCCCGCAGTCAAGTGTGGGAACTTCGTGCGGAGGTGCTGGACTGTCTTGCAGGTCGCGTGGAGAAAACAGATAAAATTGATTCGTATGTGCACTTGCAATCCGATGAAGTGCGCGACATGTTTGATCGGTATCTTGATGAAATGGACAAGTTAATCATATTGGACTTGTTTACAGCACTAGAGGGTCATGTGCGCGCTGATTTTGATGATCGCGTCCGTCAAAGAAAAAGAGATTCATTAAGCAAATCGTACCGCCTGATCGAAAAATCGGGAAATAATCAAGGAAGAACACCTTTTGAAGATCTATTTGTTTCCTGGAAGGAACATCGTTCGGCATGCGGGAGTTACGTTGGACGCATCAGGGGACTTTGGCATTTTCGTAATTGGTTGGCTCATGGCCGCTGGTGGGTGATTAAAAAAGGCCCCATGCCGGACGTGAATAATGTCAAGAGATCGGTTGAAGGCGTGTTGAATTGTTTAGGAATTCCTTTCTTTTGATCATCAATATGGAGGCGAGATGCCTATCCTTCCCATCATGATTGACTGCCTGAAGCGTTCCGGTATTTCAACGCTCTCCGTCGATGATTTACGCTTGGTAGCCGGCATTGACAAATTTATTGAGAAATGTGCCGATGTCTCGCTTTCTGAAGCGCATACACTTGCCTTGCTGCTATTGACAGTAAATAGTCAGGCGGATAATTTTCAGGCAATCAAGGCTGCATACGGAGATAGGATGTCCAATAATGTCAGAATGATGAGTGGGCTAATCAATGCTGAATGGTCTATTAGATATAATGAACTTAGAAACAGATTGAACGATCCTGACCCTGTCTCTACTGCCGCAGCGGCTCTCCTGTACAGCGATTTTTTCTATTACTCTTATAGAAACGATAATAATTCCGAAAACCGTATTCAATCGTTGCGATCAATCTTATCTTGCGACAAAAACAATAATCATTGTCAGTGTCTTGTTCAATTAATGAATTCCGTTGCTTTACCGACGGTCGATGTCGATAAGGAAAATTCCTTCAATGATTCTAATAATTCCAGGAAATCCATGAGGATGATTTCACTCTCCATGGATCTTGGTGGTTCCACTGAAGCCAAATCAGCCATGGTGCGAATTGCCGGAGTAGAGGGTGACAGACTCCAGGAGCTTTATGCAACTTATTATCTTCGGTTTTTGGAGATCGAGGATCGCTTTTATTCATCTATTTTCCAGAAAGATAGTCAGAAACACGAACCTTTGGACTTTTCAAGATTGTTTCTGATCAAGGGTATTGGCGATGAATTATGGATGGTTTACCATCTTGAGTCAAAGGATTCGACTGAATTGAAACACGCCATGTCCAGGATATTGCCGGCAGCTTTGGACGCGGCTTCACGAAGTGTTTGTCTGTTCGCGACCGAGAAACCTGATAATCCACGTTTCGATCCTCTGACTGAGGATAAGGATCTTGGCCGTTGTGAGTTGGTGTGCTCTCCGATAAAAATCCATATCGATCTAATTGAGGATGCCTATGAGATTTCACAACCTCGTGGAGAATTTTTTCTCTCGAAAATAGCAAAATATTATAATTGCGATGGTAACTCTGAGAGGGGTTTCCAGACCCTTGATAAGAGGCATGCCGAAGTGTCGAACCGTTTGACTCTTGGGGTTTCTGAATCTGGGTTGCGACAATACCGCACATATCGTCGGACAGATTATATAGGCCACGAGATTGATCGTTTTTTCAGGATTGGAAAATTTGCCAAGCCTGGACTGGTCACCATTGGAGATTCTCTTTTCAAGGAAATGGATATTGCATCAACAGAAATAATAGATGGTAAAACTCAGATTCGCCTTGGATTCCCATTTTCCAGAAGAAATCGAAACAGTTTTGCATATGAAAAATTTTCAGTTTACAAGGAAACAGCAACCGGCATGAAAGGGGTCGGATATGCATATGATCTTCATCATTTCGTCGATCCTTTTTTCCTTTTGACGTTGGATAATATGCACCAGCAAGATGATTTAAGTAAATATTTATAAAAAAACTATTGGTTTCATTACCTTAATGAGGCAATCGATGCTGTGCGGAAAGTAACCGTTTAGAACCCCTCTCCTTCCGGGAGAGGGGTTGGGTGAGGGTGAGTGGAAACTCCATCATTTGGAGACTGTCGCGATTCGTGAGGGACAGTTTCAATGGTTTGATGCTACGATTCCTCCGTAGGTTCCGATCTACTCCGACGTGAGCTGGGGCATTGGCCGATGTGGTATTCGCCATCGATATGAGGGTTATCGTCAGCTGTGGTCCAACACCCCGGTGGTCAATTGCGTCCGGGCGCTTTCTTTTGCGCAACCTATCGGACACCGATCTGGCGGCATAGCTGCTTTCCGAGGTGCTGGCGGCCTTGATCATCTCCGTCAGCATGTGTTCAAGGTCTTCCCGACCATTGCCAATCTGGCTGAGCAATCGGAAAGGGGGGAGATCACCCTTACGGATGGGGGGTGGAACCATGATGGATACGACGAAACGTAGTTTCGGAACACGGTTGATAAGTTGTTGGATGAGCCGGATGTCAGATCGACGAATTAAAGAGCCGTGGTTTTTCATTCTCTGGATCAGGAGGATCGGACACAGAGCCTCCATCATGAACGATATGTTATATTTCATTCATTTTTATTAAATATCAACAGGCCCTGTCGCATGTTGAAAAAAAAGGTTTACAGCACCCTTTTTGCAGGATTGTGCAATCGGCTTGAAGCCCTGCCGGTCTGTTTTGCCTTTCATGAATATTTTGGCCATGAGGTGATGCTCGACTGGCCCGAATTTCATGATTTGCAGGTGATCGGTGCCCGGTATTGCCGGTTGCGGCCCTGGATGAAACTGGGGGCCAAACGGTTTTCCGTACCCGACCCCGAAGAATTCGTCCGTATGGGACGGTATCGGATCCTGATCCAGAAAGGATTGTTCGGCGGCATCCCCCGGATCAACCGCAGGCTTTATCTGGCGACGGCGGCCCGGCTGCGGCTGCACCCCCGGCTGATCCTGGAATTGACCCGCCAGTTCACCCCCCATGACGATTCCTTCATGGGGGGGGGTCACATCCGCCGCGGCGATTATCGCCCGGGGCCGGAAGAGGATCGGTATGACCTGGACCATCACATTCATTCCCGGGTTCCGCTCTGGTGGTATGAATACGCCATGAAGGAGGTCATGCGCCGTTATGGCAAGGTGACGTTCTATCTGGCCCACAATGGTCTGACCCGGGACGAGGAGACCCATCTGGAACACACCTTTCCCATCATCCAGGCCCCCCGGGACAACCCTTATCACCCTAAACGGCAAGGGCACCAGGCGGGTGCCAACCCGGTGCGTGACCTGTTTGCCCTGGCCTGCTGTCCCATCATCATCGGTACCCCCATGTCCAGCTTCACCCACTATCCCGCGCATGCCCTGGGTCGGGAAACCCTGGTGATCCAACCGTTGCGCCGCACGTTGCGTTCCTCGCCGCAAATGGGGTACAGCCTTTTGTTCGGCAAGGATCTCCAGGCATGGATGGATACCCTCGACAAAGGATCCTCATTCCATGAGGTGACGACCATTTCCGACCTGCCTGAAGTCGCGTATCGTCAGGCACTGGAATGGTTGTAGTGGACCCTCGAAATGATGTTGCAACCCCCGGGAGTGATCATCCAGTGAAGGATCCGCAAACAGGTACCGAGAATCCTGGGGTGCGGGGCAACCGGTTCGAGCGGCCGGTGGTCCGGTATTCGGTGACTTTTCTTCTGGGATGGGTTGCGATCATCGCCTCGCTCTATCTTGCCAACCTGATTGCCGTGGGGTGGACCCCACCCTGGCCCGTCATCGGTCTGCACGGGGTGGCGCCAAACATGGGGCGGCAGGGGTGGGGACGGATCCTGACCCTGGAAGCGGGGCAGGAATTCAACTCATGGGGGCAGCGGGATCGGCCACGGGAATTGCAACCCGCACCTCAGGTGCGGCGGATTGCCTTCGTGGGGGATTCCTTTCTGGAAGAATCGGTGCCGGTACCGGTGTCGTTGGTGGTGGAGGAAAAGCTCGGGCGCAAGGATCTGGAGGTGGTCAACTTCGGGGTATCGGCGACCGGAACCAGTGATTATTTCTACCGCATCAAAAATGTGGTGATCCCCCTGGGTGCCCGTGAGATTTTTCTCTTCTTTTATGTGGGGAATGATTTCGCCCCCGACAAACTTTCGACCCGGCTGGCCATCTTTTCAACCTATCCCAAGGATTCCATCGCCTCACGCATGGGATTGCTGGCCCTCAATCACCTGGTGACCAACCGTCATCGCAATGTATTGCGTGTTTGGCAACCCGAATCGGTGGACAACCTGCATGCCCGGGAACAGGCGATGATGCAACGGTTCCAAACCCTGGATGACGATGGGGTGCGCATGGCGTTGCTCGACCTGTCCCATTTCGAGGGGGCGCAAAAGGAGCGTCTACGGCAGATCCTCGCCCGTCCTGAAAGCTCGGCCCTGTTCGCCGCCCTGCGTCATCCCGACAGCGGATTGTTTCGCAGTTACATGTTTGAATCGTTGTTTCATTGGGCGGTGGGGGAAGGGTATAGAGAAGAAGATACCCCTCCCGAAGAACTGGTCATGGGGATTTATCCGCGGGTTCTGGCGATGAAACAGGTGTGTGATGCGGCTGGCGTGGCGTTCTCCCTGGTCGTGGTTCCCATGGGGTTCCATGTCGATCCCAGATATGCCGAAACCTGGTCGCTGTTCGGTGATCCCTACCGGTTTGGCCACAATCGACGCCTGGCGACGCAACAGTTCAAGGATCTGTTGCAACGGGATGGCATTGTTGTTCATGACCTGACATCAGCCTTACAGGGGGTGCGGGGGGCCTACCTCAATGTGGACGGTCATTGGTCCCGGCAGGGGGTGGACTCCGTGGCGGCCGTACTCACCCGGATCATCCAATCGAAAATTGCCCAATGACGGCTTCCATGAAGGAGGAAGGTCATGTGGTTCAAGCGGATCATCAGTACCCAGTACACCGGCCTGTGCAATCGACTGGAAGGATTGGCACTCTGCTTTGCCTTTCAGGAACTGTTTGGCCATCAGGTATGTCTGGATTGGCCCGACATCGCTGGACTGGAAGTGGCGGGTGCCCGGCGCTGGAAGTATACCCTGCTGGATAAATGGATGGGGTACAAGGTTCGGGACCCCGATGCCGCAACGTTTCACCGGTTGGGGCGCCATCGGGTTCTGATCCAAAGGGGGACGACGGGGGGGGATCAGGGGATCTTGGAACGTCTGTATCGACCGACCATGGCGCGCTTGCGGCTGCATCCCGATGGCCGCAAAGGACTGCGTTCCCATCTGTCCCGGATCGGAAATGCCATGCTGGTGGGGGTGCATATCCGGCGGGGTGATTTCCTGGGTGGGGAGGAAGACCATTATGACATCCATGCCAGCCGTCATCCCCGGGTTCCGTTATGGTGGTATATCCATGCCATGGAACAGGTCAGGCAACGCTTCGGCCATGTGGTGTTCCTCCTGTCCCACAACAGTCCGGACGGCGCGGAGGAGGGGGTATTGCGTGAACGGTTCAAACTCCTGCCATCGTTGGCGGATGGCCGATACAATGCCAATGGTGGTCATGCCGCTACCACCAATCCGGTGATCGACCTGTTTGCGTTGGCCTGCTGCCCCGTGATCATCACCACCCCCATGTCCACCTTTTCCCACTTTGCCGCCAATGTCCTCGGTCCCCCCAGTCTGGCGATCCAACCCCTGCCGGTCATGCATCGTGCAGCTCCCGGCCTGGGGATCACCTGCCTCTTCGGCCAGCGTTCCCCCGCCTGGTTTTCCAGCCTCAAGCAAGGGACCGCCTTCCAGCCCATGATGGAAACGGCGGCCCTGCCCGATCCGGGTAGCCGGGTTCATCTGGATTGGTTATGAAATCGTCGGAAAAGGATCTTGACAAGTCGGACGAGTCCTAGCAATCTTGAAATAATTAAGAAAAAAAAGGGTCTGGGGGATCGCCCCCAGGGTTTTGATGTTCTGCCCGAGGGGCGTTCTGTACGGAGTTTTTCCTTGTCGGATCAAGACTCAGGCTACAAACTGCTGTTCAGCCATCCTGAAATGGTGCGTGACCTGCTCCGAGGTTTTGTCAAGGAGGCGTGGGTCGAACGGTTGGAGTTTTCCAGCCTGGAGAAGGTGAGCGGCAGCTATGTGGCCGACGACCTTCGTGACCGCGAGGATGATGTCATCTGGCGCGTGCGGTGGGGCACGGAATGGCTGTTCATCTATCTGCTCATGGAGTTTCAATCCACGGTGGATTGGACCATGTCGGTCAGGACGGATGCCTATGTGATGCTTCTGTACCAGGATCTGGTCAAGTCTGGAACGGTAAAAAGCGGACATCGACTGCCACCGGTCCTGCCCATCGTGCTGTACAACGGCAAGCCGGAATGGACGGCGGCCATGGATGTGGCGGACCTGATCGCACCGGTGCCCGGAGGGCTTGACCGTTATCGGCCACGCATGCGCTATCTGCTGATCGACGTGGTACGGTATGGAAATGCCGAGTTGGCCTCCATGCACAACCTTGTCGCGGCGCTGTGCCGGTTGGAAAAAAGCCAAACGCCCGAGGAAATTCGTGTCGTGGTAAGGCTTTTGGTCGATTGGTTAAGCGCACCGGAGCAATTGGGTTTGCGGCGGGCGTTCACGGTGATGCTGGGGAGGGTGTTGCTGCCCCGGCGCGTTCCCGGGCAGATGATCCCTGAGTTGAATGATTTGAAGGAGGTTGATGCCATGCTGGCTGAAACTGTTCGAGAATGGACGAAGGAGTGGGAAGCAAAAGGTTGGCGTGAAGGCAAAAAGGAAGGCAAACAGGAAGGCAAACAGGAAGGCAAACAGGAAGGCAAAAAGGAAGGCGAGGCCATCATGTTGACACGTCAATTGCAACGCCGGTTCGGTTCCGTACCCGAATGGGCCCATCAAAAAATCGCCGGGGCTGAACCCCCCTCTCTGGAGGAGTGGAGCCTTCGAATATTGGATGCCCAATCCATGGAAGAAATTTTTGCTGAAAAGACATGAAGGCAGCAGGCAGTGTTCCCTGAAGTGAAACATGAACCTTCGGCGGGATGGGGACTGGATCATCGTTTGGGCTGCCATTACCTATGCAAATGCCGCATCGATCTCTGGCCACGGTTGGTGTGTGGAGGGATCGCCCAGGAAGTTCCAAAATCAACCGGTGATTCTGCATGAAAATCAGTCTTGGCATGAACCTCCAGTCGGGGGCCTGGGGTGGGGGGAATCAGTTTGGCAGGACATTGACCCGGTATCTGACCGATTGCGGCGAACAGGTGTGTCATGACCTGAAGCCCAGGGATCTGGATATGGTGTTGCTGGCGGAACCCGACGCCAGGTTGAAGATTTCCGCTTATGACCACCGTGACATTTTGCGCTACCTGTTGCGCAGCAACCGCAAGGCCATCGTGGTCCACCGGATCAACAATACCAGTGAGGCTCGTGATGATGTGGCGAAAACGTTCAACAGATTTCGTATCCATGCCAACCGGATTGCCGATCATACCGTGTTTGTCAGCCATTGGGTGAAGGAGCGTTATGTCGAGGCTGGTTTTGATCCCCTTCGTCCCTGGAGCGTCATTCTCAATGGCAGTGATCATCACCTGTGGCACCCTGGCGAACCCAAACCCCGGGGGCAACGGTTGCGGTTGGTGACCCATCATTGGAGCAATCATTGGAACAAGGGGTTTGACATCTACCAGCGATTGGACCAAATGCTGGCCGATCCCCATTGGTCTTCCCGGATTGAGTTGACCTATATCGGTCGTCTTCCCGATGGATTTCATTTTGAACAGGCACGGCATGTCGAACCGTTGTCGGGGGAACCCCTGGCGCAGGAGTTGCGTCGGCATGATGCCTACATTACCGCCTCCCGGCATGAATCGGGGGGGCATCACAACCTTGAGGCGGGATTGTGCGGTTTGCCGTTGTTGTACCTTAAGAGTGGCGCGATGCCCGAATATTGCAATGGATACGGGATTGAATATACCTCGGAGACCCTGGAGGCCAAATTGGAAGAGTTGTGCGCCACCTGGTCGGATTGGGTGATGCGCATGGCCGATTTCCCCCATACCGCCGAACGCATGTGTCAGGGGTATCATGAACTGTTTCAACAACTCATGGCGCAACGTCCGCAGGTATTGGCCCGGCGCCGATGGTTGCGGCGCCTGCCCTGGATCTGGTCCACCCTGACACGAAACGGTGGGTTTTCCTGATGGATCCGGTCTTGAATGGGGATGGATGGCCCGGGTTGCAATCGGTCATCGAACGGACATCGGTATCGCCACGCCCCCGTGTTTCGAGTGGGTGGGGCTTTCTGCGGAAAAAGCGGGAATCGTTTCCAACCGGTATCTATATTCTGGTGTACCACAGCGTTGTCGATCCGGATCATCGCACCCTTTGGGAACAGGGATATCGCAAAGGGGAGGTGACGGTGATGCAACTGCGGGGTCAGCTTGAATTCATGCTGACCCACATGACGCCTCTGGCATTGAGTGAACTGCCCGCGGTGTGGGCCAGTGGCGGACCGGATCGGCCCTTGTTTGCGGTGACGTTTGATGACGGCTTCACCAATAATCTGACCCATGCCCATCCGGTGATTCGATCCCTGGGGTTGAAACCCACGGTGTTCGTCTGTTCTGAATTTGCACGGGGACGGGAATATTTTTTTCGAGTATTGGCGTCAATGTTGGTGCAGCAGGGGCACGCGGTTCGCCTGGCTGCCAATCTGCGTTCTCTGGCTTCAGAGGTTGGATGGCCCGATGATGGGGAAGAATTGTTGGGCAGAATGAAAGATTTTTATGTGGCTGATGGGGTCGAAGCGGCGACCGACAGGATGTACCGGGAATGTTTGGGGGATCCTGCGTTGCTTGATCTCCATCTCAATCGGGATGGCGTGGAACATTTGTGGCGCGCGGGTTGGGAGATTGGCAATCATACCGCGGGTCATCGTCTCCTGGCGTATCAGTCTGCATCGCAGGTGGCCTGTGCCATCGAGGATAATGCACGGTATTGGCGACAGGAGGGGATCGAATTGATTGACTTCCTTGCCTATCCCATCGGTCGTTCCAGGGACGTGGGACCGGCGGTGGCGGATTGGATGGCGCGGTCGCCCGGCATCCACGGTATGTTTGCCAACGGTGGCATTAATTTTTCGTTGCGCCGCAAGGAGTGGTTGCGCTTCAGTCTGGGCCGGCACATGGACCCGGCGTCGTGTGAACGGGTGGTGCGCGATCAGATTCAACGGACCTGTCTGGCTTGGGACCGGATCGGGGAACAATAGGGGGTCAACTGCCCACGTCATTTTGCGCAGGTGGGGATTTACCCCGGGGCAATCCCCCAGCCCCCTTTTTTCTTTCAATAATCCATAATTTAATGAATGAGTCAAAGTAGAACTATAATTCCTTCCCAAGAAAGGCCCCTTCCAGCACCAGTCGCCGACGGAGCCAGGGGGAACGGCACAGGTGATGGACCATGGAACGGCGAACGGGGAGGGGGAGTCGTTCCAGGAATCCACCCATGGCGGAAAAGAGGCCGTTGCCCTGAAGTTTGGCCAGGCTTTGGGTGTAGGGGTCCATGCTGCTACCCGGGGATGGATGTCTGAATGCCCCGGAACGGATGAAAGCGGCGGCCAACAAACCGCTCTGGACCGCCGGACCGATCCCTTCACCGCTGAAATCGTGGGCCAGTCCGGCGGCATCGCCGATCAGAAGATGTCTGGGACCTGCGAGGGGATGGCGAAATCCGCGCCAGACGGCATAGGAATGGCCGGTGAACGGTGAGAGCTTCCACGAGGAGGGGAGAATCCCGCTTCGGATCAGACGCTCAAGAAAACGTTGCCGCCGCAGAGGAATGGCAAGGCCACCGGCGAGTGCGCCGACGCCAATATTGAGGTAATCCCCTTTGGTGAAATACCAGGCGTAACCATCGCATTCAGGTTCGGGAAACAGGACAGGCATTCCGGTTCCCAATCCCGACTGTTCCAGCAGGTGATGACCAATATGGGTTTCGCTCATCTGTGATCCCACCCGGGTTCGTTGCTTCCAAAACGATTTTCCTTCCGCCGCCCGCGCCACCGGGCAGGCGGCCCCTCCTGCCCCCACAACCAGGGATCCCCGGATTGAATTCGTACCGGAATGGATGATGACTTCATCGGAGCAGAGTTCCACCCGATCGACCCGGCAACCCAGACGTACTTCGGCGCCTGCCGCCTTGGCCCGACGCAGGAGGAGATCATCCAGTTCCCGTCGCAGAATGCCGTAGCTGACCGCTTCAGGCCACTGGGTGACCTGAAGACCCTCCTCCAGACCGATGGCGACCCGGGTGATGGGGGTCAGCAGGTGGGGATAGCTGGTTTCATCCAGTTCCATGTCACGCAGGGCGGCACGGGTGATCCAGCCGGCGCAAGGCTTGGGCCGGGGGAAGGTTTTGGCATCGAGGAGCAGCACTTCGTAACCTGTCCGGGCCAGGGTCCACGCCGTCATGGCGCCTCCGGGACCACCACCGACGATGATGATTGGGCGACGGTGGGGGGCGGTGGGAGGGTGCGGGAGATCATTCATGTTGAAAAACTTTTGAAAGAAAAAAGGGGGCTTGAGGCAATTCCCCGTCCCCCTGTTTCTTTCAATAAATGTATTGAATGTCAATGCATTCTTGAAGTTGAATGAACATTTTGTGCGTCAAGGGGAGGAGAAGAATCCCGTCAGCAGGGATTGCAGGTGGTTGAGATCGTTCAATCCCGCCGTTTCCCGGATGGAATGCATGGCCCAGGAGGCGATCCCCAGATCGACGGCGTGCAGACCCAGTTTGGCCGAGAGCATGGGGCCGATGGTGCTGCCGCAGGGCATGTCGGCACGCATGGCGAACTCCTGCCAGGGGATGGCGCGGGCACGGCACAACCCTTTAAGCATTCCTTCGGCGACGACGGAGTGGGCATAGCGCTGATTGGCGTTGCGTTTGAACACCACTCCGGCATTCAATATCGGGGCGTTGTTGCCATCGTGCTTGTCGGCAAAATTGGGGTGGACGCCATGGGCGGCATCGACCGAAATCATGAGCGAACGGGACAGGGTGCGTTCGAACCGTCCCGGCAGGTGCAACAGCCGTTTGAGTACCGATGATAGAAAATTGCTCTGTGCCCCGACGTGGCTCAGACTGCCGCTCTCCTCATGATTGAAACAGGCCAGCATCGGCAGGATGGGGGCTTCCGGGTTCGTTTCGGTGGTGGCATCGGCCAGGGCGGTGACCGCAGCGAAACAACTGAGCAGGTTGTCCAAACGCCCCCCCGTCACCCATCCTTTCGTCCCTCCCATGTATTGTGGTCCGACGACATCGTACAATGACAGATCCCAGGAAATCGGTTCCCATCCCTGAATCGCTTCCCCGGGATGTCGGGTGCCCAGGTATTGCAGGATTCCGTTGCGAAAAGCGGTTGAGGGATCCTGGTCCCGGGAAAAAAATGGATGCAAAAGCATGGGGGAAAGGTCTTCATGCTTGCGTATCTTGTACCCTTCATTGGCTTCGCGGTTGAGGTGAATGGCCAGGCTGGGAAGAATGGCAACCGGTTCGCCGAAGTCGATCAGGTGCTGTCGCAAACCACCATCGGGACCGATCAGGGTGACGTGCCCTGCCAGCCCCAGATCACGGTCAAACCAGGTGGACAACAGCGGTGAACCATAGACCTCGACATCCAGGACCAGATTGCCCGCTTTGCGCTTGCAGGGGATGGGTTTCAGATTCAGTCCGGGGCTGTCGGTATGGGCGCAGGCCAAGTGAATCCGGGGGAGGTCGTCGGGTTGGCTTGAGGGGGTCTCCGGGGGGATGATGAAGGCGATCAGTGCCCCCGGTTGGCGCCTGATGATATAACGCCCCCCCGGACGCAACGACCAGACGGATTCTTCGCTTAACACGGAAAAACCACGGTCCGACAGCATGCGTTCCATGTGAACCACGGCGTGCCATGGTGTGGGTGAGGATTGCAGAAAGCGGGTCAATTGTTCCACAATGATGGCCTGTCGTTGTGCCGGTTGGTGTCCGGCTCGTTGCAATGTTGATGTCGATTGTCTTGTTCGTTCAACCTGATGGAGAATCAGCCATGGCTATTGGATTGCCGGATATTCACGTTCATTTTCCCGGTGGCAAGAAGGTCGATGCCATTTTCGACCAGTTTACCGTCAATACCGACCAGAAGGTCAAGGATGGTGGTGAAGAGTCGGCACCATCGCCGTTTTTATTGTTTCTTTCATCCTTGGCGACCTGTGCCGGGATTTTCGTTCTGGGCTATTGTCAGAGCCGTGGCATGGACACGACCGGTATTTTTCTGACCCAAACCCATGAATTCGTCCCCGATGGCCCCACCAGGATGCGTTTGGGTAAAATCGGTATCCAGATTACGGTCCCTCCCGGGTTTTCGGAAAAGGAAAAAGCAATGCTCATCCGGGTTGCAGAACAATGTGCCGTCAAGAAGGTTCTGGAGAATCCCCCTGATTTCACAGTGGAAACGGTCGTCGGGTCGGTATAGGTGGTGACTGCGGTGTTGAAATCATTGTCCAAAACCCTCCTTTTGCGGTTATCATGACGGGTCGATTTCTTTTGCCCCAGGAGATTGTGTTCCCGTGCCCCAAAAACTCAGCATTGTCATACCGTGCTTCAACGAGGAAAAAACGCTGACCCAGTGCGTCCATCGGGTGTTGGCCATCGCCGATGATGAACTCGATCTGGAACTCATCATCGTCGATGATGCCTCCTCCGATGCGAGTCTTGCGCTTGCCCGGGAACTGGCGGGGAAACATCCACAGGTCATGGTTTGTCACCATGAGGTCAATCAAGGCAAGGGAGCGGCCCTCAGAACCGGATTTAAACATGCTACCGGAGATTACGTCGCCGTTCAGGATGCCGATCTGGAATACGACCCCCGCGACCTGAAACAATTGATCCAACCCATGCGGCAAGGGTTGGCCGATGTGGTGTTCGGCTCCCGGTTCCTGTTTACCGGTTGTCACCGGGTCCTTTATTTCTGGCATGCCATGGGCAATCGGTTTTTGACGTTCTTGTCCAACATGTTTACCGATCTCAATCTGACCGACATGGAAACCTGTTACAAGGTGTTCAAGCGGGAGATCATCCAACAGATCGACATCCAGGAAAACCGGTTCGGATTTGAACCCGAAATCGTCGCCAAGGTTGCCGATCTACGCCTCAGAGTCTATGAAATGGGGATTTCCTACCACGGCCGTACCTATGACGAAGGGAAAAAAATCGGTATTCGTGATGGTTTTCGCGCCCTGTACTGTATCTTGCATTATAATTCCCACAAGGCACCGGTACCGCTGCAATTCCTCATCTATCTGTTCATCGGTGGCCTGTCGGCGGCGTTCAATCTGATCGTGTTTTTGCTGTTGTTGGGCGTAGGGGTTGCCCTTTCCTGGTCGGCCCCGATTGCTTTTGTGTTGGCGGCAGTGCTTAATTATCTATTGTGTATTTTGTTGTTGTTCCGCCACAGGGCACAGTGGAGTGGTCCTGTCGAAGTGGTGCTGTATTCCCTTCTGGTCGTCGTCGTCGGTGGCGCGGACCTGTGGATGACCACTTTTTTCATGGGGATTGGCCTGGGGCCCGCCAAGGCCAAGTTGATCGCCACCCTGTTGGGATTGGTCCTCAATTTCGCGGGGCGCAGGCTTCTGATTTTTTCCGAAAAGGGGCGGGGCAACTGGTTGCCCCAGCGTGATCTCAAGGAACCATGAGGATTGTTGACCCTTTTTTTCGTAACTGCACCGGTATCCTCCGGGTTCAATTATTGAAAGAAAAAAGGGGTCTGGGAGCAATCTCCCAGCCCCCTTTTTTTTCTCAATAATCCCGAGCCGGGGGATGCCTGGGCCGTTACACAAAATCAATGAAGAGGATTTCCTGGAAATGGCCACCCCTCCTGCTGAGAATTGAGGACAACGCGTACAGCGAAAAAACGGGAGCCGAAGTTATGGTCAAGGAGGAGAAACTGAAGACGGGCATCGAAAAATTCATTCTCCATTGGTCCAGCGCCACGGGACGGGACATCAAGGCGCTGGCAGAAGCAGACGGCATGAAGGCGTCCCGTTGCGCGCGATGGAGGAATGATTCCGAACCCGCCGGTTGCGGGGGGATGCCCATGGAGTCGAATCGTCTGCATGGAGCGGGAGGTTGCCCATGACGCCCGCCATGACCGGTTACATGGCGGCCTGGATCCTCTTCTGTCTGTGGGCGGCCTGGATCCTGGCGCGCCACTGGCGCACTTTCCCTTGGGCCGATGCGGCCTACTGGCGGCATCTCTTCCGCTTATGGAAAGCAGTCACCTTCGCCGTGGCCGGGGTGGGCATGGTGGCCGTTGCGCCCTACACCGACGACCCCACCTGGGACTATTGGGATGCCGGGTTCATGTCGCTGCTCACCTATACCACTGCCCCGGCGGCGGTGGGGATGCTCTACCGGGGGATGTGCCGGGAGGAGTCCTGGCGGCGCATCGGCGTCGCCGTCTGCGTCTGGATGTTCTCCGCCAGCTGGAGCTATGATGGCTACATCCTCTGGCGGGACGGCGTCTACCCCGTCACATGGTGGAGCAACATCATTCTCTCCTCCATTCTGTATTGGGCGGCGGGATGCCTGTGGAGCCTGGCATGGACCCGGGAGCTGGGGGCCCATTTCGCCTTCCAGGTGCCCGCATGGTACCGCGCCGGAGATGATGGCGGCGGCAGTGGCGGGCTGGTCTGGTTCACGCTGCCCTTCATGCTCCTGGCGGGCGGCATGATCCTGGCTTTCCTGGTGCCGTGATGTCCGGGTCTGACTGGGTGGCGTGGTTGCGAAGGGTTCCGGCGCGCCGTCAGTCGTACAAGCGCGGCGGCGACGCTGCGACGATTCGGGCGTTCCCATCGAACTCGACATCAATTACGCCCCACAGGAACCCGAACTCCTGGTGCAGGAACACCTGCATACGCCGGCATTCCGGGAACCCCGCCAGATGGGACGCGAGGTCACGCAGCAGGTGTTCCTGTGCCGCCGCGACTGTGCTGGTCCGGTCCATGCCGCCTCCGGCGCGGCGCACCACCCAGTCCGCACTCCCCCGTTTGCGGGCAACCCGCATGCAGAGCGTTTCATTCATCCACTCCCCGGTGGTCCCCTGGTGGACTGCCAAGTCCAGCCACCCGTGCCCCGGCAGGATGATGTCACCCAGGGGCGTTCCCGGGGTCATCCGCTGCTGGAGTTCGTGAATGGCGGTTTCCGTCCGGTACTGGTCAAGACCTATGATTACGCCAAGCAGCACGCCAAGCAGCAGAATGGCACCCACTCCCCGCACCAAGTGCCCGAGCGCCCGAAGAAAAGCGTGCAGCCAGACGATGGGTCGTGTCGTGAGAGGTACCATACGCCAGAACTCCGGATAGTGTGCGTCACCATTCAGATCTCCCCACATTAATTCTACTTTATCACATTCATTAATCAGGGATTATTGACACTCAAAAAATTATTGAAAGAAAAAAAGGGGTCTGGGGGATTGCCCCCAGGACTTTGATTTTGTTTTTCACGCGCCATTTCACCCGAAGCGATCTTCCCGTATGGGTTTTGCGGGAAGATCGCGTAGGCGCGAGCCTTGGTTTGCCTTTCTTCGCGCTTATGATTGATGCCTGCTCAATGGAATTCCAGTCTCGTGCCTTATGTGATCGACACCGTATCCATCCTAACACTTTTCTACCGATGGCGGAAAGTGGTCTTCGATGGGATGCCTTCTCTCTTTGAGTCCAGACAAGACTCGGAAGCGGCCAAGCTTCGGCAACGGAGGGAATGTGTGCGTTTTGAAACTCCGCTCGATCAATTTGGAGGGACGCGACCCATTGATCCTTGACGGAACGTCAACGCAAACCGGCTGCGGCCCGGGAACGTCGGGAAATGAAGCGGTCAAGTTGATCGGGTGAAGAATAAAACCGGTACAACGATATGAAACCTATTGACTTTTCAATCAATACGGAAGAGAGTTCCGCCACAGGCTGAAACCGGGGCTTGGCATCTGCTGGCGAGCAAACCTCCAAGGGATAACCCGGTTGGACTCGCCGAGTCGGGCATGTACGAGGGGTTGAATGTCCCCCGGTTTCCACCCATCGGACGGTAGACCCATCATGACTGAGAAAACGCAGTTCTCGTTGCGTGAATGTGCTGAAGAGAGACTGAAAGCCAGCTTATACGGGATCGCCGTTTGTCGGATTTGCGCCGAACCAGCCCAAAAAGGATGAAATCGCCATGAACCGGTTGGCTCAAGCCATGCTTGCACTCGTTGCGACCGTGTTTGTGGCATTGTCATTTTTTGTCTGGCCCTCCTCCGATGATTTTGGGTTTGCCAACAGTTATCGCACCCAATCTCTGGTGACCTGCACCAAGGCAACAAACGATGGGGTCATTGCCGTCGATTTCCCCTGTCACCGATACTATTCTTTTGACCATCCCCTCCGTCACGCCACGTTGTTGGACCTGGCCGCCAATGAATATCTGACCTTCGTCGGCCGATATTTTACCAATCTGCTGGCATTTGCCATTCAGGGGGAATTGGCATTGCATTGGGGTACGCTTGAGGTGTTTGAACTCTATCCGGCGCTGCCCGTGTCCATGTTGCTACTTTTTTTCCTGTCGGCCCGGGTATTTGCCCGGCAATGGGGATACGAACCTGAAATCGTCTCGCGCGGGGGGCTGCTCTGGGGTGCGCTGGGATTTGTCGTCCTGTTTTTGCAACACATGCCCCATTTGGCCTCCTCCTTTTATCAAGTGTCGCAACTGTTGATGCATCAAACCTGCAATGCCTTGTCATTGCTTTGGTTGGCGCTGCTCATGGTGCACCATCGGTTGCCCGCGGGAGGGTACCGGAAGACTGCCGGGGTTCTGATCATGTTGTTGATCGTTGCGATCATGGGGGCCAGCGAAATCATTCTCTTCTGGAATGGCATGTTTGCCTTCATGATCATGGCCGTGGCAACCTGGAAACGCCATCCCCGGCGTCGTTTCCATCAATTCATGTTTCTCCTGGCGGCTCTGGGGGGGGCGGCAGTCGTATTGGCCCCGGGGACCCTGTCGCGAATCGGCGAAACCGCATCACCCTCAGTCCCGCTCTGGATCCCTCTGGCGCACAGTCTTTCCTGGAGTCTCCGTTATCTGTTCTCCTGGGTACTGAGTCCAACCCTGTGGGTGATGACACTGTTTTTGCTGCCCTATGCCATCCAAGTGGTGCAGCGTCAATTCTGGTGTCGAAACCTGCGGCATTACCATTGGATCGCTTTTGTCCTGCTCTGGGTCGGGATGATCTGGATCTCCTGGCTGTTGCTGGCTGGCATCGGCAGGGAAATGCCGATGCGGGTGGTCAACGGCATTTATTTCTATTTTTTGTTGGGTTGGTTTATCGGGGTACATTTGATCATTGCCGCCTTCAGGATCTCTTCGGCACCCGCTTGGATTTCACGTCGGGTCGGGAACGTGTTTTTGCCCCTATTGTTGTGTGTTTCCTTCCTGTTCCCCGGTTCGGGATTTTTGCGGCCTCCCAATAATTTTCTTCAGGCCATCTCCGACTTTAACGGTCCTTTGTGGCACTATCGGCAACAACAGTTGCAACGTTTGGATCAGATTCGCGTTGCGCTTGCCGCTGGATCACCTGAGGTGGTGGTTGCTCCGTTTCAGGATAAGCCCGGATCGGTCTTCTATGAAGACATCCTCCCCGGGCAACCGAACAATTGGCGTAACCGGTTCATGGGATCGTTTTATGGTTTGCGGACGGTTCATCTGGATGCGTCCGGCAAGTGATCTTCGATCATTGATCGTATAGGGAAAAATACCTGTTTTCGTCTGTGAGGAGCAGCTCCGCATGACTGATACTTATGGCATGGCACAGTTTAACCATCAACGATTCGAGGCGCTCTGGCTGGCGTTGCGTGAGGAACTGGACACGATCTTCCAGAAGGATGGTTTGGTGGGGGTGATCGAAGCGTTGAAACTGCAACAATTGGATGGGGGGTTTATCCAGGACGATCTGAGTGGTGTCATCAAATATCGGATCATTGATGAGGGTGATCCGGGACGTTATTTCATTGTGCAGTACAATCCCAGGCGTGCCATGCGTTTTTCGGGGGCGGGTCGCCGGATTCCACCTCCGGGGTTGGTCGCCGTCCATGGGGGGTGTTTTTTGTGTCGCGACAACATCCGCTGGCAGCAGCGTGGGATCGAGTGTGGTTATGATGTTTTTGTCGATTCTCCAAAGGGTCAGAATCATTATATTATCTGGATGAACCCCTTTCCCCTGATGCACAACCATGTCACCGTGGCGATGGCCAATCATCGTCCTCAGGCATGGTTGCTATCCAGTATGGAGCGTGGTGGTTTGCTGACCCGCATGGATGAGATCGGTCATGATTTTTTAAGTTTGTTGGAGCAGATGCCGGGATATGTGGGGTTTTACAATGGTGATGGGGCGGGTGCCACGATTCCCCATCATTTTCATTTCCAGTTTTTTCGGCGCATGGATGGCCAGGGTGATTTTCCTCTGGAACGGGCTGCGCGTCGTGGTGGGGAGCATGGGTTGGAGGATGGTCCCTGGCTGGTTCCCGACTATCCCATTACGGCCATCCATTTCCGTGGACCCAAGGAGCGGGTGGAGGCGCAACTGCTTGATGTCGTTGGCACCTGGGAGGGAATGTTTACCGATCCCCAGGTCGTAACCGCCAATCTGGTCGGTGCCCTGGATCCCAAAAATCGTGAGATTTTCGATCTTTATTTCATCCCTCGGGATAAAACCTTCAATCGGGGTCCAGGGATGGTGGGGGTGATTGCCGGATTGGAATTGTTGGGCGAGGTGGTTTATTCGACCGAGGAGGAAAAACAATCTTTGGATCGTGGCCAGGTCAATTATGATTTCGTTGCTCGGATCATTGCTTCGGTGGAGGCACCACGGGCGCGTGAATTGTGGCATGCCTTGCGGGAGCGGTGGGATGGGGGAGGTGTTGATTGAAATAAGAGGGGGGCTAAAGGGATCGCCCCCATCGTTTTGACTTAAAAGACAAAGTAAAAAGCGGAGCATATGAAACTTTTTGTTTAAAGTCAAAATAAAAATCAAAGTCTTTACTGTAATACCTTGAATCATTTTTCTTTTAATCGTTCAAGCTGGCACGGTCTAACTGGTTCGGGATGAAAATGGCCTTTTGAACGAAAATCCTGTCTTGTTGAATGAAAACCCTGGCTTATCCGAAACCGGCAAGGTGCGGGAGAAGGCGAGCAATAGACCGATGGCTCCCAGGGTGACGATGATCGAGGTTCCACCATAACTGACCAAGGGCAAGGTCAACCCCTTCGGTGGCAACAATCCCATCACCACTCCCATGTTGGCCACCGATTGCGCCCCTAAAAGGACCGCCAGTCCGGTGGAGGCCAGGCGGACAAACCGGTCGTCCGCCATTCGGGCAATATGAAGGGCACGCCAGATCAAAACGGCAAACAACAGAATGATCAACAGGATCCAGAACAGTCCCAATTCTTCGCCAATGACGGCGAAGATGAAGTCGGTGTGGGATTCAGGGAGATAGAACTGCTTTTGCTGCCCTTGTCCCAGTCCCGTCCCCGTATAGCCACCGTTGCCGAACGACAACAAGGATTGCACCAACTGGAAATCGCTGTCCAGGGGATCATCCCATGGATCGAGGAACGAGGTGACCCGGCGGAAACGGTACGGTGCCATGATGACCCCCGCCGCCGCCAGAGGGACTGCGGCCACGACGAGTCCGATGATCCATGACAGCGGGATGCCCGAAACAAAAATGATTCCAAAAACGATGGCCGCACTGATCATGGTGGCCCCGAAATCGGGTTCGGCCAACAGCAGGGCTGCACCCATGCCGAAGAGCATGAACAGGGGGACGATCCCGGCAAAGAAATAGCGCGACCGGGCTGGATTGAGCGCCAGGATATGGGCCATGTACAACGCCAGGATCACCTTGTAGGGTTCAGAAGGTTGAATGGTGGCAAAACCGATGTTGATCCAGCGCCGTGCGCCACCTCCCTCCAGTCCGACACCGGGGATCAGCGTCACGACCAGGAGCATGATGATGATCCAGAATCCCCATTGTCCTGCACGCCGGATCGATGTGATCGATTGGCGACTGATCAATACCAAACCAATGAGTCCGAGCAGGGAAAAAATACCGTTGCGCAGGGCATAATGGGATGCATTGCCAAAATTGCGCAGGGCAATGGGGGCAGAAGCGGAATACACCATGACCAGACCGATGATCAGGAGGCAAAAGGCGGCTCCGGCGGTCCACAGGTCCATGGTGCCGACCCGTTGTTTGTCGGCAGAGGGTTCCCAGTTGGGAGGAGGGGCCTTTTTTCCGGCAGATCGGGTGGAAGGTCTAAAGAGCATGAACCGCCTCGCTGAATTTTTCGCCACGGTCTTCAAAATTTTTGAACATGTCAAATGAAGCACAGGCGGGTGACAGCAGTACAATGTCTCCGGGTTGGGCCAGGTTCAAGGAGGTGGCGACCGCTTCCTTCATGGAGCCGGCACGGGCGGTGGGGGCGACGTTTGACAAGACCTGTTCCAGATCATTTGCCGCTTCGCCGATGAGTACCGATCCCCGAAGACGTTGACGTGCCGCCTGTTCGAGGGCGGAGAAGTCGGTCTTTTTGGCGCGTCCTCCGGCGATCAGCACCAGGGGGCGGTCGAAGGAAGCCAGGGATTCAACGACGGCACCCACGTTGGTTCCTTTGGAGTCGTTATAAAAATCAACACCATTGATGGTGCGAACCCATTGCATGCGGTGGGGCAGGCCGGGAAATGTTTCCAATACCCGGGCAATGGTTTCCCTGCTGGCGCCCCGGCTCAGGGAGATGGCAGCAGCAGCGGCGGCGTTGGCGAGGTTGTGTCGTCCCTTGATGCGGATGCGGTTGATTTCCATGATCGGTTGTGGTTGGGGACCACGGTGGTCGATCAACTGGCCATCCTGGACATAGACCCCGCCCGGCACCGGTTTTTCGATGGAAAATCCGACGATGACGACGCCCTGCCCGCATGCCGCAGGGCCTGCGGCGGGCCAGAGTCCGGGATCATCGGTGTTGATGATGGCCACATCGCCCGGTCGTTGATTGCGGAATACCCGGAGCTTGGCTGCCAGATAATCTTCCAGCCGGGGATAACGGTCCATGTGATCGGGGGACAGGTTGAGCAATGCGGCACTGTCGGCGCGAAATTCATGCATGCTTTCCAATTGGAATGAGGAAAGCTCCAGGACATACATGCGGGTTTCCTCATGGTACAGGGAAAGCGCTGCCTGTCCCAGGTTGCCACCGGTCTGGGTTTGGAAGCCGGGGGCTGCAAGCATTTCCCCGGTCAGGGTGGTCACCGTCGATTTGCCGTTGGTTCCGGTGATGGCGACGAACCGGGGTGGGGGATTTTGGTGCTGTACCTCACGGAACAACCATTCACAGTCATTCATGACCGGAGTGCCGCGCGTGATCAATGAGGCAACTCCCGGATGGGTACGGGGAATGCCGGGGGATAACAGGATCGATTCGCAGTGCCACAGGCGTTGTTCGGGGAACGGACCGTTCAGAATCTCGACATTGGCCAGGGTATCCACGCCATCCAGGGGAACCGTTCCCTGGTCCCAGGCGATGACCGGGGTTCCACGATCGGAAAGAAAACGGACGGCTGCCAGGCCGGAGCGACCCAGGCCCAGCACACCCACCGGACGGGGAGAAGCAGTATGAAGTTTGGTCATGTCAGCGTATCTTCAGTGTAGCCAGCCCGATGAGGGCCAGGATGATGGAGATGATCCAAAAACGGACGATGATCTTGGGTTCCGCCCACCCTTTGAGTTCAAAGTGGTGATGAATGGGGGCCATGCGGAAGACCCGTTTCCCGGTCAGTTTGAACGAGGCCACCTGGAGGATGACCGAAAAGGTTTCCAATACGAAAATGCCACCGATGATGGCCAGAACGACCTCATGGCGGGTGACCATGGCGATGGCCCCCAGCGCTGCCCCCAGGGACAGCGAGCCGACATCGCCCATGAATACCTGGGCCGGATAGGTGTTGAACCATAAAAAACCGAGGGCGGCGCCGACCATCGCACCACAGAAAATCGCCAGTTCTCCCGCCCCCGCCACATAGGGAATCCCCAGATAGCCGGCAAAATGGACATGACCGACGACGTAGGCGATGATCATGAAACTGGCGGCGGTCAGCATGGAGGGACCGATGGCCAGGCCATCGAGACCGTCGGTCAGGTTGACGGCATTTCCTGCGCCGACGATCACCAGAATGGTGAAGGGAAAGAACCACCAACCCAGATCCAGAACCTGTTTGGTGAAGGGGAAACTGAGGTACCCAAAGGTATTGCCATCGCTCCATTCAAGTCCTGCCGCCATGAGCAGGGCAATGGCCGATTGCAGCAGGAAGCGGGTTCGTCCCGAAACCCCACGGCTGTGCTGGCGGGTGACCTTGACGTAGTCATCCCAGAAACCGATGGCACCGAATCCCAGGGTGACCATCAACACCATGATGACATAGGGATTGGCCAGGTTGGCCCATAAAAAGGTGGGGACCGACACCGCCAGGAGGATCAGGGTTCCCCCCATGGTCGGGGTCCCTTTCTTTTCCAACAGATGACGTTGAGGGCCATCTTCCCGGATCGGTTGTCCGCCCGCCTGAACCGCTTGAAGGCCCCGGATCAGCAGGGGCCCCAGGAGAAACGAAAGCACCAGAGCGGTCAGCGCGGCGGCGATGGAACGCAACGTGATGTATTTCAACAGGTTCAAAAAGTTGAATTGGTCACTCAGTGGATAGAGCAGATTATACAGCATGATGGCAAAGATCCTCGACGATACGTTCCATTTTCATTCCTCTTGATCCCTTGACCAGGATGAGATCACCTGGCTGGCACAACCCGGGCAGAACTCCGATCCATTCGCCGGCATCCTGGCGATGTTCAACCTTCAGGTTGGGGTGTTGGGCAAGAAGCCGGGCGAGATGATGCATGAGGGGGCCGGTGGCGAACAACCGCGAAACCCCGGCCTTGATGACGGCGTCCGCCAACTCCAGATGCAGTTGTTCTGCGGATGTCCCCAGTTCGAGCATGTCGCCGAGTACGGCGATGCGGCGATGCCGGGTTCCGCTGCCCAGGCGTACCAGGGCTGCGGTCATGGAACCGGGATTGGCATTGTAGGTGTCATCGATGACCCACCATCCTCCGGGGGCGGCGATGACCTGACCCCGTCCCTTTTGCAGGCGGAATTCCGCCAGGCCACGGACAATGGCGGCAACAGGGGTGCCGGCGGCGTGGGCTGCGGCTGCGGCTGCCAGGGCATCATCGACGAGATGTTGTCCCGAGGCTTCGAGCCGTACATGGGCTGCCGTTTCTCCCGGAAGGTGAAGCTCGAACGTCACCCATCCCCCGTGATCTTCGATGGCCCTGGCTGTGACCTGGGCCTGTTCGTCCACGCCAAAACCGAGCCGGCGTTTTGGTGTGGTCATCTGTGTCAGAATGGGGGTTTCCCACCGTTTGGCAGGAAGAATCGCGACTCCGTCGGCGGGGAGTGCCTGCAACAGCTCACCTTTGGCCCGGGCGATGTCGGCCAGACTGGAAAAGGCGGCGATATGGGCCGGGTGAACATTGGTGACGACACCGATCCCGGGTTCGGCGATGGTTGCCAGATGGGTGATCTCTCCTGCGGCGCTCATGCCCATTTCTGCCACCAGGGCCTGACAATTGGACGGCATCGACAGCAAGGTCAATGGCAGGCCGATATGATTGTTCAGATTGCCGCGTGTGGCATGGACCTGGTGAACATGCTGCCCGAGACACAGGGAGAGCATCTCCTTGACGGTCGTTTTGCCGCTGGAACCGGTCACGGCGATCACGATGGGATCGACCTGTCGCCGCCAGGCCCGGGCCAGGCGGGTGAGGGCGGCGAGAACCCCACGGACCCGAATGATCGGTACGGGCGCCGTTCCTTGCCATTCCTCTTCCACCAAAAGTGCGCGTGCCCCGTTTGCAATGGCTTTGGGAATGAATTCATGCCCGTCAAAGCTGGGTCCCGACAGGGCGGCAAACCATTGGCCGGGGACCAGGGTACGGGTATCGATCGAGACCCCTTCCAACTCCAGGTTGCCGCCGGAGGGGATGTTTTCCATGACAGGGTTCAATGTGCGTTGGATAAAGCCCAGATCGGGTTTCATCAAAATACCTCCTTGATTCTACTGTATCATATTCATTAATCAGAGACATTGACATTCAAAAAATTATTGAAAGAAAAAAGGGGTCTGGGGGATTGCCCCCAGGGTTTTGATTTTGGTTTTGACTTTGTTTTTGATTTTACAGCCCCCACAGGGGGTGTGGGGGACGAAGTCCCCCTGGTTTTGTGTTTTTCTTTTCCCGAACCCGGGACGCATTTTGAAATCAGAATCAAAACCAACCCCCTGGAGGCAATTTCCCGGATTCATGGGGAAAAGATGAGACCAAAACCAGGATCAAAAGCAAAACCAGGATCAAAAGCAAAACCAGGATCAAAAGCAAAACCAGGATCAAAAGCAAAACCAGGATCAAAAGCAAAACCAAAACCTGGGGGACTTCGCCCCCCCCACACCCCCTGTGGGGGCTGTAAAATCAAAACCAAAATCAAAATCAAAATCCTGGGGGCAATCCCCCAGACCCCTTTTTTCTTTCAATATTTTTATACATATCATTCAACGGTCAGCCATCCTTCCCAGTTTAGGATGGGCGGGAAAAACCCAGTTCCTTGAGATGGTGAAGTGCCCATTGGCGATCATCAAAGGGAAGGGTTTGTGCTCCGATGATCTGAACGGTTTCATGCCCTTTGCCGACAATCAATACACAATCCCCCGGTTGTGCCAATCCAAGGGCATGACCGATGGCCCGGGCACGATCAGGGATTTCTTCAGCCCGGTTGCCGCCACGGATGACACCGCGCAACACGGCGGTACGGATTTCCCCGGGCGATTCATTGCGGGGATTGTCGTCGGTGACGATGACCCGGTGGGCCAACCGTCCAGCCAGCTCTCCCATGATGGGACGTTTGGCGGCATCCCGGTTGCCGCCACACCCGAAGACCAGGATGATCTGCCCTTGAAGCGCCATCGCCCCGACGGTTTCCAATAAATTTTTCAAAGCATCGGGGGTATGGGCATAATCGACGAAAACACTGAAGGGTTGACCTCGGTTGACCGGTTCCATCCGTCCTGGCTGGGGGGTGAAGCGGGCCAGTCCCCGGGCAATCGATTCCAGGCTGGCCCCCAGCCGTCCTGCCAGGGCGGCGGCAGCGACTGCATTGGCAATGTTGAAGGCGCCGCAGACCGGCAGACGGATCGCCCGGGATCCCTGGGGGGTGGCGAGGAGAAAATGACTCGCATCCCAATCCATCCGGATCTCTTTGGCCCGATAATCGCCCCGTGCCGGTGCCCGTTGCAGGGTGAATCCCAACACTTCGGTATGAGGTGCTGCCATGCGTGCCAGTTCGCGGCCATGGGGGTCGTCCAGGTTGATGATGGAAAACCGGGGCGGGCGGTCGAGGAACAGGCGGGCCTTGGCGGTAAAATAGGCATCGACATCACCATGATAATCCAGGTGATCATGGCTCAGATTGGTGAACACGGCGCACTGCCAGGCGATGGCTTCGGTCCGCTGTTGTTGCAGGGCGTGGGAGGAAACTTCCATCACCACTGTCCGGCATTGTGCCTGCGCCATCCGTGCCAGCAAGGCGTGCAGGGTGGGTGCATCGGGCGTCGTCATGCCGGTTTCCGCCGTCATCCCCGGGGCGCGGACCCCCGTCGTTCCGATGACTCCGGTGGCGATGCCCTCCTGCCTGAGGATCGTTTCGGTCATGGCGGCTACGGTGGTCTTGCCGTTGGTACCGGTAATGGCTGCCATGGCCATGCTGCGGCAGGGATGGCCATGAAAGGCGGAGGAGAGACGTGATAATGCCTTGGCGGGGTCGGGATGGATCAAATGCGCAAGCGTTGGGGGAAGTCGGGTCTCCCCCTGATCCAGAATGGCCGCTGCCTGCCGCCGCATCGCATCTTCAATGAACAGCGTCCCGCGGGAACGCCATCCGGAAAGGGCCGCAAACAGATGCCCGGGACGGATCTGGCGCGAATCACACACCAGGCCGGAAATCTCGCGATCACTTCCTTCGTAACGCAATCCTTCAAGGCCTGAAAGTTCGATCAATCTGGAAACATGGATCAAAGGGGTCATTGCATGATCAACCGTGGCGGCCCTTCTTTTGGGGTTTCCAAGGATTTGACGACACCATACCCCTGGATCTGGGGCACGATTCCCTGTTGGGTCAAAATTTCCAATGCCCGGCTGAGACTGACATTTTCGATGATATCGTTGGCCGGGGGCGGATCCATCAGGTCGGGCAATGGGGGGGGGGTATGGGTGTCGGGGAAAATGGAGAGCCGTGGCAGGATTTCCTGGGCGATCTCCTTAAACACCGGGGCGGCCACCTTGCCGCCATAATAAATGCCGGAGGGTTCATCGATACTGACAAAAATGACCACCTTGGGCTTTTCGACCGGAATGAACCCGACAAAAGAGGCATAATAGCGTCCACGAACATACCCCTGACCGGGAATCGCCTTGCGGGCGGTTCCGGTTTTCCCTCCCACCTGATATCCATCCACCGCCGCTTCGATGGCGGTACCCTCGGGGGTGACCACCGATTGCAGGATGGTTCGTAGTTTCTTTGAGGTCTCCTCGCTGATGACTCGATGCGGGGCATGTTGTTTGTGCAGGGGAACAACGACCCCATCGACGACCTTCCCCCGGATCAGCGTGGGTGGATAAAAAATGCCACCGTTGATGGATGCACCGAAGGCGGCGGCGATATGCAATGGGGTCGTGGTGATTCCGTACCCGTAGGAACGGTTGGCCACACCCACTTTCTGATAATGGGTGATGTCGGGAATCGATCCACCGGGATCGGAGGGGAGTTCAACTCCGGTAGGGGCGCCAAAACCATACAAACGAATGAATTTCTCCAAATTTTTGTGTCCCAGTTCCAGGCCGATCTTGGCGGCTCCGACGTTGGAACTGCGTTGCAACACCTGGCTGACGGTATGATAACGTTCACCACGGTGAAAGTCGGTGATGATCCGGTCGGCAACCCGGGTTTTTCCATATTCGATGTCGATGACGGTGTTGGGTGTGACCGTTCCCTCTTCCAGGGCGGCGGCGATGGTGAATACCTTGAAGGTCGATCCCGGTTCAAACAGGTCGGTGACGGCCCGGTTGCGGCGGTCGTTGGATTTGCTTTGGGCCAGATTGTTCGGGTTGAAGCTGGGCTGGTTGACCATGGCGAGAATCTCGCCATTGTCCGGGTTCAGCACCACCGCCATCCCCGCCTTGGCCTGGCTGGCCTGGACCCCTTTGAGCAGGGCACGGTAGGCGATATATTGAATCGTGGTGTCGATGGTGATGGCCAGGTCACTGCCTGGATGGGGTTCGGTCACCGTCTTGACCATCGGCATGGGGCGTCCCAACCGGTCATGGCTGATGACCTGGGCACCGTTGATGCCGTGGAGTTCGTCCTCAAATGACCGTTCCAGCCCTTCACGCCCCCGTCCTTCATGATTGACGAATCCTAAAATGTGCCCCGTGATTTCACCCATGGTATAGAAACGGCGGCTTTCCGGAATGAAAAACAGGGCGGCGTGGTCCAGGTTACGAATCTTTCTGGCGGTTTCCGGCGACAATTGCCGTTTGAGAATCGGGTAACTTCCCGGTTTGAACGATTGCAGCCGACTGCGCAATTCCGATTCCGGCACGTTGATGATCGGTGCCAGGTTGCGCGCCAGTTGATAGCGATCTTCAACCTGGTCGATGTCAACCGACAACGAGTGCATCGGCAGACTGATGGCCAGGGTCCGTCCATTCCGGTCCAGAATCCGACCACGGTTGGCGGTCATGACGATCTTCTTTTTGTGTTGATTGAGTGCCCGTTGCTTCAACGAGTCGGCCTGAATGATCGTCAAATCGACCGCGCGCAGACTCAGGACGAAAAATGCCAGCATGAACACCCCGGACAAAAACATGAGCCGGGATTGGGGGTTGGTTTTGTCTACATAGGGGGCATTGGGGGTGCCGACCGAGGGGACGCGTAAAAAGGATCGGCGCGGCGCCGTCCTGCTCTTGTCGTTGCGGGCGAACAACCGTTTCACCAGCACAGGGATTCCCCGCGACACCGGGGGTGATGCCGGCATCCGGGGCAATGGTGCGCGTTGCGGCGTACGCTGTGGCGAAGTCAACAGCCGTTCGATCAGGGGTGGGGTGTCCCTTTTGACCGTGGCGACACTTTCTCGTGGTGGTGGGGCGACCGGAGCCCGGGGTGCCGGGGGGCGTGGTGCTGAAGGTGGGGATTTCGGAACCGCCTGCGCAACCTTCTTGAACAGGCGTTGCATCAAGGGCAACCCTTGCCGGCCTCCTGCAACAGAACGTTCCCGCGGGGCGGAGGGTGCAACCGGTGGTGTCGGTGCCGGGGATGCGCCCCTTTTGAACAGCCGTTCCAACAGCGGTTTCTTTTGTCGTTGCGACGTGAAAACACGTCCCCTGGAGGGGTCCATTCCCGGGGGGACCGACGGCGCCGACGGCTCGGGATGCCGGGTGGGAGCCGACCTCTGGCCGGGTAAATGTTGCGGTATGCCCTCAAGCAACCGGCTGAACATTGATCTTTGTTCCCGCTGGGGCGCGGGTTTATGCTCCCTGGGGGGTGGGGTTCGGGTGACGTTGGGTTGACGTGGCTGTCCCGATGGCAGAATGGCACCGAGCAACCTTTTGATCAACGGTACTGTCTTCCGGGTCACCGATACCGCACCGGAAATCCGGTTCTGCGTCTGTTGCCATGGTTTTCTCTTGGCAACCGCACCGCGCTGGCGTTTGACGGGCGATTTGCGTTCGGGGGGATCGGGACGGTGCCGGTTCTGACGCAATATGGCCATCTTCATTCACCCAATGGAAGCCATTGGTCATGACGCAATGGCTTCATGCCCAGTTCTTCGCGGGCACGGCGTTCGACGGTATTGAGATCGGTTCGGGTCACCAGCTCCAGTTTGAGTTCCCGTTCTTTGTCCAAATGCTGCAAAAGCAGTTTCTCCTCGTTGCGTAGCTCTCGGTGGCTTTCCAGCATCCAGGTTCTCGATGTGACCGTGATGGCGGCCGTCAGTACCAGCAGCAGGACCAGGAATACGGGAATGAAGGTGTCCAGTTTCATGGCATCGTCCATCAGGAGGGCGCACGGCGTTGAATGATGCGCAGTTTTGCGCTTCGGGCACGCGGATTGGTCCGCAGTTCATTCTCACCTGGGATTCTGGGTTTGCGCGTGACCAGCTCAAATGGTGGGGCGGGTAACCGCACATGCGGCAGCAGACGCAGGGGGCCTTCAACGGGAGGGGGGGTGCTGGCCGCCTTGAATACATGCTTGACCAGCCGGTCTTCCAATGAATGAAAGCTGATGACCGCCAATCTTCCACCCCAGGCCAGGTGTCTCATGGCAGCTTGAATTCCCTGTTCCAATTGTTCAAGTTCCTGATTCACCGCCATCCGCAATGCCTGGAACACACGGGTCGCAGGGTGTAATCCCGGTCGTCCACCCGGGAGCTTCTCTTCCAGAAGAGTGGCCAGTTGCCGGGTCGATTGCAACGGTTCCCTGCTTCGGGCCAGGACGATGGCCCGCGCAGCCCTTTTGGCGTGCGGCTCTTCTCCCAGTTGAAAAAACAACCGGGTCAATGCGGTGACGTCCAACTCGTTGACGAGGTGGGCCGCCGTTTTCTGGGTTTGTCTCCCCTGATCCATACGCATATCCAATGGTCCGTCAAAACGGAACGAAAATCCACGTTGCGCCGTATCCAACTGTTGGGAGGAGACTCCCAGATCAAAAATGGCGCCATCGATCCGGTCCCAGCCATGCTCCGACAGGGCTGTGGCGAGGTCGGCAAATGGTGTTTCATACAATCGGATGCGCCCACCATATCGGTCCGTCACCGATTGTCCCCGTTCAATGGCGGCGGGGTCACGGTCCAACCCGAGAACCTGACCGTCGGGGGCCGAGGCGTCCAACAGGGCCATCGCATGTCCACCAGAACCAAAGGTGGCATCCAGGTAGCGCTTTCCCGCCACGGGTTCCAGCCCTGCCACCACTTCGGCGATCATGACGCCCAGGTGACCCCCTTCCTGCACCGTTGACCTCATGGTCCCTCTTGTGGTCTCGCGATGGTATCAGGTTGAACTTCTGCCAGATTCACCCCCTATATTATCGTGAGCATGACCCCAGGCCAAGGTTTGGCAATATTTTCTTGAACAACGTCGGGAGGAGCGGTGGGGTTGGAAAGAATAATGATCAAAAATCAAGAAAGGGGATCCCCCTTTTACGGCAATGATGGGAGACTTCTCCTGGGGGTTGATTTCGTGTTCTTCAATCAGGCCGCAACATCGGCTCCGGCATTGAGAAAACGTCGGATATTTCGAACCGCCTGGCGGGTGCGGTGTTCATTTTCGATCAAAGCGATCCGGACGAATGAATCGCCGAACTGGCCAAAACCGATTCCCGGACTGACGGCCACCTTGGCTTCCTTGAGCAACCGTTTGGCAAATTCCAAGGAGCCTCCCTTGACGAACGGTTCGGGAATCCTGGCCCAGACAAACATGGAGGCCAATGGCAGTTCCACTTCCCATCCCGCACGGTTAAGACCTTCCACCAGCACGTCGCGACGGGATTGATAGAGCTGTCGTATTTCATCCACACAATCCTGCGGGCCGTTCAAGGCGACGGTCGAGGCGATCTGAATCGGTTGAAACATGCCATAATCAAGATAGGACTTGATTCGTGCCAGGGCGCGCACCAGGGTGGGATTGCCCAGGGCAAAGCCGACGCGCCAACCGGGCATGTTGTATGTTTTGGACAGGGTATAAAATTCGATGACCCGATTCTTTGCACCTTTCACCTGAAGCATGCTTGGGGAGCGGTAGCCATCGAAGCAGATTTCGGAATAGGCAATGTCGGAGATGACGTAAATATTGTATTCCTCCGCAAACGCTACCATCTTTTCATAAAAATCAAGATCCACCACCATGGCGGTCGGATTGGAGGGGAAATTGACGACGACCGCCTTGGGCCTGGGCCAGGCACTTTCCATTGCTTTTTTCAAACTGGCAAAAAAATCGTCCGGTTTGTTGAGGGGGACATGTAAAATGTCGGCACCCGCCAGGACAAAGCTGTAGACGTGGATCGGGTAGGTCGGATTGGGAACCAGAATGGTATCGCCCGGCTGGGTCATGGCGAAGGCGAGATGCGAAAATCCTTCTTTGGAGCCGATGGTGACGATGGCTTCGCTGACGGGATCCAGATCAACATCGAACCGGCGTTTGTAATAGGCGCAGATGGCCCTTCTCAAGCCACCGATACCGACTGAAAGGGAGTAGCGATGGTTGCGGCTGTCATGAACGGCCGCAACCATCTTGTCAACGATATGCTGTGGCGTTGGCTGGTCCGGATTGCCCATGCCAAAGTCGATGATGTCTTCACCGCGGTGTCGAGCGGCATACTTCAATTCGTTGACCACCGCAAACACATATGGCGGCAACCGGCGCAGGCGATAAAACTCTTCCATGAATCATCCAAATCCCTGGTTACATCATACCCCCATGCGAACAATCAACCACGCAAAATGACAGGCGGGAGAAACGATGGTATGGTTGATGGGCGGCTAGCGTGGTTTGGCGTAGAACGCACCCTGAGCCAACTGTTCTCCCTGGAGTGAAATCTGGAACGCCTCCTTGGAAAAACTTTTGGCCCGATCAGAGACCGCAATGGCACCTTCGGTTCCTTTCTGATCAAACATGGTATTGAGTTCGCTGGCAAGGTTGCGAATCTTGTCCAAAACCTGTTCCGGCGGTTTGGCAGCCTGCGCGTTGACGTTGTTTAATCCGGTTAAGCTCATTGTTTTTACTCTCTCTCTTGAGGGATTTATCAGGGTCATCCCAATCCCTGGGGGGGAATCATCCTGATCATTTCGTCGGTCGTTCCCCGGAAAAACTTGAGCGGAATATTGACTTGTCGCCGAGGTGAAAAAGATCACACCCGATCCATGCCGAAATCCACATTGTCATGTTTCTCAGGTTAATATTGCCACAATGACGAACCCTCCGGCAACCGGATCGTCATCGTTCAGAGTTCTTTCTGCGCGCGCCTTGTGGCGATGAGATCTTTGACAGCGTTCACGAACCGGCCTCGGAGGTGTCGCATCTGCTTGGCTGCGGTTTCCAAACTGGTTGTCTGAGCGGCTGGATGGGGTGCGTTGATGGGCACCCGTGGCTCGGGCGTATTCAGGTCAAAGTGCCGGGTGAACCAGGCGGACTCAAGGACCTCTACGGAGTCGGCCTCCATCAGAAATGCCGGACTGACGTTTTTCATGGGATCACCGACTGCGAGGATATGCATCCGCACGCCAAACGATTGGGCAACCTGAAAGGCGATGCGCAAATCCTCGTCGCCGGTAACCACCACGGCGTCAGAGATCGCCCGGTTCCTGGCAAGGTCGATGATGTCGGTCACAATGAGGGAATCGACCCCCTTTTGCTTGCCAACACTGTTCATGGCACCGAGTCTCAGTTCAACACCAGACAGTAAGGCGAGGGTCGATTGATCAAGGGATGCGCGTGATCCCGGTGCGGCGTCGTACCAATAGACGCGCAGCAAGGGGAGATTGTCGGACATTGCCGATGCCGCCTGACAAAGATCATCCAGCATCTTGCGCGGCGACTTTACCGAAATCTGCTTGCGGGCGAAGGGGAGACCTGAGACCTGCGGCGGCCTGGGCACCGGCAACGAAAAAATAGCCGGCATCGACAAAGATTGCGTACCGATCCACAGCCTATCTTCCTTTCGGAATCATAAAATAATAAAGCCCCTTTCGGGGCTTTGTGTAGGCTGTCGCGCCAAGTAACGTAGTGGACGAACGACAGCAATGAAATTCAGACTATCTGAAATTTCTGCAAGAGTCAATCAGCTTTTGTTTCGTTCTCAGAGCAATCGCATTTGCAATTGGCATGCATGGTGAGATGATTGAAAGAAATTTGCTTCTGATTTCGTTTATGACTTTAAAAACAAAGTCAAAAGCGGGGCATGGAAACCTTTTTGTTTAAATTCAAAAACAAAGTCAACACCCTGGGGGCAATCCCCCAGACCCCTTTTTTCTTTCAATAAAATTTTTAATTACATCAAGAGGGGGAAGCCCCTGACGGGTGCTCCCCCCTTCGATGATCCTTCTTACGGCTTGGTCACCAAATCCTTGTGTGCCCGCTTGAAGGCCGTCCATTCACCCGTGGCCGGATTGATCTTGCTGTTGACGAAACATTTCCAATTCTTTTCGTCAACGAAGTTGTAGGTCATGTTGTAGTAGAATCCCGGATAACGGGTCTCTTTGCGGAACAGCATGTGCCGCAAATGGGCTTCACCCGCATAGATCCGATGATAGTTTTCCCAAGCCCGCATCAATTCGTGCAGGTCACGGGCCATCATCTTTTCCGAGTCTTTCTTCAGTTCACCCAACTTGTTGACGGCAATTTCCATCATCTGCTCGTTGGTGACATACATCGTACCCACGCCCGCCACGTACTCGTCCATGATCTTCTGCAAACGGGTCTGCAACATCTTCGGGGTGATCAAATGGGGATTGACCTCCTCCATCGTGCTGTAATCCTTGTGCTGCATCCAGTTGCGCACCGGCAGATAGATCTCTTCCGCCAGTTCCTTGGCCGTCTTGGACAACGTCGGCTTGAAGCCCTTGTGATCCAATACCCAGGCCAACATCGATTTGGCAGCGATCCGCCCTTCGGCATGGGATCCCGAGGAGAATTTGTGACCCGAAGCACCCACACCGTCGCCGGCGGTGAACAAACCTTTCACCGTCGTCATCCGATTGTAGTTCTTCTGACCCGGTGCCGGATCCTTGCCCGCTTCGGGAGGATTGTCACCCCATTGCCATTCGGGCGGCGCGAGGTCGGAGGGACCCGTCGTCCAAATGCCGCAGCAACCCGAATGCGATCCCAGGAAGTACGGTTCGGTCGGCATCAATTCGGAAGGAACCTTTTCCGGCTCGATGTTCTCACCGGCCCACACACCCGCTTGGCCAATACACATGTCCAAAAAGTCTTCCCAGGCTTCCGCTTCCAAATGCTTGATCTTCTTCTTGGCTTCCTTGGAACCGAATTCTTCCTCGTAGGATTTGGCCAATGCCTGCAACGCCGTGTCGGTTCTCATGTAGATCGGGCCACGGCCTTCACGCATTTCCTTCATCATCAAGTGGTTGCGCAGGCAGGTCGCCGGAACCTTCGCCAGTCCATACGGGGGATAGTCCTTCAACATCTCGGCGTTGGTCTCCATGTAGACCTCACCCTTGACGTTGGTCGCCTTGGCTTTGAACAGCAAAAACCACGCACCCACCGGACCATAACCATCCTTGAACCGGGCCGGAACGAACCGGTTTTCCATCATGGTCAATTCACCGCCCACCTGGGCCACCATCGCATAGGTCGAACCCGCATTCCACACCGGATACCAGGTCCGCCCCATTCCTTCACCCACCGACCGGGGACGGAACACGTTCACCGCGCCACCCGCCACGCACAAAATGGCGTTGGCTTTGTACACGAAAATTTTGTCTTCCCGGTTGGAGAAGCCGACCGCGCCCGCGATCCGGTTGGATTCGTTGGCGTCCAACAACAGCTTCACGATGAAGATCCGTTCTTGGATCCGGTCCATCCCCAGCGCCTTCTTGGCCGCTTCGGCAACGATGGTCTTGTAGCTTTCACCGTTGATCATGATCTGCCATTTGCCTGAACGGACCGGCTTGCCACCCTCTTTCAAGGTCTTCTCTTCGTCACCCGGCTGTTTCCAAATGGGCAGACCCCATTCTTCGAACAATTGCACCGAGTTGTCCACATGACGACCCACGTCGTAGATCAAATCGTCACGGACGATTCCCATCAGGTCATTGCTCACCATCCGCACATAGTCGGCGGGATCCTGCTCGCCAAGGTAGGTGTTGATGGCCGACAAGCCCTGGGCAACCGCACCACTGCGCTCCATGGCCGCCTTGTCCACCAGCCGCACCGTCACCCCTTCGGGCACCCAGCGCATCAATTCGAACGCACAGCCACACGCAGCCATGCCACCGCCAATGATCAAAATGTCGGACTGGACTTCAACAATCTCCGGATTTCCAAAACTCCCCATGCGTCTTACTCCTTAGGATCTTGCTTGATTTGACGTTTCAATACCGAATGGCCAATCACGAATCCGGGCAATTACTTCGCCATGGTCCGGACCGGGGCGTCGTGATTGAAAAAGCCGGGGTCGCTCAACTTGGACATGTCCGCCTTCGGCTTGCCGGCATAGGGATCGATTGAACCTTCGGCAGTGGTCCGGATCGGGAACTTGAACCGTTTGACGTTGCCATTGCGGAACTTGATGGTCCACATGATGGAATCGGAACCACGCAGCGGAATCACCGCGCCGCCCATGGGGACGATGTCGGCATAGGCGCGGACTTCAATCGCCTGCTGCGGGCAAATCTTGACGCACGAATAACATTCCCAGCATTGCTCCGGTTCCTGATTGAACCCCTTCATCCGCCCCTTGTCGAGCTTCATCAGGTCGTTCGGGCAAATATACATGCAGGCCGTCTTGTCCTGGCCCTTGCATCCGTCACATTTTTCCTGGATCACAAAACTTGGCATGTTTTTTCTCCGGCTGATTTTTGGTCCGTTTGATGCGTTGCAACTAATGAATAAAAATTATTGATTGATAATAGATCAGGATAATGACAAATGCCAGAAAAAAAAAGCCCCTCTTTAAATTCTAAAGAGGGGCCTGGAACATGTCGTGTTGCGTAGTGCTACAGCATCAATTGTTGGCGATCAGACCCACGATCAGAAGGGCCACGATATTGGCGATTTTGATCATCGGATTGATTGCGGGACCCGCCGTATCCTTGTAGGGGTCGCCCACGGTGTCGCCGGTGACGGCGGCTTTGTGCGCGGGAGAACCTTTGCCGCCGAAGTGACCTTCTTCAATGTACTTTTTGGCATTGTCCCATGCACCACCACCCGTCGTCATGGAGATGGCGACAAAGATGCCGGTGATGATGGTTCCCATCAACACACCACCCAGTGCCTTGGGACCAAGCATGATTCCCACGAGGATGGGGGCCAGCACCGGGAGCAGCGACGGTACGACCATTTCCCTGATGGCCGCTTTGGTCAGCATGTCCACGGCACGGGAATAATCGGGTTTGGCCGTCCCTTCCATGATGCCCGGGATTTCCTTGAACTGCCGACGTACTTCAATGACCACGCTGCCGGCGGCACGACCCACCGCTTCCATGCCCATGGCACCGAAGAGGTAAGGCAACAGTCCACCGATGAACAACCCGATGATCACCATGTGATCCGACAGGTCGAACACGATGCCCTGTTTGAAGGTCGCCAGTTCATGGGTATAGTCGGCAAACAACACCAGCGCCGCCAGACCGGCGGAACCGATGGCATACCCCTTGGTCACCGCCTTGGTGGTGTTGCCCACCGCATCCAACGGGTCGGTGATGTTGCGGATTTCGGGGGGGAGATTGGACATCTCGGCAATACCACCGGCATTGTCGGTGATGGGGCCGTAGGCGTCCAGGGCCACGATGATCCCCGTCATGGACAACATGGAGGTGGCGGCAACGGCAATGCCGTACAGACCACCCAGTTCATGAGAAACCAGGATGCTGACGCAGACCGCCAACACCGGGGCGGCCGTCGATTTCATGGAGACGCCCAGACCGGCGATGACGTTGGTGCCATGACCCGTTTCCGAGGCTTTGGCAATCAGGCGCACCGGCGAATAATCAGTACCGGTATAATATTCGGTGATCATCACCATGGCGGCCGTCAAGGCCAGACCCATCAACGCACAGGCATAAATGGCACCGACGCTGTAGGTTCCATTGCCCGCCATCAACCATTTGGTTGCGGGATAGAACAAGACTGCCGCGATGGCACCGGCCACGACCAGGCCACGGTACAACGCGGACATGATTTTCTTCCCTTCTTCCGCTTTGACCGCATACACGCCGACAATCGAGGCGAGAATGGCGATACCGCCAAGAACCAGGGGATAGATCAGGGCGTTGCTGAATTGAGGCATGACCAGCGAACCCAGAAGAATCGAGGCGATCACGGTCACGGCATAGGTTTCAAACAGGTCCGCCGCCATACCGGCACAGTCGCCCACGTTGTCGCCCACGTTGTCGGCGATCACCGCGGGGTTGCGTGGGTCGTCCTCGGGGATGCCCGCTTCCACCTTACCCACCAGGTCGGCGCCCACGTCGGCACCCTTGGTGAAAATGCCACCACCCAGACGGGCGAAGATGGAAATCAAGGAACCACCGAACGCCACACCCACCAGCGGCTTGAGCAGCGATGCGGAAGCGGTGTCACCCGTTTTTAAGAGAATCATCAAAAAGACGGTCACACCCAGAAGACCCAGGCCCACGACGAGCATGCCGGTAATGGCACCACCACGGAAGGCGACCTGCAGGGCACTGTCCAAACCACCCTTCGCCGCTTCAGCGGTACGAACGTTGGCCTTGACCGAAATGCCCATGCCGATGAAACCCGCCATCGCTGACAGGATTGCACCCACGGCAAAACCCAGGGCGGTGGAAATCCCCAAAAACATTGCCAGAAGAACGAAGAGGATCACACCGACGTAGGCGATGGTGGTGTACTGGCGTTTCATGTACGCCCGTGCCCCTTCCTCTACGGCCCCTGCGATCCGTTGCATCTCGGCGGAACCCGCAGGCAGATTCAAAATCCAGTTGCGCGAAATATAGCCATAGACAATGGCTCCTATTCCGCAAAAAATCGACAGGTACAATCCCTGCCATCCACTTGCCGTTATTTCCATGTTCGTAGATCCCCTTTGAGTTTAAGATTGTTCAAGTTGCCGCGGGCGGATTCCTTCAGCCGATGATGGCGCAAAGATTCTTGAAGACCGTGTCCATTTCCTGCATTCCATCGACCGTCTTGAAGGCACCCTTGTGCCGGTAATGGTCGATGACGGGAGCGGTCTGTTGATCGTACACGGAAAGACGATTGCGAACGGTTTCCTCGTTGTCGTCGGCCCGGGTGGTCAAGGTTCCACCGCATTTGTCACATACACCCGCTTTCTTGGGTTTCTTGTGTTCCTTGTGATACCCTTCGCCACAGCCGGCACAGGTGCTGCGCCCGGTGATGCGGGCGACCAGGGCCTCGGTATCGCAGGTGATGTCGATCACATGGTCGATCTTCAGTTTGCGTTCCATCAACATTGAATCCAATGCCCGGGCCTGGGCAACCGTCCGGGGGAAACCATCCAGGATGAAGCCTTTCTTGCAATCGGCGTCACTGATCCGGTCGGCGATGATCCCCACCACGATGTCGTCGGTCACCAGGCCACCGCTTTCCATGGCTGCCTTGGCTTTGCGTCCCACTTCCGTTCCCGCCTTGACCGCCGCACGCAGCATATCCCCGGTAGATAGTTGGGGAATACCATATTTATCCGCGATTTGTCTGGCCTGGGTGCCCTTGCCCGCGCCGGGGGGACCCATGAAAATAAGATTCATTTTACCTTCTCTCCTCTTGAGCATGAAAAAAATAAACGCATTGGCGTTGTGAATTTGTGGCACTCACGGCTGCAATTGGGGCGGATTATAGCGACTACCCGGCCCGCTGTCATAGTTGAAACCGGATCCCCGTCCATTATTTTATTCTGCCGGTCCCCTTTGCTCGCGTTTGAACCGTGCCAGATGTTCAAGATCGGTCCGGTTCACAAAAACCGGTGGTGGTTTGACCCCCGTCAGCCAGTCGAGCAGATCGGCATCCGAATGGTTGAGCAGTTCCATGAAACGGTCACAGGCATCATCCTCCATCTGCGCCAGTTCCTGGGCGATGAACCGCTGCATGATTCGTTCAACTTCCGCCATTGAGCGGCGTAACGCCCGGAATAATAGAACCTTCTGTTTGGGGCGCAACGGGATGTCGGGCATTTCCGGAATCACGCGGATTCTCCATCAAACTTGAGCCTTCGCCTTGGCGAACGGGATCCCCAGGGAGCAAATGTCATCACCCGGAGGGCCGTCCTTTGCTCCCCTTTTTTTCTTGATGGTTTCAAGACAGGGTTTCCTTGCTGATGCAAGAATATTCTTATGGGCGATTCAAGTCAACGATTTGGTTCAGGTCATAATCGGGATGTCCACCAACCTGGTCGATCATCACCTGCATCCGTTGATCGAGTGTTGGCCGTTCCACCTTGTACAACAGGCCCATGGGTGCTTTTCCTTCACTGGACTGCCGTGCAAGGGTGATGGCAGCACCCAGATCGGTCACATCATGGTCCCTGGGAACCGATTCCATCAGATCCCGATAATGGTCGATGGTGTCAACCTTGTTGAACGAGGGACACTGGGAATAAATATTGATATAGGAGAACCCGCGGTGCTCCAATCCCCCCCGGATCAGTTCGGCACAGATGCCCGGTTTGCCCGCAAACGCCTGGGCGACGTAGGTAGCCCCATAGGTCAACATGTAGAGGAGGGGGTTCATGGGTTCTTCGGGACCCCCATAGGGGGTGGTATAAGCTTTCATTTCCGGGCGGGATGTGGGGGAGTATTGTCCCTTGGTCAATCCATAGATGCCGTTGTCGAACAGCACATAGGTGATATCGACGTTTTTCCGTGCCAGGTGGGGCATGTGGCCACCGCCGATGGAAAAACCATCGCCATCCCCACCCAATACCATGATGGCAAGGTCGCGCCGGACCAGTTGTGCCCCGGTGGCGACGGCACCTGCCCGCCCATGGAGGGTGTGCATTTTGTAGGAATTGATGAAATAGGGACTTCTGGAAGAGCATCCGATTCCAGAAATGCAGATGAGCTGGCTGGGATCCACCCCCGCTTCGGAAAGGGCACGGTAGATGGCATTGAGAATGCCGTAATGCCCGCACCCCGGACACCAGACCACTGGCACTTCCGACTTGTAATCCTTGGGTTTGAGGTCAACCTTGTTGACCGCCATGATGGACATCAGAGCATCTCCTTGACCTTGTTCATGATCTGGATCGGGGTAAACGGAATTCCGCCGCAGATGGTCAGAGAGATCGGGGTGATGTTGGTTTCGGCCCGGATGAAATGGGCCAGTTGTCCTTGAAAGTTGACCTCCGGAACCAAAATTTTGCCACAGGTTCGGGCAAACGCTTCATATTGTGCGACCGGCATGGGCCACATCAATTTGGGATAGAACCCCTTGACCTTCACCCCTTCCTGGCGCAGGCGGATGACCGCTTCGCGTACAACACCGATGGTACTGCCCCAGGCAATGATTCCCACATCCGCATCGCCGTCGCCGTCAATCTGGGTCGGTGCGACAAAATCGACCACCGTATTGAGCTTGCCAAACCGTTTACGGTGCATGGCGGCATGGTTGGGTGGGGAATAGTTCGGCGCACCCGTCGGGCCATGTTCCAGGCCGGTGGCGACATGCATGCCACCCGGGGTCCCCGGATCGACCATGGGGGAAATTCCGTCTTCCGTCATGCCATAGCGTTGATATTCCCCGGTACCGTCCCAACGCTTGCGGTCGATGATTTTTATCCGGTCCGGTTTCGGGGCGGGAACGGTCTGGGTGGAAAAGGCCAGCGATCCATCCGACAGCAGAATGACGGGACATTGATAATGTTCCGCCAGATTGAGTGCTTCCACCGTCATGTGGATGCAATCGTTGACATCCTCGACCGCCATGACGATGCGTGGTGCATCTCCGTGGCTGCCATGGATGGCCAGGAACAAATCCGATTGTTCATGCTTGGTCGGCATTCCCGTGGCAGGTCCGCCCCGTTGCACATCAACCACCAGTGCCGGGGTCTCGCTCATGGAGGCCATCCCCAACATTTCGCTCATCAACGCCAGACCCGGTCCGGAGGTCGCCGTCATGGACCTTTTCCCGGCATAGGAGGCTCCCAGCACCTGGGAGATGGAGGCGATTTCATCTTCCGCCTGAATGAGAACACCGGCAACCTTGGGGAGGTGGACGGCAACGAATTTGGCAATTTCGGTCGCGGGCGTGATGGGGTAGGCGGAATAAAATCGCAATCCACCCAGAATGGCTCCCAATCCGACCGCATCGTTGCCGGAGATGATCAACACATCTTTGGGGGGGACTGGATCAGCGATGCGCCAGGGGTCGGTCTTGGCCACATCCTTGACCAATGCCTGCCCTTTCTTGAAGGCTTCAAGATTGAAATTCAGATTTTCAGACCCTTTGGACTGAAATTTGTCATGAATGACGTTCAGCAATGTTTCTTCGTTGATATTGAACAATCCCGACAAGGCGCCCAACGCCACCATGTTCTTGGAACGGTAGGATTTCAGCTCCTTGGCCGTTTTGGACATGGGGACGGGATAGGCATGAACGCCAGGAGGGATTTCGGGTTCAAATCCCCCTTCCGGATAATCGTAGACGAATGCCGTCCCCGGAAGGAGCAGGTGACGATTGATCTGATAGGCTTCACCGTTGAATGCACAAAGGATATCAAAGGTGTCGCCCTGGTTGAACAGAGGGTCCAGGGAGGTACGCACCTGATACATGGCGTACCCCCCTTTGATCTCCGCAGGAAACGTTTTGATGGTATAGACTTCCTGGCCAGCCCGGGCACATGCGGCGGCAATGAAGTCTCCGGTGGAGATGACCCCCTCACCCCCCTCGCCGGCGACTCTGATGACCAGATCCTTTTTCCCCATCGCGCGCTCCTTCATCCTTTCTTGAAAAATGCTTGTTATTGGGACTCCTCGATACCGTATGACCTGGGGGCCAGGGTCACACGCATCACCTGGGGACCAGGATTATTTTTTCAAGGATTGCTTGACCACCGTTCCCATTTCGGCCGGGGAACGGGCAATGTGAACACCCGCGGCCTTGAGGGCGGCAAATTTTTCATCCGCAGTTCCCTTGCCCCCGGAGATGATCGCACCGGCATGCCCCATCCGTTTCCCTTTGGGGGCGGTGGCCCCGGCGATGAAGGCGGTGACCGGCTTGGTCATGTTCTTCTTGATCCAGTCGGCGGCCTGTTCTTCAGCGGTGCCGCCGATTTCACCGATCATGATGACGGCTTCGGTTTGCGGATCCTTTTGGAACATGGAAAGGCAATCGATGAAATTGGTTCCGTTGATGGGGTCGCCACCCAGGCCGACGCAGGTGCTTTGGCCCAATCCCACTGCCGAGGTTTGTGCCACTGCTTCGTAGGTCAGGGTTCCGGAACGGGAGACCACACCGATGGAACCTTGACGGTGAATGTGACCGGGCATGATACCGATCTTGCACTCACCGGGGGTGATGATGCCGGGGCAGTTGGGTCCGATGAGACGGCAGTTCTTGTCGGCCAGAAACCGCTTGACCGCAACCATGTCCATGACCGGAATCCCTTCGGTGATGCAGACGATCATGCGGATTCCCGCATCGGCCGCTTCCATGATGGCATCGGCGGCGAAGGGAGGGGGGACGAAAATGACCGAAGCATCCGCTCCGGTGGCATTGACCGCCTGGGCCACCGTATTGAAGACCGGCTTGCCGATGTGGGTGGTACCACCTTTGCCGGGGGTGACACCGCCAACCAGTTGGGTACCATAGGCGATGGCCTGCTCCGAATGGAACGTTCCGTTGGCACCGGTGAATCCCTGGCAAATCACTTTTGTATTCTTATCAACAAAGATGCTCATTCTTTCATCTCCTTTCAGGCGGCCAGGGCAGCGACGGCCTTGGTGGCGGCGTCATCGAAGTTGGATGCGGCAATGATGGCCAGTCCGGAATCGGCCAGGATCTGTTTGCCTTTTTCGACATTGGTCCCTTCGAGGCGAACAACCACGGGGACATGGATGTTCAATTGTCTGGCTGCGATGACGATCCCTTCGGCGATGACATCGCAACGCATGATGCCGCCGAAAATATTGACCAGGATGCATTTGACCTGGGGATCGGAGAGGATCAGCTTGAAGGCATTGGTGACGTTTTCCGTCGTGGCACCGCCGCCGACATCCAGGAAGTTGGCGGGGCTGCCGCCCTTGAGTTTGATCAGGTCCATGGTGGCCATGGCCAAGCCGGCGCCGTTGACCATGCAACCGATCTGGCCGTCGAGGGCGATGTAGTTGAGTTCAAACTTGGAAGCTTCGATTTCCTTGGGATCTTCCTCGTTGAGGTCGCGCAGGGCAACGATGTCCTTGTGCCGGAAGAGGGCATTGCTGTCGAAGTTCATCTTGGCGTCCAGGGCGATGATGTCGCCATCACCGGTGACCACCAGGGGATTGATTTCGGCCAGGGAAGCATCGGTGGCGATGAAGGCTTTGTAGAGGGCGGTCATGAAGCTGACGGCCTTGTTGACCTGTTTGCCTTCCAGCCCGAGGCCGAAGCACAGGTTGCGGGCCTGGTATCCCTGGAAGCCGACTGCCGGATCGATGGCTTCCTTGAGAATTTTTTCCGGGGTACGGGCGGCGACTTCCTCGATTTCCATCCCACCTTCGGTGGAGGCCATCATGGTGACCCGGCCATTGGCACGATCAATCACCATGCCAAGGTAGAGTTCACGGGCGATGTTGCAACCCTCTTCGACGTAGATCCGTTTGACTTCCTTGCCTTTGGGGCCGGTCTGTTTGGTGACGAGGGTCATGCCCAGCATCCGTTTGGCTTCGGCGCCGACTTCCGCGACGCTCTTGACCACCTTGACGCCGCCGCCTTTGCCACGGCCGCCCGCATGGATCTGCGCCTTGACGACGAACACCTTGCTGCCCAGCTCCGTTGCCGCCTTTTCCGCTTCCTCCGGCGTGAAGGCGACCTTGCCACGGGGCACCGTTACGCCAAATTTGGCCAGGATTTCTTTTGCCTGATATTCATGAATATTCATGGGACTCCTTCTCGCTCCAAAAGTAGTGTCTTGAACCGTGGCCGGAACATCCAACACCGGCACCCTTCCCGAGTGATTGGGGAGGATAAGCGATTTGATGTTAAAATTGAAGGATCCTTCGGTGCCATTGTCCGGCAAAATTCCCGGATCCGGGGGGAATTTTGACTGTAATCTGTTTGTAACATTATGAAACAGAAAGATAAAAATAAGTCCAATATTTTTTTGGCCAAGGGAGGGATTGCAGCGTTCATGGCCGACCGGCGCCATGGAATGATGGTATCTGTTGACATTGCCATGAACGGTTGTTAATCTGATTGCTGACGATTTGACATGATTTCTTACAAATCGAGGAGAATGCGTGCGTCATGGAGCTTCAGGTTCATCCTTTGCATGTTCCATTGACTTCGGCCAAGGACAATTTTTTTCATCGTGCCCAGCGCATTGAATTGCAGGCCAGGGTTGTCCTTGAACTGAGTGAGCGTCGCGCCCTGATCGGGAATACCCGGGACATCAGCGAAAGCGGTGTTTTCTTCACCATCGGCTACCCTCCCTTCCATGCCTCGCTGCAGGAATATGGCTTCCTTCATCTGATGCCGCTTGTCGGCCATCCCCCACTCCCCTGCCAGATTGCCCGGCTGACCGACGATGGTGTCGCTGTCCGTTTCATCGACCACTGTCCTCCAGACCTGGTTTCTGAACTGGTCGCGAAAAGATAGATCCATTCCGCATTGCCCCCGTTTCTCTTCGACATGACCTGCCTGGATTGCTGCCGGAACCGCATCCCTCCCTTGTCAGGGGATGTGTCGCCATCTTTTTGCCTTCTTTGAACTTTCGCGGCAATCTTGCGCCCCGTCTCGATTTGATATTATTTTGTAAATTGAGAATGATTCTCATTTACAAATGTCCCATGTTCCGCTACAGTCAACATTCATGCGTTATCACTCAACATGGAGATCCATTCATGACCATCGGCGATCTGGAAGTGGGGGCGAAGGCCCGTGTCATCGGTTATCGCAAGGGGTCCAGTTCCTATCGGACCCGGCTCCTGGCCATGGGGGTCATGCGTGGGGAATCCATTCAGGTCCGCAGAGCCGCCCCCATGGGCGATCCGGTGGAAATCCTCCTCAAGGGGTTTGCCCTGGTGTTGCGCAAGGAGGAAGCGTCCGTGGTCCTGGTGGAAAGGATGTGAACCATGAACAATAACGCGGTGATCGGCATCGTCGGTAACCCCAACTGTGGCAAAAGTACCCTGTTCAACCACCTGACGGGGGGGAATCAGCGGGTCGGCAACTGGCCCGGGGTGACGGTGGAACGCAAGGAGGGGTTGTTGCGTGCGGGTGGGTGGAACATCACGGTGGTGGACCTGCCCGGGGTGTATACCCTGGCGGCGCAGTCACCCGATGAGCGGGTGGCTCGGGAGTTCGTGCTTGCGGGCAGGTTCGATCTGATCGTCAACATCGTCGATGCCTCCAATCTGGAACGCAATCTGTACCTGACGGTTCAACTCATGGAGATGCGGATCCCGATGTTGGTGGTCCTGAACATGATGGACGTGGCTCGGGAAAAGCAGATGTTGTTGGATGTCCCCTCCCTGGAGCGGATGTTGGGGTGTCCGGTGGTCTCGGTCGTGGCCAAACGCAAGGAAGGAATGACCGAGCTGGTGGCTGCCTTGAAGAAGACCCTGGATCGTAGCGTGCGTCCCATGCCGCTCGTACCACCGTTGCCCGACGTATTGGTTCGGGCGGTCGGTCCCTTGCGTCGTGATGTGGCGGATGCAGCCTTCGAACGCAACATGGATGCCGGCTGGATTGCCCTGAAACTGATTGAAGGGGATGCCGAATTATCTGCCTTGTTCCAGGGGGAGGGGATCGAGGAACGGGTGGTGCAATGGCGGGTGTTCCTGGAACGGGAATCGGGTGATGAGCCTGACATCTTGGTGGCCGATGCCCGTTATCGTTTCATCGGCGAGGTCATGAACGGGGTGGTGCATCGCCGTGGTGAACTGTCCCATGCCTTGACCGAGCGCCTGGACCGTTGGGTGTTGAATCGAATCCTGGGGATTCCCATTTTTCTCGGGGTCCTCTATCTGATGTTCATGTTCACCATCAATCTGGGGGGGGTGTTCATCGACTTTTTCGACATCGTGTTTGGCACCCTGTTCGTTGAAGGGACACGGGAACTCTTGACCCGGGTGGGGGCTGCCGAATGGTTCATCACCTTGTTGGCCGATGGGTTGGGCGGGAGTATTCAAACCCTGTCCACGTTCATCCCTCCCATTGGTTTCATGTTTTTATTCCTTTCATGGTTGGAGGATTCGGGCTACATGGCCCGGGCCGCCTTCATCCTGGACCGTTTGTTGCGCTTCATCGGACTGCCTGGCAAGGCGTTCATCCCCATGATGGTGGGATTTGGTTGTAATGTCCCGGCGATCATGGGAACGCGTACCTTGGAACACCAGCGGGATCGAACCTTGACCATCATGATGAACCCTTTCATGTCGTGTGGCGCCCGCATGCCGGTGTATGCCTTGTTTGTCGCCGCCTTCTTTCCCCTGGGGGGGCAGAATGTCGTATTCGGTCTGTATCTGACCGGGGTTATGTTTGCAATCTTTACCGGGTTGACCTTGCGGCACACGTTGCTCAAGGGGGAGCCGACCCCTTTTGTCATGGAACTTCCCCTGTATCACCTGCCGTCGTTGCAGACGGTCATGCTGCATGCCTGGGAGCGGCTCAAGGGGTTCATCACCCGGGCGGGGCGGGTATTGATTCCGGTGATCATGGCTTTGAGCTTTCTCAATTCATTGGGGACCGATGGCAGTTTTGGCAATGCCAATACCGACAAATCGGTGTTGAGTGTCGTTGGCCGTAAAATTACGCCGGTGTTCGATCCCATGGGGATTCAGGAAGACAATTGGCCCGCCACGGTCGGTTTGTTCATCGGGGTGTTTGCCAAGGAGGCGGTCGTGGGGACGTTGGATGCCATGTATGGTCAGATGAGTGGCCGGAGTGGTGATGCGGGGGGGCGAGCGGGGTTTGATCCGATGGCCCGGTTTGGCGAGGCGGTGACTTCCATCACGGACAAGGCGGGTGAATTGGGGGGGAGGGTTTTGGATCCTCTGGGTTTGGCGGTGCAACGTTACGATTCCCTGGAAGAGGCGGCCAGTGCTGCCAAGGTGTCTCAGGGAACCTTCGGTGCCATGGCGCAACTGTTCGATGGGCGGGTTGGGGCCATCGCCTATATGCTGTTTGTGTTGCTGTATTTCCCTTGTGTCGCTGCCACTTCGGCCATCTTTCAGGAAACGGGATGGCGCTGGACCCTGTTTGCGGGGGTCTGGACGACGGGACTGGCCTGGTCGGCGGCAACCGTGTTTTACCAGTTGGGGACTTTTGCCCGGCATCCTGCCATTTCATTGGCCTGGGCCGGGGTGTTGGTGACGGTCTGGGTTGGTGTTGTGGCATTGATGCGTCGTTTGGGGCGTGAATCATCCCCCGCATCCCCGACCAATCTCTTTATGGTTTGCAAGGAGGCTTGATCATGGTGACCTTGACTGAGTTGAAGGATTTTCTGAGCCGCCGTGGTCGTATCCCCCTGATGGATTTGGCGCATCATTTCAATAAGGATCCGGCGGTGCTGCGTGACATGCTCGCTCATTGGGAAAAAAAGGGGCGGGTACGGCTGACCAAGGTGGCGCTCCCTTGTTCGACCCAATGTTCGGGGTGTGGCTCCGGTCCTTCTGAAGTCTGTGAATGGTTGGATCCGTCTCAGGCACGTTGATAAAATGATCAAGAAAAAAAAGGGGTCTAATGGTATGGTCCGCCCCGTTCCCAACGGCCTCGAAATGGGCCAAGATGGAGTTTCTAACCAACCATCGAACAGAGAACG
>PEAN01000001.1:0-144289 GCA_002753735.1 Magnetococcales bacterium DCbin4
CGCAAAAACCACGCGGGAAGATCGCTTCGGGTAATGGGGCGCGTAAAAAACAAAATCAACACCAAAATCAACACCAAAATCAACACCCTGGGGGCAATCCCCCAGACCCCTTTTTTCTTTCAATATTTTTATATGGATCGGTAAACAATCGGGTGCCATCTGTAATGAATGTGACAAAGTAGAATCAACATCAATCAATCAATAAACAGGTCCATTTCGATGAAACCGGTCTCCTGGATTGAAAAAATATCCCATCCAATCATTCGTGAATCCCTGCTCCTCATGCGCGTTGACCGTCCTGTCGGAACATGGTTGCTGTTGTGGCCAGGATTATGGTCGTTGACCGGTGCCTCTTCAGGTTTGCCAGACATTAAACTCATGCTGATCTTCATCTTCGGAACATTCATCATGCGTTCCGCTGGATGCGTCGCCAATGACCTGGCCGACCGAAACTTTGATCCCCACGTGGAACGGACACGATTACGTCCATTGGCACGCAAGGCAATCTCAATCCGCCATGCCGTTCTGCTGTTGATCTTCCTGCTGATCATCGCATTGCTGCTGGGATTGCAACTCAATCACAATGCACTCCTGTTATGTATCCCAGGTGCCTTCCTTGCCGTCAGTTACCCCCTGACCAAACGATTCATCGACGCCCCGCAATTATACCTGGGAATGTCGTTTGGATGGTCGGTCATCATTGCCTGGGCCGCCGTCAAAGAAAACGTCGATTGGCCCGCCTGGACACTCTTCCTTGCCACCGTATTCTGGGCAACGGGATATGATACCATTTATGGCATGGTGGATAAAAAAGACGATATCAAAATTGGTGTACGGTCAACCGCCCTCCTGTTCGGTGACCATGCATGGAAAGCCGTCGGTATTTTCTATTTCATCACCGCCTTCTTCTGGTTCCTTTCAGGATACCTCCTGCATTACTCCCTGGTTTTCCATACCATCCTCCTGATCGCCATGCTCCATTTGGCACGACAGGTCATCCTCATCCGAAAGTTGCCTGAATCAACGTTGATCCCCGTTTTTATAAGCAACACCTGGACTGGAGGAATCGTACTCCTGGCGATGATGATTGAAAAAACAATCTTTTTGAAAGGTTGATCGACGATGGGCACCTTCTTGAACCGTGACCATGACCCCATTTGCGCGCTTGCAACCGTATGGGGTCAATCGGCCATTGCCGTATTGCGTCTCAGCGGAACAAAATGTGGATTGAAAATCAAAGAAAGATTTTCTCCTGCACTCAATGAACAAACCTTTGAAAAAAGATTCGTCCGTGTTTGCAGGTTCAATGATCAAAATGGTGTTCTCCTGGATCAGGTGCTCTTGATTCATTTTCCCGGACCACATTCATTCACCGGGGAAGATGTCTTGGAAATTCAATGTCACGGGTCACCCATCATCATCGATGCCATCCTGGAAATTTTGATCGCATCGGGATTTCGACTGGCCGAGGCGGGTGAATTCACCCGAAGGGCATTTTTGAACGGAAAAATGGATTTGCTACAGGCAGAATCCATTCAACAATTGATACGTGCCAACAGCCTGCGTTCCGTTCGAGAACATTTGCGAACCCTGGATGGCTTCGTTTCCCAAGGCATGAATGAAATCAAATCGCGATTAATGAATATTCTGGGACAAATCGAAACCAGCATCGATTTTCCAGAAGATGATGTCGATCTATCATCCAAAGAGCAGTTGACCACGGAAATGGTCCATGTCAGTGAACGGATGGGACAATGGTTGCGGGAAAGTCAGTTGGGACAACGCAACGATCGTATTCCCCATTGTGTCATCATGGGTCGGCCCAATGTTGGTAAATCAACCTTATTCAATGCCCTTCTCGGAACCCAACGCAGCATTGTTTCCAACATTCCTGGAACAACGCGTGATTATATCCAGGAACAAATCATCGTCGGGCATGTTCAAGTTTGTTTGACGGACACAGCCGGAATCCGATCCGATCCTGAAGAAGTTGAAGCGTTGGGTATTCAAAAATCGATTGAATTGTGCAAAAAAGCGGATTTGGTTTTATTCATCGCCGACGCTACGGTTGGTTGGTGCAATGAAGATATGGAACTGTTCGACCAGACTGATGGACGACTTCGTCTCATATTGATGAATAAAATTGACAAGGTTTCCACGAACGATAAAAACCTGCCTGAAAAAATGATACGGGAGACGGTATTGCATATCAGTTCCTTCTCACATGAAGATATTGAAATTGTTAAAAATAATATAATGACTACCTTAAAATTGGAGGGTGGCGATCAGGAAATGTTCATTACGTTCAATCAAAGACAGAATGCATGTGTAAAAGAAGCCCTTTCCTGCATGGTTGAGGCAGAAGGAATGTTGGTTCATGGTGCTGAAATGGAAATTATTGCCATCAAGGTGCGAGAGGCTATGGAACAGTTGGCACAGATGACGGGGGAGAACATATCGGAACATCTGTTGGATCATATTTTTTCGCAATTTTGTATTGGCAAATAATTCTACTTTGTCACATTGGATCCCTTTTACGTTGGTGAATGTGTCAGGATGAAATAATCAACAGGATGTACAAAACATGGCAATAATGGTGGAAAAACTGGAAAAACACACCTGGTTGAAAGAAACGTTCAAAAAGATTCCAGGATGATTGGATCGCAAATTTTACTTGAATTACATCAAGATCGAAACAATATCCACAATTCAGCGGGCTTTATTGTTATTAATAGACAAATATCTATTTCAATCATATTCAAGGTTGAGGCGGTTTGAGGATCCCTTCTCTTGCAAAGCTGAAATGTTCATCTTTGGCAACAATGATGTGATCAAGGACTTTGATGTCCATGGCATGAAAGATTCCCATGAGGAGGTCGGTCAATTTCAAGTCTGATTTGGAAGGGTTTGCGTTGCCGGAGGGGTGATTGTGGGCAAAGATGACATTGCTTGCATTCACCTTAAGGGCCTCTTTGACGACATGACGAGGATAGACAAATGCTTGCTTGACTGTTCCCTCAGAAACGATGTTACTGGAAAGAACGCGGCATTGATTGTCCAGACTGACCAGGAGGAACACTTCTTCGGAACGGGTAGCCAGGATGGGTTGGACGTAGCGCACAGAAGATTCAGGGTCACGCAACGGTTTGTTGGATTTATTAAGTTTGTCGAGTGAATAACGTCTGAAGATTGAGGGAAGACTGGAAAGGAGATATGCGCTTTTATCACCGATGCCATATTCCTGCTTTAAAAGTGCGAAATCGGCGTCAAGCACATGTGACAGGCTTCCATAACGTTTGATTAACAGATGCGCAATTTTGTTGGTGTCTCTTCTGGGAATCGAGAAAAAAAGGAGGAGTTCGATCACTTCATGATCGTGAAAACTGTCGATTCCCTCATTGACAAGGCGATCCAACAAACGACGGCGATGCCCTTCATGCAGGGAAGCATCCAATACCGGTGGTTTATCGGAAGATGGGGGAGCAGGAGGTTTCACGTGAAACACCTCATGAGCGTTTTGAAATATTCAATTTCCATGGTTTCACAGATTGAACAGTTCCTTGGCCAATGGGATGGCAATGTTTCGTGACCGCCTGGAACTTTGTTGATCCAATAATTCAATGGCCTTGGTATACTCCAATACCGACCGCGGCAACCGCATCACCAAAAAATGGATCAAATCATCGGAAAGTTGAAGGCTGCGATCAAAAGCAATTTTTTGCATCACTCCGAAAAGTTCTTCATCACCAAGGGGGTGAAGTTCCAATACTTTGCCCCAAAGCAGACGACTCCTTAATTCTGATCTGAGTCCCACCATTGCCATCGGGTTGACCTGCGAAGCAATCAAAAATATCCCTCCGTTGGCAAGCAATAAATTATACAGGTACAACACAACTTCCTGAGCCGTTGCATCAGTGGCCAAAAGTTCTAAAGCATCTAACGCAACCAGATGATAATTTTGATATTGTGCTGATAGGTTCAGGCGTTCCTCCCTGTCGGTGCAGCATAGACATTCCTTAATCAAATCATTGGCATGCACGTAAATACCTGATTTAGTGGTCAGCTGGGTCTGCCGAACAGCAGCGTGTAATAAATGGGTCTTTCCCGTCCCACTTTCACCAACCAACAATAAAGATTCGGAAGGATGTGATTCATCACAAAGTCGCTTGACCGCATTGAACACCCTCTCGTTGTCAGATCCAACGATGAAACGATCAAACGATAAATCGGGAGGTACTTCTAAAGAAAGCAATAATTGCTCTTGATCCAATAAAGACATGCAGGATTCTCTTCCATTCGATTGGGTTCTGTCAGCGCATGTTGACATTATTAAAAAAGATCAAGAAATCAATGAGGATTAATGGGATGCATCCCTGAAACTGAAAGATCATGTAGCACTGAATTGAACCCCTGAAGGCAACCCTTTGGAACCCCTTTTCTTGAACGTGATCACTGTCAGGAACCTTCTTTTTCCACCGCTTTTTTGGTCCAAATGTAAATATAGATGAATCCAGACGAAAGCGTTGTTAACACCACAATCGCAAACATGATGTTTTTGATTCCAGGCCAGATGGGAAAAATTTCACTTCCCATCACCACCGAAATCAGAATGATTTGCATCACCGTATTGACCTTGCTGATGGGCAAAGGTTCCATCTTCAAGGTTCCAGTCAAAACTTGAAACACCATGGCCCCGGCAATGATGACCAGATCACGCGTGACAACCATCAAGGTGATCCAAAGTGGAATCAAACTCGTAACATTCAAAGTAACAAAGGCAGAGGTCAGAAGGATTTTGTCCGCCAAAGGATCCAAAAATGTTCCAAGTTCAGTCACTTTATCAAATTTATTGGCAATATATCCATCCAAGGCATCGGTAATTCCAGCCATGATGAATAAAAAAAGGCCCCAATAAATTTGGTGATTGAGTACCATCCAAATGAACAAGGGAACAGAAAAAATACGGACAAACGAAAGAAAGTTGGGGAGGTTCATGGCAAATTAATTGACATTTCAGAACCTTGCCCATTATCAACAGCGCCTAACCCTTTTAACTGATCCTTGATTTCCATTTCGTTTCCTTTGTATTGCAGCCTGAGTTTGACATTGTTACTGCTCATTTCAAGAAATGAAACTTTTTCAACACCTGAAAAAGATTTCATTTTATCCATTAAACCATCCAACATGTCCAGATTGTTTGAATTAATTACAGCAACATCCAAAACATTGCTGGTTCCAGGTTGAACTATGTGGGTCGCAATCCAAGGAGTGACCATTCGATTGGCCAATACCATGATTTCTTCTTCTCCAATTTGTTCCTTCTCCTTTCCCTTCTCCATCAGTTTCTTTTCCGTGACCCTGCTGAAATGATATTCCACCCCTTCATCGCCAATCTCCACCAATTTCAAACGGATCCAATTTTGCGATTGATCACTGGAGGGTTCGGACGCAGCAGACTCCGATATTGAAATTTTCCATGTCCTTTCTGCCTTGTAACGCGTACGCGTCCAATTTTTAAACGTTTGAATCTGACTTGGATCTTCCGCAAGTGCCAGGTTGGTCAAATCTTCAACGTCCCTCAAAGGTTGAATCAATTCGAAACCATACAGGTTGGACGCCTTTTCAAAGGTATGGATCAATGGCTTGGCCATGGGAGAAGCAAGAAGAGGTTCATCCATGAGCAACAAAGTTGCCGGATAGGCGGTTTCACAGAATGAAATACCTGCTGATTCAAATAATTGTCTTATTTTTTCCTTGTCAAAATGAATATTGACCGCAAGCTCGATGTCACGGGATGTCCGACGTTCCGAAACAATGATGGAACGTTGCAATAAATCCTTGATATTTTTTTGAATATCCTTGATAAATAGATGCCGGCCCTGGCGTTCTTCCACCGGCAGCATTTTTTGCATCAAATATTTGAATGCAATTTTCTGGGCTTCCAATAAACCAATGGCGCTTGTGTTTTTTGTCGGGTCGCCTCCTTGTGGAATGTGGACGATGACCTGCTTGACAATATAAAACGGATCACCATCCTGAGCATGTGCTACGGAACATGATCCCCAGAGACACAGCCAGAAAAACAGGGTCACAAAACGAATCGATGCGCCAAAATCCAATAACTTGACGTGCCAGACCATGGGAATTGTTTCCTCACTCAGTTTCGATGCAATTTTAATCCATGCAGCTTGCCGTTTGCCGAAGTTCAAAGGCTACCAAATTTTTTCCTTGCGATCACATGAAAACCTGCGAGAGCGAATCTAATGACCACCTACAAGGATGCCGGTGTGGATATCGATGCGGGCAATCGCGTCGTCTCTTTGATCAAAAAGGCAGTGACGGCAACCTACCGTCCTGAAGTGTGTTCCGAACTGGGTGGATTCGGTGCTTTGTTTCATCCCCAATGGTCGCGCTACAAAGATCCCGTCCTGGTTTCTTCCACCGACGGTGTCGGTACAAAACTCAAACTGGCATTCTTGACCGGAATATTGAACACCGTCGGTATCGATCTGGTCGCCATGTCGGTCAATGATCTGATTGTCCAAGGGGCGGAGCCCTGGTTTTTTCTCGATTATTTTGCAACCGGCAAACTTGAACCTGAAAAAGCGGCAACCGTCATCGAAGGCATTGCCCAAGGGTGCCGGCTGGCTGGTTGTGCCCTGATCGGCGGGGAAACCGCTGAAATGCCCGATTTTTATCCCCAAGGTGAATTTGATCTGGCCGGCTTTGCCGTGGGCATGGTGGAACGTGAGGCCATCATCAACGGGCAGAATATTCAATCCGGTGATGTGCTGATCGGTTTGGCCTCTTCGGGACCTCATTCCAATGGGTATTCCTTGATTCGTCGTCTGATCCTGTCTCAGGGTGGCCCCGGCTTGGATGCACCGTTTGCGGGTCAAACATTGGGGGAGGTTTTGTTGGCACCCACCAAAATTTACGTCAAATCGATGTTGGAATTGTTCAAAACAGTCCCCGTCAAGGGGATCGTCCATATCACAGGGGGTGGATTTCAGGAAAATATTCCCCGAATTCTGCCCATGGGCGTCAAAGCTTCAATCAATAGACAATCCTGGACCTGGCCTCCGATCTTCGACTATTTGCAGAATCTGGGCCACGTCCCCATGTTTGAAATGATGCGTACCTTCAATTGTGGTTTGGGCATGGTCGTTGTCGTCGGTCCTGAATTTTTGGATCGCGCCATGGCGGTGTTGCATGCTGCGGGTGAAACCTGTTGGCATATCGGTCATGTTGTAAAACGTCAGGGGGATGCAGAAGAAAGGGTGGTGATTCTTGACTGATCGGTTGAACATCGGCGTTCTGGTTTCGGGAAGCGGTTCCAACCTGCAGGCCATCATGGATGGTTGTACCAATGACACCATCCCGGGTCGGGTCACTGTGGTTGTCAGTAACAAGGATGGGGTGTTTGCTCTGGAACGGGCACGCAATGCCGGTTTGCCCGCCGTGGTGATCAATCACGACCGGTATGGGGGACGGGAATATTTTGAAAAAGCATTGGCGGAAGTTCTAGAACAACATGGTGTTCAACTCATCTGTCTGGCTGGATTCATGCGCATCCTGTCGCCCTGGTTCATTCGCTACTTCTCAGGCCGCATCCTCAACATTCATCCCGCCTTGCTGCCTGCTTTTCCTGGATTGCATGTACAAAAAAGAGCGCTGGAAATGGGTGTCCGTTTTTCCGGGGCGACGGTTCATTTTGTCGATGATGGGGTGGATACGGGTCCTATTGTGATCCAGGCGGTGGTTCCGATCCTGCCGGATGATGATGTTGATACCTTGTCGGCAAGAATCCTGGTTCAGGAACATCGCATCTATCCTTTGGCCGTACGCTGGTTTGCCCAGAAAAGGTTGCGATTGGTCAATGGCAAGGTTCAATTGGATGCCGGCCTGGAACATGAACGGGAAATGACCCTGGCTGCAGACAAGGCATGGATTCATCCGCCCGCCTCATAAGAAATTACACCCCCCTTGTTAAAATAATATAAAGAGCCCCAGAGATTGCCCTCAGGCTTTTTGCCTGAAGGACATCTCATCTTTAAAACATCAAACCATGTCGATATTTAAAATGATTGAGAAAAAAAGGTTCCCACGTTCACAGGAACCCTTTTTCCTTGATGGTGATCAAAAGGGGATATCATCATCAAAACTGGGTATGTTCCCGGGATTGGATGCGGGTTTGACAGAGGGTGGGTTGTTGAACGAAGGTGGGGTGGTCGGAGTGGGTTCAAACGCAGGTGCCGGGCCGAAATCATTTGAATCATAGGAAGGGGCACCACTGGAATAGGAAGAACCCTGTGGTGCATTGAATGAACCTGAATAAGAACCACCCTGTGGACGATTGCCGCCACCCAGCATGATCATCTGACTACCAATGTTACCGGCGACAATTTCCGTGGAATAACGTTCGATTCCTTGTTTATCGGTCCATTTGCGGGTTTGCAGTTTTCCTTCAACGAAAATTTGTGATCCCTTGCGAAGATATTGTTGAACCACCTCCGCCATGCGACCGAATATGACCACACGGTGCCATTCGGTCCGCTCCTGTTTTTGACCCTGGACATCGTTCCAGGATTCACTGGTGGCAACCCTCAGATTGGCGATGGCTTTGCCATCCTGGGTTGCGCGCATTTCCGGATCGGCACCCAGATGACCGATCAATTGAACTCTGTTCAGGGATCGAGACATGCTTTAAACCTCGTCGAAAGGAAGTGAATGGCATGGTGAACCCACCATCCAGATCATTTCCTTGTAACAGAAAACCATAAAAAGAAAAAGAAACCGTGCAAACGATCTTCATCTTTTCCTCAATATCCGTGGTTGCCTGGATGCATCGGTTGATCCTTCTCGCCCTGATGTATCTTCTCGCACCATGGACCATGGCACTGGCCAATGATGAAGTGATTCCGATGCGAATCACGGCAGTACAGGGGGAGGGGATGGTCTATGTTCGTCTGCTGCACCAGCTCAAACAAAACATCGAAAATGGAACACAGGGTCGAATCCGGGTGGAACTGTTGACCAACGGTGCAGGCGGCAGCGAAATCGATGCTTTGAAAAACCAGATTCGTGGCAACGTGGAAGGGGGATGGATTTCCGTCTTGACGTTGGCCCAGGCATTCAAAGCATTCAGGGTGATGACATTGCCCATGGTATTCAACGATGCTGAACAATTGAATCATTTTGTCGGTTCCAAATTGGATACCGCCATCCGGGCGACGACGAAAACAAAAAATATAAAAGTACTTGGATATGGTTCTTATGGTTTTTATGGAATCCTGCTTTTTGAAAACATGAAAAAACAAAAAACACGCCCCGGAAATGATGCCTTGGATTGGATGAACCATCAAACCATCCGTGTCCCCGAAGATGATTGGATCGGCACGGTTCAAGCAACCTTGCCGGGAAAAAAAGTGCAGGTGCCAAGTGTTGATTTGATGAAAGCAATGGATTCAGGATGGATTACAGGTTTGTTGATCACCCCTGAACTGGTTGCCAACAAGGAGTTGATGCAAAAAGCGGCTTATTTTCTGAATTTACGGCACCTGCATGCGTGGTCGGCGTTTTCGGTCAATCAAACCTGGTTGGAATCCTTGCCCCGGGAATATCAAAAGGTGGTACAACATGAAGTGCGAGCCATGTGTCAACAGGCGTTGGACGGAGGATTGGCACATCATGACGCATTGGTTGCACATTGGTATGAAACACGCCATCCCCGGGTGGTGCAGACTTCATGGGATCGGATGGCAATCCTGGTGCAGCCGTTGGTCGAAAAAACGATCCAACAAATGGAACGCCTTCTGGGTCCCTCATCCCGGGTGTCGATTTTGTGGGAAAATAATTATAAATTCAGCAATACTTCAACTGCCAACGTCGTTTCCATGAACCATGTCAATCAATCAGGACTTCCATGAACATATGGCCGCATGGATTGCTTGTTACAGGCGCTTATCTGCTGGGTTCCATTCCATTCGGGCTGTTGATGGGGTGGTTGTTCGGATCGGGAGACATCCGTAAACAGGGCAGCGGTAATATCGGTGCCACCAACGTGTTGCGCACGGCGGGAAAAAAAGCGGCTTTTCTGGCACTGCTCCTGGACATGGCCAAGGGTGGTGTCGCGGTGGCGGTGGGCATCCATGGTTTTGCCCAGGTGCCATGGTTGACGCCTGCTTTGGCGCTGGCCGCTTTTGTGGGACATCTGTATCCGGTATATCTGGGGTTCAAAGGTGGCAAGGGGGTTGCTACCGCTTTGGGAATCGTTCTGGTCTGGACGCCATGGGTCGGCCTCCTCGCTTTGTTGACCTGGTTGCTGGTGGCGGTGGTGACAAGGATTTCTTCCCTGGCCGCCTTGGTTGCGTTCATGATCTTGCCAGGGTTGGAATACTTTTTGGGAAATAACGAGGCGTTGCTGGTCTCTTTGATCATGATGCCCATCATTTTTTGGCGCCATCGGGAAAATATCCTCCGGTTGCTTCAGGGAACGGAACCACGCATTGGAAAAAAAGGATCGGCATCATGAGATACCGAAAAATCTGGCCGTTGTTCTGTTTCCTGGCAATCATGGGAGGAGCCGGCACCGGTATGGGTGGTCAAGGTTTGCCGTGTACCATCATGAAACCTGAAATCAAAATCCTCCCCCCGGTCATCGATCCCGATCCCGCGCATCAAGCGATGATCCAGGCTTTGGAAACACAATTCTTTGAGGGTAGTTGGATCCTGGATGAACCGGTGATACAAAACAATCGGATTGTTCATGTCCGCGAAAAAGAAACCGCCTCCATCGGCCAACGGTTGATCATCGAGGGAAAAGATATATTTCATGTTGGGGATCGTTTGACGGTCCATCGGCCTGGAGCGGTGTTGCATGATTCTGAACATGACCGGATCCTGGGACGATTGTCGGAAACCCTGGGCATCATCGAAATTGTGGGTACGGATGGCCATGAATCAACTGCCGTCGTCATCAAAGCCTTCAAGGAAATGATGGCCGGAGATCTGGTCGATTCGTTTCTCAATGAAAAGATTCCACTGCAAATCAAGATCGATCCCGGATTTGATGTCTCGGGAAAAGTGGTTCATATTGAACATGATTTGGATCTGGCGGGCATCGGACAGGTTGTGGTGGTCGCACTGGGGGTGCAAGACCGGGTCCATCCCGGATTGGTACTCCCGGTGTATCGCAGCAAACCCCCTTGGGTATTGCATGAATCCAACGAAATTCCCCGTCAGGATCCCCTGCCAATCGCCGAAGTGGTCTTCTTTCGCATTGCCGCCCATGCTTCATTGGCCTTGATCACACAATCAACGGAGGTCGTGGAAATGGGTGATTGGGTAGGGGCCAGGATTGTGTCACCCGGGTTGCATGAAAACCCATGATCTGATCGATTGGTTGCGTCTGATCCAAATTCCCGGTCTGGGACCGGTGGGAATCAGAAAATTATTGGGATATTTCGGGCATCCCCAGGCAGTGGTCCGTGCCAGCGAACCGGAATACCGGGCAGTTCCGGGAATCAGGCCACAGATTGTGGAAGGTTTGCTCGGGTTTCGCAAAAAAATACCCGTCGAGCCGGTCACCGATCAATTGGAACGATTGCATCGGATCGGCGCCAAAATCATCACCCTGGGAGATGGCAATTATCCCGACAGGCTGGCGCAGATCCATGATCCGCCTCCGGTCCTGTATGTCCAGGGTGAGGCCGGCCATCTGGTTTCACCACGAATGGTCGCCGTCGTGGGATCCCGTCGCGCCAGTCCCGGGGCTTTGGAAATGGCACGCCGATTGTCCGATGCCCTGGCTCGATATCAGGTGACGGTGGTCAGTGGATTGGCATTGGGCGTTGATTCCGCTGCCCATCGCGGGGCACTGCATGGCGGGGGTGCCACCGTGGCGGTGACGGCGGTCGGTCTGGATATCTGTTATCCCGCTTCCAACCAGGATCTGGCGCGACAGATCATGGCCAAGGGTTGTCTCATTACCGAAGCGCCCTTGGGAACCAGGCCCGAAGCATTCCGTTTTCCCGCAAGAAACCGGATCATCAGTGGGTTGGTCCAAGCCGTGGTCGTCGTGGAGGCCGGGGAAAAATCGGGTGCATTGATCACCTCCCGTCTCGCCCTGGAACAGGGGCGGGAAGTCTTTGCCGTCCCCGGGGCGGCGGGCGATTGGCGTTGCAAGGGGAGCAACCGTTTGCTCAGAGAAGGGGCGGGTCTGATTGAAGAGGCCAGGGATCTCCTGCTGGAAATGCATTGGCCTCAAACCATGACCGGAACCGATTCCGAAAATCAGGGTCGAATATCGGTTGAATCCAATAGCCCCGTGGGTCGTTTGTTGCAGTGCCTGGGACAGGGACCGATGCAGGCGGATGAGTTGGCGCGAAAGAGTCATTTGACAGTCGCTTCACTATCCAGCATCCTGCTGCAACTGGAACTGGCGGGCATTGTGATTCGCCAACCAGGTAACTGGTTCGCCTTGCAAAATACCCCGACGCATGACACAACGTCTTGAATGGGAACCTTTCCCTCTTGCGGCGGAAACCTGTCAACCGTAAACCACAGGTTCAAATCGATCGTACCATGCGTGCTGTAGTCATTGTCGAATCGCCTGCCAAGGCTAAAACCATCAATAAATTTCTCGGTCGGGACTATTCCGTAGTTGCGACCTATGGTCATATTCGTGATCTGCCCAAAAAAAATGGTTCCGTAGATCCCGAGCATGATTTTCACATGCATTATGAAGTGGCCAAGCAATCGGGCAAACATGTGACCGCCCTGGTCAAGGAGGTCAAGGATGCCGAGGAAATTTTGCTGGCAACCGACCCTGACCGTGAAGGGGAAGCCATTTCCTGGCATGTCCTGGAAGTCTTTCGGGAAAAAAAGATTGCCTTGGAACACAAGGTGGTCAAACGGGTGGTATTTCACGAAATCACCAAACGGGCCATCGATGAGGCCCTCGCCAACGCCCGTGAAGTGGACATGAACCTGGTCAATGCCCAACAGGCGCGACGGGCACTCGATTATCTGGTGGGATTCAATCTCAGTCCCCTGTTGTGGAAAAAGGTTCGCCGTGGTTTATCGGCAGGGCGGGTGCAATCGGTGGCCTTGCGTCTGGTCTGTGAACGCGAGGCGGAAATTCAGGCATTTCAGACGCGTGAATATTGGAGCATCGAGGCCCTGGTGGCCAAAAAAGGGGATCGGGATCCGCATCCATTTCCGGCACGGCTTCAGGTTGCCCAGGGCAATAAGCTCGACAAGTTCGATCTTGCCAACCAGGAGCAGGCGGAACAGGTGTTAAACGCGGTTCAAGGGCAGGATTTGATCGTCTCGGAATTGGAAAAAAAACAATCCCGGCGCAAACCATCACCGCCCTTTATCACCTCTACCTTGCAACAGGAGGCGTCACGCAAACTTGGTTTTTCCGCGAAAAAAACCATGATGTGTGCGCAAAAATTGTACGAAGGGGTTGAAATCAAGGATGAATCGCAGGGTGCTTCCGAGACCTACGGCCTGATCACCTACATGAGAACCGATTCGGTCAATCTGGCTCAGGAAGCAATCGTGGCGATTCGCGATGTGGTCAAAAGTCGTTTCGGTTCCGAATATCTTCCCAAATCGGAGCGGAAATTCAAATCTTCCACCAAAAATGCCCAGGAAGCCCACGAAGCCATCCGTCCCACCCATCCGGAATTGTCTCCGGACAAACTGCGTCAGACTTTGGAAAAAGATTTGTTTCGACTGTATGAGCTGATCTGGAAACGGACCATGGCGTGTCAGATGGCCGAAGCCCAGATTGACAATGTTGCCGCAACCTTGTCGGTCGGTTCCGCCGATCCCGAGGCCCCGTTTCGTTTTCGCGCCACCGGTTCATCGGTCCGTTTTCCCGGATTCATGAAGGTCTATCAAGAAGGACGGGATGAGGTGTCGGCTCAGGATCGGACCGAAGAGGAGGAGGAGAAGGGGATGTTGCCGCCCCTGGAGAAGGGGGAGACGTTGTTTGCGCAAAAAATCGAGCCGCTGCAACATTTCACCGAACCGCCACCACGATATACCGAAGCGACTTTGGTCAAGGCCCTTGAAAGTTATGGCATCGGTCGTCCTTCCACCTATGCCCCGACCATGACAACCCTTCAGGATCGGGGTTATGTCCGTTTGGACAATAAAAAGTTTTACCCGGAAGATGTCGGGGTGGTGGTCAACCGGTTTTTGGTGGAGCATTTCAACCGGTATGTCGATTTCCACTTCACCGCCCATTTGGAAGACGATCTGGATGCCGTTTCCAGGGGTGAAAAGGAATGGGTACCTTTGTTGCGAAGTTTTTGGAACCCGTTCACCGTGCAGGTCCAGGACAAGGATAAAACCACCAGTCGCGCCGATTTCACCTCGGAAACGACCAACGAACTTTGTCCTGAGTGTTCCCAGCCGTTGTTGATCAAGTTGGGGCGGTTCGGCAAGTTCATGGCGTGTTCCAATTATCCCGAATGCCGGTTCAGCCGTAACATCAAAAAAGATGGCCAGAGTGATGAGGTCAAGGCGGAGCCGGAGGTTTCGGAGGAAAAATGTGAAAAATGCGGCAAACCGATGTTGATCAAGGAGGGGCGGTTCGGTAAGTTTTTGGCGTGTAGTGGTTATCCCGAGTGTCGCAACAATCAGCCATTGCAAAAACCGAAGGCGACGGGGGTCAAATGTCCGTTGTGTGGCAAGGGGCAGTTTTTGGAGAAAAAATCCCGTCGTGGCAAAATCTTTTATTCTTGCTCCACCTATCCCGAATGCAAAAATGCATTGTGGAACAAACCAGTGGAACAACCTTGTCCCAAATGTGGTGCCCCGTTTGTGACCGAAAAGGTGACCAAACGGTGGGGTGTTGAACATTTGTGTGTGCGAGAGGGATGCGATTATCGAGAAAAGCAGGAACGACCGCCAGAAGAATAAATAAAATAATTAAGAAAAAAAATGGGCCTCAAGGGATTGCCCTCAGGGTGTTGATTTTAGAAACAAAGTCAAAGTCCTGGGGGCAATCCCCCAGACCCCTTTTTTTTCTTGATCATTTTTCCGGATTTTGACGATGAATTTTGGTGATTTTGACATCATCGTGATCGGTGGCGGTCACGCAGGAATCGAAGCAGCCCATGCCTCGGCCCGGCTTGGGGCCAAAACATTGTTGCTGACCCAAAACATCGATACCATCGGTGCCCTTTCCTGTAACCCGGCGGTCGGCGGCATCGGCAAAGGACACATGGTCCGGGAAATCGATGCCCTGGGTGGCATCATGGCCCTGCTGGCCGACCGATCCGGCATCCATTTCCGTCTGCTCAACCGCAGAAAAGGGCCGGCAGTACGCGGACCCCGGGCACAAATGGACAAGGGATGGTATCGGCGTCGGGCACAATCGGAATTGGGCAAACTGCCGTTGTTGACCTTGTTCCAAGGTGAGGCGGCACGGATTGCACTGGGTCGAAAAGGGGAAGTCAGCGGCGTCGTTTCAACCCAGGGATTGATCTTCAATGCCCGTGCCGTCATCCTGACCACGGGAACCTTCCTGGCCGGCAAGGCTCATATCGGTCACCACCAGTTTGAAAGCGGTCGTCTCGGAGACCCGCCCAGCAATGCCCTGAGCCAATTTCTGCGTTCCCTGGGACTGGACATGATGCGTTTGAAAACCGGAACCCCCCCCCGGTTGCACGCCGGTTCCATCGATTGGCGCCGGACTGAACCCCAGGAAGGGGATCAAGAGCCGGAATTGTTTTCGTTCATGAGCGATACCCCATCCCTGCCCCAAACCCGGTGCCACCTGACCCGGACCACCGCGGAAACGGCACGCATCATCCGGGACAACATCGACCAGGCCCCCTTGTTCAATGGCCAAATCCAGGGGATCGGTCCCCGTTATTGTCCTTCGATCGAAGACAAGATCAATAAATTTCCAGATCGGGAAGAACATACCATTTTTTTGGAACCGGAAGGTCTGGAATCCTGCGAAATCTATCCCAACGGCATTTCCACCAGCCTGCCCCTCGAAGTTCAACGGGCGGTGGTGCATTCCATTCCAGGATTGGAACGGGCACAATTCACCCGCCCTGGATACGCCATCGAATATGATGCCCTCAATCCATTGAGTTTGCGTCCTTCACTGGAAGTCAAAGGGATCGACGGATTGTTCACTGCCGGGCAGATCAATGGCACCACCGGCTATGAGGAGGCGGCAGCACAAGGATTGATGGCGGGAATCAATGCCTGGCAGCGGATCCAGGATCGGGAACCGGTGGTGATGGAACGCAAAACTTCCTATATCGGTGTCATGATCGATGATCTGGTGACCCGGGGCGTTGATGAACCGTACCGTATGTTTACTTCCCGGGCCGAAGCGCGCATTCTGTTGCGGCCGGACAACGCCGATGAACGGTTGACCCCTTTGGGGCGGCGCCTGGGGTTGGTGGATGATGTGCGCTGGCAAAGATTTGCTGACAAACAGGAAGCGATCCGTGAAGCACGCCAACGATTGGAAACGTTGTCTCCACGCCTGGCGGCGGGCGGGGGACGCAAGACGGGTCTGCAATGGTTGGCGGTGACGGACGTTGACAAAGAAGCGATCCTGGCGGAATTTGGCCTGGAGGCGTTGCCTGCCGAGGTTCGGGCATTCATTGTCAATGATGGTCATTATGGTGGCTATTGGGAGAAGGTGAAAGAAAGTTTGAACCAGGATCAACGCCTGGATGCCGTGCGTATTCCCCGGGGAATGGATTGGTGGCAGGTTGCCGGTCTCTCCACGGAAGTTCGGGAAAAACTGAAACGTATTGAACCAGAGACGTTGGGCCAGGCGGAAAGAATTCCCGGCATCACCCGTGCCGCCATTTCCAATCTATTGGTTCATTTCCGCCTGATGCAAAAATAATCAAAAGAAAAAAGGGGTCTGGGGGATTGCCCCCAGGGTGTTGATTTTGAATTTTAATGTGATTGGATCCGTGTGGAACGATTTCCCTTTCACCATTTTGACCTGCACACCCGGGAACGGTTGGAACTTTACGCCGAAGAACTATTAAAATGGTCCAAAACCTATAATCTGATCGGTCCCTGTACCCGGGAAGTGTTGTTCAACCGACATTTTCTAGATGGTGTCCTCCTGCTGGATCAGGTCGCAACGATCAAAACATTGGCCGACATCGGGTCCGGGGCAGGGTTGCCGGGGATCGTGGTGGCCCTGCTTGCGCAACACATTGAAACTATTTGTCTGATCGAACCCAGAAAAAAACGGGTACGCTTTCTCAATCATGTGGTGCAATTGCTTCAACTGAACAAAGTGACGGTATTTCATGGCCTGGCCAAGGAGGCGGCAAAACGGTGGAACGGCACCTTTGATACCGTGGTCAGTCGTGGCCTGGGTGACCTGATCCTTGGCGCTCGTGAAGCATGGCCACTCCTGGCGCCCGGGGGGACCCATATTGCATTCAAAGGGTCCAATTATCCCTTGGAGCAACAACAGTTCACGCATCATCAAATTTCTGCCTGCTATGATGCACCCAAAATTTTGTATGAATCGATGGAAACGGGCAATCGCATGGTGGCATTGATCAAAAAAGAGGTGTGTGCTTGACCAGGATATATTCGGTCATCAACCGCAAAGGGGGTGTGGGCAAAACAACCTGCGCCGTCAATATTGCCGTTTGCCTTGCGGCTGCGGGTAAAAACGTGTTGCTGGTGGACATGGATCCTCAAGGCAATGCGACCACGATGCTTGGCGTCCGAAAGGATTTGGGATTGGGAACGGTGTATCATCTGTTGTCGGGAACAAAAACGATTGAATCGGTGGTGATGACGATCCATCTTCCATCATTTCATTTCATCATGGCCGATACCGATCTGGTGGGGGCGGAGATCGAACTGGTCAACTGCAAGGAACGTGAACGTTTTTTACAACGGGCCATCGGTACATGTGGCGCGGCGTATGATTTCATCATTTTCGATTGTCCGCCATCGTTGGGCCTGTTGACCATCAATGCCCTGGTGGCCAGTGACCGTGTGATCGTCCCGTTGCAATGTGAATTTTTTTCCATCGAAGGTTTTATTCAAACCCGGGATACCATCTTCTGGATCAATCGACATTTTGACAAATCCATTACCATGGATGCCATCCTGTTCAACATGTTCGATGATTCCAGCGAAAAAAGAAACTTTATCCATGAATTCCAAAGCAAATTGGATGAATCTGTTGCAACCTGGACGATACACTACGACCACCAGGTCAATATTGCACCAAGTCATTTCAAGCCAGGGGTCTGTTATAACCCCTGGGGGGTGGCGACGCGGGAATTTCAGGACATCGCGCTGCATTTGATCGAGACAAACAGGAGAACATCATGACAGCATCATCAAACCGGTTGGGACGGGGTTTGAGTTCTCTGCTGGGCGAGGAGGGGATGGGGCTGGGTCGCCCGAAGGAACTGTTCACCCTTGCCATCGATCGGATCAGCCCGAATGCGCATCAACCACGCCGGTTTTTTGATGAAGATAAATTGAGGGAACTGGCCCACTCCCTGAAAGAAAAAGGGATGCTGCAACCTGTACTCGTCCGTAAACTGGCGGATGGGACTTATCAGATCATTGCGGGGGAACGTCGTTGGCGGGCGGCACGGATCGCTGGGTTGTCCGAAATCCCCGTCATCGAAAAAAATTTGGATGATGCGGAAACCCTGGAAATTTCTCTGTTGGAAAACATACAACGCGAAGACCTCAACCCGGTCGAACAGGCCAGGGCGTTTGAACGTCTGGTCACCGAATACAACTATTCCCACAAACAGATCGGTGAAGCGGTGGGAAAAAGCCGTATGGCGGTGAGCAACAGCTTGAGAATATTAAAACTTCCCCCCGTCATTCTTCAACATCTTGAACAGGGCCACATCAGTGCCGGACATGCCCGGGCCTTGCTGGCCCGGATTGAAGATGAATCATTTCTTGCAGAGACCGTTGAAAGGATCATCCGGGAAAATCTTTCGGTGCGTGAAGTTGAAAAAATGGTCGGAAAGCCCATGGAACCCATGGAATCCGTGGAACCCGTGCCATCCCCTCCCGCGCCGCCCTCCATGACCGTATCACCCGAACCTGTGCCGGAGGAGGACGTCCCGTCGTATCCATTATCGCCTGATGAAAATTCCGATCCCCTGCCGGTCGAAACCTTGGCCGATTCCGTTCTGGTTGAATCTCAAAACCATCTCAGTCGCCGATTTGGTATTCCGGTGACCATCCAGTGTCGCGGTCGTCAAAGACGCATTGTTTTTGAATGCGACAATGATGATACCCTGCAACAAATCATCAACCTTCTGCAACAGACCAGTCTTCCCGGATGATGTCCAATGGATGAGCAGGATGCCAAACTTGAGCGACTCTTTTCCTTGAGCGTGGAAAAGTCGGTCCTCGGTTCCCTATTGTTGGATAATACCAATTTTGACACCATTACCGGGGATCTGACCCCCGATGATTTTTTTTCTCCGCTGAATCAGGAACTCTATCGGGAAATTTTTCAGGCCATCGAAAAGGAAAATTTCGTTGATCCGGTGACATTGGTCGCCCGGATGGGACGGACAGGGGAAGCGGAAAAGGAATTGAAACTCTATATCCTCAGCCTCATCGAATCGGCCCCCTCTTCGTACAATGTTCGGTCATATATCAAAATTCTTAAAGAAAAGAGGATTTTGCGCTATCTGACCGATGAACTTAAAGACATCAACGAAAAAATATTCGCCGGAAAAGTCGATATCGATGAATTTCTCGATGAAATCGAGGCGCGTATTCTCAATGTTGGCGATCATTTTAAATCAAGGCAATCCAGCTATGCCACCATGAAGTCGGTGCTCATGCCGTTCATCGCCAAGGTGGAAAAGTTGATGTCGGAAAAAAAAGGGGTGACCGGAGTCTCCACGGGATTCACCCGATTGGATCACATGTTGTCCGGGATGCAACCCTCCGATCTGCTCATCCTGGCGGGACGCCCGTCCATGGGAAAGACCGCTTTTGCCATCAACATTGCAGTCAATGCCGCCATGTCCGGAGATTGTCCCGTGGGTATTTTTTCCCTGGAAATGTCCCGGGAACAGATTGTTTCCAGGATGATCTCCTCCATCGGTCGCATCGATGCCCATAATTTGCGTTCAGGCATGATCAAGGATGAAGAATATGAAAAATTGACTTCGACCGCAGATCTGCTATCCAAAACCAGCATCTACATCGACGATACGCCCGCACTTTCCATCCATGCCCTGTTGGCGCGGGCGCGTCGTTTAAAGAAGGAACGCAATATCCAATTGATTGTCCTCGATTATCTGCAACTGATGCGGGGGGAGGAGGGGATGGAAAACCGGGTGCAGGAAATCACCAATATCTCCCAGGGGTTGAAAAGAATTGCCAAGGAGATCAATATTCCCGTGCTGGCTTTATCGCAATTGTCACGCAAAGTCGAAGAACGCCCCGATAAACGACCCATTCTTTCCGATTTGCGCGAATCAGGCTCCATCGAACAGGATGCCGATGTGGTCATGTTCATCCATCGCGAGGAATACTACAAAAAGGATGATGTCAATCTGCAAGGATTGGGCGAAGTGATCATCGCCAAACACAGAAATGGTCCGGTAGGAAGCGTCAAGTTGGCTTTTATCAATAAATTTACCCGTTTTGACAATCTGGAAGACAGGGAATTCAATCTATGAAAAATTTTCGCAAAACCTGTCTGAGGATCGATCTTGATGCCATCGTACAAAATTATCAGACCCTCAAAAGAAGAGTGGGAGATGATGTCCGCATGGCGCCTGTCTTGAAGGCAGATGCCTATGGCCTGGGGATCAAAAAAATCGTCAAGGTCCTGCCAGGATTGCACACCGTCTGCGTCGCCACGATTGAGGAAGGGATTGCGCTGCGTCGGCTGAACTCTGAATTGGAAATCATCATCCTTTCCGGTTTGTCGCATAAGGCATTCAAGGTGATTGAAGAACACGGATTGACGCCGGTGGTGTTCGAACCCACGATCATTCCCCATTTGTTGCAATGGAAGGGTAAACTCAACATTTATCTCAAGATTGATACCGGCATGAACCGTCTGGGGATCAATCGGCGACGGAAAAAGATTGTGCGGCAATTGCGCGATGCAAAAAATATCCGGCTCATGGGAATCTTCAGCCATTTCAGTTCCGCCAATGACGAAGATGAACTGGAAATGGAGCAACAATTGCGTCGAATCAAAACGTTGGCCGAATGCCACGAAATATCGATGGCCAACAGTGCTGCGACCATGATTTTCTCAGAGAGCCATTGTGCCATGGTCCGTCCCGGATTGGCTCTGTTCGGGGTTTCGCCGTTCCAGGAACAGGACAAGGATTTGATCCCTGCGCTGCGTCTTTCCAGTCGCATCATCCACATTAAAAAAATCAAAAAAAATGAGTCAGTTGGTTATTCCCGCACCTTCCGCAGCGAGGGGGCGATGCGTATTGCTGTCGTGGCCATGGGTTATGCCGATGGTCTGAGTACGCGCATGTCCAACCGGGGCTATTTTTTGATCAAGGGACAACGTGCCCCCATTGTTGGACGTGTCAGCATGGACATGACCACGGTCGATGTCACTTCGATTGAAGATGTGGCGGTGGGGGACCGGGTGATCATCATCGGTCGCAGTGGCGATGAGGAAATCCTGGCGGAAGATGTGGCCTGTTGGAGTGAAAAAAGCAATTATGAAATTTTGTGCAATTTGGGAAATCGGGTCAAGCGGACCTATTTGACCAGTCAGTGAATGAATTCATATGATTCAAAACATGTTTTCAGTCGAATGGCGGAAAAAAGTCAAACAGGCCATCTTGCATGCCATCCCCATGATCATTGGAATTTCGGTGATTGGGGGTTTGATCTATGCCGTGATCTATATGTTTAGATTGTGGGTTACGCTGACGCATTTGTAATTCCATTTCTAAACCGCACCCAGTTTGGGATACGTAAATTTATTGAATATCAATACGCCTGAGAAAATCTGCCACTCAAAAATGTCTTTTTGATATGGAAATGGAGTAAGAAAAAAACAGGTCCCGGGGCTATTCCCCAGACCTGTTTTTTCTTGATGATTATGATGATTTTTTGACGATATAGCTTTGCTGGATGATCGAAAGGACATTGTTGACCAGCCAATACAGGACCAGCCCCGAAGGAAATGTCAGGAACAGGAAGGTGAAGATCACAGGCAGAAACGACATGATTTTCGCCTGAATCGGATCGGCAGGGGTTGGATTGAGCCTTGATTGTAAATACATCGAGATGCCCATCAACACAGGCAATACGTAAAAGGGATCCTGTGCCGACAAATCCTGAATCCAAAGGAAAAACGGGGCGTGGCGCATCTCCACCGACAAAAACAATACCTTGTACAGGGCAAAAAAGACCGGAATCTGTACCACGATGGGGAGACATCCCCCCAACGGGTTCACTTTGTTGTCCTGATACAGCTTCATCATCTCCTGGTTCATGCGCGCCTTGTCGTCGGAAAACCGCTTGCGCAACTCTTCCACCTTGGGTTGCAACTTTTTCATTTCGTTCATGGAACGATAGCTTTTGTTGGCCAAGGGAAAGAAAATGGCCTTGATCATCACGGTCAACATAATGATCGCCAAGCCAAAATTGTGCAAAAACGCATTGAAGATCAGCAGCAGTTCAACCAGGGGAACCGCCAAAAAGTGAAACCAGCCATAGTCGATGGAACGTTCCAGATCATGTCCGACCCGCTCCAGGGTGTTGATCTCCTTGGGACCGATATAGAGCAGCAGCGTGCGGGAAAACTGACTCTTGGGGGCAATCGTCTGTTTTTCTGAAACGTTGCCGACCCTGAACGATGGATTGTCAAAGTCGAAATAAAAACGTTTTTTGCTGGCATCGGTCGTGATGAAGGCTGCCAGAAAATATTTGTCGGAAAATCCCGCCCATCCCGTGACTGCCGATTCGTGCAGGTCATTTTTGCGCACATCTTCGTAGGAATGTTGAATCCGTGCCCCATCCAAAAATCCCATGGGTCCCTGGAAATCAGCAACCGCCATGGCATTGCTGTCGATGACCGGTTCGACACGGATGAAATGGGAAAAATGATGGACTCCGACCGGGTTGTCGGTGGTGTTGACGATGCGGTCCTCGACGGTGAACAGATAGGTTTTTTCATCAATGGAAATCAATTTTTCAAACAACAATCCCTGACCATTGTCCCAAAACAGACGCATGGAATGGGGTGGGGCGGAGGCATCGGGTTTGGCCAGGTTCCAAACGGTATTGCGGTCGGGCGTTTGAATCTGGGCCCCTAAAAATCCCGATTCGTTGAAGAAAAAATCGCGTCCATGGCGGTTGAAAAACTGGATGGGTTGCCCTTCGGGAGGCAAATGGGTCAAATGTTTCAAAAATCTCAGGTCGGAAAAAGAAGCCCCCTTGAGAGAAATCTTCCCTTCGACCAAATCGGTCTTGAATGGGGCGAAAGGTTCATTGGCATTGTCCTGCTGGCCGGGCATCGCTTCGGGCAGCACCGGTTGCGATTCCATCACGGGGACGGACGTTCCCGCCGCGGGGGAGGACTGTTTTTCCGGCAACGTTTCCTGACCGGACGCCGATGGTTTTTGTTCCACCGGAGTCGCAGAGATGGCTGTTTCGTCGGGAGGGAAATAAATTTCCATGACCGATTGGTAGGCAACCACCAAGAACAAGGAAAGTATGATGGCCAGGAGGGTTCTCTGGTCCATGAGGCAACCTGCGCTAAAAAAGGGTTAGGGTACGGGATCCAGTCCACCAGGATGGAACGGATGGCAACGAAAAATTCTTTTCAAGGATAGCCAACCACCACGCAAAACACCATACCTGGAGATGGACACCAGGGCATATTCGGAACAGGTGGGCAAAAAGCGACATGATGGGGGCAACATGGGAGACAGGAACAGCTGGTACAGTCGGATCAGGCCAATCAAAAGAATTTTCAAGGAAATTCCTGTCAATGTTGGTTGATTCCGGATCAACGGTCCATCCTGGCCCGGGTCGCCCGGTTCAAGAGACCCTCAAGGGTGCGATCAAATTCATCATGCGCAACCCGGTTGGCCTGGACACGGGCGATCACAACAATGTCCAGATGATCGGAAACCTTGTGGGTCCAATGCCGAAAATACTCCCGCAGCCACCGTTTGATGCGGTTTCTGGTCACCGCCGGTCCCACCTTTTTGCTGACGGTAACACCAAGTCTGGAATGATCCAGACCGTTGTTCCGAAGGAAAACCAAAAACAGCGGGGAATGATATTTCTTCCCCCGGTCGGTGATCTGCTTGAACTCGCGACTTTTGAGCAGTCTGGCCGATTTGGGGAAGGCAAAGGGTCCGGTATTCGCGGCAGGATTGGCGACGGCATTCTGGGTCGGGGGTGCGATCACAAGATCACGGGCCGATGGTGAGAACAGGCCACGAGCCGGACATTGCCATCCAATCAGGAGTTCACAAGGGTTTTGCGTCCTTTGCAACGTCTGCGGCTCAGGACCTGGCGTCCGGAACGGGTGGACATTTTTTTGCGAAAACCATGTGTTTTCTTGCGGCGAACGATGCTGGGTTGAAAGGTTCTCTTCATTTTTTTGCCTGAGGATGGAGAAATGAATTGAAAATAGCCCACCAACATAAAAAAAAACAGCCCACGGGTCAAGAGTATTGACGGGTTTCGGTGAAAAAAAAGAGGGTTGTGTTTTGTGAGGGCTTGAATGATGGATGGAGGTGGAACATCGAAAAATGGTGTACAAGTAACCATGGGGACCGGGTGGCCGTTGTCGGGTGGAGTGTGTGCATGGACATGTATCAGTGGGAAGCCAAGACCAAGACGGGTGAGAAAAAAAGCGGGGAGATGGAATCGGAGGATTCGGGGGAGGTTGCTGCCGTTTTGCGAAAACGGGGGCTGACCGCCATCAAGGTCAAAAAGGTGGTGCAGAAAAAGCCCCTTTTTGGTGAACCCAAGATTACCGACATGGAAGTGGTCGTATTTACCCGGCAATTGGCGACCATGGTGGGGGCGGGGCTTCCTTTGGTCACCTGCTTTGATCTTTCTTCGCGTGGCGCCGAAAATCCCCAGGTTCGAGAGATCACCTCCCGGGTGAAAAAGGATATCGAAGCGGGAACTTCGTTGACCGAGGCCCTGCTCAAGGAACCCAAAATGTTTGATGAACTGTTCGTCAATCTGGTGTCGGCAGGGGAGCAGTCGGGTATTCTGGAAGCGGTGTTGGAGCGGCTTTCGATCTACAAGGAAAAAGCGGCTGCACTCAGGGCCAAGGTCAAGTCGGCCATGACCTATCCCATCGCGGTGATTTCGATTGCCTTCATCATTACCGGCGTTTTGATGATTTTCGTCGTTCCAACCTTTGGCGAACTGTTCAAGGATTTTGGTGCGGAACTTCCCGCTCCGACCCGGGTGGTCATTGCCCTTTCCGAATGGACCCAGACCAACTGGTGGATCGTTGTGTTTGGCATTGGGGGTTCCATTCGCGCTTTTTCTTATTTTTATAAAAATAATAAAAGATTCCACTATTTGGCCGATAAAATGTCACTTAACCTTCCGGTGTTTGGCATGATTTTGCGTAAATCGGCCATTGCCCGGTTTGCCAGAACCTTTGGCACCATGATTGCCGCAGGCACCCCCATCCTGGAAAGTCTCGACAATGTGGCCAAGACTGCGGGTAACATGGTGGTGGAGGAGGTCATTTCCCTGTCGAAAAATTCCATTTCCCAGGGGCTTTCCTTGACTGAGCCGTTGAGTGAGAGTGATATTTTCCCCCCCATGGTGATTCAGATGATCAATATTGGTGAATCGACGGGTAATTTGGAGATCATGTTGAGTAAGATCGCCGATTTTTATGAAGCGGAGGTGGATCGGGCGGTTGATAATCTGACGGCGTTGTTGGAACCGATGATCCTGGTGATTCTTGGGGTATTGATCGGTGGCTTGGTGGTTGCCATGTACATGCCGATTTTTCAGATGGGTGCCGTGGTGGGTTGAACAAATCATTGAAAAAAAAGGGGTCTCAAGGGACTGCCCCCAGGGTTTTGACTTTGGTTTTTAATTTGATTCAGATCAAAAAGAAAAACCTTGGGGGACTTTGTCCCCCAAACCCCCTGTGGGGGATGGAAAACCAAAATCAAAACCCTGGGGGCAATCCCTTGAGACCCCTTTTTTTTCTTAATAATAGGGAAGGGACATGGAAAAGTCGGTATTGATGATCGCCTATCATTATCCACCCGCCCAAGCCAGTGGTACCCACAGAACCCTTGGATTTTCCAAGCACCTGCCCAGATTTGGTTGGCATCCCCTGATCCTGTCGGCCCACCCCATGGCCTTCGAACAACGGGATTCCTCCACCTTGAGCCAAACATCCCCGGACATCCCCGTCATCCGTGCCTTCGCCCTGGATACCGCACGCCACCTGGCCATCAAAGGCCGTTATGCAAGAATCCTCGCCTTGCCCGACCGCTGGTCGTCATGGTTGTTGAGCGCCATTCCGGCAGGATTGTGGATGATCCACCGCCATCGACCCAAGGTCATATGGAGTACCTATCCGATTGCCACCTCCCTGATGATCGGACGGATTCTTTCCCGTTGGTCAGGGCTTCCCTGGATTGTCGATCTGCGCGATCCCATGGTGATCGGTCGGCATCCCGTGGACCCACGGATTCGCAATCTGTTCGTCACCCTTGAAAAAAAAGTGGTGCATGAGTGTGACCGGATGGTCGTCACAACCGTTGGCCTCAAAAATCTGATGACCCAAAGATATCCCCAATTGCCCGAAGACAAATGGCAGGTCATCGCCAATGGCTACGAGGACGATCTGTTCAACGAACCTGACATCGCCCATGCCATGGCATGTTCCGCTTCCCGTGAGCAACGGAACAATAAAATCACCCTGCTGCACAGCGGAACCCTTTATACCGGACACGAAGAACGCAATCCGGCAAGCTTTCTCGATGCCCTGGTCGATTTGATCGGGCTGGGGGTCATTCGCCATCCGCATGAGGTATCGACCTCCGGAATCGATCTTCGGGTGATCTTTCGGGCAACCGGCCATGACGCGGAAATCAATGCCATGATCCGCACTCGCCACCTTGAAGAAATGGTCCTCCTGCAACCGACCCTTCCCTACAAGGAAAGCCTCATGGAAATGATGACGGTAGAGGGTCTGTTGTTGTTCCAGGGGGCGGCATTCGATCGCATGATCCCTGCAAAATTGTTTGAATATCTGCGTTCAGGGCGTCCCGTGTTCGCCTTGGTGGGGGAGGGGGGGGATTCCAGGAAAATACTCGATGATTGTGGTGCATCCCATTGTGTCCCCCTGGAAGATCGCGTTGCCATCCGGACAGGACTCGCTTCCTTCCTGAAAGCCTTTGCGGCGGGACACATACTTCAAACACCTTTGGAACGGGTGCAAAAATATTCCCGGCGTGAAGGGGCCAGGGCGTTGGCCGAGGTGTTGGATCAATTCCAGACCCGTTGATTCAACCCCCTTCAATCGTCAAGGGGTCTGGGCGTTGGGACAATGGGGGTTGGTACATTCGACATACAAATAAAGCAGGTGATCAACCAGTTTGAAACCCGCCGCTTCTGCCGCCAGTCTTTTCCGTTCTTCAAGGATCGGATCGGAAAATTCAAAAATTTTATTACATTGCAGACAGACCATGTGGTCATGGTGTTCCAAGGAGGCGAGTTCATAAATGGCTTTGCTGTCCTGATACTTGTGCCGTAACAGAATTCCCGCGTGCTCAAACTGGGTCAAAATCCGGTAAATGGTGGCCAGTCCCGTTTCATGTCCTTTTTCCTCCAACAGACGATGAATTGCTTCAGCAGTCAGGTGTTGGTTTGATTCTTTGGAAAAAAGTTCAAGAATGGTCATACGCGACAACGTAGGTCGCAAACCCGCATCCTTCAATTCTTTGTATTGACTCATCCATCCTTCCTTAATTGGTCAAACCACCCATATGGGAACCCCCTCGTACCGGATGGATGTGAATATTACAGAAAGATTCAACCATGAACAATCCCCTTGAGGAAGATGGATCCAAGTGAAACATGCACTTGAGAATCATTCTCGAAACGTGTATCGTTTTTCTACTGAGGATCGTTCTTTACTTGAACTGTGGCAAACGGTGAGAAACCATGGAATATCGTCTTGTCGATCTGAAACCCGGGGAAACAGGGAAAATCAAGGGGATCTCGGGATCCATCAACAACAAGAGACGGTTGACCGCCATGGGAATCGTCCAGGGAAAGGAAATCACCGTGGAAATGATCGCCCCCATGGGTGACCCGAGAATCTATTCCGTTTTGGGTTATCGATTGAGCATGCGCAATGAAGATGCCCAAACCATCAGCGTCGTTCGCACATGAACAAAATCAAAGATGAATTCATTGCCGATCCAAAGAATGGCGGTTCGCCGATCAAAAAAAAGATTACCGTCGTATTGGTAGGGAATCCCAATTGCGGAAAAACAACGCTGTTGAACCGCTTGACCCATTCCAAAGAGAGCGTGGGCAACTATCCCCGGGTGACCGTGACTTTGGCACGCAAATCATGTGTTCATGATGGGTTACACATCGAATTAATTGATACACCAGGGATTTATGCCCTGACTTCACAATCCGGTGAAGAACGGGAAACACGGGAGTTCATTCATTCAGGACAGGCCGACATCATCGTCAATGTTTTGGATGCCGGCAATCTGGAGCGGTCATTGTTTTTGACCTCGCAATTGATTGAAATGGGACTGCCGATGCTGTTCGTATTGAACATGTCGGATGAAGCACATTCCAGGCAGTTGACCATCGATCATCATGGACTTTCTTCCATGCTTGGGGGACCGGTATACGAAAGCATTGCCACCCGGGGCGAAGGCATCAAGGCTTTGTTGGATGGCATGGTTCACATGCATCGTCAAAAGGTTTCCCCTGAACCGGTCTTTCTCCCCTATGATGCCCATTTGGAACGGGCGGTGGAAAAAGTACAACGGTTGGTGTTCGAACTGCATCCTGGATCCTTTGATCACAATCAAAGTCGGTGGTTGGCCATCAAACTGTTGGAAGGTGATGATCAGATTCTGGTCCAGGAAGGGGAACATGCCCATTTGTTGGAGATGGTGCATCGGCAACGGTATGATCTGGCACGGGATCATGGTGAAGAATGTGAATTTTTATTCGCAGCGGCACGCTATGGGTTTGTCCATGGAATGGTGACCGAGGCAGTCCATGCGCCAAAAACTGCGACCGGTTTTCTGGATTGGACCAACCGGCTGGATCGAATTTTTTTGCACCGGTTTCTCGGTATTCCCCTTTTGTTGGGATTGCTTTGGATCATGTTTCAATCCACTTTTTCCTTGGGGGAAATCCCCATGGGGTGGATCGAGGCGGGGGTGGGATGGATTTCGGCGACGGTTGCCAGTCATATTCCGGCAGGTCTGGTCCATGATTTGGTGATTGATGGTATCATTGCCGGAGTGGGTGGCACCCTCGTGTTTTTGCCCAATATCATCATTCTGTTTTTTTTCATGGCCTTGTTCAGCGAGACCGGTTACCTGGCCCGTGCCGCTTTTCTCATGGATCGCTCCATGCATGCCTTCGGTCTTCATGGCAAGGCTCTGATTCCATTGATCATGGGTTTTGGCTGCAATGTACCCGCGGTGATGGCAACGCGGACCATCGAAGATCATCGCTCACGGATGATCACCATTCTGGTCAGTCCCTTCATGCTGTGTTCCGCAAGATTGCCGGTATTCATTCTTTTTGCCGGGGCTTTTTTTGGTGAACAGGCGGGCTTGATGGTCTTGTTGATGTATTTTTTGAGCATCGTCATCGCCATGGTGGCGGCGGTTGTGCTCAATCGTTTGATTTTGCGTCGCGATGAAAATCCGTTTGTCATGGAACTGCCCCCCTATCGTTTGCCGACCTTGCGCGCGGTCATGATTCACATGGGGGATCGGGTGGCTGGTTTTCTGCAAAAGGTTGCCGGAGTGATTTTGGTTGGCTCCATCGTCATCTGGTATTTGCAGGCGTTTCCCCGGCATGAAATTTTGAACCATGACTATGATGCCGAAATTGCCCGGTTCCAACACATGCCCGAGGCGGTCATGTATCATGAAACCATCAATGCATTGAAAATGAAGAAATCACAGGAAGAATTGGAACAAAGCTATCTCGGGCGGATCGCTCAAGCCATTGCTCCTGTTTTTTCTCCGTTGCATTTCACCTGGAAGGATACCGTGGCGGTTTTGACCGGTTTTGTTGCCAAGGAGGTGGTGGTGGCCAGTTATGCGGTACTTTATGCCCAAAACGACGGGGTGAAGGAACGTTCTGAATCTTTGCGCCGCGCATTGTCGACCACCATGACCCCCTGGGAAGCATTTACATTCATGGTGTTCGCCTTATTGTATGCCCCCTGCCTGGGAACCATTGCCACCATCCGCAAAGAGGCGGGCGGATGGATCTGGGCAGGATACAGTGTGGTATTTTCTTTGACCTTGGCGTACAGCCTTTCGTTGAGTGTCATCTGGATCGGGGGGATGGTGTCATGAGTTGGGCATCGTGGTGGGAACCATTGATCTTGACGGTCGTGTTGTGTGTGACCTTGGTGTTTATTGGTCGTCGGTTATGGCGGCTGTTCTTTTCGGTGCAGGCTTCGGGGTGTGGGTGTGCGGAAAAGTCTTCCTGCCTCAGTTGTGTGCCGGAGGAGATGATCAAGAAAAAAAAGGGGTCTTAAAGGATTGCCCCCAGGGTTTCGACTTAAAAAACAAAGTCAAAAGCAGCGCATGGAAACCTTTTTGTTTTAATTCAAAAACAAAGTCAACACCCTGGGGGCAGTCCCCCAGACCCCTTTTTTTTCTCAATAATTTCAATGCAAATGGGGTGCTGAACAGTTATTATTTTTCTAAAGTCTCGAACGCGGTACGCAAAGCTTTTTGTACCTCCACAAAGGCGGTTCCCCCCGGAGACCTGCGGGCATTGACCGAAGCTTCCACCTGTAGAACCGCATGAACGTCTTCCTCGATTCGGCCATCGACTTGTTTCATGGTGGCCAAAGGCAAGGTTGCCAGGGTCTGTTGTTCTTCGACACAGATGCGCACGATCCGCCCGGTGATCTCATGAGCCTCACGAAAAGGGACCCCTTTTCGGACCAGATAATCGGCCAGGTCGGTGGCCGTGGTAAATCCCGCTGCCGCCGCTGCCGCCATCTTGTCCTTGCGGATCTGCAAACCGGGGATCAAATCGGCAAACAGGCGTAACGACCCCGTTACCGTGTCCACGACATCGAAAATCGGTTCCTTGTCTTCCTGCATGTCGCGATTGTACGCCAATGGCAATCCCTTCATCATCATGAGCAATGCCATCAAATGTCCCGTCACCCGGCCACTTTTACCCCGGACCAGCTCTGGAACGTCAGGGTTTTTTTTCTGCGGCATGATCGATGAACCGGTGCAAAAGGCATCCGGCAATTCGATGAAACCAAAGGTGCTGGAAGACCAAAGGATCAATTCTTCGGAAAAACGCGACAAATGACCCATGATCACGGATCCGGCGAAGGCAAGTTCCAGGACGAAATCCCGATCCGATACCGCATCCATGGAGTTGCGGCATACCCCGTCAAACCCGAGTTCCCGGGCGACCCATTCCCGGTCCACCGGAAACGGGGTCCCTGCCAGTGCCGCCGATCCCAATGGCAATTGGTTGAGGCGGGGACGTAACCCCACCAATCGTTCCCGATCACGGCCAAACATTTCAAAATAGGCGAGCAGATGATGTGCCAAGCGTACCGGCTGGGCATTTTGCAGGTGGGTGAACCCCGGAAGGATGGTTTCGACATGGTGTCCGGCAAGATCCAAAAGGCTGTGTTGCACCGCCAGGATCGCCTGGATCATCTCATCAACCTCGCCGCGCAGGTAAAGTCTGAGATCGGTGGCGACCTGATCGTTGCGGGAGCGCGCCGTATGCAACTTGCCCGCCACCGGCCCGATCAATTCCGTGAGCCGGTGTTCCACATGCATGTGGATGTCTTCCAGGGCCGTGCGGAACGTCATCGTTCCCGCTTCCAGTTCTCCCTTGATCTGTTCAAGTCCCTCAAGAATCTTCAGGGCATCTTCCCGGGGGATGATCCCCTGACGTGCCAGCATGCGGCAATGGACCGATGAGGCCCGAATATCCTCGCGAAACAGACGGCGATCATAATGGATCGATGCGGTGAACCGTTCCACGAAGGCATTGGTGGGTTCACGAAAACGCCCTCCCCACAATTTGCCATGGGCGCCGCGGGCGGTGGTCATGAATGTTTCCTCAAATTGGCGGCGATCCGCATCCGCAGGGCATTGAGTTTGATGAATCCGTTGGCGTCGCCCTGATGATAGGCCCCTTTGTCCTCGTCGAAGGTGGCAATCGCCGGGTCGAACAGACTGACCTTCGATTTGCGTCCCACAACCGTGACATTGCCTTTGTACAGTTTCAACCGCACGACCCCGTTGACCATCACCTGGGAGGCATCGATCATCGTTTGGATCATCTGCCGTTCGGGGGAGAACCAATAGCCATTGTAGATCAGAGCGGCATAACGCGGTGCCAGTTCATCCTTGAGATGGGCGACCTCCCGGTCCAGGGTCAACGATTCCATCGCCCGATGGGCGATTCCGAGGATGGTCCCCCCCGGGGTTTCATAAACCCCCCGTGATTTCATTCCCACATACCGGTTTTCCACCAGATCCAGACGACCGACACCATTGATGCCACCCAGTTGGTTGAGTCGGGTCAGAAGATTGGCCGGGGACATCGATTCACCATCGATGGCCACCAGATCTCCTTTGACAAATTCCAGTTCTACATAAGTGGCTTTGTCGGGGGCCTTTTCCGGGGAGACCGTCAGGAGGTACATCTCTTCATCCGGTTCCCGCCAGGGATCTTCCAAAATTTTTCCTTCAAAGGAAAGATGCAGCAGATTGCGGTCCATGGAGTAGGGGGCATCCCCTTTCTTGTCCCGGGGGACTGAAATGCCATGGGCTTCGGCATAGGCGACCAGTTTGTCCCGACTGGTCAGATCCCATTCCCGCCAGGGGGCGATGACCCGAATCTCGGGTTTCAAGGCATAATAGCCCAGTTCAAACCGGACCTGATCGTTCCCTTTACCGGTGGCCCCGTGGGAAACGGCATCTGCCCGGGTCAGGTTGGCGATTTCAATCTGGCGCTTGGCGATCAGGGGACGGGCGATGGAGGTTCCCAGGTGATAGACCCCTTCATACAGGGCATTGGCCCGATACATGGGGAACACGAAATCGCGGACGAATTCCTCCTTGAGGTCATCGACGAAAATTTCCCGGACCCCATGTTGTTTGGCCTTGGCACGCGCCTCTTCGAGTTCATCACCCTGACCGAGGTCGGCGGAAAAGGTGACCACCTCGCATTGATAGGTATCCTGCAACCATTTCAGGATAATGGAGGTATCCAGTCCGCCCGAGTAGGCGAGGACCACTTTTTTTACACGCTCGGTCATGTTGCGCTCCCGACGGATGAGGGGTGTGACATTATTAATAAAAAAAAGGGGTCTGGGGGCAATCCCTTAAGACCCTTTTTTATTCTTGATCATCATCGATATCGACACGATTTCAGATACGTCCAAGCATCAACCATTCAAGGATGGCCTTTTGTACATGCAGTCGGTTTTCCGCCTCATCCCACACCACCGAATGTTCACCATCCAACACCTCGGAGGTGACCTCCTCTTCCCGGTGGGCCGGCAGGCAATGCATGAACAGGGCATCTTTTTTCGCTAGACGCATCAGGGACATGTCCACCTGGAAACCATGAAAGGCCCGCAAACGCCGTTGCCGCTCCTGTTCCTGTCCCATCGAGATCCAGGTATCGGTGATGACCAAGTCGGCATCCACTACCGCTTCACGGGGATCGCGTGTCAGGGTGATCGTACCGACCTTCTCCGGTTGTTGTTGTGCCAGGTTCAATACCCGGGGGTCGGGATCATAGTTGACCGGACAAGCCAGGACCAGGTGACATCCAACCTTGGTGCTGGCAAGGATCCATGAATGAGCCATGTTGTTGCCATCGCCGATGAATGCGACCTTGCATCCTGCGAGTGAACCCCGTTTTTCTTCGTAGGTGAACAGATCGGTCAGGATTTGACATGGGTGGAAATGATCGGACAATCCATTGATGACCGGAACGGTGGCGTATTGTGCCAGGGTGACCGCATTTTCATGGGCAAAGGTGCGGATCATCAGGGCATCCAGATAACGCGACAACACCCGCGCACTGTCGGAGATGCTTTCACCCCGTCCCAGTTGAATTTCCTTGGAGGAGAGAAACAGGGCATGACCTCCCAACTGATACATCCCCACCTCGAAGGAAACCCGCGTTCGAGTCGAAGGTTTTTCGAAGAGCATTCCCAAAGTCCGCCCTGCAAGGGTTTGGGAGGTATGGCCCTCTTTGAGGGATTGCTTGAGTTCGGTGGCTCGCGAAAACAACATCGCGATTTCCGCAACATCAAGATCGAGAAGGGAAAGAAGATCCCGTTTTTTCTTTGGTGTGGGAGTCATGTTCAAAACAGATCGTTCAAGACATCGCCGAAGATGGTCAAAGCTCTGTCGATGTCTTCCCGTTCAACGATCAGTGGGGGCAACATGCGAACGATGGTACCCATTTGACAGCTGACCAGAAGACCGCGCGACAGACAGATACTGACCGTTTCTTCAGCAGGTGAGTTGAGTTGGATGCCCGCCATCAACCCGCAACCGCGCGTGTCGATGACCATTTTGTGTTTTGCGGTGATATGTTTGAGACCTTGAAGCAGGTATTCGCCCTTGGCGGTGACTGATTGGAGGAATCCGTCGCTGCCGATGACCGAAAGCGTGGCCAGGGCAGCGGAACAGGCCAGGGGATTGCCACCGAAGGTGGAACCATGGGAACCGGGACTGAAGGCGGTGGCGACCTTGGCCGTTGTCAGACAGGCCCCCATGGGGATGCCTGAAGCCAATGCCTTGGCTGAAGTCATGATGTCAGGGGTGATGCCGCTATGTTGATGGCACCAGAAACGACCGGTCCGTCCCATACCGGTCTGGACTTCATCGAAGATCAGCAACAGGTCATGACGGTCAGCGATGTCGCGCAGGGCGGGGAGATAGTCCGGGTCGGGAATGACGACTCCCGATTCACCCTGAATGGGTTCAACCAGGATGGCCGCCGTGTGTTCACCCACCGCCTGTTCGACCGCCTGGGCATTGTTGAACGGGACATATTTGAACCCGGAGGGCAAGGGGGCGAATCCCCGTTGCACCTTGTCCTGGGCGGTGGCGGTGAGGGTGGCCAGGGTGCGGCCATGAAACCCGTTGTTGGCGGTGATGATTTCATAACGGTGGCTTTGCTTGCGTTCATGCATGGTTTTGCGGGCAAGCTTGATGGCCGCCTCATTGGCTTCGGCACCGCTGTTGCAGAAAAACACCTGTTCGGCGAAGCAGGATTCGGTCAATGCCTTGGCCACCTCTTCCTGCAAGGGAATGCGGTAAAGATTGCAGGTATGGATCAGTTGTCCCACCTGTTCGCGGATGGCGGCCACGACCTTGGGGTGGCAATGTCCAAGGTTGTTGACGCCGATGCCAGAGAGAAAATCCAGATAGGACTTTCCTTGATCGTCCCACAAGGTGACCCCTTCACCACGCACGAATGTGACGGGGAAACGGGAATAGCTGGGGATGACATGGGGCATCTTGATCATTGGGAACCTGTCGTGTTCTATCTAAAACGTTCAAAAATTTCTTTTATATCCTCTCAAACAAGATCCATGCAAGGACAAAATCATGAGATGGGTAAATCTATTCCAGAAAAAATCGGGTTGAAGTGGGGAACGGATCAAAGCGGGCTTCTTTTTTGTTGCGTCTGCTGTTTCGGCAATTTTATTGCTTGTCCTATCGGCAACCGCTGTTGCACCCCTTTTGATGAAGGGATCGTTTCGGGTCGGTCAGTGCGGTTTTTTTGGAATCGACAGGCTTCAGGATGCAAAACAGCCCGCTTTGCGAGGTGTCAAAACATGATTTACCGTCATCGTTATGGTTTCAAGGTGTTTGCCATGATCCTTCCGGCCATGTTATCGGGATGTTTGACGATTGCTCCGGATGTTCCCGTGGTTTCTTCGGCAGCTCCAGTGAATAATGTCAAGGAACCGCCATTGGAACAGGCGGTGATGGCGGAACCCTCGGAGCATATCGCCTCGATGGGTGGGGTTCATTTGGATATGGCGGAATTCAAGGGATTTCTTGACCGTTTACCGGCTCATATCCGAAGCCGTCTGTTGCAGGATCGTGAGGCGCTTGAATGGCGGGTCCGTTGGGAAGTGACGAAAAAGCAGATCAGCCATCTGGCCATGAACGATGCGCTCATGATCCGGTCGGGTGCCTTGCGCAAGAAAAAAATGGCGGAAGAGGAATCGTTGCGCAGTCAATATCTGGCGTCCATCACGACGCCTCAGGCCCATTTCCCCGATCAGGCCACGTTGAAGCGGGTTTATCGGGAACAGTTGGAACAATCCAAATCACCCATGAAGGTTCATCTGCGACAGATTTTTGTTCCCTTTGGTGACAATCGCGATGCGGCCCGGGTCAAGAGTGGGGCCTTGCTGGCCATGGCGAAAAAACCTCAGGCCGATTTTGCCGCTTTGGCACGCAAACTTTCCATGGATCCGGCGACTGCCGCCCAGGGGGGTGATATGGGCTGGAAGGCCGTGGAGTCGTTGCCACCGGCATTCAAGACCGGTTTGAAAGGGGTTTCCGATGGACAGATCATCGGTCCGGTGGAAACGGATCAGGGCTGTCACATCATTCAAAAGGTGGCGGAGGCTGCCATTGCGCAAAAAAGTTTCGATGAAATGGCAACCACCTTGCGGAAAAATTTGCGTCAACAGCAAACTGCTGAAAATATGAAAAAAAATCTTGCCCGCTGGACCGAAGAAAATCCCATCATCCTCAACCCCGATGGAATGGTTTTGCTCAATCATGAATTTTCAAATCATGATGATTCCGACACGATGGACCCCAACCGGATCATGCAACAGAAAATTGCACAAAGCCCATGAATTATTGTACGTTGTCTCCGATGTTGCAAAACTGATGGTGGCGTTCGTTCTGGTTTGATACCGGTTACAAAGGAAAAGGAGTTGCGTCCATGCCGTTTGATTTGAATAAAAAATACACGGTTGCTCTGATGGTGATGCTGGGCCTGTGTTTCCTGTCACCCCAGGGGGTGGTTGCCAAGGAAGATGCGAGCAAAAAAGCGGCAGATGTTTCGAGCGATACGGTCATTGCATCCATGGGCAGTGTTAAACTTTACGCTTCGGAATTGAACAAATTGTTCGTCAACAGCGATACCAAAGCCAGGACCAGGGTTTTGAATAATCCGCAATTGTTGGAACAGACCATTCGGGAAGAATTGTTCAAAAAATTCATTGTGCAACAGGCCAACACCACCGGCTTCGACAAACAACCCCAGGTGCAATGGGCCATGGCGCGGGCGGGTGAAAACATTTTATTGGAACTGTATCTCAATTCCAAATCGAGACCCGAGGATAATTTTCCCAATGAAACGATGATCAAGGATGCGTATCAAGAAAATTTGAGCCATTTCCAGGTTCCGCCCCAGGTTCATGTCGCCCAGATTTTTCTCCCCCTGACGGGTGATGGTAAAAATGACAAGGAGACCACCGATCAAGTGAATGACCTGGCCAGCAAGGCGAAAAAGCCCAATGCCGATTTTGCCAGCCTGGCCAAGGAATTTTCCAAACATGCCGAAAGTTCCAAGGATGGCGGCGACATGGGATGGATTCCCTTGAACCAACTGTTGCCCGAGGTCAGCAAGGTTGTGGAAACCATGAAGGCGGGTGAGATCAAGGGACCCATTCAAAGTCCCCAGGGATTGCATATCCTCAAGTTGATTGAAACCAAGCCCGCCTCTGTCCGTTCGTTGGATGAGGCCAAACCGGTTTTGATTGCCGGATTGAAAAAACAACGGATGGAAGCGTTGCGTGCACAGTTCCTCAAGGATTTGTTGGAGAAGACCCCGGCGATCATCGACAGTGCGAATCTGTCCAAACTCAAATAAACAGCGGAAGGTGATGCGGCATGGCACAACTGCTTTTTTATGAAAAACCGGTTCCCCTCAACAAGGATATTCACAGAACACTGTGCATCAAGACTGCGGATAATCTTTATGGGTTCAGCCGCGTGACCAATTCGGTTTTATTGGCAGGGGTTGAATTCGCACATGCCGCAAAGGAGTATTGCATTGTCTTCACCAAGGCGGGTGATCTGGTGATGCCGGTGGCCTTGCTGGGGTTGCGTAATGATGAAAACCTCTATGTGGACCATGAAAATCGTTGGAACGCCCATTATATTCCCGCCTTCATCCGCCGTTATCCCTTCATCCTGGCGGAGTCGGGGCAGGGGGATGCCCAGAAAACGGTATGCATCGATGAAACCTTCATCGGTTTCAATGACAAGGAAGGGCGCAGGCTGTTTGATGACACGGGCGAATCAACTGAATTCTTGACCAGTGCCATCAAATTTCTTCAGGATTATCAAGGACAATATCGGCGTACCGAAGTCTTCGTCAACCGATTGAAGGATTTGGATCTGTTTACCGAACTCAATGCCCAGGCACAATTGCCCAATGGACAAAAGGTGCACATGGGGGGATTGCTGGGCGTCGATGAAAACAAATTGTTGCAACTGGAGAAGAACAAGGCTTTGGAATTGTTCCGTTCCGGGGAATTAAGCTGGGTTTACGCTCATTTGTTGTCCATGAGCAACATGCAAAGGCTTGGGGAACGCCTGGTCAAGAAAGAACAATCGAACGCTTGATGCCTCCAGGTGTCAAAGGTTACCAGGTTTTGGGTGTGAAATGTTTGTCATTGGCCGGTTTGACGGTCTCACCGGGCTGGACAATGACGAACAACCCCTTGTTCATGGCTTACAGGTCCGCATCGGCGTCGATGACGATGTGTCAGCCACGCGCCAACAACCGTTCCAGCATTCGGAACGATAATGCCCTGCGCAACCATGCGGCAATGTGTGTCGGTACCGTGACGCCATAACGCAGGCGGGGTCTGGGACTTTCCAGGGCATGAATGACCTTGTCAACGACCGCCTCTGGCGGAAGGGAAAACCATCCTTCGGATGATTGATCCGTAGTTCTTTCCTGTAACCATCGGTCGTATCGTTTTGCGTGATGACTGGTGGCCACCGGGATGTGTTCGAGAAAGGCCCGTCGGGCATTGTCCCGGAACGGGGTGTTGATGGGGCCGGGTTGAATCAGGATGAAATGGATGCCGGTACCCCGCATCTCCAGACGCATGGCCTGGGTCATCCCTTCCAGGGCGAACTTTGTGGCCACATAGGCCCCCCGATAGGGGAGGGCTACGAATCCGAGAATGGAACTGTTCTGCAGAACCCGACCGCCCCCCTGCCGTCGCATGACCGGCAGGACGAGGCGGGTCAGTTCGTGGGTACCGAACAGATTGGTTTCGAATTGTTGGCGCAAGGCTTCCCGGGACAAGTCTTCCATCGCTCCCGGTTGACCATAGGCACCGTTATTGAACAGGGCATCCAGTCGGCCATGGTTCAATGACAGGATCTGGTCCAATCCTTCCCGGATCGATTGCGAATCATTGAGATCCAAACGGACCGATTCAAATCCTTCCTGTCGCAACCGTTCGACATCGGTGTGTTTTCGCGCCGTGGCGAACACCCGCCAGCCTCGGTTTTTGAGGATTCGGGCACTCGCATGGCCAATGCCCGAGGAACATCCGGTGATCAGTACGGTTTTTCCAGTGACGGTCATATTCGATTGCGGTTGGCGGATGGGTGCGGTATGGGTCGAATCATGTCAAAGCTGTCCGCGTTCCACCGCCTTGCTCGCCTCTTCCAACAAGGCATCGAATGATGCTTCTGCGACGACCGCTTCCACCGTTTCAGATTCCTCTTTTTTACTCTCTGCGTTTTGATCTCCGAACAGGGTATCCATGAAGATACGCGTCATGTTCAGGCGTACCATCTCTTCATTGACCAACAGTTGGGGCATGGCGACCGCCTGTTGGGTTCCTACCGCTTGCGCCATGGCGGCTGCGGAAAATTCCACCGAATCGTTCCGGTTGACGCTGGAGCTCCCTTGTCGGACGGAGTCCAGATTTTTTTTTGCATCGAGATAGGACAGAAGCGCCAACTGTCCCGCGCCTTCGATCACCATTGAAACCCCTCCTGAAGTTCATTTTTGGATTAAAAGAGCCGTTTACTGCACACCCCCGCTTGTCGCGAGGAACAGACCGGTCTAGTATCTTTTTTAACCATGGAATTCTTATCGACAGCCACTTCATAAAGCTTGAATGCATTCATGTCTCAATTTATTCAAAAGCTGGGAATCAACGAACACATCATCCTGTCGATGGTGGCGGTGGCCATTGGTCTCATGGTGGGCTATGGTGCGATTCTGTTTCGTCTTTTGATCGAATCCTTTCAATTCGTCTTCATGCAGAGCGGGCATGAGAACGTCGTGGAGATCGTGCGCCAACTCCCCTGGTGGCAAGTGTTGATCATGCCGATCATAGGGGGGGCTGTCATCGGTCCCTTGATTCACTTTTTCTTTCCGGGATCCCGGGGTGACGGTGTCCCGGAGGTGATGTCGGCGGTGGCATTGCGGGGGGGCAAGCTGGGAATCCGCGAAGGTTTGGGCAAGATGCTTTCCTGCTCGCTTTCCATCGGTTGCGGCGGTTCGGTGGGACGGGAAGGACCCGTCGTTCACCTGGGCGCGACCTTGGCTTCCTGGTTTGGATCGTTGTTGCCGATGTCGGAAAACCACATGCGCACCATCGTGGGTTGCGGTGCCGCCGCCGGGATCGCCGCCTCCTTCAATGCCCCCATCGCTGGCGTCATGTTTGCTCTGGAAGTGATCCTCGCCGATTATGGGTTGGCCACCTTTTCCCCCATCGTCCTCTCGTCCGTCATTTCAACGGTCATCGCCCGTATGCATCTGGGTGATTTTCCTGCGTTTATCGTTCCAAATTATACGCTTGTCTCCGCATGGGAAATCCCCGCCTATGTCGGATTGGGTCTCCTTTGTGGATTGACCGGCATTTTGTTCATGGTGACCCTGTTTAAAATGGAAGATCTGTTTGCCCGCATCCGCATTCCCATCTATCTGAAACCGACCCTCGGGGGTTTGGGTATTGGTCTCATCGCATTGGTATTTCCCGAAGTCATGGGGGTTGGCTATGACGTGATGAATCATGCCTTGCTGGAAGAAATGGGGGCTTGGATCATGCTCGCCCTCATCGTTGCCAAGATTGTCGCCACTTCCGTCGCCCTGGGGAGTGGTTTTTCCGGTGGGGTCTTTACCCCGAGCCTGTTTCTGGGGGCCATGGTGGGTGGGAGTTTCGGGACCATTGCCCATTCCATTTTTCCCTCGATTTCCGCCGGTCCGGGGGCCTACACCCTGGTCGGAATGGGTGCCATGGCGGCGTCGGTCCTGGGTGCGCCCATCGCCTCCATCCTGATCCTGTTCGAATTGACCGGCGATTATCGCATCATGCTTGCCCTCATGGTGGCTTCCATTGTTGCCACTTTGTTGATCAATCAAATTTATCGCGAGTCGGTGTATACCAAAACCCTCAAGCGCAAAAAGATCGATCTGCGCCAGGGACGCGAAGCCAATCTGTTGCGCAATATTTCCGTGGGTTCCATCATGCGCAAAGATTTTGAAACCGTCATTGAAACCAAAAATTTGCGTCAATTCAAAGACAAGCTGCGCCAATCCCATCGTGATTGTTTTGTGGTGGTCGATGCGGCGGGTCATTTCAAGGGGATTATTTCCTTTCAGGACATTCGCAAGGTGGCCTTCGAAGAACGGTGGTCCGACGATCTGGCCCTGATCAAGGATCTCCCCCTGTCCGCTCCGGTCACCATTACCCCCCATGAAAACCTGTACGATGCCCTTTTGCGTTTTGAGAGCAACAATGTGGAACAAATGACGGTGATTTCTTCCAATGACCCGACTCAGGTGATTGGACTGATTTCCAATCATGACATGATCCGTGCCTATAACATGGCCCTGCTCAGTCAATACAATTCTCGCGATTGAACCCTCCATGAACACGCTGCTCGACCATCTCAATCCCCCTCAGATCGCTGCGGTCACTGCCGCCGCCGGGCCAGTCATGATTTTGGCGGGTGCGGGTTCCGGCAAGACGCGGGTGTTGACGCGGCGTTTGGCCTGGTTGTTGTCGGAACACGGGGTCGCTCCTGATGAAGTGTTGGCGGTCACCTTTACCAACAAGGCGGCCCGGGAGATGCGCAACCGGGTGACTGAATTGATCCACATGGATGAAGAAGTCGCCAAACGTCTTTGGATCGGCACCTTTCATGGCATGAGTGCGCGCATCCTGCGGCAGAATGCGGAAAAAATCGGTTTCAACAGCAATTTTCTCATCCTTGATGCCGCCGATCAGGAACGGTTGATTCGCAGATTGACCGAGGAACACGAATTTTCCCATGTCTATTGGACCCCGAAACGGCTGGCCAGCACCTTTTCCCGCTGGAAGGATGCCGGACTGGGGCCGGAGGACATTACCGAGGAACACGTCCGTTTCCCCCAGGATCGGGTGCGTGTCGGCGCCTTGTTCGTCATGTACCAGGCGGAACTGCTCAAATCCAATTGCATGGATTTCGGTGACCTTCTGGTCCATTGCCTTAAATTGTGGCAACGTTTTCCGGAAACCTTGGATCGGTATCGTTTTCGTTTCCGGCATATTTTGGTGGATGAATACCAGGACACCAACAAGGTGCAGTATGATTGGATGCGTGCCCTGGCCAGTCATCACGGCAATCTGTGTGTGGTGGGCGATGATGATCAATCCATTTACAGTTGGCGGGGTGCCCGCATCGATAATATTCTTAATTTTGAAAATGATTTTCCCAATACGACGGTCATTCGACTGGAACAGAATTATCGTTCCACCGGCAACATTCTCAAGGCGGCCAGCCATCTCATTGATCACAATGATGGCCGGATGGGGAAAACTTTGTGGACGGATGGGCCTGTCGGTCCCAAGGTGGTACGTTATACCGCCGACAATGGTGAGGATGAAGCGCGTTTTGTCGCGTCTGAGATTGGCCGCACATTGGGTTCAGGGGTTTCTTTTGGCCATGCGGCGATTTTGGTGCGGGCGGCGCATCAGACCCGCATCATTGAGGATGCTTTGAACCGGCATCAAATTCCCTATCAGGTCGTGGGGGGGTTGCGGTTCATGGAACGGGCCGAAATCAAGGATGCCCTGGCTTATTTGCGTCTGGCCCATTCCCAGGTGGATGATCTGGCCTTTGAGCGGATCATCAACACCCCCAAAAGAAAATTGGGGGACAAGGCCATGGCCACCATTCAGCAGGCGGCGCGGGAACGTGAAGGCAGTTTGTTCGCCGGGGCCAGGGTGGTGGTTGCAGAAAATCGGTTGGGCAAGGCGACGACGGGTCCATTGGCCGAATTCGTGGCCCTGATCGAAAAGGCGGCGGGACTCCTTGATTCAGGATATCTGCCGGGCGAGGTATTGGAATTCTTGTTGAAGGAGAGTGGCTATCAGGAATGGGTCCAAACCGGGGATCGGGGTGAGGAACGGTTTGAGAACATTATTGAATTGAAATCTTTTCTGCAACAGGAAACCGATCTTGCCGGATTCATGGAGCGGGTGGTGCTGGATGCCGATCCGGCGGATGCGGCAAAATCGGTGACCGACAGTGTGGTCCTTTCGACCTTGCATGCGGCCAAGGGATTGGAATTTCCTTTGGTGTTCCTGGTGGGGATGGAGGAGGGGTTGTTACCGCACAAGCTTGCTTTGAATGATGAGGCTTCGGGGGTGGAGGAGGAGCGTCGTTTGGCCTATGTGGGGATGACCCGGGCGAAGGAACGGTTGTATTTGTGCCATGCGCGACAACGGTTCATGTTCAATCGCAACGAACCCGCCCTTCCTTCCCGGTTTCTCAAGGAGATTCCTGCGGAGGTGGTGGAACATCGGGGGTTGCGGGTTGCGGCGCGTTCCGGATTGGGGGGATTCCCTCCCCGAAGAAGGTTTTAGGGATCAAGAAAAAAAATGGGTCTCAAGGGATTGCCCCCAGGACTTTGATTTTAAATAAAAAGGTTTCCATGCTCCGCCTTTGACTTTGTTTTTGAAATCACAGTCCTTGGGGTAATCCCTTGAGACCCATTTTTTTCTGGTCAATTGTTTTCGGCGGGGGCATCGGCAAACGCGGCAAGCAGCTTTGCCTGATGATCATTGGCCAGGGCGGAAATCACCTCTTCCAAATCGCCTTGCATCACCTGATCCAACCGGTAAATCGTCAGATTGATCCGATGATCGGTCAAACGTCCCTGCGGAAAATTGTAGGTACGAATCCGTTCCGACCGATCCCCGCTCCCCACCTGCCCCTTGCGATCACGCGAACGGGCCTCTTCGGCAGCCTTCAGTTCCATGTCATACAAACGCGCCTTCAAGACCTTCAACGCCTTGGCCTTGTTTTTATGCTGTGATTTTTCATCCTGGCACACGACGACCAGCCCCGTCGGCAAATGGGTGATCCGTACCGCCGAATCGGTGGTGTTGACACTCTGTCCCCCCGGTCCCGAGGAACGAAACACATCAATGCGTAAATCATCACGCTCATTGATGACCACATCCACCTCTTCCGCCTCGGGCAATACCGCCACCGTACACGCCGAGGTGTGAATCCGTCCCCCCGCCTCGGTGACCGGAACCCGCTGCACCCGGTGGACACCCGACTCGAATTTGAGCGATGAAAACACCCCCCTGCCACTCACCATGAGGATGATTTCCTTAAACCCCCCCAAATCGGTCGCATGGGTGGACAACAATTCCATCCGCCAACCCTGGGATTCGGCAAAACGTTGGTACATGCGCAACATTTCACCCGCAAAGAGGGCTGCCTCTTCCCCCCCGGTCCCCGCCCGGATTTCCAGAATGGCGTTTTTCTGATCATTGCGATCTTTGGGCAACAACATCAATTGCAATTCCCGCCACGCCTGCTCCCGCCGTTTCTGCAACAACTCCCGTTCCTCTTTGGCCAGGAGACGTAATTCCTGATCCTCCGCCGATTCCGCCATCAAGGCTTCGGTCGCGGCGATTTCTTCCTCGATGGCCTGAAATTCCCTGTAGGCACCCACAACCGGATCCAGACCGGCATATTCGCGGCTGAGGCGGGAATAACGGCCCGAATCGGCCATGACTTCGGCCTGGGACAAAAGCGCCGCCAATTCGCCATGACGCCGTGTCAGATCATTGAGTTTCGACAAAAAGGACATGATGGATCTACAAGGATGGTTTATTGATTCATGGGTTGAATTTCAGTCTGGGGTTCATCACCCAACCGAAACAGTTTTTTGGCCGCATCGACCAGAAAGGCACCTTCTTCACCCGTACCCTGTTCACGCAATTGGGTCAAAGGGACATGCAGGATACGGTTGACCAGGATTCGGGCCAGATTGACCACCCGTTCACGGTCTTCCCGGGGCAAATGGGTCCACCCCTTCAATGCTTTTTCAACTTCCTGGTCGCGGATTTGTTCCAGGGATTGGCGCAAGGCGACCAGCGTGGGGACCACCTCCAGGGAGCGCATCCAACTCATGAATTCGGCGACACCATTCTGGACGATGAATTCGGCGGCATCGATTTCCTGGTTGCGGTCTTGGCGATTGTCACGCGAAATTTTTTCCAGATCATCCAGATCGTACAAAAACGCATTGTCGATCTGGGCGATTTCGGGGGCCAGGTCACGGGGAACGGCGATATCGATGTAGAATTGCGACCGATACCGCCGCTGGCGCAACGCGGCGCGAACCATGTCGGCACTGACAATGGGACGCATCGCCCCGGTGGAGGAAAGGATGATGTCGGCCTCGGCCAGCCGTTGTCCCAGATCTTCCAGGCCAAACGCCGCCCCATCGAACCGTGCCGCCAGTTCCCGTGCCCGTTCCAGGGTGCGATTGGCGACCAGGATGCGCACCCCTTGCCCCGCCAGATGACGGGCCGCCAGTTCACACATTTCACCGGCACCGATGAGCAGACAGACATGCCCTTCCAGGGTTCCGAATATTTTTCGCGCCAGGGCGACCGCCACCGAGGCGATGGAGACCGGATTTTTGGCCAGACCCGTGTCGCTGCGAACCTTTTTGGCGACGCGGAACACCTGATGGCAATAACGACCCAGGACCGACCCGCAACTGCCCACTTCCGTCGCCCGCTGCCAGGCTTGTTTGACCTGGCCCAGAACCTGGGCCTCACCGACGACCAGGGAATCGAGGCTGGCCGCCACCCGGTATCCATGGGCGACCGCCGCCTCCCCTTCATGGATGTAAAGGTGCGGTTCCAACACTTCGGTGGCCATTTGACTTTTGTGCGCCAACAATCGAATCGTCACCGCCTGGGCATGATCCCCCTTGCTGCACACCAGCCAGACCTCAAAACGGTTGCAGGTGGAAAGGACCAATCCCTCCTCAACCCCTTCAAGCTCCGTCAATTCCCGCAGCCATTGAGTCAATTGCTCCTCGTTGGGCGCAATTTTTTCCCGCACGGCAACCGGCGCGGTCTTATGATTCAAACCGACAATCAAAATCTTCATCGACGGCGGATTCCCAACCTTCGGTTCGTTTGGTCTCCCCCCCGGTCACACCAGAAGGGTTGATCTCCAGGGAATACTACCTGCTTGAGCCGATGTTCCGAAAGGAGTCAGCGGAAAAAAATGGCAGCGATCTGTTTGTTGAGGGATTGGGCATCGTCGGACATGGAAATCGTTCCAGGGGGTGTTGACATCATTTTCAACGGATGGGTGGGGGGACGGGGGCGGCGGTTGGAGGGTTGGGCAGACGCATCTCTTGAGTGGCAGGGGCGGGGGGGACGGATTGCACGGGGATTGGCCAAAGACGCAAAAGGCCGAACGCGGCAAGGAACATGGCACCCAACTTGATGACCATGCGGAGTTCCAATTCTTTCATGTCACGCTTGAGATTGGCTTCCAGCTCTTTGATATCTCGTTTGAGGTTGGCTTCCACAGTGGCCAGCTTGAGATCCAACTCTTGCCTGGTCGCCAGACCATCCAGATGACCTTTGACCTGTTGTTCGTTGCGGTCCGCCAGGGTGTCCAGTTTTTCTTCATTCTGCTTGTCGCGTTTGGCCGCGAGATCATCCACACGGGCATCCATCTGCCGCATGAACGTAGCCAATACCTTCACCTGGGCTTCACCTGGGCGGTGGGAATCCCGGCACGTTCCAGTTCCTTCACAAAGGCCAGTGTGTCAAATGGGATGGCGGTACTCATGGTTCATCGATTAGGAAAAGTGTCCTTGTTCGTTCGCCAAATTTGGCGAGCGTTGTTGGCAGGTCCAGAATACTGTATCCGACCCCGGCCAACCCCGTCCAACAAATTCCGCTTGACCCCTTTGACTCCCGGGATGGCCAGGAGTGATGATGAGGGCACGGGGTCGAAAATCCCTCAAAGAGCGGATCCGCACCCATCAGACTATTGCGGACTTTTTGTGCCTGGTTCCGGCATGCGTTCTGCAGGATTGTTGTTGACAAAATGGCGGATGGAAATGGTACACTTTTCAATGGGTAGCGGTTTCTAAAACCGCACCCTTTCCGGGGCCTGTGGACTTCTGTCCGCAGGCTTCCGCGTTTTTGAAGGATGATGTTATGCTTCATTTTGTATATCTTGACGAATTTGGACACGATGGACCATTCATTTCCCGTACCCACCCCAGATACAACACCAGCCCGGTTTTCGGTTTGGCTGGGTTCATTCTTCCTTATGATAAAGTTCGTTGTTTTGCGACATGGTTCTACCAGCTAAAAAATAACCTTCTTGCATGGGAACTGAAACGTTCCGGCAAACATCCAGCACAGTGGGAGAAAAAAGGATCATCTCTTTATACGGTGAAAAATATTAGAAAATATCCAGATCTTAGAGCAGCTACCAACCGCTTTATCAACCGAATCCAACGGGATGGTGGCGAATTGTTCTACTCGGGATTGAATAAATATCAACCTCCCGCAAATCATGATTCCAAAGCTCTATATCGGGTGGGGTTGACGAAGGCTATTCGTCTTCTCGACCTGAAATTTTCCCGTACCAACGACACATTTGTTCTAATGCTGGATCAACACCAGGAACGGACGGCTTTGGTGAAAGCTGCTTCCCAAACCATGTTTGGCGAAGATGGTGTGCGCACCCTTCTTGAACCTCCATTTCAGTTGGAAAGCCACCTTTATCAAACCCTTCAATGTGCCGATTGGATTTGTGGCCTGATGGGTCGATGGTTATCTCACCAATGCAATCAGCACGATTTCAATGATTTTGAATGGGCAGAACATTATTTTGGTGACCGCATCAGAATTGCCGCGCCATCTGGCACTATCGAATCAAGAGGGCGGTCAGAGGAACAAAGGAAATCTGGCTACCGTCATAGATTTTTAAATGAATAAGAACAATGTCTAAAACGAATACCACACCGATTGGGAGCGACGGGTTCAAGAAACGATGAAGAGATTGACTGTTCCGATGTTCCCGAACTTCCTGAAGCCTTTGTCCAGTGCATCGTCAGACAATTATTCCTAAAAGATTTCCTGATATCTCCACCGTAGCGCAAATCTTAATTAAAACTATAAATTTTGAAGAATAAAAATACGACCTATCATCCAAGGGCTGCGACGTTTACCTTGCCATTGAAAACGGAAATGGGAAGATGGTCATGTCGTGATTGAATTGGACCATGAAACGTAACAGGTTACACTTGGGGCGTGATCATCCATTTCCGACATCAAGGCATGAAGCTCAATTTTGAAACTGGCTCAAGGTGCAAGATCAAACCTGAACACGAGGGGAGGCTGCGCCTGATCCTGGCCCGGCTTGAAGCCGGTCATGACCCCTGGGACATGAATCTTCCGGGATTGAAGCTTCACCAACTGGACGGGGATCTTGGTGGTCACTGGTCGGTTTGGGTTTCTGGAAACTGGCGCGTCACCTTCCGCTTCCAGGGGAATGATGTCGTTGACGTTGATGATTTGGACGATCATTGAGCGGAAAGGAAAAACCCAATGCGTATGCACAATCCACCACATCCGGGTGAAGTGATCCGGGAATTGTGTCTCGCTCCACTGGGACTTTCAGTGACCAAGGCGGCAGAGGGTTTGGGGGTCACCCGGAAAACGCTTTCCTCTCTTCTGAATGGCCGGTCCGGCATTTCACCGGAAATGGCGATCCGCCTTTCCAAGTCCTTCGGAGGAAGTCCGGAAAGTTGGTTGTCACAGCAAATGATCTATGATCTTTGGGAAACAGAACACCGGGTAGGTGAAATCAATGTGACTGTTTTCAATGCTGTTTGATTGGGCTACTCATCCATGGGCCTCTAATGCTTCTGACTCAGGTATCACCGCTTGGACCGGGCCGCATCCCAACGGTTCTCTGACGAAGTCCCCCAAGGTTCTTCTTTAAATGATTTTGATCGATTACCGAAGCCGAAACCTTGGGGGTAATCCCCCAGACCCCTTTTTTTTCTTGATCATGAAGTCAATACGCCCTGGTTCGTAAAGCACCGCACCCTTTCATATTTTAAACAACCGCCAATCATCAATCGTATCATTGCCGCGTAAATCATCATTTTGTTGGAGGCAAACAGTTCGCAGCAATCATTGCTTTCTTTCTGATTGTTCTAAGCGGCTTTTCGATAAAAACAAAAATAAAAGATAAGGAAAATATAGCGAACACCGCAAATAAAAGGTTCATAAAAGGTTCAAAGTTATATAGCCCGCGAAAACTATAAGCGAGCGGTACATTCAGCAGATAAATGGGATATGAAAGATCACCCGCCAGATTGTCAAGATTTCGACCAGAAATGGGGAATTCCAATTTGCTATTAGCCAAATAATAAATAAAAATGCTTGAAAAACAAAAAAGAACCGTTGAAATAATTCGCGGTTCATCGGTAAGCGATTGATGAGTTCCTACATAGTGCCAATACATTATATTAGATATAATAAAGAAAAATAAAAGAAAATTTTTAATCTTTTTTCGATAAATTTCCTGCGCCGTGTGGTTTCGTAGAGCAAGAGCCGAACCAAAAAGAAAGAATGGTAAATGGTAAAGAATTCCTGCCGCATTTGTAACTGGGGAGAAAGCAAGTTCAAAAAATTTGAACATTCCAGCGCTATGAGAGGTAAAAATACTACCCATTAACATCGGCGAAACAAATACACTTGCAAAATCAATGATTGCCGCAAGAAATATAACACGTATCAACATTGTTAAATTAAGAAATTCACAATAGTTATCCCTAGATCTCCTTAAAAAAATAACAACAGCGAACATTAGTAAATAAGCACGAAGCTCAACGTCAATCGTCCAAAGAGCAGGATTCCAATCTTTTTCAAAAGCAACGTTTGTATTCCGAAAAATCAACAATAAATAAGCCCAAAGAGAACACCAGTAGTTAGCAATCTCGATTAAAAATTGGCGAAATCCATAAACTGAAAATGAGTCGAAGCGTATTATTTGATAATTTAAAAAGTGGATTTTAACTACAGGCAGGATAGAGAAAAAAACGAGTGTTAGATAATAAGTTGGAAAAATGCGTAATGCCCTATTGATCAAGAACCGAGTTGGATTTTTTATTAGAATTTTATTACTGACAACCATATTGGTGACAAAAAATCCGGAAACGACAAAAAATAGAGAGACTCCAAAAAAACCAGCACCATATTTTCTAAAAATATTTTGATCAGAAACTATGAGCGAAGAAAAATGAAAAGCTGCAACTACCGAAGCCAATATGAAGCGTAAAAAACCAAAACCCTGTATTGAAGACTTATTACCCCCCCCCCCCCCCCCCCACTTACAACCACAGTTGATGCTTTCGCATCGAATTTTAAATAGTCTTTATCGCTTTTTAACAAAACGGCGTCCTCCTCTAAGCACTATCAGTCTGCAATAAATTGGGGCGAACGACGGGACTTGAACCCGCGACAACCGGAATCACAATCCGGGGCTCTACCGACTGAGCTACGTTCGCCATGCGAGCGGATCGAGGCGACATCATAACATACCGTGCCCGATCCGATACAGCGTTTGTTACAATGACCAAGGGCACCAAAATCTGGTGCGCCCGGCAGGATTCGAACCTGCAGCCTACGGCTTAGAAGGCCGTTGCTCTATCCGATTGAGCCACGGGCGCTGGTGAAACTCTGCCTGACGTCCCGCGCCTGCCAAGCCATGGGTTGGGCCATGGATCGGGCGAATGGTCGGGGTGAGAGGATTTGAACCTCCGGCCCTCGGCTCCCAAAGCCGATGCGCTACCAGACTGCGCTACACCCCGGGAAATCCGTTGGGAACTAAGCCTGTTGGATTCAAAGGGGGACAGGAAGGAAAAAGATCATCCTGATCACCAAATACCCTTACGAAACCGCCCGGAATCCTACCTCAACTAAGCGTCCCAGGGCAAGCAGGTGCTGTCAACAGACCTCCTTTTTCCGCCGGGAAACGTTGAAGTCCGTCCATTCACAGCGTCTTGGGTTGCGCTGCCTCTGCTTTCTTTTCGGCTTCCGGAGTGATCATCATGATGGAAAACGTACCCAGATGATCCCATAAACCGCCATCGAGCTGATCATACACCTTGAAAAACCACAGCCCCGGAAAAAATGCTCCCGACAATCCACCCGCAGCGGTATACAAAGGCAGGGTGTCATCCTTGTTGGCCTGGACCGGGGGGAAATCGAGATCGGTGATTTTGTCACCCTTGTGGTCGATGATGTTGACCTTGAAATGGTGCGATCCGGTACTGGTCAACACGAGATCGAGAATGAAATACCCCGCCACCCCCTGGGATCGGGGTTGCAACGATTTGACGACCGAGGTCGGTTGCACCGCATCGCCCTGTTCCACCATCTTGTCGGAAAAATAGGCGTTGCTGATATAAGCGGGTTGACGCAATGAAGCTTTTTCATTGCCAGAAGCCGAAACCATCCAGCCAGCGACCCCAAACCACAAGGTCAACAGCATCAACGAAAAGGTACGCATCAGAGACAGGATCTCCTTTCCCCTTCTTTGTTGCAGCTATTGGTATTCACCTCCGGAATGTGCCACAAAATCTGATCCAAAGGCAAGACCGGCCCTTCGGTACAACTTCGGACAAAACGCCAATCATCCCCATGGTATACCGGAACCGCGCAACCGGCACAACCGCCAAAACCACACGCCATCGTCCCTTCCAGCGAAATTTCTCCCTTCAGCTTCCATTGTTTCGCAAGTTCCGTCACGGCCACCATCATCGCCGTCGGACCACAGACATAAAGATGCACCGGTCCATCCGCACCCCTGGTCCCTTCAAGGACCTGATGCAACAGATCGCTCACCCAACCATGGAAAAAGCCTGGTTTCTTTGTGATCGAGGCCAACCGGGTGACGATCCCCCGTTGTTCCTCCCGCGCCAGCGCCAAAGGGGATTCAATCACCCCCCCCGGCAGCCCGATCCGTGCTGGAACCGTTGCAAAAGGGACCGTTTCCGCTTCCAATCCCCACAACAGGGTCACCCCGATCCCCCGCTGCCGCAATCGATCCGCCCAAAAACGCAAGGGGGCCAATCCCACCCCTCCCGCCACCAACACCGCCCGGCATCCCTCCGGTGGTTCGGTAAAGGAAGATCCCAAAGGCCCCAAAACCCATGGTTGATCGCCGGGACGCCATTGTTCCATGTACCCCGTTCCCACCCCCACCACTTTGTAAAAAACTTCCACCATGCCCGTTTCGGGGTCGGTGTTCATGATTGAAAAAGGACGTGGCAACGTCAAGGAAGGGTGGCAATCCATTTGGAGAAACTGTCCCGGCCGGGCTTGCCTGGCAATCGCCGGGGCGTCAAGCGTCAATCCATGCATGCGACCGCCCAGGGGACGGTTTTCATGGACTCGGACGCGAATTCGTCGTGGAGGATTGGGGCGTGTTGACATTCGGAAAAATTATTAAAAGAAAAAAGGGGTCTGGGGGATTGCCCCCAGGGTTTTGACTTTAAAAAAGCTCCAATTTTTGCTTTTGATTTTGTTTTCACCTTGAAAACAAAGTCAAAAGCTTGAGCATGGAAACCTTTTTGTTTAAATTCAAAAATAAAATCAACACCCCGGGGGCAATCCCCCAGACCCCTTTTTTCTTTCACTATAAAGGGCGTGCCGAACAGTTGATTATATTAATATTTTTCTTCCTCAAACACAATCTTGCCAGAAACCAATGTTTTTTTGACCCGGCCACGCACCTTGCGTCCATGAAACGGGGTGTTGCGGGCACTGCCATGCAATCGTCCCGAATCAACCTGCCACGCCTCCATCAAATCGAACAAAACCACATCGGCGGGAAAACCAGGGGTCAATACCCCACGCTGAATCCCCAAAAGACGGGCCGGTTTCCACGTCATGAGCGCAAGGCATTGCGACAACGTCATGATGCCACCGGCAACCAACTCCAGGCTGACGGGGAGCAAGGTTTCCAAACCGACGACCCCGTTGGCGGCACAACAGAATTCAACTTTTTTGCTGTCCTCGTCATGGGGGGCGTGATCGGTGGCGATGGCCGAAACGGTCCCCCGGGCCAAACCTTCCAACAGCGCCTTGCGATCAAATTCACTGCGCAACGGAGGGGCCATCTTGGCATAGGTATCATAACCATTGACCGCCTCTTCGGTCAGGGAAAAATGATGCGGTGCCACTTCACACGTGACCGGCAACCCCTTGGCCTGGGCACCCGCCACCGCTTCCAATGCCCCGGCGGTGGAAAGATGGGCGACGTGATAACGGCCCCCCGTCAACTGCACCAGGCGAATGTCCCGGTCCACCATGATCGATTCCGATTCCGCCGGAATCCCCGGCAATCCCAGACGGCTGGAGGTGACCCCCTCATTCATGCACCCTTCGGAAACCAGACTGGGATCTTCGGCATGCTGAATGATCAATGCACCAAAGGCACGCGCATATTCCAACGCCCGCCGCATGACCCCGGCATCGGCGACGGTTGCCCCGTCATCGGAAAAAGCGACACATCCCGCTTCGAGCATCAACCCGAATTCGGTCAGTTCCACCCCCTTGAGTCCCTTGGTGATGGCACCGACGGGATAAACATTGACAACCCCCCCGACCCGGGCCTTGTCAAGGACATGGCCGACCACGCTGGGATCATCGGTGACCGGACGGGTATTGGGCATCGCCGCCACCGAGGTCACCCCCCCCGCCGCCGCGGACCGGGTGCCACTGGCGATGGTCCCCTTGTATTCATACCCCGGCTCGCGCAGGTGAACATGCATGTCCACCAACCCCGGCGCCACCACCAGGCCATCCGCATCAATGATGCGACAATCGCTCGGCACCTCGGGTCGGCCAACGGCACGGATCACCCCGTTTTCGATCAATACATCCGCCGTTTCATCCAGGTTGTTGGCCGGATCCACCACGCGGCCACCTTTGATCAAGATACATCCCCCTGGTTCCATGGCCTCAACTCCTCGATCCGGGTGTACACAAACGGTACAATACCGCCATGCGGATGGCCAATCCGTTGGCCACCTGTTTCAAAATGACCGAACGCTCCAGGTCATCCGCCACCTCCGAGGCGATTTCCACCCCGCGATTCATCGGCCCGGGATGCATGACGATGGCGGTTGCCGAAGCCAGGGCCAAACGTTGTTTCGTCAATCCCCAATAGTGAAAATATTCGCGAATGCTGGGGACATAGGCTTTGGCCATCCGTTCCTGCTGCAACCGGAGCATCATCACCACATTGACCCCCGCAATCCCCTCTTCCATGCGGTGGAATACCTTGACGTTGAATGCCTCCTCCACCTTGGCCGGAATCAAGGTCGGCGGTCCGACGAAACGAACCTCCGCCCCCATGGTGGCCAACCCCTGGGCATTGGATCGGGCTACCCGCGAATGCAGGATATCCCCGCAAATGGCGACTTTGAGTCCCTGAAAATCTTCGCGTCCCATGTTGGGCAGGTGATCATGGATGGTCAGAATGTCCAACAGCGCCTGGGTGGGATGGGCATGACGGCCATCCCCGGCGTTGATGATGGCCGCATTGAGGTTGCGCGCCAAAAATTCCTGTGCCCCCGATTCCGAATGACGGACCACAACCACATCCGGATTCATCGCCTGCAAGGTGGCCAGGGTGTCGATCAGCGTTTCACCCTTCTTGACCGAACTGGATGCGACGCTCATGTTGATCACATCGGCGCTCATCCGTTTGCCCGCCAGTTCAAATGAGGTCCGGGTCCGGGTCGAATTTTCATAAAACAGATTGATGATGGTCTTTCCACGCAGGGTGGGTACCTTCTTGATGTCGCGATGATTGACTTCACGAAACGAGGCGGCGGTGTCAAGAATGGAGAGAATCTCTCCCCGACCAATGTCCCGCATGCTGAGCAGGTGTTTCCGATTCCAATGATTGGCGCTCATCGTTGTTGCCGTCCGATTATCTCCGGGGTGCCCATGAAAAGCGTCGGAATCATGACGCTCGTTTGACCTGTTTCAATACGACCTTCCATCCTTCGGGGCCTGTGACCAGTTTGACCGTCTCGTTGCGGCCCGCATTCATGACCAATCCGGCGAAATCGGGTTGAATCGGCAGTTGCCGACACCCCCGGTCCACCAATACCAGGAGATCAACCCGCTCCGGCCGTCCATAGTCGAACAGGGCATTCAACCCCGCACGGATGGTGCGGCCGGTGAAAAGAACATCGTCCACTAAAACGATCCGCTTGTCGTCGATGTCCATCTCCAGATCGGTCGGTGCCACCACCGGATTGGGACCGACCGTGTTCAGATCATCCCGATAAAAGGATATATCGAGAAAACCCAAAGGCAGTTGCCGTCCCAACAGATGATTCAAACGGTCGCGCAGCAATTGCGCAACAATCGCCCCTCCCCGGCGAATCCCCACAACCACCCGTTTATCGGGCCGGGTGATGGTCCCGGCCAATCGAGCCGCCAAGGCATCAAGCGTTGATAGCGTCTCCCGGGCTGATAAAATGGTCGTTTCATGTTCCATGGTCATGATTCCAATCTTCCCCCTGGGCATCTTTGTGCCGATCGTATCATTTTTCGAGTGAACAAAAAATCGCCTGGACCCGTGGACGATATGTCACATCTCCATCCTACGCCATTTCCTTGGCAAAAGAGAATGGCAGAAAAGCAACATCTCCCGGGGTGTATCATGAAAACAAGACAGGGATGCTATTTTGCAACAGGGTGGGTGAATCTTAAAAAATATCATTATTTCAACCAAATATAATATATGCCCGTGCAATTAATCAAATCTGGCCTCCATGTTGCATTATCCACGGGCAACAGCGGCCATACCCCTGGCGATCACATGGGAAACCAAGAAATTCCTTGATTGAGCAAGCTTCCCGATCCTCAGTGGCAAAGGTCATGATAGATTTTTTTTCTTGACGAGTTCGTAAAGTTCATCTATAAGGCATTCCACAGGGTTGTTGCGAATTGGCAACACGGTGTTGCAAATGAGCATGAGCATTGGTCGGGATCGGGCACGGTGGCCGAGCTGATTTTGGATGCAGACCCATTGATTCAATTGTTGTCACAAACGAAGTTTCCGGGGCTTCCGGGAGCGGGTTTTCAAACTAAGGAGAGAAGTATGAAGAAGACACTGATTCTTGGTGCGGCCGCGTTGGCCGCCGCTGCCTGGGCTCCCCTGGCCGATGCTGGTGAAGTCAAACTGGGTGGCTACTACATGGGCCGCTGGCAGATGTATGACTCCAACATGATCGATGAAGTGGCTCCTGCCGACACCGGCGAGCGTTATGTTCATCGTCTCCAACTGAAAACCGACATGATCGCCTCGGAAAAGAGCCATGCCCACATGGTGGTCCGGGTTCTTGATACCGCAGTGATCGAAGGTTCCGACCTCGGTTCCGTCTCCTCCGATACCGGAGCGGCGGGCGGCGTTTCCGACACCCAGGTTTCCAATGTGGCCAACCTGGCTGATCCCTGGGAAATCCGGCAAATGTGGTTGGAAACCGAAGCCTGGGGCATCGGTTTGAAATTTGGTGAAATGCCCATCACCCTCAACGACAAGATCCTCGTCGGTGAAGATACCTCTTCCCATGGTGGATTGTTGCTCTCCAAAACCTTCGGCAATGTGACCGCCGTTGTGGGCAACATTCGTATCAATGAAGACATGAGCACCGGCAGCTCGATCAATGATCTGACCGCAGCGGGTGCCGCCACCAAGGGTGCCGACAGCGACGACGCCAATCTGTGGGCCATGAGCCTGTTCGGAAAAGCGGGTCTGGCGGACTATAACTTCACCCTGGCCTATGCCGACCTCCAGGAAGCTTCCGATTTCATGGATGTCCTGGAAACCGTCTGCGGTGCGACCACCCCCTGCACCACCACCGACGCCAGCAACATTTGGGCAGCTTTGACCCTGAGCGGCAAACTGGGTTATGTCAACGCCGTCGGTACCATCATTTATGAAGATGGCTATGATTTGTCCCAGGACACCACCGGTTCCAAGATTTCCAACATGTGGTCCAGCTCCGGACTCCTCGGTGCCCTTCGTCTGAGCGGTAGCCTCAGCTTTGGTGAATGGAACGCCTACGGGTTTGTCGCTTCCGAAGACTTCAACAACATCACCAACGACAACATGGTGTGGTCGGCAACCTGGGATCAAAGCGGACCGGGCGGTATCGACCTGATGAACACCTTCGCCAACGGCGCAGGGACCAACACCTCCCCCAGCGAAAACATGACGGGTATTGGTGTGGGCCTCAAAGTCAAGGCAGCGGGTTGGACCATCAACCCCATGATCGACTATGCCGAAGTGACCGAATCGCAAGCGGGTGGCACTTGGGACTCTGCGGTTGGCGGCAGCTTGCTGCTTTCCACCCAGATCCAGAAAGACACCACGCTGTTGCTTGAAACGGCGTTGGTCAATCCCGAAGGGATCAACAGGACCAATGAAGATAATGCCTTCTATGCCCAAGCTGGCATCAAGATGGCCTTCTGATTTGACCTGATCGACACGCTGTATCATGTATGAAAGAAAGGGGTGGCTCAATTGGGCCGCCCCTTTTTTTTTGATTCTGTTCTGATGCGATGATGCAACACTGCTTTTGTGCTTGAAATAATGCGGACAAGGGTTTACCAAATGATTGGATATCATTTGAATTTCAAAAAATTCAATAGATTATCCACCCTCACCCCTTTCAAACGTTGCCATGAAATGCATCAGTCTGCCCAATATTCAGACGCCGTGTGATCAATTTATGATCCGTTGCTTGCTTGCGGAAGAGTGTGGCAAAAGCATGACAGGGTGTGTTTTTTGGCAACAGGTGCGCAGCAGATTTTATTTTTGTTTGATTTCAATCAGTTGAGATAAATTTGCCAAGATTTGCGATTATGGCCTTTTTATTGCGATGATCCAGGGTAAGTTTGAACTGTGATTCATAAGGATGGGCGACATTTTTTTGGAATCGATATCAGGTCATTGCTGAATCCTGCGGGGATTCCACTGACAATCAATCCGGAATATCCGGAAACAGACTCTTTTCAACAAGGAAAAAGCTGATGAAAAAATCGTTGATTCTTGGTTTGGCTGCGGTTGCCGCTGCGTGGACTTCTTATGCCGATGCAGGTGAAGTCAAGTTGGGAGGTCAATACATGGGCCGTTGGCAAATGTATGACGCCAACATGATTGATGAAGTCGCTCCATCGGATCGGGGTGAGGCTTATGTCCACGAATTGATGTTGAGCACCGACATGATCGCTTCGGAAAAAAGCCATGCGCACATGCGGGTCCAGGTGCTTGATTCAGCGGTGATCGAAGGTGCTGATCTGGGTTCGGTTTCTTCCGATACCGGTGCGGCCGGTGGGGTATCGAACACCCAGGTTTCCAATGTCGTCAACCTGGCCGATCCCTGGGAAATCCGGCAAATGTGGTTGGAAACCGAAGCATGGGGCATTGGCGTCAAATTTGGTGAAATGCCCATCACCCTTAATGACACCATCCTGGTGGGTGATGACCTTTCTTCCAATGGTGGCCTGTTGCTCTCCAAAACCTTTGGCAACGTGACTGCCGTGGTGGGCAACATTCGCATCAACGAAGACATGTCCACGGGGGCGTCCTCGGGTAATGATGCGGGCAAGGGTGCCGATAGCGACGACGCCAATTTGTGGGCCATGAGCCTGTTCGGCAAGGCGGGTCTGGCTGATTACAATTTCACCCTGGCTTATGCCGATCTTCAAGAAGCTTCCGATTTCATGGAAGTGTTGGAAACCGTCTGCGGTGCGACGACGCCCTGTGCCACCACTGATGGCAGCAATATTTGGGCTGCTTTGACCTTGAGTGGCAAGCTGGGTTATGTCAATGCGGTGGGTACGGTGATCTATGAGGATGGCTATGACCTGTCGCAGGACACGACCGGTTCCAAGATTTCCAATCTGTGGTCCAGCTCTGGAATTTTGGGTGCGTTGCGTTTGAATGGCAGCACCGGATTTGGCGAATGGAATGCCTACGGTTTTGTCGCCTCTGAAGATTTCAACAATATCACCAACGACAACATGGTGTGGTCGGCGACCTGGGACCAAGGCGGCCCCAATGGAATCGATCTGATGAACAACTTTGCCGTTGGCGCAGGCACCAACACCTCTCCCAGCGAAAATATGACGGGTATTGGTGTGGGCCTCAAAGTCAAAGCGGCGGGTTGGACCATCAATCCCATGATCGACTATGCGGAAGTGACGGAAGCCCAAGCGGGTGGTACCTGGGATTCCGCGACGGGTGGCAGCCTGCTCCTCTCTACCGATATCCAAAAAGACACCACGCTCTCTTTGGAAGCGGCAGTGGTCAGCCCGGAGGGGATCAATCGGACCAACGAAGACAACGCCTTCTATGCTCAGGCGGGGATCAAGATGATTTTCTGATCTGAATGTCTTCAGTGCAGAACCCGAAGGGGATGGCTTGAAAGGGCCATCCCCTTTTTCTTTTCGTGGACAATGCATCATCCCTGGTGCGAAAAAACATCGTCCAACGATTGGGCGTCAAAAATTTTGAGACTCCATACCTCCAAAGCGGAAGATTCCGCTTGGATGATTTTTTTTTCGACCCACTCCGGTACCGGACCAAAGCGACGTTGCAACAGACGGAGCAGTATTTTGGCTTCGCCTTTTTTTTCACCCATCTGCTCGCCCTCTTTCCGACCTTCCTCCCGACCTTCCTCCCGACCTTCCTCCCGACCTTCCTTCCAACCTTCCTCCCGACCTTCCAGTTTTCCAAGGCCATAGTTTGATTGCACCAGGCTGGCCTGATGATGGAGGTCATCCTTGTATCGTTCGTAGGCCCGTCGTTCCGGTTCAGACAGTTTCAATATATCAAGCTGTTCTTTGGCTTTGACCAGACCACGGGCGGTGGATCCTTCACGAATTTCCTCGTTTTTCAAAAAATAAATCCATTCATCCAGGGAATCTCGCGCCACATCGTTAAAGCGATTCACCTTGATCAAATAATATTCCGGGAAGAGTTCTGGCACCGAGTTGCGATGAAACAACGCCTTTTGTCCTTCACTGAGCGTCAATTCATCGTTTGTATGCAATCCTTTGAATGTGGTCGTTCCCTTGTAGACATAATCGGCGCCCTGTCCCAGGTCGAAATACATGATGTTGACGGAAATCACTTTGAGGATGCTGGAATAAGGTTCATGTTCATTGATATGTTCGGTAATCGCTTTGGCGGTTCCATATAAAAGACGTTGCAGATAGTCCCATTCGCGTTGATATTGCAATTCGATGAGGATCAATTCCCCACGCATGTTTTTTACCTTGATGTCCACCCGGTTGTATTTGTCGAGCCTGTCATCCTTGTTGCCTTCACTTTCCAGGATTTCTTGAATACGAAGATCTTCCTTGAGCAGTTCGCTCAGGAATCCTTCCAAAATTTCAAAGTTTGCCTTGCTGCGCAAAAGACGTTTCAAGGCCCAATCAAAGCTGATCAACCGGCGTTGTTTCATGATTCATGGCTCCTGAAAACGATCAAGAAATAATGGGAGTTCACCCTTCGCGGGAATGGGGGTGGATGATCGGACCTCTGTAATCGTTCAATGTTTCAGAGCATCTCGAGATTTTCGTTCCATGAGATCAAGGATTTCCTGTAACGTCTGCGGAAGGGATTCCCCCACACCCAGCCAACCCAGGCAACGTGCCTTCAAGGCCAATTGCAAAAGCATCGGTGGATTCAAATGGGCTCGGCTCAAGGCTTCATCATCCGCCAAAATTTTTTCACTGGGTCCTTTGGCGACGACCTTGCCCTCATTGAACAAAGCCACCTCATCCGCAATCGAATAGGCAAGATCGACATCATGGGTGGTGAATACCAGTGTTGTTCCTGCTTCGGAGATCTTGCGCAATACCGCAAGCAGATGCGCTGAAGCATGATGATCAAGACCGGAGGTGGGCTCATCCAACAATAACACTTCGGGACGCATGGCAACGATTCCGGCGATGGCAACACGTTTTTTCTGACCGCCGGAAAGCATGTGAGTCGGACGATCCGCCAAATCGGCAATATTCATGATGCGCAACGCTTCGATCACCCGTTCCTTGGTTTCAATGTCACCGAGGCCCATGTTCAAAGGGCCAAAGGAGACATCTTCAAATACCGACGCAGCAAACAGTTGATCATCCGCATCCTGTAATGCCAGTCCCACACGTCTGCGCCATGCAGTCAGTGCACGACGGGAATATCCCACGGGTTGGCCATCCAGAAACACTTGTCCCGAAGAGGGACGCAGCGTGCCATTGAGATGCATGAGCAGTGTGGTCTTGCCCGAGCCATTGGGCCCCAGAATGGCCAGTTTACGGCCACGTTTGATGGACAGGTTCAATCCAGAAAGTGCCGGAACACCCCCGGGAAACGTATAGGTCAGGGCGTCTGCCTTGAGGATCGTCATGAAAAATGAACTCCTGCGGCAGCGATGACGAGTTCAATGACGATGACCAGAATCAGGGTGGGAATCGAAAGAGGGACCGTCCGTGACAATACCCGCATGTTTCCGGTCCAGCCCCGTGCCGCCAGTCCCACTTCCAACCGACGCCCCTGATCCATGGCACGCGGCAACAGATTGGCGACCAACAATCCCAGGGAACGCAACTGCTGCCATTTGCTCGAATGGCCAAGACGGGACGCCTGTGCACGACTCATGGAGCGAGAAGTATCCGCCAGGAGGAAAATAAATCGGTACATCAATAATGCAATTTCGACGATTTCCGGAGGAACCCCTGAACGGCGCAATCCGGCAAGCAGGTCTGTCGTCGGCGTGGTCAGTGCGAGAAACAAAAAACAGGCAAACCCAGCCAAGGCCCGGGTCATCATGTTCCCTGCAATGAACAAACCCTCCGGAGCCAGGGAAACCCCGGAAGAATCAATCTGAATCGCCAAAAACATGGCACCTGTGAACAGAAATCCCACAGGTCCAATGATGCAGGCCAGCCATACGCGCACTGGAATGCCAGCCCCGAACAAGGTCGCCGCCATCGTGACCATCAACACGATCACCGCCACCGGATAGGGTGGAAAGACGACCGACAACAACAACATCCCCAGGGCAAAAACAACCTTCTCGGTGAGGGAACGATGACGCCAACGGTTGCAGTGTGCAACACGATCAATCGCCGTCATGATCGTTACGCTTCAGTGATGATCCGTGCCGACGTCCAATGACGTAACCGACAAACCCAGCGCCCAAGGCCGCCTGTATGGCAAACAACATGCTTTCCACTTCGCCACTTGGTGGCGTCCACAAGGGTTGAAACCATGGCTGATAGCCGGGACGGGCTTGGATGATCATCTCCACGGCTTGACCGTCGGTACCTTCAAAATCACCTTGAAAAACGGGAATGGCCAATGGCAGGAACATGAGTATTGCTGCCGCAACCATCAACCACAGTGAGCGATGGCGATTCATCGGTGGACCTCACCACACAATGCCTCAATTTCATCGACTTTACCGGCACGACCCGACAAAGCGTTCATGACGACCACGGTCAGCAACCCTTCGACGATGGCCAGGGGAATCTGGGTAAACGCAAAGACACCACCAAATTTGATGATGGCACCAGGGATTCCCGATGATACATCCGGGTATGCCAGTGCCAACTGCACCGATGTGGTCATATAGGTTGATAAATTGCCCAGTGTTGCTGCAAGGAATACCGCAATCGCAATGGATGCCCCCAATCTGCTGGCCAAACGCCACACCCCCCAACTGACCCAGGGACCGACAATGGCCATTGAGAATACGTTGGCACCCAGGGTTGTAAGTCCGCCGTGGGCAAGCAGAAGCGCTTGAAACAACAACACGATCATTCCGAGAACCGACATGACTGCCGGTCCGAATACCACCGCACCCAGACCGGTGCCGGTGGGATGGGAACAGGAACCGGTGACACTGGGCATTTTAAGTGCCGAAAGCATGAAGGTGAAGGCACCTGCGGCTGCCAGCATCATTTTCGCCTGGGGCCGTTCCCGAACAATGCGTTTTGCGCGAATGACCCCGGCGACAACAAACGGCGCGGAGATGCCAAGCCACCCGATGGCATGCTCAATGGGAAGAAATCCCTCCATGATATGCATGTACTCTTCTCCCGGGTACGAAAACAACAAAGGTCAAAATGTCTCCGATCATTCGGCAAGAGACAAACTCATGACCACAGCAAGAATAGGGAGGGGAAGGGGGGCGAAAGAACGAAGGGGCGAAGCGTAAGCGGTGGGTCTGCCGGGCGCATCACCCCGGCGCTCGCCCGCACTGCCCTCCGCAGTGCGCACAGGCCATTCCCTGGGCCGGTCTCCGGGCTTACGCAATCAGGCTCCCAACATTGAAGAACCTTTCATGCGCCTACCGTTGCGGGGGCAGCACCGGAATCGCCAAGGATTGGCTGACCGGATTTCCCGTTTCAGTTCAAAGGAAGACAACCTTTGGAACACCCAGAAAGGGATGGTCAATCCTATGAGATTCCGGGAGAATTTGTCAACCCATATTTTTACATTTTCCAAGCAACATGATCAAACTTCGCTTGGAATGCGAGGGATGCTCCCGAGGGTTTGATCTTGATTTTACATCATTAATTTTCCCGGTCCCGGTTCGCCCCGATCGATCAGGGAGAGGATCGATCCCTGGCCATGGAGACGCAACTGGTAATACACCACACCACCGATCACCAGTTTGACATAATTCTTGGTTTCGTTGAAGGGGATGTTTTCGATGAAGGTCAGGGTCGATTCGGTGCGACGACGATCACTCCAAGTCTTTCCCCGCCCCGGTCCGGCATTGTAGCCGCACAAGGCCAATACCAGGTCGCCATCGAATGCCTTCAACATTCGTTTCATGTAGGCTTGTCCGAGGGCGAGGTTGTAGGCGGGGTCATGCAAACGGCCGGGATTGGAGGGGGGGAGTTCACTTTTCCTGGCCTGTTCTTCAGCGGTGGCGGGCATGAGTTGCAACAATCCGCGGGCACTGGCGCTGGATTGGGCACGGGGCAGGAACATGCTTTCCTGCCGGGCGATCCCCCAGACCAACGCCGGATCCAATTCCCATCCCCGCATCGGTTGCCAGTGGGGCAGGGGATATAGCCCCGACCAGTACAACCGTCCGCCACCTTTCATCTCCCGCGCCAGTTTCAGGCCATAATCGTAGGCCCCGGTCTTGATGGCCAGGCACAGGCGGTCTTCCTGGTTCAGGCGGTAACGTTCGGCAAGGTTGTCGATTTCCGGTCCGTTGTAAAAATTGCGTCCCACTAAACGCAACAGGTGCATCCGTTGCATATCTTCCTGGATGCGGGGTTGTTCAAGAATAGCGCAGGCCATTGGTGGATCCTGAAGCCGGGGCAGGTGCCCGTCACGGGTTTCCAAGGCGATCAGGCCATAGAAATTATCGGGAAACTGGGCCGCCCGGTTGATCCACATCTGTTTGGCTTCCCGGGTGGGTGACAGTTCCGCCGCCCACCAGGCCCCCTGGGCGCGACGGTGGTCCGATTTGGCTTCGCTTCCAAGCAATTTGAACAATTCCAGCGCCCGTTTTTCTTTTTTCAACCGATGGGCGCTCCAGGCGGCAAGCCACAGGGAATCTTCCAATTGCGCCCCTTTTTCCAGGACGTTCAGATTCAACAGTTCAAATGCCTCCGACACCCGATCATCATTGTAGAAACTCCGGGCCAGACGAAAGCGCAAAATACAACGATCATCGACGTTCAGATATGATCCTTCCCGTCCCAGGACCATTTTTTGCACTTTGGACAGGGATCCACGGTTGCGTAACCATTCCAGGCGGGCATACCACAGTTCCGGGGCGTTGGCCTCTTTTTTCGACAGCCGGGGGAGGTATTTGGCAAGCATTTTTTGGTCGCCTGCCGTGGCTGCGTCCAGGGCGAGGAAATAATCGCGGCGGTTTTTGGGGAAGCCTTCGAGAAACTGCTTCAAGGGTTCTCGATTGTTCTTGAGAATCATGTTGCGTGCCCGTTTTTCCCGGTCGGCGGTCCCCAATTGCCGTTCAAAATGGGTGGTGATCCGAATCAGATCATCGGGAAAGGAGATCCCCTCAAGGTACAATTCCCGCCATAAAGGATACGCTTGGGCAGACCGTTGATGTTCGAGCAGCAATTGGATGTAATACACCCGTCCCGCCTTGGTCACCGGGGGATGCCGGTCATACCAGGCCAGGAGATCATGTTCACCCGCCGTCTGGGTAATGCGGACCTCGACCATCTTTTCGATCCGTTTCCCGTGTGCATGATTGGGCCAACGTTTGAGAAAATCCATCATCTGCGGCAAGCTGGCACTGTAACGGGGATGAAACAGCAATTCCAGCTCCAGATAAGAGGCTAAACCGTCATCCTTGGGCCAATTGGATCGATCAAGGAGTTCATCGATGGGTCCGCCGTTTTCCAAGACGGTAAAATAGTTGCGGAACACGTTGAGTTCCTGATCGGACAAGGATTGTGTCAGGGCCGGGGATGGAAAGGAAATGCAATAAATGATCGCAAGCCATATCCCCGTCAGGACGATACCCGGTCTGCTGTTCCACAAACCCAAAGATGGATGCTCGATGTGCATGGATCGACCATTGAAAAGTAAGGTTTAAAAAAGTGCCTCAACAAATTGATTCGCATCAAACGGACGAAGATCCTCCATGGTTTCCCCCACGCCGATGAACCGGACCGGCAAACCAAATGTTTTGGCCAAACCGACGACAACCCCCCCCTTGGCGGTACCGTCCAGTTTGGTGATGATCAGTCCGGTGACACCCAGGTCGGCATGAAATTTTTTGACCTGACTGTGGGCGTTCTGGCCGATGGTGGCATCAAGGACCAGCCAGACCTCATGGGGGGCGTTGGATCCTTGACGCGTCAGAACCCTTTTGATTTTTTTCAGTTCTTCCATCAGGTTGACTTTGGTGTGCAACCTTCCGGCAGTATCGGCGATCAGCAGGTCGAAGCCGCGGGAAATGGCGGCATTATGGGCATCATGGATGACCGAGGCACTGTCGGCCCCATGCTGTTGGGCGATGACGGGACAATCGCAACGATCTCCCCACAGACGTAACTGTTCCAGGGCTGCGGCGCGAAAGGTATCCCCCGCCGCCAGCATGACTGAGCGCCCCTGACTGCGATAATGATGCGCCAGCTTGCCGATGGTGGTGGTTTTCCCCACCCCGTTGACCCCCACGACCAGAATGACATGCGGTTTTTCGGTCCATGGCCGAGGTTCTTCCTGAACCAGAACCAACCATTCCAGAATGACCTGGCGTAACAACGCACGCAATCCATCAGGGTTCAAGTCGCGATGGTAACGGGTACGGACCTCCTCGATGATCATGACACTGGTTTCGAGGCCGAAATCGGAGGTGATCAACAATCCCTCCAGATCGTCAAACAAATCCTCATCAACGCCACGTCCTTTGAGCAGGTCATCCAATCCCTTGGAAAAACGCTCCCGGGTTCTGGTCAGACCGATCTTCAATCGTTCAAACAGTGACATCCCATCTACCCTTGTGTTGAATCGTGAACATGTTTCATGGATTGCCCGGTTTGGCTTCCTGGTGAACGGCCTTTTCCAGATCCAACCAAAAGGACTCTTCACCCCGGTATCCCCGGAACCGTGCAATTTCCTTTCCATCCCGGTTATAAACCACAAACGTGGGGATGAAATGAATCTCCCATGCCAGATCGGCATATTCGGCCGGTGGATCGAGCTGGTCAATTTCGGTCAGGGGGAATTGTCTGCCGAGGGCGGTTTTGTGATAGAACTTACCCACCGTTTCCCTGAATTCGCGACAATAGGGACACCCTTGAGTCGTCACCACGATCAAACGTCCCAAGGGTGATTCTGCGGCAGAGGCGGTTGCAAAAAATGTCATGACGAACAGCAAAAACAAAAAATTTTTCATGGTTCCGTTCCAATCCGGTGGGACATTTTTTTTGTTTTTCCCTTTTGTGGCACCATAGCATGACCGACATCAAACTCTCAATAATCATTCCAGTTTTAAACGATGCCGTGGTTCTGACCCGATTGCTTGAACAGATCAGCAGTCAAAGATTTGATGGACTGGAACTGGTGGTGGCGGATGGGGGTTCCCATGACCATTCGGTGGCAGTGGCACGCGCCGCAGGTGTTTCAGTGGTGGAATCACCTCCCGGCCGGGGCCGACAAATGAATGCGGCAGCACAGGTGGCTCAGGGTCAACAATGGTTGTTCCTGCATGCCGATTCCTGGTTGCCGCATCCCGGTTTCCTGCAGGATGCTTATGCGTGCATGTCTCGCCAATTGGCCATCCAACCGCGCAGCGCCGGTCATTTCCCACTCCAGTTCATCGATGTCCCACCGGGCAGGGGATGGATGTGGCGCTTTTGGGAAGAAAAAACCCGGTTCAATCGTCCCGAATGCATTCATGGCGATCAAGGATTGTGGATTTCGCGTTCATTTTTTCAGGAACTCGGTGGATTTGACACCACCTATCCGTTCCTTGAAGAACGGCATGTCACCCGGGAAGTGGCGCAACGGGGGCAATGGCTTCTCCTTCCAGGTTATCTTGGTACTTCGGCCCGGCGTTTTGTCCGGGAAGGATTGGCGCGGCGGGCGGTGTTGAATGCCTTGATCATGACCTGTCATGAATTGGGCCACCATGATTTTCTTCAAAGTGCGCCTGCGTTGTATCGTGAACAGGCAGCGACGGGATTGTTGCCAATGGCGGCGTTTTTTCGACTTTTGCTCATGCTTGATCACGCCGTTCCCAAACACATTCGCCGTCAACGATGGCGGGCCGCCGGGGTGCTGTTGCGGCAATCCCTCTGGCAGGTGTTCCTGTTCATGGATGTGGTATCGCGGGGGACGGTGTTGCCAGGCCGTGGTTTATTTCTGACCTTCTACAATCGCTTTCTCGATCCCCTGTTGCCATGGCTGCTGCCCGATTTCCTGGCGGAATGGTGTGCCTGGTTGTTGTTTCACGGGGTGCGGTTGGGTTTTCAATGGGGAAAAGAGGTGCCATGAGTGCGGTCAAACCTCTTGATGCCCATTACATCCAATGGCATGCACGTCGTTTGGTTGAGGCGGTGCGTCGTTTTGGCCTGGTTCATCGCGATGAGGATGGCGGTTTCCTGATATTCCTGTTCGCCCGCCATTGGCTCATACGGGAGGTTCATCCCCACTATCGTTTACAGGTGGCACGCGCCTTGGACACTCCGGAACGGGATCCACCGGTTTCATCCTGGTTGCTGCACCAGGTGGAGGAGGGGGATGATGCTGCATGGATTGGCATGCTTTGGGATCGGTTTGCCCAAAATTCTCAAACAGATACCACGCCAGCCCGTCTCATGCCCCCGCCCGTGGTCCAGGGGATCAAGGAACAGCGTGTCGGGGAACTCATACGGCGTTGGCGCCAGCTCGGGTTGTTCATGGTGCCGTATCAACAGGAGGTGCGGCGCCTTGGGGCAGTGGAACGGGAAGTCATGCGCGATCTGGGGGGGGCCGATGATCGTGAACGGATCGGGTTGATCGATTCATTGCAGGTTGCTGACCAATCGATCCCCTCCTGGGCTAAAATGGCTCTGATTCCCCGGTTGGCGTGTCCCGAATCCTGCCGTCATTGCATGTTCATCTGGCGGCCACCCATGAAGCATCTCCCCGATCCCGGCCCCTTGTTGGCCACCATCAATCAGCGAACCGCCAACCTTCTGTTTACAGGGGGGGATTTGACCGGGGAACTTGATCTGTTCCATCATGCCATTGCGACCATGGACCAGGTCGAAACCTTTGCAATCCTTCTCAATGGGCAGTTGGCCCATACCCGGGCGGCCGCAGATGATTTTTTCGCGGCGTTGCATCGCGCCCTGGCCCGTCGGCCCCGTTCCTTTGCCCGGGCACGGGTTGTAGTGCAGATCAGCCTTGATGAATATCATCAGGAAATTCTCGCCAATCGCAGGGGTGAATTGCGTGAACGCATCCCCGTCGCCCACGTTGCCCGTCTCCTCATCGCCGGAGCGGGGTGGAACGGGGGAACGGTGGCCCTGGTTCACAAGCAAAACAGCCTCAATTTTTCCACCCTCCTTTTTCAACACGGGGTGTTGGGCCGTTTGGCCGCCGAATTGGAACTGCGGGGATGGAACATCGGGGATGTTCATTGGCTGACATCGCCTCGATCCAAGGAGCATCCCGCCCAGCCGGGACGTCAGGGGGGGGTGATTCGGGAGGCGCAGTTGTCCCTGGTCGGTCCTGCGACTGCGGCGACCGTTCATTTCATCAGTTCATGCATCGATGCCATGGGGCGGGCCGAACTCATGGATCGCTCCGAATATGTCCATGAACCGCTGCTTCTGGAATCCTGGCTCCAGGGCGCGTCTCCTGTCATGGATCCCTTCGATACCGATCCCATGTTGTGGCGTAACGGCAATGTGACCCTGTTTGGTGCCATCCATCTTTGGATGGGTCATTTCTTCGAAGAGGGTGACCGGATCTTCACCCGTTGGCATAAAGATCCGCTGGTGGCGGCGCTGGCTCGGATGGACCTCCGTGTGCTCACTGCACATCAGGCGTGGAATGCCCGAAAACATCATGAATTGGTGCAATCGGCAACCAGTCCCCATGGGTTGATGCATGCCATGACGCGTGATTCGGCGGCACGCCTGTTTTTGACCCGATGGTTGTTGACGCATCCCGCCGAGCGTGTGTTGATTCCATCATGATCAATCAATGTCTTCAGCACCACAAAATCCCTTTTTTTTGAACATTTTTTTATCTCAACACTTTCTTCTCCACGTCAAACCGATGACATGCCGATTTCAATCGCCATGCTTGCGTGGCTGGGAAACACCTTGTTCTGATTGATGGATTGAGGACGGCATGAAGGTTGCTCCGGGTGGCTGGATTCAAGCATCACCGTAACGTTCAAGTCCACCGAGGAGAAGAACACGATGTTCGTCAGTTCCGATCTGACCCGTTTGAAACTCAACCTGCTTAAAGGGATGCCGGGCCTCTACAGCCGTCTGGTGACCCGGCTCAATGTCGAAGGACTCATGGAAAGCGATATCATGGATGATGCCAAACGCAGGCGCATTGATGGTATCCTCGATTATTTCTACAGCAGGTTCATGCCCTTGTAACCCGATTACCTGAAATGATCCCATGATCAATCACAGGGATTGCGCACCCGCGGGTTTGACGCAGCGTTGTTCTCATGACCCTTTGTTCCCTTGACCCTTCCTTGAAGATCAATGCGTCCAGAAAATTGCAAAAAAACGGGGGAATACCGCTCCCCCGGATTTCCGCAATGATCGTTTCACACCTCCATGGATAAATGGTTGCCCCGATATCCCGGGTCGTGGATGCGGGGTGGACCGGTTCCCTCCATGATTACCTTTCCGGGTCACTTCGTCCTTGTTCCTGACCAAACCTTTGCCTGAAATCGGCAACCAAAGCTTCAACGGTTTCCACCAACATGGGCCACATCATTTCCCGGGAGTGCGCGCTTTGGGCGTTGACAAAGGCAAACAGGCAGTCTTCCACGACCTGCGCCAATTCCAAAGGGGGCAAATGTTCCGGTGCCCATGGATTGGTTGCCGTCGCGGCACCCTGTGAAGTTTCAATACACTCTTGTTTCGCATGCATCCGCATTGCAGGACCTTTCATGAATCATTTCGGATGCCCCTCGGATGCCACAATATCTCTATTGGTTTTCGCCTGCAACATGCATGGCTTCTGCTTTTATCCCCGAGTTGTCGGTCGCGGACCCTTTTTCCAAGACCGATAGGATCTGTTGCCGCAACCAGATATGTTGGGCGCTGTTTTCAGTCCGTCGATGCCATGCAACTGCAATGCGCAATGGCGGTGTTTCAATGGGGAGTGGGGCAATGGATAAATTCAAGGGTCCGGCAACAAAGCGTGCAACCCCTTCGGGAACCACCGCCAATAAATCGGAACTTTGAACGATGAATGGAACCAGACTCAAGGAAAACATCCGGGCTACGATCCGCCTGGAGGCCCCCATGTGTGCCAGCGCCTCATCGACAACCGTCGTGACCATCCCTTTGGGATAATAATGAACGTGCCCCGCCTGCAAAAATGCTTCCAAAGTCAGGGTCCCTTCGTGTACCAGTGGATGACCGGGACGATGCAGGCAGACATAGTGCATTTCATACAATCGTTTCAAGGATTCCTTGTGCATGATGTTCTGGAAACGACTGAAAATAAGATCCACCTCACCCGATTCCAGGAAACGGGCCTCATCTTCACCGCCGATATCGATCAATTCCACAGAGACATGGGGTGATTCCACCTGCAAACACTCAATCAAGGCCGGAATTAATACTGCGGCCGAATAATCGACCACGCCAAGGCGAAAAACCGTGCGCGACGTTGCCGGATTAAAATCTTCCACCTCCAAAATCTGGCGCATCTCCCATAAGGCGGCGCTGACTGGACCCGACAATTCCAACGCCAGGGCGGTCGGTTCCATCCGGGTTCCATCCTTGACGAATAATGGATCGTTGAAAATGGTTCGCAATCTGCGCAGAGTGTTGCTCATGGCAGCTTGAGTAATCCCCAAAACATTACCTGCCCTTGTCACCCCCCGTTCAATGAAAAGAGTTTCAAATGCCAATAGCAGGTTCATGTCAAACTGTTGCAGTTCTACTCTCATGCCAACCTCCTTTTAGAAAATTCCATACATTTATATAATAAATTTGCAATTGTTTCTACTTTTTAATATAATCTTTTCTTCCTTTGGATCCATCAAGGAAAAGTGGTTTGCGAATCTTTCCCTTGTGAAATGAAACCAACCCGTTAACGCCACCCGATTGCTGTATCGACGATCTGAATCCGGATGATTCGGTCTGGTTGGATTGTCGGTGCAGAGCGAATGATGAAAAGCTTCGGCTTTTCATCACGGGGCCGACGGGAGACAGGCCTCCCCCCCCCTCTGAGCTTGTTTCCTGTCGGCCCAACTTCCGCGCACCACCTGCACCCATCGACGCAATGAATCGCGCTTCCCCGGCATGCCAATAACCGTTTGTATTTCGTGTGGCCACGTTCATCCAATGCATAATCGTTCTTGATCCCGAAATCATGATCGTTTCGTTTCTGGCCGAGGTAAAAGAAAGACGTTCCTCACGTTTTCTTGAGGATGAATCGATTGACGAACAGGAATCGAAAGATTCCTGTTCGTCTTCAAAAATGGGCGGATGATCATGGGTTGGAAGCAATGCCAATTTGTTGGATCTGGTCGATGACGATCTTGCGCAGCCAATAATCGGGTGCGCTTTCATTGCTTCGTGCATGCCACGCCATGGCAATACGTAAGGGCATGACCTCGAAAGGGAGGGGATGGACCTTCAGGTTCAATTGGTTGGCGAAATAATGGGCATGTTGATCGGGCAGGACCGTCAGCAGGTCACTTGAAGCGATCAGGTGGGGAATGATCCCTGAATTGTTCAAGCGGCTGATGATTTTTCTGGAATGTCCCAGTTGTCGCAGGGCTTCGTCGACAGGGGTGTTGGTCAGTTCAGTTGGAAGGAATTGAATATGATCCGCAGCCAGAAAACCCTCCAGTGACAGGTGTCCGTTCACATGGGGATTGTCTGGGCGTGCAATACATACGAACTTCATTTCAAACAGGCGGTGCAAATGAAGTTTACCGGCGGTGACCCATTGAAACCAGGTAATCAAAAGATCTGCTTCCCCACGCTCAAGGATTCTGGCTTGATCCCTACCTCCTGGTTCAATGATCTCAAGATGAATCCGGGGGGCTTTCTGGCGTAGATGGTTCAATAAGGGTGGTATCAGTACTGAGGATACGCAATCAGAAATTGCGATCCGGAACAGGCGACTGGCCGTGGATGGATCAAATTGTTCCCTTTTAAGGAGCAATTGCGCATGATCCAAAGCCTTGGTGATGGGGTCGGACAGTTTGAGGGCTAAAGCGGTTGGGGCCATGGTATGGCCATGTTTGATGAATAACGGGTCGTTGAACGTTTGCCGAAGGCGTTTCAACGTATTGCTCATGGCGGCCTGGGTGATGCCAAGGACGCGACCCGCCTGGGTGACACTGCGTTCGGTCATCAATACATCGAACGCCACCAAAAGATTGAGATCAACTTTTTGCAGATTTTTTTTATTGGAGTGCATTGGAGTTACCTGGAAGATCCGGTAGCTCTATTGCCCTCCCCCCAACGCCCTTATTCCATGGCGTCATGCAATAGCAGCAGTTGATTGAAAATTTTTTCAAACATGAACAAGAACGTCGTTTTTTGTTATATTTATTATTTTATTGACGTTGTTGACGTTCTAAAAAATTGATTGATGTATGTGTGTACCAGGCGGGCATGGAAGCGTTGCCTGGGATGAGGTCTCCTTGATTGACTGAAGTTGACTTGGGAATCTAACGAACCCTTCGAAAAAGACGGGCACCGACACCTTTATTGGAGCTACCTGTACGGTCAGGTCGTTCTCTGGCACGGTCCACCTTGAGCAACCGTCCTTCGAGTTCCCGACCGTTGAACTGGGTGATCATTCGTTCCGGATCGTCGACTTCGACAAAGGCAAAGCCTCGCGAACGACCGGTTTCGCGGTCACGGACCACCTTGACGACGCCAACGTCGAGATCAGTTGAAAAAAAATGATGCAATTCAACTTCGGTGGCGTCAAAAGGCAGGTTGCCTACAAATACCTTACCCACATTGTGTCCCCCATCACGCAACAGGTAGAAGGAAATGCCAGCAGAATGTTTCCAGTCCGGCAGATTCCCATTGAACGACGCCATCGTACACGTATTTTTCCGGTTTGCACAGACTGTTTGTAACCGCTCCATCAATTTTAGAAATGACTAATAAATCATGTGAAACCATTGATTCCGGCAAAAGGACGATGAGCGCTTGAAAAAAATGTTTTAAAAAAGGGAAAAGGATGGCCTTTGGTCCAGGGATTGACGGCACAATCGGAGCTGTTCCTTATAATCAGCAGCCCGTTGAGCGACTTTATCGGAGACGGCCATGAGCCATGGCTTTTTCAGATAGCTTTTGTTCTTATATCCTTTATGTCCTTCATGATAGGCTAAATATTGAGATTTTGCATCCCACTTTGATAATTTAAGGATTTTATGGCTTTGGTCGGAATACCAACCGATAAAGTCGACGGCATCCTCGAATTCATCCCGGTCGGCCTTCGCGTTGCCCGTTTTGATCTTGTACCATTCCCAGGTATCATCCAGTGCCTGTGCATAGCCAAAGGCGCTGGAAATTCTGGGACCGGGAATGAAACCGAGCCATCTTTTGCGGGGAGGTTTGGCATCCGATCTGAATTTGGATTCCTGGTGAATGATGGCCAATTGGACGTGCATGGGGGTTCCCCATTTTTTTTCGGTCGCACGCAAGCTTCGATACCAATCATCGCGACCATCCAGGAGAATGCAGGCTTGATCAATATTGGCTGGAACCGTGGCACAACTGGTCAGAATGGGGAGGAGCAACCAGATCGTCTGTCGTAATTTTTGAACCCAACCACCAAAATTCATTGATCTTCCAATCGGGTGATCGATCTTGCCGTACGTGGTGGATTGCGCCATCATGGCGGGACGGGAATAGAAGTGGACCATGGTTGCAAATGATTGATGGTAACGATTGTTTCGATTCCATCGCCATCAAAAAGAGCCGATCTCCCAACCGGGAGATCGACTGAAAAGTGATCTGCCGGATTCAGATTAATGAAATGACCCCATCACTTCAAGTGTATTCATATAGATTTTTTAGATGGACTGGGCTTCATGGGCCTTTCCGACCCAATATCAACCTACTGTCAACCTTGGGTGAATCATGATGTTATTGAAAAGGAAATCCGAACCTGGATCAAGGGTTGTATCCTTCGATTCCCCGCTTCATTTTGGATGACGCAATAACTGCGAATTTCAATTTTGACGCAGATGAAACATGAAAAACTCTGGACAGCTATTTCGCATGCCGTTATGATCTTTCCAGAATGGTGTCTGTTTTTTCTTTGGGGGGATTGATGAAAGGCCGGTCAAACATGGCTCCATGGCAAGCAAGGCGTGCCAAAGGTCGGTGGCTGATTGGTTAAATCTGGTTGAACGGTCGCTTTGGTTTTCAACCATCTCCTGTTTTTCTGCATCTCCTCTTTTTTCATTTCCTTCGCGTTTTTGAAAGTGGTAACGATCATGCCGCGATGGATATCAGGTCGGGAAACGGTTTGCGATTTTTCACTTTTTAACTCAATCAGCACTGGGGAACCTTCATTATGATTAAAAGCACAAGCATTCTGGCTTTGTCAGCACTCTTTACAATGGGTGTCGCAGCCTGTGGTGGTGGTGGCGGCAGCTCCGATCCAGGGATTGGTGGTCTGGCAGTCGATGGACCGGTCAAAAGTGGTACGGTCAAGGTGTATAATGCGGGTGGAACCCAGTGTTCTGCGGCGACGGTAACGACGAATTCCGATGCAACCTTCAGCATCAGCGGCAGTTCGTGTACCTATCCATTGGTGCTGGAACTGTCGGGCGGTACCGATACCCTGCATTCCGCCGCAGGGGTTACGGTTCCGGTCGGAACCATGCGTTCCATCGTGGCCAGCAGTGCTTCGTCCAAGGCCAACATTTCTCCGTTCTCCACCTTGATCTACCATGCCCTGATCAAGGACAAGACCAATCTGACCGATGCCGGCGTCACGACCACCAGCGCCTCCAGTGACATTGCTTCCCGGGCCACCTCGGTCATCAATGCCTTTGGCTTTGGTGTCGATGCCAATACCGACGGCAGTTCCAACAGCAGCTTCAATCCCATCGCCTATTCGTTGGGCAATACCAATATTGCAACCTTCGTTCAGGCGAGCGAAGCCTTGTCCGAAACCGTCCGTCGTACCGCCAAGGCCGCGGGTGGTGTCAGTGTCACCAACATTGAGGCGATTCTCAAAACCATCGGCCAGGATCTTTCCGACGACTCCCTGGACGGCAACATGAAGAAGGCGGATGGAACTTCGACCACCGTCTCTTCCGGCATCTCCGGTTTCGGCACCGACAGTGTCCGCGCCTGGGCCAGATCCAACGCCCTGTTCGTCCTCAACGAAATCTATTCCACCGATGGCCTGAGGATTACCGATCAAACCGGATCCCAGGTCAGCGCCCTTACCGCCCTCAAAACAGCGGTCTCCGGGGTCAGCGGTTCGGCGACCACCAGCTATGACAGCGTCAAGCCGACCTCTGCGGTGGCCACGCAGTGGAGCGATGCCAAGAAAACCGCCCTGGCGCTTCTGGGTCTTTCCTCCCTTTCGGATCTGGGAATTTCCACGGACTTGACGACGTCGCAATCGGTCAGTTCCCGGGGTGCCAAAGCGGTCAACTCCACCTACGTTTCCAATGTGGCCGATTCCACCAAGGTTTCGACCTATTCGGCCAACGTCAGTGCCGCGATTTCCGGTTCCTCATCCACCAGTTCTTCGACATCCAGCACCTCGACGAGTTCCGCGACCGTAACGGGTACCGCAGTTGAAGGTCCCGTGTCGAGTGCGAGCATCAAGGTGTACAACGCCAATGGAACCGAGTGTTCAGCGGCGGCAACCACAACCAATTCCAATGCCCAGTTCACCTTGAACATTGGTTCCTGTACCCCTCCGCTCGCTGTTGACCTTTCGGGTGGTACCGACTCGGTACACAGCACCACGGGTGGTACGATGCCTCAGACCAACATGCGTTCCATCATTGGAACCGCCAGTCAGAGCATTGCCAATATCTCACCCTTCTCCACACTGATTTATTATGCCCTGATCGGGGAGAGCAGTAATCTGGCCGACGCGGGGATCACGACCAGTACCGTTTCGACCCAGCTCAAGACCAAATCGACTGCGGTGTTGGCCGTTTTTGGATTCGGTGTCGATACGAATACCGACGGTACCTCCACTGATGATTTCAATCCCATCACCGCCAACCTTGGTTCGACCAATCTGGCAACCTTCATTCAGGCCAGTGAAGCCCTGTCCGAAACGGTCCGGCGTACCGCCAGTTCCGCGGGTAGTGTCAGCAGCTCCAACATTGGCTTGTTATTCCGTTCCCTGGGTCAGGATCTGTCCGATGACACTTTGGACGGTAGCATGAAGAAGAAGGATGGTTCCACGGGCACCGTCTCTTCCGGAATTACCGGTTTTGACATGTCCAACGTACGTGCCTTTGTTCAGACCAATGCCCTGTTCGTCCTCAACGAAGTGTTTTCAACGGGTGGTTTGAAAATTACCGATACGACCGGAACGCAACGTTCCGCCCTGGATGCCATCAAGTCGGCGGTGCAAGGGGTACGTTCTTCTGCCGTTGCGACCTTTGACAGTGTCAAACCCAGCGGTATCGTTGCGACCCAGTGGCAGTTGGCCAAAACCACGGCTTTGACCCTGGGTGGTTTCAGCAGCCTTGCACAACTTGGAATTTCCTCCGACATTTCAACTTCGGTTGCGATCAGTGCCCGTCCTTTCATGGTCAGCAGCACGGTGGCGGCCAACTTTGTTGACGCCAACAAGGTTGCCTCCTTCTCTGCCAACATTACTCAGGCCAATGCGATCTTCGTCAGTGCTGCCGTTTCCGCTGCCGCTGTTGCCTCGGCCTCGGCTGCTGCAAGGGCTTCTGCTTCTGCCTCAGCTTCTGCCTCAGCTTCTGCTTCTGCCTCTGCCTCCGGTTCCACTTCGACATCGGCTTCCACGTCCGCCTTCTGGGTACCGCTCAGCTCCATCACGTTGACGGACTATCCGAGCAATACCGCAACGACTTTGACGCCCAATCTGACCTCCATTTCCGGAGGCGAGTTGACCGTGTCATTGTCTTCGACCGCGACGGTCAGTGCTTCCAACCTGGCATTGTTGGCCAGTTCGAGTGTTTCTTCTTCCGCAACCCCGCCGGTGTTGAATTTCCGTTTGACCAACATTCCTTCGGGCAGTGGATCCATTGGTGTGACCATGAACCTGTTGGATGGCAGCGATTCTTCCAGAACTACCGGAGAACGGATGATTTCCGCCACCTTCAGTCTGCCCTACAGCAGCAACGGCACCACGTTGACCTTGACCAGTCCGTCTTCTGCCACGGTCAGCTATTACACCAAAACAGCGACTTCGGCGTCCTCTGCCACGTTGTCGAATGTTTCCGTTTCCAACCTGGTGGCGACTTCGTCGGGTTCCAATCAGTCCAGTCTGAGTACCGACCTCAAATTGCGGATCGCCACTTTGTTCAATACCGCTTCTTCCAACGGCAATTCGATTCTGGCGCAATCGCTCAATGGTACGAGCCAGGCAGGCAACTACTATTATTCGGTCGATTTTTCCGGGGTCACCCTTACCGGGATCGATGCCAGCAGCAATGCTTCAAACTTCTCCAAGGTCAAGGGGACGTTTACCGCACGGTAAATGGTTTGTCTGTAATGAAAAAAGAGCGCACTTGGTGCGCTCTTTTTTTTGGGTGGGTTATTCGGTCACCGTATCGAGACCCGGAAAGCCGTTTTGCCGCAACGCCTCATAAAGCACAATGCCAACACTCATCGCCAGATTGAGGCTGCGGCAGTCTGGAATCATCGGAATGCGCAACAGATTGGATCGATATTCTTGCAGAATATGATCTGGCAAACCCCTTCCTTCAGAACCAAACAACAAATGATCTCCTGGACGATAGGACCATGCGTCATGATGTTGTGTTCCCTGGGTTGAAATGGCCAGGCATCGATGTCCCTCGGGAAAGGCTTCCCGGTAGTGTTCCCAATCCCGCCACCGGGACACCTGTGCCAGATCGCGATAATCCATTCCCGCCCGCCGTAACCCGGGGGCATCGAGCCGGAATCCCAGGGGACCGATCAAATGCAACGGGCTGGCGGTGGCGGCACACAGGCGAATGATGGTTCCAGTATTTGGCGGAATTTCGGGCTGATAGAGCACGACATGAAACGAACCTTTCGCCATTTTTTCCGCCGCAACCTTTTCGGGATCAAAAAAATGCGTTTTCATGGGGTCCTTTTTTTAGACGTGGGTTGACAAACCCCGCGCCAAACAGGAACATGGCGCATTCTGACAGCAATTGCATCGTCCGGGACCGCCCGGAGATACTTCGAACACATTACGGCAACCATCTTTACGAATACCCCTTGGAGGTCAAAATTGTCCATGGCTATCGAGGCAGAAGAAAACAGGCGGGATTTTCTCATCCTGGCCACCAGCGCCTTCGGGGTGGCAGGTGTTGCCGCCGCCGCCTGGCCGTTCATCCGTTCATGGAGTCCATCGGCGGACGTTCTGGCACAGGCGACGACCGAAGTCGATATCAGTGCCCTGCAAAAAGGGCAGATGATCACCATTCCCTGGCAAGGTAAACCCGTCTTCGTCGTTCACCGTACACCGGAAATGATCACCTCCGCTCAGAGCGGCGACAAGGAATCCCTTCCCGATCCGGCAAAGGACGCTGATCGGGTGAAAAAACCCGAATACCTTGTCCTCCTTGCCGTCTGTACGCATTTGGGCTGCGTACCACAACCCATCGGCACGGGCAACTTCGGTGGCTTCCTCTGCCCTTGTCATGGTTCCCATTACGATACTTCCGGACGCATTCGCCAGGGGCCGGCACCGAGAAATCTTGAGGTCCCCTACTATGATTTCAAGGATGAGAAGACCTTGGTCATTGGCAAGGCCATGGCCTGATCGCCAATCGTATCGGAACCCGGCGTCCTGCCTCAAAGATAGGAGTGTTTGACGTGTCAAAAATCATGGAATGGATAGACGCCCGTCTACCCGTAACCGAACTGATCAAAAGTCAGGCAACCGAATATCCCACCCCAAAAAATTTGAACTATTGGTGGAATTTTGGTTCCTTGGCTTTGATGGTCCTCATCATCATGATCGCCACCGGTCTTTTTCTGGCGATGCATTATAAACCTGATGCCCTGCTGGCCTTCAATTCCGTCGAACACATCATGCGCGATGTGAATTTTGGCTGGTTGTTGCGGTACATGCATGCCAATGGTGCCACCTTTTTCTTCATCGCGGTGTACATCCACATTTTGCGTGGCATGTATTATGGATCCTATCGCGCCCCGCGGGAAATCCTGTGGTGGATCGGCATCGTCATTTTCTTCATGCTCATGGGGACCGCCTTCATGGGTTATGTCCTTCCCTGGGGACAGATGTCCTACTGGGGTGCCGCGGTGATCACCAATCTGATGAGTGCCATCCCGGTGGTCGGTGAAGAGTTGGTGATTTGGATCTGGGGTGGTTTTTCGGTCTCCGACCCCACCCTCAACCGGTTTTTCGTATTGCACTTCCTCCTGCCGCTGTTGGTGGTCGGAGTGGTGGTGGTTCATCTTTGGGCACTGCATGCGGTTCATTCCAACAACCCGGTGGGCATCGACGTGCACGAAGGGAAGGATACCCTTCCGTTTCATCCCTATTTCACCATCAAGGATCTTTATGGGATGGGGGTGTTTTTGATCGTCTATTGTTATTTTGTCTTCTTCGCGCCCAATGCGTTCCTTGAAGCGGACAACTATATCCCCGCCAACCCGATGCAAACCCCGGCGCACATTGTCCCTGAATGGTATTTTCTCCCATTCTACGCTATTTTGCGCTCCATCGACTTTCTGGGTCCGTACAGCAAGCTGGCGGGGGTGGTGGCCATGGTGCTTTCCATTGCCATCCTGTTCATCCTCCCCTTCCTGGACCGGTCGCCTGTCCGTTCATTCCGCTACCGTCCTTTGAGCAAACAATTATTCTGGATCTTTGTCGTCAACGCCTTTGTCCTGGGTTGGGTGGGGTATAATCCGGCGGATGCCAGCCTGTTTCATGGCGCGGTTCCGCTGATCCTGATCGGTCGGACCTGTACCGCCATCTATTTCAGCTACTTTATCATCCTGTGGCTCATTACCGCGTTGGGTATCGAAAAGCCCAGACCCGTACCCAAAAGCCTGTGAGGAGAGGTGTTCGGACCATGAGACTCATCAAAACAATTCTGGCCGTGTGCTTTGCAGCGGTCATGGTTCCCATGGCGCTCCACGCTTCATCCGGTGCGCCCCAACCCCCTTCTCAAAGCTGGTCGCATCATGGGATCTTCGGCAGCTACGACAAGGCTGCCGCCAAACGTGGTGCCCAGGTCGCGGTGGAAATATGCATGGGTTGTCATTCCATCAGCCTGGTCAAGTTCGACCAACTGCGCAAATTGGGCTTTTCCGAAGAAGAGGTCAAAAAGCTGGCTGAACTTCAAGGACGCACCAAAATCGACCGCATGACTGGTGCCATGGATGAAACCAGCGCCAAGGATTCCTTTGGTGTCGTTCCTCCCGATCTTTCTTTGATCACCAAGGCCAGAAAGGGATATGAAGATTATACCTATGCCATCCTCAACGGGTATTTGTCCGATGCGGAAAGCGAACTGGTGAAGAAGGTCATGGCCGATGGTGAAATTGCAGAGCAGGAAGCACTTGAACTGCAATCCGCTTTGTTGATTGATACCCATGACAAGGCTATGGTTAAAGCCAAATTGGAACGCTTGGCGGGTGGGGCCAACTTCAATAAATATTTTCCGGGCAATTTCCTTGCCATGCCCCAGCCCATGAGCGGCGGACAGATCAATTATGCCGATGGGACGGAAAACTCCCTCAAACAGTTGTCCCACGATGTGGTCACCTTCCTTGCCTGGGCGGCTGAGCCAACCATGGAAGATCGGAAATCGTTGGGGTTTTGGGTGTTGGGTTATCTGTTCATCCTGACGGTCTTACTCTACGCTGTGAAACGCCGCATTTGGGCCAAGGTTCACTGAAGACTGATTGTTGGCGATCCGGGAAGGGGCGTTCGTTCCCTTCCCGGACTGTGATGGAAGCATGGAACGTTTCCGGGCGCAGCGCATGGAAGCCTTTTTGTTTAAATTCAAAAACAAAGTCAACCCCCTGGGGGCAATCCCTTAAGCCTCCTTTTTTCATTCAATAATTTTTTTGAATGTCAACTGGCAACAGCCGGTGTCCCAAGGACATAAGCTGCCTACATGTCTGGTGTTCCTTCCGATCCGAAGAAAGGGAATCGTTGAGGTGAATGGCATCGAGGCACATTTCCGGCTCGACTGGCCAGGTTTCACCCTTGATGTGAATCTTGTATTGCCTGGACGGGGAATCACGGTCCTGTTCGGCCATTCCGGTTCGGGAAAAACGACACTCCTGCGCGCCATCGCCGGACTGGAGCGCGTCCCACAAGGACGACTCGTGGTTGCCGGAGCGGTCTGGCAGGATATGAACCATTGGATCCCGACCCATCGAAGGCCCATCGGCTATGTATTCCAGGAAGCCAGCCTTTTTCCGCATCTGACGGTGATGGGCAATCTGCGGTATGGCATGAAGCGCAATGGTTTGGTACAGCGGATCAGTCTGGAACATGTCATCGAACTGTTGGGCATCGGTCATCTGCTGGACCGCAAACCGGCGCGGTTGTCCGGGGGTGAACGTCAACGGGTGGGGATCGCCCGTGCCCTGGCGGTCAGTCCACAGCTTCTGCTGATGGACGAGCCGTTGGCTGCTCTTGATTTTAGGCGTAAGCAGGAAATTTTCCCCTATCTGGAACGTTTGCATGGCGAACTGGAAATTCCGGTGCTTTATGTCAGCCATGCCCCGGAGGAGGTGGCGAGGCTGGCCGACCATCTGGTGATCATGGAACAGGGACGGGCTTTGGCCAGTGGTCCGTTGACCGAAACCCTGGCCCGCCTTGATCTCCCCATCCACTTGGGCGAAGAGGCCGGGGTGGTGCTGGAGACTGTGGTGTTGGAGCAGGATCGGGCATGGCATCTGGCCAGAGTCGATTGTGCGGGGGGTGGCTTGTGGGTTCGTGACCGGGGGCTGATGGTCGGCGAGCGGGTGCGGGTGCGCATTCTCGCCCGGGATGTCAGCATTGCTTTGGCTCAAATAAGCAATACCAGCATTATCAACACTTTGCCCGCCAGAGTGACCGATTTGGTCGATGAACCGCATCCGGCGTTGTGCTTGGTACGTTTGGATGCGGGCGGTACACCGCTCCTGGCCCGACTGACGCGCCGTTCCGCTTCGGTTTTGCAATTGGCTCCGGGACTCGATGTCTGGGCACAGATCAAGGCTGTGGCATTGATTACATGATTGTGCAAATGATTGAAAGAAAAAAGGGGGCTTAAGGGATTGCCCCAAGGACTTTGAATTTATAAAACAAAGTCAAAAGCGAAGCATGGAAACCTTTTTATTTTAAATAAAAATCAAAGTCCTGGGTGCAATCCCCCAGACCCCTTTTTTCTTTTAATAATTTATTTAATGTCAACACGCCCTACAAATTTACGATAGATCCCCTCGATGGATTCAAAATCCGCCAAAGAAATCATTTCCGGTTCAATGTTCAAGCCACAAACCTGGTTCAACATCGTAACCAGTTCAACAATCGCCAACGAATCCAAAAGCGCCCCGGAAACCATTCGATCCCAGGGTGGATTGTCAATCAAAGGGGCGTGATCCCGGACCTTCCTTTGTACCAGTTGGGTAAAATGTTCATAACTCCCATCCCATACACTTTGTTCAGGTGGGGGATCGTTGTCTTCCAGATTGATCACGCCGAAACATCGTTCCAAGGCTTCGACGGGAACGTGGGCCAAGGATGGATCGAGATGGGTTCCGTCCATCAAACAATCAGGGGAAATCATCCCATCCTCACCCAATAACGGGGTACAAACATCCATGAAGTGGATCACCCGTTCGGCACACAACGCTTGCATGGCGGTGTAGAACTGATGTTGCAACCGATAACGCTCCCGGGGTGTCCCCCGCACGGGCCACTGCTGATCACCGTTGTCACGGTTGAGGGGTGCCGTGGGGATACCGGTCATGTAAGCCAGGCGGCCCGGCCATATTTTTTGCAAGAATATGAAAAATTTACGATATTCCTCCACCGATTGTTGGATGCGTTTTTCAGGATCGGGATGATTGGGAAAAATGGTACGGCATTCCGGTTCTCCCGCCTGAATCACCAGGGGATCGCGGGGATTCATATGGGTCGCCAGTTCGGTAAAGAACGGGATGGTCTTGGCCCAATTATCCGACCACAACAAGCCTACCCAGTAGGCATGCACCCCTTTGAACCGATTGTGATGTGAGGTGTTGCCGGTCCAGAAGATACGCACATGGCTGTCGCCGCACAGGTGAACCGTATCGCCCAGGCTTTTCAGGTACCGTTGCAGATTGTGTTCCCGGGCCATTTTGCCGCTGGAAGTTTTACGCAACCATCCCCGGGGAACCATGGCGACCTGAATGAAACCATCGAAATGAAGGTTCAAACGGGATTGTAGCTCACGGCAAATGTCTGATCTCTGGTCCAGGGTCAGTGAGGTTTCAGGTTCTACCAGGGCAAAGGTTTGTTGTGTATCCAGTTCATGGTCCGTTTCCCCGACGACCGCCACACGGCCGGGGTGAATGGCGGGATGGGTATGGATCACCGCTTCCACATCCTGGGGATAAATATTTTTCCCATTTTGGATGATCAAATCTTTTTTGCGACCGCACAGGTACAGTTGACCCTCATGGAGGAAACCCAGATCGCCAGTGGGAAACCATCCGTCCTCGGCCAGGGGAGGGGACTGATCGTAACCGGCAATGGTACACCGGCTGCGCAGCCATATTTCTCCGACATCCTTGCCCGATGGGGCTTGAACACGTACTTCCACCTCTGCCAGGGGGAAGCCGCAACTGATCAATGAACGGCATCCCGGTGATTCCCGGGTTTCTGCATGCAGTGGTGTGACGGGTCCGACGGGTTGAACCTGATGTTGCCGCAAGGAGGCCGCATCCAGGGCGAGTTGGAGTGGGGGTTGGCCGAGTTTGCTTTGGGTGGCGGCAAACACATGTTCCGCCAGGGCATAACAGACCGACAACTGTTCCGGTTGAACACCATGAGTCGTCATGAATCGATGGAAACCGCCCAGGCTCACCGGTTCGGAACAATTGATGAAGGCTCTGACATGATTCAAATCGTAGCGTTTTGGATTTTTACATAGAAAGGAAAATGCAAAATTGGGCAACCAGGTGAGGGTGGCGCGATAACGTTCCATCGTTTCCAGGAGGATGCCGGGTGCGGCGGCCCAGTGAAACGGATCCAGGTAATAAACGGGTGTATGGGTCAATAATGGCAGCAAAAATGTCGCCACCAATCCCATATCATGATACAGCGGCAACCAACTGGCGATGCGATCGGTCGCGGGGTCCAGTGCGAGGGCCTGCCGGTAACGTTCGATCTGGGCAACCAGCATCTCTTCCTGGATGGCGACCGCCTTTTGCAGACCGGTGGTGCCGGATGAGCATTGCAGGAACAAACCTCTTTGTTCTGCGGCTCCCTGCCAGCCGGGAAAGGTTTCGGGGTTGGTGGGTGGTGGGGCGGTCAGTGTGGCTGGGGTCAACAGGGTGGGCCAGGTTTCCCGGTCGATTTCTTCGCCGACAAAGGTACGGCTTGCGAATCGGGTCATGTAGTTGGTCAGCTTTTCGCCGTAGGCTTCGGGGGTGATTTTATGGTTGGGATAAGAAATGAAGGCGGGAAGACGTCCTGCCAGGATGGCTCCAAACCATGCGGCCATCATCATGGGGGTGGTGCGACCAAAAATCATGATGACCGGGTCGGGGGTGGTACGCAATCGATTGGCCCAGGACAGGATATGGCAATAAAACTCCCTGCCGTTGCATCCGATCATTTGTCCTGATTGGGAATCATGGATGAACAACAATGGGTGGGTGTGTTTTTGCAGACGCGTCAGGAATTGGGCGATGATGGCCATGATTTTCTTGATTTTCTCATCAATAAAACAATAAACATGCTTGATTTTAAAATTGCCGTTCCCTGATCCACAAAGCCATCATCCACCGAATCCATTGATGCCCAATCGATTCCTCATCTCCAGACAACATGACCCAACCCCGATGCACCCGTTCCAACCCTTTTGGAGGTTCCCCAATCAGGGAAAAAACAACCCGATATACTGGATTCCGCGCCAAACTCCGGCCCTGGGAAGTCTGAGTGGCCGGGATCGGTCCCCCATGAATCGAAGCCAGTTCCAACAAATCCAACTCCCTGGATTCACTCAAAGCCACAGAGCGCAATTGAACCGATACCGCTGGAGTCTCGACCGTCATGGAATGAAAACGACCCTTCCGACCTGAAACCATTTGATGCAGGTCTGCCTCACCCACAAAACCTTCAACCTGCCATTCCGGGGCGGCCAAAGTCAATACAGACGTTCCAGCCCCGATCCAGGCTCCTTCATGCAGGTGATCCATCATGGTCACGACTCGGCCCGCCATGGGCGCAGTCAAGGTCATGCGATCCTGTTGCGCCTGTAAACCTTCGTGTCGCACCCATTCCCGGGCCAGTTGCCGCGATAAACTTTCCCGGTGTTCCAAATCCTGCACCGTTGCCGCCAGTTCCAAGCGCCGTTGCAGCACATGGGTGTGGGCCTGACTCAATTCCAGTTGCAGATCCAAGGCGGAAGCCCCCAGATGGATCATTGGATCACCCGCATTCAACAATTGTCCCGGCGTGACCCATATGTTTCGGATTTTTCCGTCCCGGGGCGGATAAATCGCCATCAAATGTTCGGGACGCAATACAGCGGCGACTTCCACAACGTTGGGCCATGGATAAAGCACCAACACCATCCCGGCCATCAGCCATCCCATCAACCTTCGCACGACGATTCCTCGTTCGGGTCCAGTCAAACAGGTTCCCCATTCTTTCATTTCCAAAGCCACCGGACGGAGGACGAACCAGGTCAGTTCCACGACCCATAACAGCATCCCCAACAATTTGAAAAAAAAATGGTAAACCACCAACGCAATCGTGACAAACAGCATTAGACGATAAATCCAGGTCACCCAGGCGAATACAATCAAAAATCGACGTCGGCCAACAGACCAGGGTTCGGGAGGAGGCGGAGAGACACCCAGCAGGCGGCAACGCAACCACCACCGTCCCATGGCAAAGGCGCGGGCATGCAGGTTGGGGATATCCAACCCATCACTCAACAAAAAATAGCCATCAAAACGCATGAAGGGACTGAGATTGATGGCCAGGGTGGTCATCCATGTCGTTCCCGCAAGCAAAAACAAAGCTTCACGAAAGGCGCCATCGGGCCACAGGTTCCATAACCATGTCGCCCAGATCGCCAATCCCAACTCTGCCTTGATTCCCGCCCCGGCGATTGCCATCCGCGCTCGTCGAGATGAAATCTTCCATGCTTCACTCAATTCGGAATACGGCACCGGCCACAAGACCAGAAAGGCGATTCCCATGGTAGGAACATGGACACCCAATCTTTTGGCTGCCAAGGCATGTCCCAACTCGTGAACCCCTTTGGCCAACACTACGGCACACGCCAGAGTCATGGCCCCCCAAAGATCAAATACTTCCGGGATCGAATCGACAAAACGATCCCATTGGCGCATGGTCATGAACCAGGCGGACAGAAACAACACCACCTGGAGACCGGTATACCATGAGGTGTGGAAAAACTTTGTTAAAGGGAGGAGACGTTGCAGGAAAGGGTCGGGTGACCACAGTGGAATGCGAAAAAAAAGATAATGGGTCAACAAGGACCGCCACCATCCGGGCCGATTTGGCGGCTTGACCTGGCCTGATGCGGCAAGCAATTGGTTGTGCCGCAGAAAGGTCATCCAATCGGCGAGTTCTCCCCATGAAATCGTGGTGGATGAGTTTTTCCGGTTGAGACGATCATGCAATGTGGCGACGGTGATTCCCTTTTCCCAACCATCGAGCATACGTAATTCATGAACCCCGATCCGGTAAAACCGGTGCCGGAGTGCATCTTGAATGATCCAGGTCGGGGCACCATCCAGGGAATCGACCGGACCGGGGGTGATGGCCAGATCTTCCCGCAATGCAGGCAGGGGTTGATCCCTGAAAGGATGGGTTGCCATAGAAAAAAATATCAAGAAAAAAAAGGGGTCTGGGGGATTGCCCCCAGGACTTTGATTTTAAACAGAAAGGTTTCCATGCTCTGGCTTTTGACTTTGTTTCTAAAGTCAAAACCCTGGGGGCAATCCCTTGAGACCCATTTTTTCTTTCAATCATTTGTTCAGCCACATTTGGAATAGCCACACTCCAGGCAGGTATCACAGCCGTCCAGGCGCGCGACCGCCAACTGGCCACATTTGGGACACTGCTCCGCCCCCAGAATGCCGCTGGATTGGGCTTTTTCTCGCTTGTCGGCCAGTTCACGGGAAACTTCGGGCGGTTTGATGATACCAATCTTCATCAAATGGTTTTCAATACATTCACCAATCTCCGCCACCAGACTGGGCATGTATTTTCCACCCGGTTTGAAATATCCCCCGCGCGGATCGAATACGGAACGCAATTCTTCCACCAAAAAAGTGGCGTCGCCACCATGACGAAACACCGCCGACAAGATCCGGGTCAGGGCCACGATCCAGGCGAAATTTTCCATGTTTTTGGAATTGATGAAAATTTCGAACGGACGCCGTTTACCGTTGACCATGATGTCATTGATGGTGACGTACAAGGCATGTTCCGACAACGGGGTGCGTATCCTGTAGGTTGACCCTTCAAGTTCAGTTGGCCGTTTGAGCAACGGTTGCATCATGATGACATCGGCACTGTTCTCCCTGGCCTTGGATTCCTGGCCAGGGGTGCCCGTTTTCTCTTCCGGTTTCCTGGAAACCACCTCGTAACCGACAATTTTCTTTTCAATCTTCACAGCCTTCAAAACTCCCTTTGAATGACAAAAACCCAATCACAACTTTCCGTAATAACCCTCCTTGAGGGCATCATAAAGATTGGCGGCGGTATGGATTTCGCCGTCATATTCGATGTTTTCATTCCCCTTGACTTCGATGGTTTCGCCATTTTCCAACACAAAACGATAGGTGGTTGCCGCCAAATCCTCTTGTTTGACCAACACTCCCTGAAACGCGGCGGGATTGAAACGGAACGTGGTACATCCCTTCAAACCTTTTTCATGGGCATACAAGTAGATTTCCTTGAATTTTTCAAAGGGATAATCGGATGCCACATTGATGGTTTTGGAAATCGAGGAATCGATCCATTTTTGCGCCGCTGCCTGAATGTCGACATGTGCCCTGGGATCGATGTCATTGGTATCGATGAACTGCCTGGGCAACCGGTTTTCAGTCTCCATGGCATCCGGGTCGGCATTGGGATTGATCAGGGCGCGATAGCAGAACAATTCGTGCGACAGGACATCGACCTTTTCCTTGGTTTTCCGACCCTGGCGGATGATGTTGCGGCTGTACTTGTGCGAAAAGCTGGGTTCAATGCCGTTGGAGGCATTATTGGCCAAAGAGAGCGAAATGGTTCCGGTCGGGGCGATCGAGGAATGGTGGGTGAACCGGCAACCCGACCTGGCAATCTCTTCCCGAAGTTTTTCCGGGAACTGTTGCAGATAACGGCTGTAACGTGCCAACAAAACCTTTCCCGGAACCTTGTCGCCCAGGGCAAGGCCATCCCTGGCCATTTGTGGCCGTTGTGCCAGCATGGCGGGGGTGATTTCAAACAATTCCTCCATGATGGGCGCGGGTCCTTTTTCCTTGGCCAGCTCCACCCCCACCTGCCAGCCGGTGATGGCCAGCTCTCGTGCCACATCCTCGGTCAACCGGATGGATGCGGCATCGCCATAAGTCATCCCCAACATGACCATGCAGGAACCCAAACCCAGGAAACCCATCCCATGACGGCGTTTCCTGGCGAGTTCATCGCCTTGATTGTCCAGTGGCAAGCCATGAATGGCGACCACGTTGTCCATCATGCGGGTAAAGATGGCCACCACTTCCCTGAATTTGGGAAAATCGAAGGTGGCATTGACCGCAAAAGGATTTTTGACAAACCGGGTCAGATTGATCGATCCCAACAGACAGGCGCCATAAGGGGGAAGCGGCTGTTCTCCGCAAGGATTGGTGGAACGGATGTTTTCACAGAACCAGTTGTTGTTCATCTCATTGACCCGATCAATGAGGATGAATCCGGGTTCGGCAAAATCATAGGTGGAACGCATGATCAAATCCCACAACCGACGTGCCGGAATCGATGTATAGACCCGGCACGCCACCCGACCCTGTTCATCGACCCTGTAACCGTTCTGGATCGGCCATGGACGATAAATTTTGGCGCAATCGGGATCCTTTTCTTCCATCGAATTGGCGGGAAAGACCAGATCCCAATCCTCATTTTCCTTGACCGCCCGGATGAAGGCATCGGTGATCAGGCAGGAAAGATTGAACTGACGCAAACGGCCATCTTCACGTTTGGCGCGGACAAAATCACGAATATCGGGATGGGCGATATCGAAGGAAGCCATCTGCGCACCCCGTCGCCCCCCAGCCGAAGAGACGGTGCGGCACATGGCATCGAAGATATCCATGAAGGAAAGCGGTCCCGAAGTGCTGGCACCCGCCCCCGCCACAAAGGCACCACGGGGACGCAACGTTGAAAATTCATAACCGATGCCACATCCCGCCTTCAACGTCAGCCCCGCCTCCCGCACCTTGTCGAGGATGCCGACCATGGAATCCTCGATGGTTCCGGAAACGGTACAATTGATGGTACTCGTGGAAGGTTTGTACTCCTGGGCACCCGCATTGGAGATGATTCGGCCCGCGGGAATGGCTCCGTGTTCCAGTGCCCAGAAAAATTTTCCAAACCAGAATTCGCGCACGGCGGGTTCTTCGACGTCGGCCAGCGCCCGCGCCACACGGCGATAGGTATCTGAAAGCGTCAGGTCCACGGGTGTACCATCCTGGCTCTTGAGACGATATTTACTGTCCCAAATATCCAGTGAGGCGGGTTGCAGTGCGACCTCTTCCAGATTCAACGGGACCGTTTCAAAAACTCCGACGGCCATGAACCGTAACCTCCAACAAAACAAGGGCTTATAAAAAAATACATTTTTTACAACAACTTATAAAGCAAAAACAAACTAACTTTAACACCGACCCAGGGAGGATTGGAAGGTGAAACCCGACAGCAGCCACCGGGGAAATTTTTATCGCGACATCATTTTGGCATGCGATAAAAATTTTTGCTCCACCTGATGAAGAAACGATGAGGATCATCCATGATGCGCTTGTTGAGCATGTTTTTTGCGATCATGAACGCATTGTATTGACCTTCCATACAGCGTGGAACGCCAACTGAAGCTGACGGACGGCCTGCCCCCGGTGTGCAGCCCATCATTTTGTACCATGGGAACCCGAATGGAATGCCGCAACCGTCTTGATACCCTGATCCGTCTGCCAACAGGGTCACCATTGTGGCATCACCAACCGGAATTACGATACCATACCATTGATGAGGGACGGGAGACGTGGCGTTTACAGGTATTGGAAGCTCCAACATTGGAAGAGGTATTCGTTCATTGAGTTTCATGGATCACATCACCCGGATCATGGCATGGGGCAGGGGTTCATTGAAGAGGGGGGCGGCACACCTCCATGAGGGGTTGATTCGACCCTTGGGTCACCGGTTCACCTTCAATCACGACGCCTCTGCACCCTCCATCAACCCGTCCGGCCCCCCCCGGGGACGCATGCTGGCGTTGGAACCGCGCATGATGTTTGATGCGGTCGGTTTTTCGGATGCGGCGGATCTTTTGTCCAAGGCGCAGGATGCGGTCATTCCCGACCCACCTCATGTGACCGCTGAAACCACAGCCCGTTCTTTTGCCACTGATGGAATGGCGGTGCCGCTGCCCCGGATCACCCTTGCCACCCATGAGCAACAAAAATTGGCGGAAGTGACCCTTGAATTGATCGGTCATGAAACGGGGGTTACCGATAAATTGGATTTTTCCGACACCCATTCAATCATCGGTCGCTGGGATGAAGGGATGTTGACCTTGAAATCCAGGGAGGGTCATCCCCTTTCCGCCGCCCAATTCCAGGCCGCCCTGAACGAAGTGACCTATCTGTACCGTCATACCGGAACCCAAACGGCGCTGACCCTGGAGGACCGGAATGTCCGGGTGACGGTGGTGGATGAATATGGCCAGGAAACCGCCCTGACCCTGACCTTGAAACAGGATCAACGGATTGCCGCCAAAACCGGTCTTGATTTCGCGCCCACCCAGCGGGAATGGGGTGATGCCATTTTATTTCCCGATCTCGATTTTGTTGAAGATCCCAAGCTGGAACAGGTCCGTCCCGCAAACATGTTGACGGAGGTGGGCTTTCTGGTCGCCAACATTCTGGGAAACCGGGTGGATGATCCTGACATCGACCATGACAGCGATCCACAATCCCGGGTCAGGTATCAGGGAATGGCCATTGTGGCGTTGGATGATGCCAATGGTCAGTGGCAATATTCCACCGATGGTGGTACCCAATGGTCCGAAATGGTGGATGTCCGACCCGAATCGGCATTGTTGTTGACCGCCACGACCCGGGATCGGATCCGTTTCGTCCCCAATCCCGACTTCATCGGGGAGACCTTCATTGAATTTCGTGCCTGGGACGTGCGGAATACCACGGAGGCCGCCCGCAATGGTACGACAGAGGTCGATACCCTGCATAATGGTGGCACCACCCCGTACAGTACCGAAATAATGCGTTGGACCACAGACATCGTTCCGGGGGCGACCGTCACCTTGAACCATCAACTGGTTTCCACCGCCATCACGCGTACCACCTCCGGGATCCTTCCGGGTAATTCTCACAACCATGCATCCTCCCTGAGTGCCGATGGGCGGTATCTGGTATTCACTTCGGATGCCGCCAATCTGGTGTCGGGGGATACCAATGGATACCGGGATCTGTTCCTCCGTGACAACCAGACCGGGGAAACCAGACGTATTTCCAATGGGATGAACGGTCAGCAGGCCAATGGCAACAGTGACGATCCGGTGATCAGCGGTGATGGTGGTACCGTGGTCTTCACCTCGGCGGCCTCCAATCTGGTGTCGGGAGACAATAATTTTCGCAGCGATGTATTCCGCTACACCCTGGCTGATCATACGCTGAGCCGGGTGTCGCTCGGTTCCTCGGGGATCGAGGCCAACGATGCCAGTTTTTCTCCCGATGTTTCCAGCACCGGGGATCGGATCGTGTTCGTCTCCCGTGCGAGCAATCTGGTCAAGGGGGACGACAATGGCAGGGATGATGTGTTTTTGCGTGACGAAACCCGGGGAGAAACCTTGCGTCTTTCCGTGGCGGTGGATCGCGGGGCAACCAACGGTGCCAGTTTCGATCCCGCCATCAGTGGGGATGGCCAGTGGGTGGTGTATGCCTCCGATGCCTCCAATGTGATTGCCGACGACACCAACGGGACCACCGATCTGTTCATGGTGGCGGCGACGGGTACCACGCCTGGCCAACGCCTCCAGGGAAGCGCGCCCCCCGATGGTCCGAGCCACGATCCTGACATCGGCTTTGATGGTCGCCGCGTGGTTTTTTCATCCCATGCGACCAATCTGTCCGCAGCCGATGTCAATGGCATGGGTGACCTGTTTTTGTATGAACGTGATCAGACGGGGGAATGTCGTCTCCTCTCCTTCGACCGCGACGGGGGATCCGCCAATGGTGCAAGCGCTGATCCCGCGCTCAGTGCCGATGGTCGGTTTGTCACTTTTCTCTCCCGGGCAACCGATCTCGACAATCCCGGGATCATCACCGTGGACAGCAATGAATCCCCCGACCTTTTTCATCACAGCATCGATACCGGGCAGACGATTCGCATCTCGCAGCATGCCACGGGGATCCCTTCCAACGGATTGGAATTTCCAACCCCCGCCATCAGTGGTGATGGCCGGTGGGTCTCCCATGTGTCGACTGCGGGAAACCTGGTGGATGGCACTTCGGCAAAGACGACGATACGGCAATTGTTTTTGGCTGAGATCAACATCGCACCTCGATTCGATGACAAACAAATTGAAATGAAACGGATTTTCTCAGAATCCGAGGCAATGGAAGGGGTGACGATTGCGGAACTGTTCGGTCAGGGATATGTGGAGGTCAATTCCGGCGATGCGCGTGGCATTGCGGTCACCCGGATCACGGGCGACGGTCATTGGCAGTTTTCCACCAATCTGGGTGCCAACTGGTCCGAATTGTCGGAACCTGCGCCGCAGACGGCAACCCTGCTCAAGGAAAACGGTCAGACCCGGATCCGCTTCATTCCCGAGGTCGCTTCCCGGGAGGGTGAGGCCGCCATCACCTTTCATCCCTGGGATGGAACGGTTGGGCTCAACGCCCAGAGGGGGATCGGGTTGGCGCTGATCGGGGGTGCCACGTCGATTGGCAAGGATTCGGTGACGGTGCAATGGCGGATCGGAACCGCAACGGCGCAACCCGTTTCGCCCCAGAACGTGGTTCAACATCCCCTCCCGGGAGGAAATTCCGGGGTTATCATTCCTCTGCCGGATGTGGTGACGTTTTCCAAGAATATTCCGCCACCGCCGTCACCCGTGAAACCGTTGTTCGTCCCTCCGTTGCCGCGAGGGATGCGATCGGGAGACCACATGACACACGGCATGAACATTGCTTTTTCCCTTCCGGCACGAAATTCCGATCCTGGTGGTCAAAGGGGCGTCGCCCAACCGGTCATGGAACATTCCTTTCATGAAAAGGTTTTTCGGGGAGCGGGCGGATTGCCATGGAAAATGGCCCCATCCTTGGAAACCAGGGGACGAACCGGTGCCATCGCGGTCCAGATCGATTGGTCCATGGAAGAAAAAATGCTGCCAAACCCTGTTTCAAACCTGCCACAAGCAGTGACACCCGTCCCCGCTCCCGTACCTGTGCCGCGCGGAGATCAGCCCGTTTCTTCTCCCGAACCTGTGCTTCAAGGGGAGAGACCCGTCTTTGCTCCGGTGCAAAAGGATGGAGCGATTGGACAGGAACCCCGTCCTTCCGAGCCCGCTTCCGCCCCTGCGGGAGTCGGTCAACCGGAATCCGTGCCGAAAGAATCCATGCCACCGGTTTCGGGTCGGCCAGGGTTTTCCCGCCAGGTCGCAACCTTGATGGCGGCGCACAGAACGCAACTCAAGGGTCAACGATAATGTGCATCCGGTTCAGGGTGTCCACCCGGACGACGGCAGGGATGGTTCTGGGTGTATTTTTGATCGGGATTCAGGGTTGTTCGGTGCAGCCGACCCCCTTGGAACCCCGGGTGGTTGGTGATCGGGCGGCAAAAGATCTGGAACAGTTGCAGCTCGAAGAACCGCGCCCCAATCGACCCGTGACCCTGGAGATGGCCTTGGAGATGGCGCTGAACCACAATCTGGAACACCGGGTCAAGATGGTGGAGGCGGCACTGGCCCATGGTCAGTTGAACCTCGCCCTGCAACAGATGTTGCCGGGTGTGAGTGGTTCATGGACCCGCCATGAACGCACCCGGGATGCCGCCAGCTTCAGTGAATCGATCAAGGATGGTTCCCGATCGGGTGATGATGCGACCGCTTTGGAAAAAATTTATTCCTCCGGTGATGTGACCCTGGTGTGGAATCTGTTGGATTTCGGGGTCAGTTACATCCACTCGCGACAGCAGGCGGATGATTGGTTGATCGCGGCCCAACGGCATCGCAAGGTGGTGATGGACATCATTCGGGATGTCCGGTTCGCCTTTTGGCGGGCGGCGGGTGCCGAAGCGATGTTGCCCGAGGTGGAATCGAACCTGCAATCGGTCCGGATGGCACTGGCGAAGTCCAAAAGGTTGGAACGGGAACGATTGCAATCGTCGGATGAGGCGATGGACTATCAGGAAGAATTATTGCGGCAGATTCAACTCCTGATGGAATTGCAAAAAGAGATGCTTCAGGCCAAAACCCGGCTGGCGGCACTGATGAACATCCGTCCCGGAACCCCTTATGTCCTGGAGGTTGGGAACCGGGATCGTCTGGAGGTCCCCGAGGTGGCGTTTTCAAGCGGGCAATTGGAGGAGTTGGCCATGGTCAGCCGCTCCGAACTGCTCGAAGAGGATTATCAGGAACGCATCAGTGCCATGGAGACCCGGATTGCGTTGTTGAAATTGCTACCCGGATTGAAAACAACCCTGAGCGGTCAATATGACGACAACCGCTACCTGAAACATTCGGGCTGGGGTGAGGTTGCCTATGGGTTGAGTTACAGCTTGAATGACCTGCTTGCAACGCCCCAACGGATCCGGACCGCACAGATCCGGCAACAACTGGTCATTGCGCGCCGTCTGGCCATGGCGATGACGATCCTGACCCAGGTTAATCTGGCGTTACAGGAGTTTTACCAGGCCAAAAATGATTTTGCCATCGCGGATGAATTGCATGCGTTGAAAAAACGGCAAATGTTACGCGAATCGGCCGCAAAATCGGTCCGGGGCGGTGCTTCTCTGGCCCTGGAACGCCGACAGATCGAATTTTTGGTGGCGGCGATGCAGCGGGATCGTTCCTATGCGCAACTGCAAAACGCCTATGGGATGATCCTCCACTCGGTGGGTATGGAACAACTCCCCCCTGTCGACCAGGTCCAGGGGCACGATGTCTTCGCCCTGGCCCGATACGTTCATGAACAGCGTCATCCCGGGGATTCCCTGGAACTTCGCACCGCAACGGAGGAGGGGCATCGGTTCGACCAGGTTTTGCAATGGTTTGGTGTCGCATCGGCGGGGAGTGCGCCACGGCCCGTTCAATCCCGGACATGGACGTTGCGGGGAACTTCAAACGACGCCACAGACATTACCGATACCCGACCCGGCAAAGGGTCACCGCCATCATCTCAGGATTCAATCCCTCGTGGGGAGACCAAAAAATGGGTGCTCGTCGATCGATAGTTTCCTCCCCGTTCCGGCGTTTCGTGGGTGGATGGTTGTTGGCATGGCTTTTGGCGGGTTGTGTCACGGAAAGTTATCAACCCTCCCTCATCGAATTCACCTATCCGGCAGCCGACCGGCTGGGGTTCAACCTGAGTCAGGGGATTGATCAACAGCAACGACCGTTGCAGATGGACAAACCCTTGTTGGTGGCCAGTTTCGTGGAACTCGACAACCTGGAAAAAACCTCGACTTTTGGTCGGCTCATGGCGGAACAGATCGCTTCACGGTTGACCCAGAAAGGGTTTTCCGTCATCGAACTGAAATTGCGTGAACAACTCTACATCCATGCCACTTCAGGTGAATTCGCCCTGTCCCGGGAATTGCAGAACATCAGCCGTGAACAAAATGCCCAGGCCCTGTTGGTGGGGACCTATTCGGTGATCCAGGATCATGTCTATGTCACCGCCAAGATTGTGCGCAGTGATGGACACGTCTATGCAGCGCATGATTTTGCCATTCCCAGGAGCCATCTTTTGGAACGTACCGTCAAGGGCCGTTATGATGTTTGGCAACCGCAAACCCGGTAGGCTGTTTCCCGGGTCATTGGCCATGTGTTCTTTGGTGTGGTTCCATGGTTTCGGGACTGCGATGGCGGATTCGCTTTCCCAGCAGGCCCTGTTGGAACCCGCCGCTTATTCCACCCTTTCCAGCCGCATGGCGGGAACCATCGAGGCCATTCATGTCCGGGAGGGGGGGGCGTTTGCCCGTGGGGATCTTTTGGTGGTGTTTGATTGCGCCATGCCCAAGGCCCAGTTGGCCAAGGAACGGGCCGATTTGCAGACCGCGGAAAAAAAACATGAGGTCAACCGCCGCATGGCGGAACTCGACAGCGTCAGCCAGGTGGAATTGGCGTTGTCCGAGGCGATGGTTCAAAAATCCCGTGCCGATGTCGGCATCGCCCGGGTCCATGTGAATCAATGCGACATCCGTGCCCCTTACGACGGTCGGGTCAGCAAACGCCACGTTCAGCCCTTTGATGGTGTTGCCGCCGGTGCGCCGGTGCTCGACATCCTGGCCCATGGACCACTCAAGGTTTCGATGTATGTCCCCTGGTCCTGGTCTTCATGGCTCAAGGTTGGGATTCCCTTTGAATTTCGCCTCAAGGAAGATGGCCCGGGCCATCCTGCACATGTAACCGCGGTTGGCGCGCGGGTCGATCCCGCCAGTCAGACCCTCGGTGTCTGGGGGGAAATGACCGGGACAGTTCCTGAATTATTGGCAGGAATGAGCGGTACGGCCTATTTTGTTGCCCCAGTGCCACCAGGAATCAGTCCTCATGGACGTTGACCGGACGAATCGGAAATCCTCCGACAAGGAATGGATCGTTGCGCTGATCGATCTTGAAACTGCCCTCCGGCATGCCGTCACCCTGGATGCAGCAGCCCGGATCATCGTCAATGACACCCGAAATGTGTTTCCTTTCCGGCAAGCGATCCTGTTTGACCGATCTTTCGGAAAACGATGGCGGGTACGCAATGCCTCCGATGTCGTCGATCCCGACCCGAAAGGACCATTTTTGTCATGGTTGACCCTGTTTCTCAACCAATGGATGCCGCAAGGGGGTCACCAAAAACCACAACAGATCGACGCCTCGCTGTTGCCGGAACACCAAAGACACTCCTGGGAACAATGGTTGCCTCCCTTCGGCTATTGGGTCCCCCTGGTCACCGCCTCGGGTCCACCCCTGGGGGGTGTTTTTTGGTTTTGCGATACCATGATTGCGGAACATGAATGGCAACGGTTGGAACATCTGGCATCCAGTTTTGGCCAAACCTGGGAACGCTTGGTGCTGTTGGAACAATGCATCCATCCCAAACGATGGTTGGCGCGGATGACCCCTGGGCGCGCCACCTTTTTCGTTGTGATTCTGGTCACGGCGATCGCGTTCATTCCCGTCCATCTGAGCGTGTTGGCCCCGGCACGCATTGTTCCGATTGATCCTGTCGCGATGAATTCGCCGCTGGATGGCGTCGTGGCGCAGGTATTCGTCCAGCCCAACCAGGAGGTCAAAAAGGGAGATCCCTTGTTTCGCCTGGAAGATACGGAACTGAAAAACCGCCATGCCGTCGCCCTCAAGGCGCTGGAGGTGGAATCGGCCCAGTTGGAACAGGTTCGACGTAAAGGGTTTCATGAAGATCGCAGCCGTGCCGAAGTGGCCTTGGCCCAAGCCATGGTGGCGATGAAACGGGCCGAGGCACAATTTGCGGCGGAACAGTTGACCCTGGTGGAGGTTCGGGCACTGCGAAACGGGGTTGCGGTGTTCAATGATCCCAACCAATGGTTGGGACAACCGGTGCGGGTTGGCGAAACCGTCATGTCGCTGGCCGATCCGGGACGAATGGAGGTGGAAGCCTGGATTCCAGTCGCCGATGCCATCACCCTGGAACACGGGACGCCGGTTGAGATGTTTTTGAATATCCATCCCTATCAGCCCTTGGCGGCCCGGCTGTGGATGGCCGATTTTGAGGCGCGGCATTCCCCCGAGGGGCTTTTGGGATTTCGCGTGCGTGCCCGGTTTGAAGAAGAGTCTCCACTGGCACGCCTGGGCTTGCGGGGTTCGGCCCGGTTTCAGGGGACACGGGTGCGGTTGTGGTATTATCTATTGCGCCGCCCCCTGGCATTTCTGCGCCAACAGACAGGATGGTAAACCGCAATCGGAGTGAACATGGACCCCTGTTTTCCAGGGATTCCTATCGATTGGGTATGGCTGCCAGGAAGAAATAAAATGCGGCCAATGCCAGCGGTGGCCCAAACCATGAAATGGGAAGACCATTGCCCGCCATGATCGCCCCTCCCATGAACAGACCCGCCCCCGTCACCGCCATGCTCAAACGTTTGATGCCCGTGGACAAACGCCGCTCCAACCGATCCAGGGAATCGCCATGGACTTCGATGGCCAGTTTGTCGTTGGCCAGTTTTTCCACACTGAGCATGGCCAGTTCCGGCAATTGAACCGCTGCCGTGGAAAAGGTGCGAAATCGTTCGCGAACGGTCCGAATTTTTCCCTTCGGACCCATGTTTTCAATCATCCAGTCACGGATCAACGGTTCTGCCAACACCCACATGTTCAAGTCGGGATTGATTTCGCGTCCAACCCCTTCCAACGTCAACATGGTTTTTTGCAACAAAAGCAGATGCGGTTGCACCGCCATGTCAAACCGTTCGGTCACCTTGAACAATTGCGCCAACAAACGGGCGATGGAAATATCCTTGAGCGGCTGTCCGAAAATGGGCTCGGCAATCTGACGACACGCATCCTCGAATTCATCGATGTTGGTGTGGCGAGGGACGAATCCCGCCGCCAGATGGATCTCGGCCACCTTGCGATAGTCGCGAATGATGAATCCTTGCAACAGTTCCGCCAGCCAGATCCGATCCTGAACCGAAATCCGCCCGACAATGCCGAAATCGAAAATGGCGACGGTGCCATCCTTGAGGACGAAAATGTTTCCCGGATGCAGATCGGCGTGAAAAAATCCATCGCGAAAGACCTGCTTGAAAAAGCTGACGATCAAATTTTTTGAAACCTGGGTGGGGTCGAGATCGGGATGAGATTGACGGGTCAATTCGTCGATGGGAATGCCATCGAGCCATTCCATGGTCAAAACCCGGGTCGTCGTCAGTTCCCAAAGGACGGTTGGGACACGGAGTTCCTGATCGAGCTGAAAATTTTCTCTGAACTTATGTGCCCTGGATCCTTCGACCTGAAAATTCATTTCGTTGCGGATGGAGGTTGCGAATTCCTCGACCACACGACGGATGCGAAACCGTTTCCAATCGGGAATGTATTTGTCAATCTGGGTGGCCAGGGTGGAGAGCAGATGGATGTCGGTTTCCACCAACAGGGCGACATTGGGACGCAACACCTTGACGGCGACATCACGTCCTCCAAGGGTGGTGGCGTGATGTACCTGGGCGATGGAGGCGGAGGCCACGGGCACGGGATCGAAATGGATGAAAAACTGGCTCAGCGGCCCTTCCAGGTCCGCTTCGACAATTTTGGTGACGATGGAAAAGGGAAATGGCGGGACATCATCCTGGAGTTTTTTCATCTCCAAACCGACATCTTCCGGCAGGACATCCATGCGGGTGGAAAGCGCCTGACCGAATTTGATGAAGGTTGGCCCCAATTCTTCCAGGGCACATCGCAGCCTGGCAGGGGGACTCAATTCCCGACGCATTTTTTCGATGCCCGGTTTGAATCCTACCATCCAGGCCACAAACCGATAGACGAGGAACCGGTCATCCAAAAATTCAATGCGATAGCGGGCAAGGATCCAGATGATCCCGATCAACCGTTTGAAGGTACGATAATGATTCAACATTGTGTTTTAATCTGGAGAGGCGGGGGGGGCGGCGGGGTCGGTTTTGCCGGTTGCCGTTCCACTATTGGCCACTGCCCGTTTCCTTTCCAGTCGGGTGACGCTTTTTTCGAGTTTTTCAAAACGTTCACGCACGGCTTCTGCCTCCCGGGCAAACTCCTGCAATTGGTTGCGGGATGGGAATCCATGCCCCTGGAGCCATGATTCCACTTCCGATTCAACAAATTCCTTGCCTTGCTGACCCGCCAGTTTTGTTTTTCTGGCCATGCCCATCAGAGTCCTGGCGGCTCTTTGCCCCACCAGGATGGCCAGTTCCCGTTCCCAGTCGATTTCGACGTTATCCAAAAGATTTTTGAACCGGAGTCCGGTATCGGTTTCGCCGGACAGCTTCAGTTGCCGGGAGAAGAACAAGGAATCGGGATCGGAGGTGTGAAACAACAGCGACAGAAACGCCGATGTATTGCCCGACATGGTCACATGGGGAATGTTGTCGCAATAGGTATGGATGCGCAATTGGCCCGTTTCGTCCACATTCATGTAGAGCGATTCATCCATATCTTCGATTTCAAACTGAAAAATTTTGCCATCAAGTTCTCCGAGCCTTTTTTTCAACTCCGGATAACGGGTGAAGAACAGATTGAGGACAATGCTCAAGGAGACTGCCGTGACCGGTTGCGGAATGATTTTGAGGGGTGCCGACAATAAGGACATGATCATGATTCAAGCCTTCCATCCATGATGAACGGCGGCGATGCCGCCCGAAAGATTATGGTAGCGCACCCCCGACAGACCACGATCCCGCAACAGGGTGGCAAAGGTTTCCTGATCGGGGAAACGGCGGATCGATTCGACCAGGTATTGATAGGAATCCCGATCATTGGCGACCCGGCTGCCCAGTTCCGGCAAAACTTTAAAGGAATAGGCATCATACAAGGGTTGCAGAATGGAGATGGACAAGCGGGAGAATTCCAGACACAAAAATTCGCCACCCGGTTTGAGGACACGAACCATTTCCTGAATGGCAGCCTCGATCTGGGTGACGTTGCGGATGCCGAATCCGATGCAGGCGACATGGAACGCATTGTTGGCGAAGGGTAATTCTTCGGCGTTGCCCTGGATCCATTCGACGCCTGCCACGATTCCCTGATCGGTCAACCTGGAGCGGCCACGATTGAGCATGTTGTCGTTGATGTCATACACGACGATTCGGCCATCCCCTTTGAGGCGTGGATGCATCAAACGGGTCAAATCACCGGTGCCACCCGCGACATCGAGAATCTGATAACCTGGACGAATCCGCAATCGACGCATGGCATACCGTTTCCACAGGCGATGGATTCCCAGGGACATCAGATCGTTCATCAGGTCATAGCGATCCACCACGGAATCAAACACCTGACGGACCCGTCCCACTTTTTCGCTCACGGGTATTTCACTGAATCCAAAGTGGGTCGTCGTGTCACGGGTCATGGTCGGAACTCCTGCGCGATGCGGTCTTGAAGATCAACACGCCATGATAACACGATACCGATGTGTTTTGGGAATGTCTTATGAACGGCAGGTTCCATTTGTTCCTGATGCGGGCGGATGAGCGCGCCATTTTCGAACCGATTGTTCATTGGGATGGCTTTATTGTAAAATATTTTGTTTTTGTAATGCGGTGATTGGAAAAGCAAGGTGTTGCATGAGTGGAGATGAACCGGTTTTTGATGCGAAGGGACGCGGCATGGCGGCATTCACGGAGCGGAATGGTTTGATTTCATCCGAAACCATTTCAAAGGTGGTCCATACCATCGTCGAACATTTCAATCCTGTCAGGATCGTCCTGTTCGGTTCCTACGCTTCGGGCAACCCGGATCCGGACAGCGATCTGGATCTGTTGATCGTGATGCCGTCGTCTTTGCCGCGCTACAAACGGGCATTGCCCATTCGCATGCTGTTCCGCCCCGCCCCCTGTTCCATGGATATCCTGGTTTACACCCCGGAGGAGGTGGATCATTGGATGGGTACGGTCAATCATATCGTCACGAATGCCTTGCAATCCGGAAGGATTCTGCATGAACGGGCGTAACTGTGACTATTGCCGGGAGTGGCTCAAGAAGGCCGATAACGATCTGATCACGGCACAGAGCGTTCTGGCCTTGGAACATGGCCCAACAGACACACCCTGCTTTCATGCCCAACAGGCCGTGGAAAAAGCCATGAAAGGTCTGTTGACCTTTCATGGGATGGCCTTCGGTAGAACCCACGATCTTCTGGTCCTGTTCGATCTTGTTGTTCCATTCCTTCCGGAACTGGTGCGTCTTGAGGAAAAACTTGGCGCCATGAGCGATTACGCGGTGGAATCCCGCTACCCTGGCGATGCCATGGAACCGGACCGAAGCGATGCCTTGGAAGCGCTGCTCGTTGCCGAACAGGTGGTTGCCATGGTCAAAGTGTTCTGCGGAAGTAACGAATGACTATTTTAATCATCGATGGAAATGGAGCAACACGGCATCTCCAAGGAAATTGTTGATGAGGTGATGGATGCCTACCACAGTAGATCGTCGCGGAACGGGATGCCTTGATCGCCTGTCAATCACAGATCCGCTCTGAAGATGGTCGCCTGTTTCTGGTCCGGGTGATCGTGAACCCCCAACTTGATCCGGCTGTTGTCGTCACGGTTTATCGCACCAGCAAAATCGAAAAATACTTCAAGGACGCCATGAAAGTGACCTATGACCCGGAAGTGGATGTGTTGCGTATCGTGTTTTCCAACGCGCCCATCGAGGAAAGTGACGAAGACAAACCCGGCGTGATCATGGATTATGATCAGGAGGGCAATCTGGTCGGAATGGAGATCCTTGACGCCAGCAAATGCGTGGAAAACCCGATGTCGGTGGAGCATGTGGTGGCTGGATGAATGATCAAGGATTTCCAAGATTGAAATATTGAACATACAGACATGAAGGGATGCTCATGGTCGATGTCTTGATCCCCGTGCCGGTCCAGGATGAACGGATGAAGTATGACCGCATTTCCAACCAGGGGGAGGGACCCAAACTTACCTTTCCCGAGGTGGAGCCACACCGGGACGACACCACTTTGTTGCTGCCCGAATCCAATGCCGTGTTTCTATTGGGGCGGAGCAGGGAATTGGCGGAATTGTCTGCTTGGTGCCAGAAAGAAACTCCGTTGTCGGTACGTGTAATGGTCGGACCGGGTGGTATGGGCAAGACCCGGTTGGCGATGGAGTTTTGTCGTCATCAACGTACATTGGGATGGAAGGGCGGTTTTCTCAAGCGGGGAGATCTTGACGCTTTTTTGCAGAAACCCGACTGGAACCATTGGTTTCCTGATGGCAACACCTTGATCGTCCTTGATGATGCTTCCTGGAGTAGTGAACACCTGAAAAAATGGTTGGACAGCCTGACTGTTCCTCAAACCGGCAACAGCCGACTGCGCCTGCTCCTGCTGGAACGTCATGCCATCGAGGAGGGGGGCTGGTTTCAGCAGGTGTTTCGCAGCAGACTCGATGGCGACTGGCGGCGAATCGCCTTGTTGGATCCTGCCAATCCGGTAGAACTGGCCCCATTGGCCGATGATGATCGTCGTCCATTATTGCAGGCAGTGGTGACTGTGGTGGGGGGCCGTGTCCAGATTCCCCGGGCAGGGGAAGACATGGCCTTCGACCGCGATCTGGCCCGGACGGAATGGTGGGGTCACCCCCTTTATCTCCTCATGGCCGGTTTGGAGATGCGGGACCGGGGGGAAGCCCGACCGGTGCTGCGTCTGAAAAAACCCGAACTCGCCGTGGCGCGGGCTGAACGAGAAAAAAGCCGCATCCAGGAATACGGCTCAAGTCCCGCAGAAAAGCGGCTCCTGCCCCATCTGGCGGCCCAGGCCACCCTCTGCGCTGGCCTGACCAGGGAACAGATGGTCCGGTTGGCAAGGCAGGAGAGTGAAGCCCTGGGCTATCACGCCGCCCCCGCCGAACTGGCCGACCGTCTCCACACTGCACTGCCCGCCCCGGAGGAGGGAATTGCCACCATCCGTCCGGATTTCCTTGCCGAAGCTTTTATCCTGCGTGCCATGCAAGAGGGCGAGACTTCCCTTCCTCGCGTCTATTCTTTGGCTCCAAAACCGGTAGTGGAAACCCTCGTTCGCTTGATAGAAAACTTTTCTCCACCGACTTATCCCCAACCTTTGTCGTGGTTCCAAGCCTTGGTGGATGGAGCGGATTTGGCCACTCTGGAAGAAATAGCCGATCTTTTCCCCTATTTCAGTCTCCCCCTTCTTGACCTGATGGCGCATGCGGAAACCCGTATGGTCGATTTGTTGCGGCAGATGGAGTGCAAGGGAGAAGAACGCGAAATAAAACTTGGTACACACCTCAGCTATCTTGGATACAGGCTGAGCAATTTGGGCCGACATGAGGAGGCGCTGGCGGCTGCCGAAGAGGCGGTTGCGATTTATCGAAACTTGTCTGCCGCCCGTCCGGAAGTCTTTCGGCCTGATCTGGCCAGATCCCTCAACAGTCTTGGGAACAGGCTGAGTGTTTTGGGCCGACTCGGTGAGGCGCTGGCGGCTGCCGGAGAGGCGGTGGCGATTCATCGAGACTTGTCTGTCGCCCATCCGGAAGCATTTCTGCCTGATCTGGCCATGACTCTCGATATTCTTGGGTTCAGTTTGGGCGATTTAGGCCGACATGATGAGGCGCTGGCGGCTGCCGGAGAGGCGGTGGCGATTCATCGAAACTTGTCTGTCGCCCATCCGGAAGTTTATCGGCCTAATCTGGCCAGATCCCTTAACAATCTTGGGGTCAGGTTGAGTAGTTTTGGCCGATATGATGAGGCACTGGTGGCTGCCGAAGAGGCTGTGGCGATTTGTCGCGTTTTGGTTGCTGCCCGTCCAGAAGCTTTTCTGCCTGAACTGGCCAGGTTCCTCAATAATTTTGGGAATAATTTGAGCTATTTGGCTCGATATGATGAGGCACTGGTGGCTGCCGAAGAGGCTGTGGCGATTTATCGCGATTTGGCTGCCGCCCGTCCAGAAGCTTTTCTGCCTGATCTGGGCAGATTCCTCCATAGTCTTGGGAACAGGCTAAACGATTTGGGCCGACATGAAGAGGCGCTGGCGGCCATTGAAGAGGCAGTGGCGATTGATCGTGATTTGGCCAATGCCCATCCACAAATTTTTCTGCCTCTTCAGGCTGGTGAACTCAATTATCTTGCCGATAGTCTTGTCGGGTTGGGGCGCTGGAAAGAAGCCGAGGCAGTCACTGAAGAGTTGATAAAGATCTACAGCGATCCGGTTGCTTCCCATCAGGAATCCGTTCAGTCCGTTCTGACGAGGTTACAAAACAATCTTCGGCGTATCCGGGACAACGACAACACAATGACCGGCGAATACATTTCTAATATTAAAATCCGCAACCTGAAATGTTTGCGGCAATTTTCATGGAAATTGGAAGCTGGGGAGGAAGCGCCGGGTTGGCATGTGCTGCTTGGCGACAATGGTTCGGGCAAGTCCACCTTTTTGCAGGCTTGTGCCATGGGCATGTTGCCGGTCGCGGATGTTCATGCCGCAGATGTCAATTTGGACGGTTGGCCAAGTGAGCAGGAGGAAATGGCGGAGATTTGGATCCATTGTGATTCGGGCAGGAAGCTTTACACGACGATTCATCGCGCCAGGGAAAACCCCATTGAGCGAAAATGGTCTTCCTCGTTCGTTGCTTTTGGCGCAGCCTATGGACCTTACCGACGATTTCGGGGGGGCACGGATAAGGCCGCCGGTATTCTCAATTCGAGCCGTCCTTTGGCCCGCTATTTAAGCGTGTTTGGCGAAGATGCGGCCATGGTTCACGTCCAGTCCTGGCTGCGAGACCTGCATCATGCGATGTTGGAGGGCAAATCCGCAGAGAAAAAAATGCTTGCGGATGTGACAACCTTTCTCAACCAGGAGGGATTGTTGCCGCAAGAAGTGCAACTGGTTTCGGTTTCTTCAGACCAAGTGGTTTTTGAAGACCCTGCGGGCACCCGGGTTGACATCAACAGTTTGAGTGATGGCTATCGTTCGATACTCAGCATGATGCTGGAACTGATCCGGCAAATGGGCCTTTTCTATCGAGATCAAACGATTTTCAGCCCGAATGGCCACCAGGTGATCATGCCGGGGGTGGTGCTGCTCGATGAAATCGATGCTCATCTCCATCCGCGTTGGCAACGGGTCATCGGTCCCTGGTTGACCCGTTGTTTCCCCAAGGTTCAATTTTTGATCACCACCCACAGCGTTTTGGTTTGCCAAGGAGCGATCAAAGGTTCGGTCTGGCTTTTGCCTGATCCCGCGAACCCCGATGATTCGGGCCAACGGCTGACCGGTTCCGCCCTTGATCAATTGCTCTATGGCAATCTGTTGGAGGCGTACCATTCCAATGCTTTTGGTCCTGGCATCGACCGTTCGGACGAAGCACGCAAAAAGTTGGAATATTTTGCCCATCTCAATGTCAAGTCCGTGGCCGGAATGCTTCAGCCTCATGAAGAACGGGAACACAGGACTTTGCAAAGAATTTTTGGTGCATCTTCAGACGCTTGGGGAAAACCATGATTTTATCCGGCAATCTTGCGCTACCCCAACCGATCCAGGGTTTCCTGGATGAGCGACAACGAAAGATAGACGCGCTTCCGAATTATGAAGAGAAGATCGAAGAAGCAAAAAATCTTTGGAAAAAAAAGGACAAGACGAAATTTGAAGAGGTCAGATGTGCATTATGTGGCATGTCTACGGTGCCACGGCAATGCCATTATTGCGAACATTCTGAAGCGGATGAGGTGGAACACATCTATCCGAAAAGTTGGTATCCGGAACGAACCTTCCTCTGGGAAAATTATTTGCTTTCATGTGGTATCTGCAATGGCTCAAAAAAAAGAGATCGATTTTCCATTTTCGATGAATTTTATAATGAAATACCTCTGACCCGTAAACGCGGTCAATCAGCAACCCCGCCGCCGTCCGGAAGTGCCGTGTTCATTAATTTTCGGAAAGAAAATCCCTTGGACTTTCTTACCTTGGATCTCAAAAGGACCTTTTGTTTCACGCCACGAATCAACCAGGATGATCGATCCCGAAGACGGGCTGAATTTACCATTAAAACCTTGGACTTGAATCGTTCCTTCCTTACTGTGACACGAAGGAACTGTTTCAATTCTTATTGTTCACTTTTGAAACAATATGTAACAGACAAGAGGTCGGGAACCTTGGGTGCAGGTGATCAAGAACGCAAGCGCGACAACATCTGGAAGCAATGCCACGCGATGGTTTGGCAGGAAATCATCAACAAGCGGGAGGAAAAGGGGATGGAGGAGATCAACGGTCTATTTCGTGATGCCCCGGAATTACTGACCCGACCTCCTTTTTATTTTCCGGTGTCTTGAAACGTGGCTGAACGGAATCGGGAAGGGGCACGCCCCTTCCCGATGGAGCGCATCAATTCGGTTTGATTTCCCGGTCGATGACTTCCTTGAAGGTGTTCAAGGGAATGGCGCCGACGAGTTTGACGCCATTGATGAAAAAGGTCGGGGTTCCGGTAATGCCCAATTCCCGTCCCGTCGCTGAATCGCTGGTAATCCGCTCGGCGTGACGGTTGCTGGCCAGGCATTCGTTAAACTTGGTGGCATCCAATCCCAGTTTTTTGGCCAATTCCTTCAACGCATCCACGGCCAATGATTGGGATTCGACGAACAACGCGTCATGATAGGGCCAGAACTTGCCTTGTTCGTTGGCGCACATCGCCGCTTCCGAAGCTTTGGGTGCCATTTTGTGGAACGGCAGCGGATAGTGACGGAAGACAAAACGCAGTTTGTCGCCATACGCATCCTTCAACTGTGCCAATACCCCCTGCGCCTTGCGGCAATAAGGACATTCAAAGTCGGAAAACTCGATGATGGTGATCGGGGCTTGGGCCGGGCCACGGCTGAGATCCTGGGGACCGGGAACGGTATAACGTGGCTCCTCCAGCATGATTTCAACCTTGTAGCGGTTGACCAGATCCTCATGATATTTCATCTTCGCATGCTTGAGCGCCTGGTCCTTGAGAAAGGTGTTGACCTTTTCCTTGATCGCAGGATCATTGTTGGGAATCTTTTCCTTGTTGGCATCCATGAACTGCTTGACCTGTTCCTCCGTGACCGGCACCAGGAACTTGGCCGCCATCTTGTCTTCAACCTGATCCTTGGGGATATTGTTGGCCTTGGCTTCAAGTGCCAATAATTGATCCAGAACTTCCGCTTCGACCTTTTCCATGCGCAAATCGTAGATCTGTCCTGCCAGCATGGCATCCACCTTGGACAACTCCAGGGTCCAGTCACCGATCCGGGCTACTGGCTCCGCTAAAAGTGGCGATGGTAATAACATTAGTGCTACAATACTGGAAATAAACGAACCTTTTATTTTTTTCATCAGGGAATCCTTCGGCGAGAGACGAAACATGGGATATGAAAACCGGAGTACCGTCAGGAACCGTAAATTTGTTCGGCCCTTTTACGGAAGGATTCCACCATGGAATAGGATGCCTTGCCAAATACAGGTCCCATGGCCAAATCCACCAGTTTTTTGCTGAATTTGAAGTCAATGAAAAATTCCACCTTGGAACCGCCGGAGGGAAGGTCGGTAAACCGCCATTCGCTGTCCAAATGACTGAACGGACCCGAAAGGTGGGTGATGCTGACGCGGTGCGGTGGGTCGATTTCATCCCGGGTGAAGAAGGTTTCACGCAACCCCTTGAATGCGAAGGTCATCTCCGATTTGAAATCTTTTTCGGTGAGTTCAAATTTTTTCGATTTGACCAGCCAGGGGATGAATTCGGGATAACGATCCATGTCCACGACCAGATCGAACATTTGTTGCGCCGAAAACGGAACCTGGACACTGACACTGCGTCTGGGCATGTTCAGGCTCCCTGTCCATAAAGTGCCATCGCCCGCTTGCGGAAGGCGCCGATCATCTGCTTGGATACTTGCGAAAATACCGGTCCCATGATCATCTCTTTCATGCGGCTGTCAAATTTGAAATCGATGAAAAAATCAACCTTGGTGCCCTGTCCCGTCTCCAGGAACATCCAGGTGCTGACCAGATATTGAAATGGTCCCGACTTAAGGTTGATTTCCACTTTTTTTTCCGGAATGACGATATCCAAGGTTTGAAAACTTTCCCGGATCCCTTTGAAGGAAACCGTCAATTCCGCCATGAACTGATGGGGTTGCAGATCCCATACCCGGGATTTGACGCACCACGGCAAAAATTGTGGATATTGTTCCACATTGACGACAAGATCATAAATCTGCCTGGGGGAAAAGGGCAGGGTTTCACTGACGCGTATTCTTGGCATATAAAGTAGGTGCGTGCTGGATACGATTGTTGTCAACGACCGGGCATGAAACCATGTTCCAGGCCAAGCATATTGCAATGTGATGAACGGGTCCATGAATTCCAGTTTCCTTTCATGATTGGGCGGGTCATATTTTCCTGCAACTCATGGGAAATCCCCCGTTGGGGTATAGACATCATCCGAAAAAATGTGAAGGATAAGAAAAAGTGAGTGAACCATCTCCTGTTTCGGCAGCACCAACGTTGAATTCGTCCGCCCTGTCGGCCAATCTTGACCAGACCCGGGTGGGAACGATCACCATCGATCCGGCCCACGAGGTTTTGCGCGAGGTGGTCCGGGAGTACAAGGGAATCCTGGATGCCTTGGATCGATTGTTGTTGGAACTCAATCATCCGTTTCGCAACTGGGTGCTGATCCTGCCGGAATTGAAAGGGTATGTCCTGAAAAATGTGGGCATCTACCTGCGTCATGATCGGGGACCCGAATGTCTGGTGTTGTTCTACCGCTGGTTCGGGCAGGCACAGCGCGAAGGGGTGCGTACCGATCTGTCCCGTCCCGCACTGGATGCGTTGAGCGCGTTTCTGGTGCGTGCCATCGACCAGGTGCCGCAGGATCGGCTGGCGGGGTTCGGACCCGCCTTCAATGACATTTTTTCCGGTTTGGCCACCCTGGAACCCGATCTGTTGCGCCTCCTGGCCCAATCCCCCTTTTCCTTGCGTCGCGGGATGATGGCATTGCTGGAAAAGGCGGACGGCCTGGCGTTGGATTGGGCGGGGCTGGATGGATTTGCCCGGGCCGGTTTGATGGCCAGTCTGGACTATTGGCTGTCGTTGCCCGATCCGGCTGAGTTCGCTTCCGGTGATCGTGCGGCCGTTGCCGGGATCGCTCCTGCGTCCTTGCTTGAATATAAAAAACGTCTGTTGGAACTCGAAGCCACGACGGCCGGCAAGGATCGTCTCAAAGCGATGTTCGCCCTGCCAGACTACATGGAGATGGTCCGGGGCTATCAGCAGGCTGCCGATCGGCTGGGGACGTTGCCGGAAGGGGAATCGGATCATTTACAGGAAATCCTGAACCGCAAGCTGGTGTTCCTGTTTCACATCATGCGCATCGATGGATTGCGCCTGATCCATGAATCAACCCTGCGCACCATCAATCAAACCCTGGTCCAACTGGTGCGCATGCGCCAGGGATTCGAGGAATTGCGCGATTATTTCAATGATGCCTTTGCCCTGTTCCGGGAACATGTCGCCACCTACCCCCAGACTGCCTTGCAATCGATTGAAATTCTTGGCGAAGAGGTATTTCAGCGCGACCACAGCCGGTTGGTGGAAATCTTTCTGGAACGGACGGTGGATTTCGGGTTTCAATACAGTTCCGTCACCGGTGTCAGCGCCGAATGGCAACCGCTGTGCAATCCCAGCCATCTGTTCAACATTCGGGTCTGGCTCAACCTGATCCGCCGCAATCCCCCCTGGAGTCCGACCCTCTTTTCCGCCTTGATCATCAATCTGAAGCTGACCGGGGTGTTGATCCGGGATACCGATCTGTTCCAGAAGGAAGTCACCAGTCTGCTCAACAGTGGTATCGGTCCCGTCTACAATCTGACGCGGCAGTTTTGCCGCCTGCTGCCGGTCTATTACAATGAGATCGGTGCCGAGGGGCTGTTGCGTGATGTCTCCACCCAGTTGGACGAACGCCATCAACGACAGGATCCGCTCATCCATTTTTTGCGCAAACAATGTCACGTCGAAAGTACCAATCGCATCGTCAACCTGGCGCGTGGCATTCTCCTGTATTGGTCCAACGGTCACTCCAAACATTTGGAAGGGTTGGTCAGCGATCAACTCCTGGTCACCATCCAACCTTCCGGTCCCATGTTCGATGAAGTTCACCGGATCACAAAGACTTTGTTCGCCCAGGGCGATCCCCTGTCATGGTCCGCCGCCGAGGTGGAACGTCGGATCATGGAACTTGATGTGGCGAGCTTGAGTGAACGCCAACGGGTCAACCTGATCGTCCGTCTCTACCATCTGTTGGAACAAAAATACAACCTGGGATTCCACAACATCCAGGAACCCCTCAAACAGGCGATGGACAACGGTATTCCCGGTCTGGAGCGGTTGTACCGGCTCATGACTTCCGATGGTGAAGGGGGCGGGGGGGATGAAAAACTCGAAGCCTTGTTGGATGCCCTGGAAGGACTCAATAAAATCATCTTGAGCGATGAAATCTTTCCCGCCCACGAGGAAATCTACCAAAAACGCCATATCGCCGTCGATATCCCCTCGGTCTACGGTCGTTATTCCGAGAAAAAATTTGATGCCCTGTCGCTCAGTTTCCGTCTGGAAAACCTTGCAACTGTGGAACTGGAAGGGTTGGCGCTTCAGGTCCACGATGAATTCATCACCCGCTCGTCGTTTTTCCGGGTACATGCCATCATCGATTATTTTCTGCGTGCCTTGCGTCTGGATGGGGTATCGTCGCGCAAACTGGACAACCTCAATGCGGTATTGCAACGGTTCCTGGAATTCAACGATTTCACCTTCCACCAATATCTGGATGTATTCCGCGGGTTTGCCGAAGGGATCAAGGATGTCGTCAACACCTACTTCACCACCCACCATCGCGATGCCCTGGCCACCATCATCCCCATGATTCCCAAGGGGGCGATGCTGCCCAAATACCATCCCCTTCTGGATTCAGATCTGGGGATCAGCATCGAACGGATCAGTGAATCCTTCCTGCGTGACCTGGTTGCCGAATCCTTCGGTTTGCAATCCTTCGACCGGTTCATCACCCGGTTGTTGCAGGTGTTGCGCCGTCAGGGGGAGAAATTGCCCCTGCCGTTGCTCAACCAGTTGATGAATTATCATCCGGGACGGTTGTTCCACTCCCTGACCGAACCCAAGGGTCAGACCCAGGATTTGTTGCACCTGGGGGCCAAGGGGTTCAACCTGTTGGACATGGCGACCGATCATTTACCGATCCCGGCCGGCACCATCTTGACGACCGAATATTTTCGCTGCCACCAGGTCATCCGGGCCTATCCGCCCGCACGGGATGATTTCATGGCGCGATTGCGGACCCATATGGCATGGATTGAACGGCAATCGGGTCGCAACCTGGGTGATCTTGCCCGGCCATTGTTGGTTTCGGTCCGCAGTGGTGCCCTGTTTTCCATGCCGGGAATGATGCAGACCATTCATAATGTCGGCATCAATACCGCCATCGTCCAGGTTTTGGCGGAGCAGTCGGGCAATCCCTGGTTCGCCTGGGATAATTATCGCCGGTTCATTCAATCCTGGTGTGCCACGCTGGATATGGATCGGACCATTTTCAATGATCTGATGCATCGGCATAAGCAAAAGGCGGGGGTCCGGTGGAAACAGGAATTCAATGCCGATCAAATCCGTGCCTTGACCCTCGATTATCGTGCCGCCGCCCATGACTGTGGGATCGTCATTCCCGAAGATCCCATGGAACAACTTTTGGTTGCCATCGACCAGGTGATCGATTCCTGGAATTCACAAAAGGCGCGTGAATACCGGCGGATCATGGATTTGTCGGATGCCTGGGGGACGGCCGTGGTGATTCAACGGATGGTTTTTGGCAACCTTAACCGGCAGGCGGGATCCGGGGTGTTGTTCACCGCCCATCCGCATCGTAAACTGGATCGGGTCTTGTTGTGGGGCGATTATACCATTGGCAATCAGGGGGAGGATATCGTCAGCGGTCTGGTGACGACCCGTCCCATCTCTCTGGATCAGTGTGAATATGAGGGGCGCGGTTCCGAAATCAGTCTCGAACGGTGTTTCCCCAAGATCTATGGCAGGCTTTTTGAAGTGGCAATCCATTTGATCTATGATCGTCGTTGGAATCCGCAGGAAATGGAGTTCACCTTTGAAGGATCGCAACGCGCCGATCTCCATTTGTTGCAGAGCCGGGATATGGTGACCTCGAAAAATCGTGCCCCGATCCATCACCGTTTCCTGGACAGCCCTGATTTGCGGGATCATCGGATCTCTCAGGGAATTGGCGTTGCAGGTGGTGCATTGTGCGGGCGGGCGGTGTTCAATCTGGAACAGATCGAACGGTTGCGGGCCGAATTTGGCGATGAACCTTTGATCCTGATTCGTCATGACACCGTTCCCGACGACATCAAAGAGGTTTCCATGACCCAGGGGCTTTTGACCAGTCGTGGTGGCCAGACCTGTCATGCCGCCATCGTGGCCGCCAAAATGGAAAAAACCTGCATCGTGGGGTGTGAAGATTTGGTGGTGACGCGCGATTCGGCTAAAAGTATGGGTTCGGGGCGGGAAATTCGTTGTGGCGACCGCATCAGCATGGATGGGTTTCGCGGATTGTTGTATTGGGGATGGTTTCCGGAAGAGCGCCTTGGGGGGTGATGATCAGGGGATGATGAGAAAAAGTTGGGCCGGGGATCTTCCTCAAGGTTCATTTTGGAAGTCATTCCCGGGACCCCCTTCTCTCTTTGGACCATTTCTTTGATTTCAAGGAACAGGGTCAGGGCATGTTCCAGAGTGGCAAACCCGTGGTGGTGTCCAGGACGCGTTGAAATACCGGTCCTCGAAACACATGGATGATGGTTTCGCAGGCAAAGACGATGGTTCCGGGAAAAAGATGGCCGCCGTGCGTCCGCCCCGAAGCATCTGAAAGGATGGCATGGACATGCGCGAAGGGTTTGTCATCCTTCATGGAAATGTTGCCGGTGAGTTGTACGATTTCCAATGGCCAATCCAGGCGGATGGTCTGGTAAACCTGTTGCCTCTGGTCGTAATAGCCCAGGACCGCCTTTTGAACCGCCCCGATGGCGGTAATCTTGCCCAATTCGATGTGGTGTTGGCTGCAGATGTGATTCAATGCTTCCAGAAGATCCTCCCCGTGTTGCAGCCGGCCCATGAAATAATGCTCCGAAGTCACTTCATGCAACATGGTAACGACTCCCCTGGCGATCAAAGAGAGGAAAGGAGGGGGTTCCGATCCTCAAGGTTGGAAAAGTTGGAATTGGATGCGATATGATTAGTAAATGCACGCTATCAGCATTTTTTTATGAATGGTTAATAATAAACCCTTGATTCGTTCCGGGTCAATTCGGATGATCAAGGGATGGCATCGTGTTTGTGGAACTCTGTGGAGAATGAATCATGAAAATCGGCATCAACGGGATGGGACGCATTGGGAAACTGTCTGTATGGAACCAGGTTGCCAAAAAACATTTTTCCGAAATTGTCGTCAATGTTGGCCGTGAAGTCGGTCGTGGATTGCAGGATTTGCTGCAAACCATTGAAAAAGACAGCACGTTTGGCCATATCGGTGTTTGGCTTCATGGATATGGCGGTGGCCGGGTGATTGAAAACATGAATGAAGCGGAAGGAACCGCCACCATTGATGGCGTTCCCGTCCGCTTTCTGCGCACCCACCGCAATCCCAGGGAAGTTCAATGGCGGCAACATGGGGTGTCGTTGGTGGTGGATTGTACCGGGGTGTTCATGGATCCTACGACTGCCGCCAACCAATCCGGTGGGGCGTTACGGGGGCATTTGGAAGCGGGGGCGACCAAGGTGATCCTGTCGGCCCCCTTCAAGATTAAAAACAAGGGGCAACCCATGCCGCCCGATGCCCTGACGGTCGTCCTGGGGATCAATGATGCCGATCTGGATCCGGGTCGCCATTCGGTCATTTCCGGGGCTTCCTGTACCACGACCTGTCTGGCCTTCATGATGAAACCATTGCTCGATCATTTTGGGGCCGGTCGCATTCTTTCCGCTTCCATGGTGACGGTTCACGCTGCAACCCCGAGCCAAAAGGTGCTGGATGCGGTTCCCAAGGCGGGGGCGACCGATTTGCGCAAGACCCGCAGTGTCATGAACAATATCATTCTCACCACCACCGGTGCTGCCAATACCTTGCGTCTGGTATTGCCTGAAATGGCCCACATTGGTTTCATGGCGGAATCGGTGCGTATCCCGACCTCGACCGGATCCTTGATTGTGCTCAACGTCAATCTGCAATCGGAGAACAAGGAAAAACCGATTGATCGTGAGCAGATCCTTGAAGTATACCGCCAGGCGGCCCAGGGGGTTCACAGCGCCTATCTGGAATATTCCGATGAGCAGAACGTCTCTTCCGACATCATCGGCTATCCTCGAAAAGCGGCGGTCATCGAAGCTCAGGAAACCCATACCCGGACCGGTTTCGTCTCCATCGATCCGCGTCGCATCGAAGGATTGGGACAGGACGCTTTAGGCGCCATCGGTAGCCGTTCCCTGGAGATCCCCGTGACCCAGGCGACGATCTTCGGATGGTACGATAATGAATTGGGAAGCTATGCCCATCTTTTGGGGGATTTGACCATCCGCATCGCGCGACAGATGGTGTGACGGCGTCTCCCGTGTGGAGGCAAAACGGTTGGACGACAGAGGACCAATGGCAGACGAAGACGAAAAAGCAAAAAAATTACTTTCCATCATTCTCAGGGCCGATGGCAGTTTGCGTTATGATCGCATGACCCGGGGGCAGTTGGAGAACATGTTGGATCAGGAGGTGTTGGAAGATTCCGGGGTGGAAGAAGTGGTGGATCTGGCTGAACAGGGAACCTTCAATCCATTGCGGGAAGCGTTGGGTTCGGTCGGGCCTGATTTTTTTCCCCGTTCCAGTCAGGCCATCGCGCGCACCCTGAAGACACCGGCCATTGAGAACAGCCGTTTTGCCATTCCTCTGGCGCGTGCGCTGCAACAGACGCTCCATGACCTTGAAAATCGTTTGCCCAGTGCCATCCAGGCGCAACGCCTGGCAACCGATGATGGGGGCAATGCCAAGCTGTTGTTGGACATCATGGATCTGGAAACTTCATGTTTGTGTGAACATGGTGATGAACGTGGCCGTGAACAATGCCGCAACCGTTTTTGGAAATTGTGGGAATTCGCCTGGGCACGACGTATTTTCGAACCGGATGATTCGGTGATTGAAATTCTTGAAAAGCTCTATTCGGACAATATGTTCCTGGAGATTCGTTCGGGAAAGCGGCGGGCATTGAAGCCACCCGGGGGGATGCGTGATCCCAGGTTGGAGGATGAAGGGATCAAACGCGGGTAACCCAATGACCTTGAACATCAGGGCGTCGTTGGTAATGATGAATTCGAATGGGTGTCATTGATGAACCAACCTGCATACCAGGCTTGAGGATGCAGACTTTTTTCCGCGGTGGCGAAAAGACAACGCCCTTTGGGTGGCTCCAGATATTGGGGGGTGGCGGAAAGATGGGCCATCAGCGTCAGCGTTTCACCGGTCTGGAAGGACCAGAATACGTGAAATGATCCCGTGGAATCGCGGCTTTTACGTGTTGGTCGTCCCAACCCTTGACGGACACGTGGCCAGATCTCCTTCTTCCTTATTTTGATCAAATATTTGTGTAAATCGAGCCATTCCTGGTGTGATGGTTTGCATGCTTCATCCCAGTCCAGTTTGGAAGCCATGAATGTTTCGCTCCGGGTGGGATCGGGAAATGGGGGTGGGGGCTGGGTCGGGGTCAGATTGAAAAAATGAATGAACTCACGTCTGCGACCGGTGATGATCGATGGTTGCAGGCGGGGTTCCAGGTCGGAAAAAAAATAAAATGGTTTGAGACTGCCCCATTCCTGTCCCATGAACAGCATGGGGGGATGTGGTGCCAGCATGAAAAGAACGGTGAGTGCCCGCATGATTTCGGGATGGGCCAGGGCGTGCAATCGTTCTCCCTGGGGACGATTGCCCGTTTGATCATGGTTTTGCAGAAAATTGACAAAACATTCAGGTGGCAGGTGTGCGCTTGGATTGCCACGTTTTTTTCTGTAGTAGTGTGAAAATTCGCCTTGAAATGAAAATCCCTCCTCAAGACAACGACTTAAATGGGTGATGGGATCGGAGTGGAAATCACCATAATATCCTTGATTTTCGCACGTCGCCAAAACATGGGCGCTGTGATGGAAATCATCATTCCATTGCGCACGGCCACCCGAATAATGTCCGTCGGTCCCGGGTGTCAGGAATCGGGTGGCATTGTCGCCATGTTCCAACACCAGATGGATATGACGCCCTTGTCCCGGTCCTGCGGCAACCTGCTCATTCAATTCGTCCATGAAGTGGGTTGCTGAATGGTCACTGATGGCTTGGACCGCGTCGAGACGCAGACCGTCGAAGTGGAATTCTTCCAGCCAGTAGAGGGCATTGTCGATAAAAAAGCGTCGTACCCAGCCGCTTTGTCTGCCATCAAAATTGAGGGCGTTGCCCCAGGGGGTATGACGATGGCGGTGGAAAAACGCGGGGGCGTAGCCATGCAGATAATTCCCTTCAGGACCAAAATGGTTGTACACCACATCCAGCAACACCATCATCCCGCGTGCATGGGCTTGTTGCACCAGATTTTTCAGTGCATCGGGGTGACCGTACCGGGCACAGGGGGCAAACATGGCAACCCCGTCATATCCCCAACCAAAACGTCCGGGAAAATCGGCCAAAGGCATGAGTTCCAGGGCGGTGATGCCCAGTTGTGCCAGGGCATCCAATTTTTGCGTGACGCCGTCGAAGGTTCCTTCGGGACTGAATGTTCCAACATGTACTTCATAAATGATGGCTTCATGCCAGGGTCGTCCGCGCCAGTGGCCATCCTGCCAGGGAAAAGAGGCGGGATCGATGACCTGACTGTCGCCATGGACGCTTTCGGGTTGATGGCGTGAGGCGGGGTCGGGGACGGAATCCGTGTCGTTGATCAGGTAGCGGTAGCGGGTTCCGGCAGGGGCAAAGGTTTCCAGGGAATACCAGCCATCCTTTTGCCGATTCAGGGTGAGGGGGGGGAGGGGCCGGACATCGGGGTCATCGTGGGAGCGGATCAAATGGACCGATTGCGCCCGGGGTGCCCAAAGATTGAATCGGGTCTTTCCGTTGGACAGGGGAAGGGCACCAAAACGCATCTCGTATCGGCGTGAAATTTTCTCGCTGGTTCCATCTCCTGATTCCATGTTCCCCTCAATCGTATCTTTTGATTGGCAGATCTTTTTGTTCGGCAAAGAATCGCTGACAATTTACCAATCCATTGCGAATTTCATGCTCGGCGCGGTTCAATGTTCCAATATTCCTGAAACCACGTCTGCCATGTGAAGGACACGGACTTCATTGCGTTGGATGGTTGGGGTTTTGAGCATGGATGGAGCGTACCACATCAAGAAAATGATTTTCGACCCGATGAATGGCAAAACCGGCACGATCCAGATTGTTCAGGGTGTCGCGGTTCATTTCAGGACCGAACGTGCGACTGATGGGCGTCATCAGATGCAGCATCAGATTGAATGGAAAGATGCGGCTACCGGTATGTTCGAACATGAACAGGAATCCACCCGGTTTTAACACCCGGCGTATTTCCTTCAGACCCGCCACCGGGTCGGGGACGGAGCAAAAGGTGCATGAAGTGAATACCTGATCGAAGCGGCCATCCCCGAAGGTCATGGCGGTGGCATCCATTTCCTGCAATTCCAGGTGTCCGTTGTATTTTTTTGCCCGCACCGCTGCCCGTTCCAACATTTTTGGACTGATATCGATGGCGGTGATGGTTTTTCCCCGGGGGAAGCAGGGAAAATCAAGGCCCGTCCCCGCTGCCATGAACAGGATTTCCCCTTCCATGCGGGCAAAAAGGGCCTTTTTGGACGGTGCCCATCTTTTTTCGGTACCCCATGCGGCGCTGAGGTCGAAAAAGGTGGCGGCTCGATCCCATTTGTCTCTGGTCTGGGTGTCAGGGACCATGGATGCCTCCGATTCTCCAATGAATCAGGGTGGTCCAAAGGAATGCCAGCAGCCCGGAAACGATCCCCACCGCTCCAACTCCGGGGGGATCCAGCCAGTCCATGGCCAATCCCATTCCTGCCAGCATGCCTGCAAGTTTTCCTGCAAGCATGACTGGCAACATCACCTCCATGGCACCAAAAAATGGGATGAAGACGAACGAGATCGCCATCCCCGTCAACATGCCAAGGACCATCCCCCCCACCATGGCCAGCATCATGGATCCTTCCCATGGGATCCAATGCGATACCATGCGTGCGGCGAGCCAGCCGCTGACACAGGTCGCAATCAGGTCACCCACGATGAAGTAGGGGCGTGTTTCCATCAAATTGCCTGTGGGAAGACCGGTTCAGAGGGTTGATGGCTCATACGGCGAAATTCTGCCTTCTCCAGTTGCGGCCACCTTTTCCCCAGACGGATGAACGTCGGTTGATCGTAACATCCGCGTGTGTTCAGGGCATCGCACAGGCGGCCGCGATTGATTTTTGGCAACAACTGTTCGGTCAAGGTTTCAAAAGGATTATCCAAATTTTCTGGGGTTGCGCGGATAAAGCCATATTCCACCATTTCGCCAAATTCAGCAGGCGTCAAGATTCCAATGAAGCGAGATGGCATCTCTGACCGGGTGAATTGGGTATGAGTCTGTTTTTCCAAACGATTAGGCATGGACGTCTCCTTGGACTTGATGAAAAATCTTTCTTAGTCAATCAAAGGGCGTGCCAACAGAGCGGCGGTGAAGGTCATATCGCTTGTGCCAGCGGGATGATGGGTGCAATATCGGTCCGATCGGTAAGGTGTCACCATTGAAACGTGAAGAGGAATGGTCATGATCTGGTTATTCAAAAAAATGTCAGGGGGGGGACCGCAGCCACCAAGGGCTTCGGTCCGGGAACTGTTCTGGTCCTGGTGCGGTGCCTTTTTGGGGATTGGATGTGTTGCGCTGCTGCACGAAAAATGGTTCGTCGCTCATGACCTGATTTTGATCATCGGTTCCTTCGGCGCTTCGGCAGTATTGATTTATGGTGCCATCACTTCGCCCTTGGCCCAGCCGCGCAATCTGTTGGGGGGGCATCTGGTGTCGGGGATGGTGGGGGTGGCGGTGTTTCAATTGGGGGGACAGATCCCCTGGTTGGCGGCGGCTCTGGCGGTGTCGCTGTCGATCGTCGCCATGCAGATCACACGGACGCTTCATCCTCCAGGAGGGGCCACTGCTCTGATTGCCATCATCGGTTCGGATCAGATTCATGCCTTGGGTTGGCTTTATCCTTTGGTGCCCGCTTTTTCCGGGGCACTGATTTTGCTGTTGGTTGCGCTCCTGGTCAACAATCATGCCTCAGACCGCCGTTATCCCCTGTTTTGGTAGGATGGGTTGGTGACGGACTGGATGCCCTTCGGGCACGACAAATCCATAACCTTGGGGGACTTCGTCCCCAAACCCCCTGTGGGAGATGTAAAGTCAAAGTCAAAACCTTGGGGGACTTCGTCCCCCAAACCCCCTGTGGGGGATATAAAAACCAAAACCAAAAACGAAAACAAAACCTTGGGGGACTTCGTCCCCCAAACCCCCTGTGGGGGATGTAAAACCAAAATCAAAGTCAAAATCAAAGTCAAAACCCTGGGGGCAATCCCCCAGACCCCTTTTTTTTCTTAATAATGATGACAAAAACGACGTATCCCAAACTGGGTGTGGTTTAAGGAAATGGGGTATCGGGAATGGCATCCTGACCATTCTTTTTGATCATGAACACCAAATGTTCCAGCCGTTGCAACAGCCATGAGGGTGGATGAGGAAAACGAATGCCGACAGCCAGGGCAAACAAGGGTGGCGTGGTGACACCGACATGGATTTTGACCAAATCCTTCTGGGTGGTGACCAGTGCCGTCGCTCCCAGAATGTGGGCCTTGGTTGCCAATGATCGCCATTGTTCAGACGTGATTGCATGATGGTCGGGAAAAATTTCAAAATCAACCAGATCCAACGATAAATCACGCAAGACCATACGAAAACTTTCCGGTTGACCAATGCCGCAAAACGCCAATACCTTTCGGTGTCGCAAGGTATCCAGGGGATGTTGGACACCCTTGGCGGCCTCGATCCAATGCAACGGTTCATGATGGCAGTGGGCAATGGGGATTCCAGGGGCATGGCGCTGAATCATGACTCCGGCGGCGACGGGATCAAACTCGTTCCCGGCACGGGTGAAAATGATGCCATCGGCCCGGCCAATGGCCCGGGGGAACTCCCGCAGGACCCCTCCCGGAAGGATGCGACCATTGCCCCAGGGGTGCCGGGCATCCAACAACACCAGATCCAGATCGCGGTAGACCGGTACCTGTTGAAAACCATCGTCCATGAGAATGAGCCGACACCCCAGATGATGGGTGGCATGGTGGATGAGGCGACGACGGTCAGGTCCGGTCAAAACGACGGCCCCAGGCAGTTCCTGGGCCAGAAGTACCGCTTCATCCGCAGCCTCCGGGGCATCGAGGATCCTTTGTTCCCGATTTGCCACCAGGGTGATGGGGGCTCGGGAACGTTGGCGATAACCCCGGCTGACGATGGCCAAAGGGATGCCCCGGTCGAGAAAGTAACGCCCCAGCCAGGCAACCATCGGGGTTTTGCCCGTGCCGCCCGCCGTCAGATTGCCGACACTGATGACCGGACATGCCCCTTGCCATCGCGTCAACCATCCCCGCCGATAGAGGTGCGTTCTTCCCGCCTGAACCCAACCATATCCCACACCTGCCATTCCGAGCAGGTTGAGAAAAGTTCGTTCCATCCAGCCACGGGGCGGGCAACGCCCTTCAAGCAGCGGGATCAATCGGCGCATACCCCTCTTCCTCAAGAATGGCGTTGATTTCCATCATCGTGCGCGTCAGGGCGCCCGCATTGGTTTCAACGACCCTGCGTGCCGCCTGGCCCATGGTTTCATGGGTTTGCGGTTCCTGGAGCCAGCGGGAAAACACTGAAAACAAATCTTCTTCATGTTCCACCCGCGCTGCACCACCCGCTTCCAGCAACAAACGGGATACATCCTTGAAATTGAAGGTGTGCGGGCCAAAAGCGGTGGGCAGCCCCCATGAAGCCGCTTCCAGCATGTTCTGTCCTCCATGGGCAATGAGGCTGCCACCAACGAACACCAGATGCGCCAGGCGATAAATCCGTGTCAGCCAGCCGACTTGATCGACAAGCAATACCGGAGTTTCCCAGACACCCCGGGATTGTGACAACGCTTGCACCGCCAATCCATGGTGTTGAATGAGCGTGGTCACCGCTGTGCCCCGTTCGGGATGACGGGGGACGATGATCAGGCGCAATGAAGGATGCTGTTGCACAAGCCGCCGGTAAACCTTGAGCACGACCTCTTCTTCCCCGGGATGGGTACTGGCGGCCAGGAGAATGGGTGTGTTTGGTTGACCGATCCGCCGTTCAAGTTCCGCCATGGCCTCCGCCGAAGGTCGGATCAGGGCCTGGTCATACTTGATGTTGCCTGAAACCCGAATCCGTTGCCTGGAAACCCCGATCGCCTCCATCCGGTCCGCATCCATTGCCGATTGCATGATGAACAGGCGGACGGGTGCCAGAAAACGGCGCATGAAAAAACGGATTCTGCGATAATTTTTAAAAGACCCTGGTGAGATCCGTCCGTTGATGATCACTACGGGAACTTTGAGGAGGGCGGCGGTGGCGAACAATCCCGGCCAAAGTTCCGTTTCCAGAATGATGATCAGGGTGGGACGGATCCGTTTCATGACCCGGCGGGTGATCCAGAGGAAATCGAGTGGGAGGTGGAAAATGAATGCCAGACCCGATATCTTGTCCTGTGCGATTTGGCGGCCCGTTTTGGTGACGGTGGAAAAGACTTGTTCACATTGAGGATGGCTTTTTTTCAAGGTATTGATCAATCCTTGGGCCGCAAGGGTCTCTCCGACACTTACGGCATGGATCCAAATACGTGGGGTGGCATCGCGTTGTGGAATTCCGAATCCCAACCGTTCCAACAGGGTGCCGCGATATTTGGGAGTGGTCCAATACCGCCAGATCCAATAGGGCAGCGTCACCAGGATGACCACGAACAGCAACAGGGAATAAATATGAATCATTGGCGGCGCGTATCGGAACAATAAATGATCAAGAAAAAAAGGGGTCTGGGAGATTGCCCCCAGGGTTTTGGCTTTGGGCCTTCATGGCCACGGATGGTGCAGGACGACTTTTTCATCCCCATGCAGGGTGCCGCTTGACACCATTGTTGTCCAGCGGGATTATCTGAACCATCAAAAAAAATTCAAGCGGAGTGTATCTGTGACTTTTCAAGAATTGATTTTCGCCTTGCAACATTATTGGTCCCGTCAGGGATGCGTGGTGGTCCAACCCTTGGATCTGGAGGTGGGTGCCGGGACGTTTCATCCCAGTACGTTTCTCAGGGTTTTGGGACCCGAACCCTGGAATACCGCCTATGTCCAACCCTCCCGGCGCCCCAGTGATGGCCGTTATGGCCAGAATCCCAACCGCCTGCAACATTATTATCAGTTTCAGGTGATGCTTAAACCTTCTCCCGCCAATATCCAGGATTTGTATCTCGATTCATTGGTGGCCATTGGCATCCAACCCCGCGACCATGACATACGCTTTGTCGAAGATGACTGGGAAAGTCCGACGTTGGGGGCGTGGGGGTTGGGTTGGGAAGTGTGGCTCGATGGCATGGAGGTGACCCAGTTCACCTATTTCCAACAGGTCGGCGGCATCGATCTTTATCCGGTTTCCGGTGAGATCACCTACGGCCTGGAACGGTTGGCGATGTACATCCAGGGGCGGGAAAATGTGTACGACCTGCAATGGTCCGGAAACATCACCTATGGCGATGTGTTTCACCAAAATGAGGTCGAATATTCCCGGTTCAATTTTGAGCAGGCCGATACCTCCTTGTTGTTTCAACTGTTTTCCATGCACGAAAAAGAATCCCTGGCCCTGGCGGCTGCCCATTTGCCGTTGCCCGCCTATGATCAGGTGATCAAATGTTCCCATGCCTTCAATCTTTTGGATGCCCGGGGTGCCATCAGCGTCACCGAACGGGCCGGTTACATCGGTCGGGTGCGCAATCTTGCCCGTACGGTGGCGGAAGCCTATGTCGCACAACGTGAGGCTTTGGGGCATCCCTTGTTGAAAAAATAATTTAAATTTTTGAGAAAAAAAAAGGGGTCTGGGGGATTGCCCCCAGGGTGTTGACTTTAAACAAAAAGATTTCCATGCTCTATCTTTTGACTTTGTTTTTTCAAGACAAAATCAAAAGGAAGAATTGGAAGGGGTGCTGAATCGTTACATGGTTGCAAATAAAATAGTGTTTCTCCTTGATCATGATGTGGCAAAAGGATCACTGAAGTGACAGAATTCTTGTGGGAAATCGGTTGCGAGGAAATTCCGGCGGGAATGTTGGCCGGGGGGATCGGGTTTTTGGCCGAGGCCATGGAACGGCATTTGCGCGAGGCCGGTTTGTACCTTGCCGCAACCACCCGGATCGAAAGCGAGGGGACACCCCGGCGATTGATGGTGTCCGTGACCGGAATGGGGGATCGGCAGGCGGACCGGGTGGAGGAGATGCGTGGACCGCCGGTGGATCGCGCCTTCGATGCCATGGGTCGGCCAACCAAGGCGGCTGAAGGTTTTGCCCGCAGTTGCGGTGTGAGCGTGGATCAATTGCAACGCCTGGAAACCGCCAAAGGGACCTATCTGTGTCATACCATCCAGCAACCGGGGCAGGAGACGGCCCAGTTGTTGCCGGGGATCATGACCCGTATCCTCGAAGAATTCCCCTGGCCCAAAACCCAACGTTGGGGCGCAGGGCGGATGCGGTTCGTCCGACCGGTGGGGTGGATGGTGGCGGTATTGAATGGGGCGACGTTGCCCTTTGTCACGGTCGATGGCCTTGCGGCGGGCCGGCAAACCCAGGGACATCGGTTCATGGCCCGGGGTCCGTTCGAGGTTTCTGGCATTGCGGATTATCGCAAGGCGATGATTGCGGGACGGGTCGTCCTGGAAATGGCCCGGCGGCGGCAGATCATCGAGGAAGGGGTCCATCGTTTGGCCGCTGGGGAAGGGGGACAGGCGCTGGTTTCCGCTGAATTGTTGCTCGAAAATGCCAATCTGACCGAATGGCCGCAACCGTTGTTGGGCCGTTTTGATCCCACCTACCTCGCCATTCCCCCGGAGGTGTTGACCACCTCCATGAAAAACCACCAAAAATATTTTCCCATCACTGATGCCAAGGGTGCCCTCTTCCCCTGTTTCGTCGCCATCTCCAACAGCGAAGTGACCGATGCAACCCTGGTGGTCCGGGGGTATGAACGGGTGTTGCGTGCCCGTTTGGAAGATGCCGCCTTCTATTGGGCCGAAGATCGCAAACAACCTTTGGAAAACCGCCTCGACCTGTTGAAAAAGGTGGTGTTCCAGGCCCGTCTGGGCAGCCTGTACGACAAGACGGAACGGATTGAACGCCTGGCATTGCGGCTTGCCCAAGGGGCGGGTCACAGGGTGGACCCCAATCATGTCCGATTGGCGGCCCGATTGTGCAAATGTGACCTGGTCACTGGCATGGTGGGGCAGTTCCCCGAACTCCAGGGGATCATGGGGGGCTATTATGCCCAACATTCCGGGGCTGATCCCGTTGTGGTCCGCGCCATCCGCGAACACTATCGTCCTCAGGGGGCCGCCGATGGCCTGCCCGAAAACCTTGAAGGGCGGTTGGTCTCCATGGCCGACAAACTTGACACCCTGGTCGGCTGTTTTGGCATCGGTCTGGTCCCCACCGGAGCCAAGGATCCCTTTGCCCTGCGTCGCGCCGCCCTGGGGGTGATTCGCATTCTGTTGGATGATGGAGGGGTGCGTTTCCGGTTGTTGGGTGTACTTGAATCGGCCTGGGATGCCTTTGCTCCCGGTGTGCTGGAACTTTCACGGCGGCAAACGGTGGACAACCTGATGGCGTTCATCTATGGCCGGTTGCAAAATCATCTCAAAACACATGGATTTGAACATGATTTGATCGATTCGGTCCAAGTGTTGGGTTTGGATGATCTCCTGGATGTCCGGCAACGTGTCGGTGCCCTCGATCAATTCAAAAAACTCCCTTCGTATGGTGCTTTGGTGGCCGCCAATAAACGGATCGCCAATATTTTGCAAAAGGCGACGGAAGATTGGCAGCATCATCCCCTTGATGTCGCCGCCTTTGCCGATGCAACCGAAAAAGTCCTGTTTGAACAGGTCGAAACGACGGCCCAGGTGGTTGGGGCGGCGGTGGCTCGTGGCAGTTATGGGGTTGCACTTGATCATCTGGCCCGATTGCGTCCTGCAATCGATGCCTTTTTTGAACAGGTCTTGGTGATGGACCCCGATCCGTTCAAACGTTTAAACCGCCTGGCGCTTCTTTCCCGGGTGCGGGGGGTGTTTCAGAACGTGGCGGATGTCAGTCGGCTGGAAGGTTGATGATCGAGACGAAGGGGAAAAGTGGACAAGGAAAAAAAGGGGTCTTAAGGGATTGTCCCCAGGACTTTGATTTTGACTTCACACAAAAAGGTTTCCATGCTTTAGCTTCTGATTTTGTTTCTAAAATCAACACCCTGGGGGCAATCCCTTGAAGCCCCCTTTTTTTCCTTGATCATGACGCCTGCTTTTGGCCCGGGATCAATTGGGAAAAGTCAAAATTCCGTAATAATAATCCACATAACGCTTCAAACGATTGAGGGCGTTGGTGTTGAGTGCCCGCAGATCGGTCAAATCCCTGACACCGCTGTGATTCCTGACGATGGCAAAGACGTTGGGATTTTTCTTGAGAAAGTCAATTTTTTCTTGAATTTCATGAAGTTCCAAAGACATTGTATATTCCCTCCTCAGTCTGGGGTTCATTAGTTGGATTAAAGTGACTCAATGTTCATGCCAAGACAGTCACGGTGGCATGATTTCACGAAAATCGATAATGGATGGAAACCTTTGTGAAAAGTGTGGCGGTTGCCTGGAACTGGGTGCTGCCATGTGAACGGGAAACGCGATTCCCTGGGCCCGGGCGGTGTCGAGGACTGCTTCAGTATCGTCAGCCAGGAGGGTTTCATCGGGATGGAAACGGGATGATTGTTTCAGGGCATGCCAAAAGTCGGGGGTTTCCTTGGGGTGGCCGATGTCATGACTGCAATGGATGGTCTGGATCCAGGCACCAAGGCCGGTTTTTTTAAATTTCAGGGCGATGGCGTGGGGATGCGCATTGGTGACCAGGGAGATGGGGCGGTGTTGTTGTTTGAGCCGGTTCAGGAATGGCACCACATGGGGGTGGATGCCGATCAGGTGTTCGACCCGTTCCTTGAGGCGGGGGATGTCCATTTCCAGAATGCGGGACCAATGGTTGAGGTCGTACCAGGCCAGGGTTCCCTCGAAGGATTTGTAGATGGCGAGGATTTCCGCTTTGGCTTGCGCGAAGGGGATCCCTTTTTTTTCGGCATGGGCCTGGGGAACCGTTTCCCGGAAGAATACGTTGTCGAAATGAAGGTCCAGAAGCGTTCCGTCCATGTCCAGGAACACCGAGGTGATGACATCCCAGGGGAGGGGGATGACGGGATGAGACGGATGGGTCATGACCGGTAATCGGCGTTGATGGTGATGTAGCCGTGGGTTAAATCGCAGGTCCAGACGGTATCCTGTTCCCGGCCCATTCCCAGGTTGATACGGACGGTGATTTCTTTTTGTGCCATGACGGCGGCCCCATCCGCTTCCTGGTAGCCGGGTGCCCGGATCCCCCCGGCGACGATCTGAACCTGGTCAAGGAAGATATCGATCCGGTCCACCTGGAGGGGAACTCCGGCGTAGCCGACTGCGGCAAGGATGCGACCCCAGTTGGGATCGGATCCGGCGAACGCGGTTTTAACCAGAGGACTTTTGGCCACGGTGGCGGCAATGGTGCGGGCTTCTGCCCGGGTAGTGGCTCCAGTGACTTCGATGGTGACGAATTTGGTGGCCCCTTCGCCATCGGCGACAATCATCCGGGCCAGGCGACCGCAGACCGATTCCAAGGCGGCGGCAAACAGGGTCATGGTGGTCGGGTTGGTGGCATCGATGGTGACGCCTCCCTGTCCCGAGGCAAAGGTCAGCACGGTATCGTTGGTGGAGGTATCCCCATCGACGATGGCGCGATTGAAGGTATGATTGACGGCATGGGTGAGGAGCCGTTGCAGGATGGAGTGGGGGACGATGGCGTCGGTGAAGATGAAGCTCAACATGGTGGCCATGTTGGGATGGATCATCCCCGCTCCCTTGGCGATCCCCAGGACGTGGACCGGTTGATCTTCGACATGAAAATGTTCCATGACCAGTTTGGGATGGGCGTCGGTGGTCATGATGGCCTGCGCGGCCTGGAGCCAGGGGGTTTGATCCGACAGGTTCCGGGTCAGTTCCGGCAATGCCGCCAGGGGACGATCGACAGGGAAATGTTCACCGATGACACCGGTGGAGGCGATGAAGACGGTTTCCTCGGGAATGGCCAGGTGCTGGGCAACGGTTCGGGTCAGGGCCAGGGCTGCCTGCATTCCCTGGGGACCATTGGCAACATTGGCGTTGCCGGAATTGACGATCAGGGCACGTCCCTGTCCTTGAGAAAGCCGTTGCCGGCACAGGGTGACGGGGGCCGCAACGACCTGGTTCCGGGTGAAGACACCGGCGACCGAGGTTGCAGGATCCATCGCGACCAGGAGCAGATCGGTACGCTGGTTGGCTTTGATGCCACAGGCGGTGGTGGCGAAACGGAATCCTGGAACCTTCCAGGTTTCGGGGGGTGAGGTCTCAAGGATCGTCATGGTGCGTACTCCTTTGATACCGCGGTCGTGACATCGGGCGAATTATCGGACCCCAGATGATATGAAAGAATATTTTGGCTGGCAATGGATGGCGGGTTGCAATGATGGGAGGAGTGCGCCCTGGCCAATGCTTGGCATCGTTTTTGAAAGGGATCATGGCGTGGGGATCGTACAGCAGACGATTGAAACAATTAAAGAAATAACACCCAATCAGTACAATGATTCCGGAGCGGGATGGGTCTCGTTCCGATGGCGACCGGCAAAAAAAAAATCGACAACAGCAAAAGGATACTCCCATGGGACAAAGTCTTGCAAATCGCGCAAACCGTCTGGTTTGGCTGGGTGATATGGAACCGGAATACGAAGATATGTTGGAATGGATGCTTCTGGTGGAAGAGGTGGATGATCGACTGCCCCAATCCCGATTGCCGCTTCACTGGTCGGTGATTCCCAAAACGCTGCTTGCCGCTCCAAACGTTTATCAAGGTGTTGCGTGCCACTGAAGAATTGGTGACAATGGCTCCGAATCAGGCTCGACTTCATACGGGTCAAGAACAAACGCCAAGGGATCGGGAGCGCCAAAAATGTTGCACCATGCCGTCAGGGAAAAGCCGTCTTCATTTCATGACCGGATGACCGGGCCGTTCGATGGCTTGGTCAAAATCGATGATGCCCGGAAGTTGGCGGTTGAGATCGAGGCCATGGGACCCTGGTATCTCAACGAGCCGTTAACGGGGGCACCGTCGGAGTTGGTGGATGGGGGTCGGGCGCGGGGACATCTGGAACAATTGCTCGATGAAATCCTGCGTGAGGAAAAAGGGGTCTGGACGACCATGGTGTATGTTCAATCCCGGGACAATCCGGAATTGATCAAGGTGTTTCATCCCCGTCGGGCAGGGTGTGGCTGTGGTGGTGGCGGCAGAATCGTCCCCTGGTGGATTCTTTCCCGGGGTGTCGTGCCGGAGTCGATTCAAAGTTGGGTTCGCACGACCTGTGCGGTCGATGCGGTGGAAACAAAAGGTTGGTTGAGAAAATATTTTCCATGAACCGCCCCGTCGTGGTCGTTGCGGCGGCCTGGATCGAGGACGACGCTGGGCGAACCTTACTCAGCCAGCGTCGCCCCGGAGACAGTTTTGGGATGCATTGGGAATTCCCCGGCGGAAAATTATTGGCGGATGAAACTCCCGAGGCGGCCCTGATTCGAGAATTGCAGGAGGAATTGGGGATTACCGTCGAGGATCCCCAACCGTGGAGTTTTGTCTCCCATGGTTACGAAACATTCCATCTGTTGATGTTGGTGTTTCATTGCACTCGGTTCACAGGGCTTCCCGAGGCCCGTGAGGTCCATCGTTTTGGTTGGTTTGATCTGGAAGAGATGACCAGGCTTGAATTCCCCCCCGCCGATCTGCCGCTTCTGAGTCGCATGATCAAGGAAAAAAAGGGTTCCCGCTTGGGCGGGAATGACGGAGGATGGTCCCCAGGGTTTTGATTGCCTGTTCGTGTGGAATCTTGGGTTCGTAATTATTTTTGATTGCTGACGCCAAATTTTTTGAAGGCATCGATCCATTGCGGATAAAGGGAAAAGTAACTTTCCACCGCCTTGCCCGGATCGAAAATGCTTTCGAATTCGTCCATTTTGCTCAACATGCGCTGTTTCATCTTTTCCAGCACTTCATTTTGAAGCGGTTGCACATCGGGCAGCCCGAGAAAGGCCCTGGCTTCCTGGGGTGACACTTCGACCTGCACGTTGATTTGCATGTTTCCCTCCCCTGTGATGAAATCATCATCAAATTGATGTTCGTGGTGGATGTTGTTCAATGTTTCCACTGTCCCCGCCACTAAAGATGCCCTAGCATATCACATGCGGCAGTCAGTGACCATATGATAATGATCAAGAACCCGTGGGGGTTGATCCCGGGCCCGAAGGGGATCTTGGTTCCATGAACGGTTGTGGAGGGATCATGAAGTCCAAGCGGCATACCATCATGTTGACCGGTGGCGGGACAGGGGGACATTTGTATCCCGCCCTTTCCCTGGCCAAACATGTTCAGGATCGTTTTGAGGTGGTCTATGTCGGCCATCCCGACAAGATCGAAGGGCGTGTGGTTCCGGGGGAGGGGATTGCGTTCCATCCTTTGGTCGCAGTCCCGTTCACGTCGCGTCCAACGCGTCTGCCGGGGTTTCTCTGGCATTTTTTCCGTTCTCTGTTACGGGCGTATGGGTTGTTGCGCCGGTTGCGTCCTGCGCTGGTGGTTGGTTTTGGTGGCTATGTCAGTCTTCCCGTGGGATTGGTTGCCCGTGTTCTCGGCATTCCGGTGGCGATACACGAACAAAACGTTCATGGCGGCCTGGCCAACCGATTGTTGATCCGGGTTGGGGCACTGGCCTTGACCACCTTTCCCGGAACAAGACTGCCCACCCCTCGTCAACCTCCCATCGTCACCGGTTGCCCGGTGCGCCGTGAAATCGGTTCCCTGGACCGGATGGCCTCGCGCCGGGATCTGGGTTTGCCGGTTGATCGGACGATTTGTCTGGTGATGGGGGGGAGTGGTGGTGCGCGATTCCTCAATGAAACCTTGCTTGAGGTGTTGTCCCTGGCGGCCCACAGGAAAGATTGGTTTTTCCTGCATGTGACCGGTCAGGGGTATCTGGAGGAGACCCGTGCCATGGTGGCGCGTCGGTTTCCCGATGGGGATTTGCAGGAACGCTATCGGATGGAGGGGTACATCACCGAGATCGCCCGTTATTATGCGGCGGCTGACCTGGCCATCTGTCGCGGTGGTTCGGCGACGGTCAATGAACTTTCGTGTGCCGGACTCCCTGCGATTCTGATCCCCTCGCCCAACGTGACCGACAATCATCAGGAGGGCAATGCCCGTCATCTGGAAGCGGTGGGGGCGGCTGAGGTGATGCTGGAAAGGGAGGTGACGCCGCAACATTTGTATGATCGGCTGACCGCCTTGCTGGATCATCCTGAAAAACGGGCGGTCATGGCGGACAATGGACGGAAACACGCATTGGGGCACAAGGCGCTGGGGATGATCGAAACCGCCCTGCGCCAGCACTGCCCTGTCTTGAATGATTGAGCATGTCATTATTTGTCGGCCTGACAAAAAAATGACATGGCCCATCTATTTCCCCGGCAGATTTCTTTTATCCCAGGGATCCCACAGATCCTTGTTGGGCAGGGTCGGTTTGGTCCCGGGTGTCTCTTTTTGATTCTCGTCGGAAAACAGATCGATGGGATGTTTGCTGATCGTTTGGGATCTGGTTGCCGCACGTTGGATGACCGGCTCAATGGTTGGGATATTCATGCGTCGTACTCTTTTGGCAGGCATGTGGTTTCAATGAATATTTTCTGACGTTCCAGATTAAAGCAAACAACATGCCTGTCTGCTTCGATGTCCGGTTCTTGTCAGGGCCATCGCATTTGAAACGGGCATGGATGAAAAAGTCACTCGGGGGGTGTAGATGTTCGTTCACCAGCCTGACAAGAGGGTTCTGATGGATGTTTTTGAGTTTCGGAAGTGGCTCGTTTCCGAATACGAGCAATTCTCCCGCAGTTTCAGCAAAATCATGGCTGAGGACATGCGAAAACATATGGATGCTGAATATCGGGATGGGCACTTCTGGCCCGCTCCGCTGGTTCAGTTGAATCCCAGCTTCGTATCGGGTGGCTGGATTGATGACTTGGTTTCAGAAGGACTCCTGCATCCCGAGTGCCGAAACATGTTTCGAGTCCAGAAGAGCCCGGGCACAATGGGCTACCCGATCAACGTTCACCTGCACCAGGAAGAAGCCATACGAATTGCTCAGCGTGGTGAGAGCTACGTCCTGACCACCGGGACCGGATCAGGGAAATCGCTTTCATACTTTATCCCCATCGTGGACCATGTCCTCCGTCACAAGGTGGGCAAGGAAAAGTCCGGCATTTCCGCTATTGTGGTTTACCCCATGAATGCCCTTTGCAACAGTCAGATGGAGGAGTTGGATAAATTCCTCCGGGCTGGATATGACAAGGACCGGGAGCCTGTGACGTTTGCCCGGTACACCGGCCAGGAATCAAAGGAAGAGCGGCAAAGAATCGCAGAATCTCCACCGGACATTCTTCTTACCAACTACGTCATGCTTGAGCTGATCATGACGCGGCATGATCCTGCCGACCAGGCTGTCATCAGGCATGCGGCAGGTTTGCGCTTTCTGGTTCTGGATGAGTTGCATACCTATCGTGGTCGCCAGGGTGCCGATGTGGCCATGCTGGTCAGGCGGGTCCGCGAGCGGCTCAATGCCAACTTGCTCTGCGTGGGAACTTCCGCCACCATGGCCAGCGAAGGGGCGGTGACGGATCGGAACCGTGTTGTCGCTGAAGTCGCCAGCCGTTTGTTTGGCTCCAAGGTTCGCCCTGAGAATATTGTTACCGAAACTTTGGAGCGGGCCACGGCTTCGGACGTTACCCCAACCAGGCAGGTGCTTGGAAAAGCGGTAACAGATGGCGTTCCGACGACCGCAGCCCATGAAGACCTCCGCAGCCATCCGGTTGCCATCTGGGTTGAACTCAATCTTGGCCTGGAAAAAGAGGATGGACGGCCTGAAGGTAAACTGGTCCGATGCGTCCGTCCCAAAACGCTGCGCCAGGCTGCCGAGTCATTGGCGGATGAGACGGGTCTCCCTGCCGATCAATGTGAATCCTATCTCGCTCGTTTCCTCCTGTTGGCATTCCGTACCAAGGATGGAAACGGAAAGCCTCTGTTTGCATTCCGGTTGCACCAGTTCATTGCGGGTGCGGGGAATCTGTTTTCGACTCTGGAGCCGGCGCATCGCAGATATCTCACCGTCAACGGTCAGCAGTTCAAGCCAGGGGAACGGGACAAGCTTCTTTATAACGCAGTGTTTTGCCGGGAATGTGGCCAGGAGTATTTCCCCGTTTGGGCAACGTTGGAAAACAGGCGGCCCATGGCGATTTCGCCTCGGGAATTGTCAGGACGTTCCAATGAGGGGGATGACGTTCAGTTCGGTTTCTACATGCCAGATCCTGAGGGACAATTCGACCCTTCCGCTTTTGAGGATCACTTTCCTGAAGAATGGTTGGACTTTGATCATGGAGATGCACGCCTGAAACCCTACTATGGACGCTACAGACCCACCCTGCTCAAGGTCAACACCAGGGGCGAGTCCAGCACGGAAGGGATGCCGGGGTGGTATATTCCGGGATCTTTTCGTTTTTGTCTTCACCCGGAATGCGGTGTCAGCTATGACGGCAGCGTTCGCAGTGATTTGACCAAACTGTCCTCCTTGAGCAGTGAGGGGCGCAGTTCCGCCACGACCATGCTCACACTGGTCTCCCTGCGCTACCTGTTGGGAGCGGAGGGTTTGGGAAAGGAAGCCAGAAAGCTGCTTGGTTTCAGTGACAACAGGCAGGATGCCGCGCTTCAGGCGGGTCATTTCAACGATTTCATCCAAATCCTTCTGTTGCGCGGTGCCCTGCTCGCCGCGATCCGCAATGAGCCGGAAGGGATCTTGCGAGATGATACCCTGACCCAGAGGGTAGTCCTGTACCTGCGCCTGGAGGCTGGAGATTTTTCATCCAATCCCGAGGTCAAGGGGGCCAAAGCCTTCAATATTGAGAAAACACTTCGCGAGGTTGTCGGGTACCGCTTGTACCATGATCTCCGACGTGGATGGCGAATCACCAACCCTGATCTGGAACAGCTACGCCTGCTCAAAATCCACTATCAGTCGCTTCAGGAGTGCGCAGGCGATCAGGGCGAATGGTCCCGGTGCCACCCTTTGCTGGCTCATGCGACTGCTGAACTGCGTCAATCCCTGGCGCAGGAACTGCTCGACACCATGCGCCGGGGGTTGGCCATCAGGACCCTTTACCTGGACCCGCATTATCTTGAGCAGGTCAGGAACCGCAGCTTTTCAGACCTCAAGGAGCCTTGGGGGCTTTCCGAAGATGAACGCCCTGTCACGGCTTCCGTCATGATTCCAAGGCCAAAGAAACAAACGAGTCGTTATGATTTTCCGACGGTTCATATTTCCTATCGGTCACGGTTTGGTTCCCGATTGAAAAGCCAGGCCACTTGGGGATTTGGAAATTCCCACTTCCCGAAAAGGTTTGATGAAAACCTCTACAACGAGCTGGTTGATGGCATGCTTCGAGTGTTGGAGGTCTATGGACTGGTCGAGCCGGTTGCGTTGAGCCATGATGACCGGGGCTATCGTGTGGGGGCGAGCGTTCTCGAATGGTCATTGAATCCAACCCCCGGGGAATCCCCGTCTTCAAAGGGGTTCAAGGAGACCGATAACGCATTTTTTCGCACACTCTACCGCAACGTTGCGGGTCAATTGCAAGACGGGGATCGTTTCCTCCACCAGCTTGAAGCGCGTGAGCATACCGCCCAGGTGGACGGCAGCACCCGTGAAGAGCGTGAAAATTCCTTCCGCTCCGCCAGGTTGCCAGTTCTGTTCTGTTCCCCGACCATGGAACTCGGGGTGGATATTTCCTCCCTGAACACCGTCTTCATGCGCAATGCCCCGCCAACGCCTGCGAACTATGCCCAGCGCAGTGGTCGGGCGGGACGCAGTGGGCAACCGGCCCTGGTGATAACCTACTGCGCGGCGCGTTCCCCACACGATCAATATTTCTTTGCAGATCCCACCCGCATGGTCGCGGGCAGCGTCAACCCTCCCATGATCGATCTGGCCAACGAGGAGTTGATCAAAAGCCACCTGCATTCGGTTTGGCTTGCGGAAACGGGACAGAAACTGGGAACTTCGGTCAAGGACGTACTGGACCTGGAGAAACCGGATACCTTGCCGGTACGCGACGACCTGGCGACCTTCATGAATCGTCCCGCTGTTCGCGAACGCACGGACAAACGGGCGCTCGCCATTCTGGCCATGGTTGAAAATGAGCTGACCCGGGAGGTCGCTCCATGGTACGGACCGGAATGGCGGAACAATGTGGTTCGGGCCTCTTTCCAACAGTTCAACCAGGGGTTCGAACGCTGGCGTTCCCTGTACCGGGCGACGGCCAGGCAAATGGAGAAAAACCACGCTGTCCAGATGAATGCGGCAGCCACGGAAAAAGACCGCAAGGAGGCCAAACAGCGCTATGATGAAGCCCGGATCCAGCAGGAGTTGTTGTTGGATTCCAAGACCACCATGAATTCCGATTTCTACACCTACCGGTTTCTGGCCAATCAAGGATTTCTTCCCGGTTACAACTTTCCCCGCCTCCCCTTGATGGCGTTCATCCCTGGTCGCAAGGAAAAGGTGGGGAGGGACACCTTCCTCAGTCGTCCGCGTTTTTTGGGGCTGTCCGAATTCGGGCCGCAATCCATCATCTACCATGAGGGGAGCACCTATCGCGTGCGCAAGGTCATCCTTGGCATCAAGGATGAGGAGAGCGTCTCCACGTCGGCCACGCTTCCGGTGCAAACCGCCCGTCTCTGCCCGGCCTGTGGTTATGGGCATTTCGGGGACCAGAAGGAGTTTGATCTGTGTGTCAATTGCGTCGCCCCTCTGGGTGGTGGGCGCAATCTCATGAAACTCTACCGTATCGAGCAGGTCAGCACCCGACGGGCCACGCGCATCACCTCCGACGAGGAAGAGCGTCAACGCCAGGGGTATGAAACCGTCACCACCTTTCGCTATGCGGAAGAAAATGGCCGACCCCGATTCGCTTCACTGAACATTTCGGAGGGTGAGGAGCTTTTGCTGGAACTCCGTTATGGACCGGCGGCCACCTTGTGGCGGATCAACCTGGGATGGCGGCGCCGGAAGGAAAAGTCCATTTTCGGTTTCAACGTTGACGCAACCAGCGGCGTTTGGTCAAAAGATGAGCAAGCCCCCGAGGATGTTACCGATTCCCTGGAACGGGCGAAATCGGTTCAACGCATCATTCCCTTTGTGGAAGATCGCCGCAACATCATGATCCTGCAACCCAAGGAAATGATGGACGATGCGACGATGGCCACGTTGCAGTACGCCTTCAAACGGGGAATCGAGGCGACCTTCCAGTTGGAAGGGAGTGAATTGGCGGCTGAACCCATGCCGGGATGGGGTCGCCGCAATGCCGTGCTGTATTACGAGTCCGCCGAAGGGGGGGCCGGTGTCCTGACTCGTCTGGTCACGGACCCGGAGGCCGTTCGCAAGGTGGCCCGGAATGCGTTGGCGATTCTTCATTTCCGAACCGGGTCAGGGGCGTGGCGGGACCACGGCGACCTGACGGATACCAACGAACATTGCGAGGCCGGTTGTTACCGATGCCTGCTCAGCTATTATAACCAACCTGAACATGCCCTCATTGACCGCAAAAATCCCACTGTATTGGATTTTCTCTGCCGTTTGACCCGATCCTGGTCGGAGAAGGAGCAGTCCGGGCAGTCCATGGGGGATCTTTTACGGTCACTCTTGAACGCCTCGGTTTCTTCGTTGGAGAAGGCATGGCTGTTGTATCTGAGAGATCACGGGCACAATCTTCCGGACCGCGCCCAACCCTTGCTCACTGATGTCAATACCCGGGCCGATTTTGGTTACTCGGAAAAGCAGGCCCTCATCTACATCGACGGTCCGCACCACGAAGGTAACGTCCAGAGACGGCTTGATGACCGGATCACCCGGAACCTTCAGGACGCTGGGTTGACCGTCGTTCGTTTTCCCAAAGAGCCGTCGGCCTGGTCCGCGATCATTCAGGCCCATGGCTTCATTTTTGGACGGGGAAACAAGCAATGACCGTCACCGAAACATTCCAACCCGGAAGTCTGGTGCGGGCACGTGGCCGGGAGTGGGTGGTGCTGGCGGGGCATCGTGACCAGGTTCTCAGGCTTCGCCCCCTGGGGGGGAGTGAGGATGATGCGACAACCATCTATCTCCCGCTTGAGCCAAGGCCCCCGATCTTGGCCACGTTCAATCTGCCGGATGCTTCCAGGGCGGGCTCACAGACCTCCGCACTCCTGTTGCGGGACGCTCTGCGTCTCAAACTTCGAGCGGGTGCCGGGCCGTTCCGCAGTTTCGGCAACATGGGTGTCGAACCACGAGCCTATCAGTTGGTGCCGCTGCTCATGGCCTTGCGGTTGGAGGTTGTCCGCCTGCTCATTGCGGATGATGTGGGCGTTGGCAAGACCATCGAGGCCGGTTTGATCGTCCGGGAACTGCTGGATCGTGGCGAGGTGGAGCGGATGACGGTGATCTGCCCACCCCACCTGTGTGAACAATGGCAACAGGAGCTGGCATCCAAATTCAACATTCAGGCGGAAGTGGTGCGCACCGGCACTGCCGGGCGGTTGGAACGGGGGTTGATGGCTGGCCAATCGATTTTTGAGGTCTATCCCTTCACCATCGTTTCTCTGGACTACATTAAAGCGGATCGGCGTCGGGACGAGTTTTTACGTGCCTGCCCGGAGCTGGTCATTGTGGAAGAGGCCCATGGTTCGGTGCGCGGCGATGTCGGGGCACGTCATCAGCGTTATCAACTTTTGAAAGGGCTGGCTGATGATCCCAGTCGTCACATGCTCTTTCTCACCGCCACGCCCCACAGCGGCGACGAAAATGCGTTTTTTAACCTGCTGGGCCTGTTGCGACCCGAGTTCAGGCAACTTCAAGGCACTGCTCCCTCAGATCGCAAGGGGTTGAGGGAGGAACTGGCACGGCACTTTGTGCAACGGCGACGACCGGATATTCGGGAGTGGCGGGACGCCACTGTTTTTCCCGACCGGGAGTCGGCGGAGACCACCTATTCCCTGACCGGTGAATGGAAAAAGTTGTTTGACGATGTCCTTCAATATGCCCGACAAATGGTCAAGCAGGCCGAAGGATTGAGCATTCTGAAACAACGCATGAGCTGGTGGGCAGCCTTGGCGTTGCTTCGTTGCATCAGCAGCAGTCCGGCGGCGGCGGCCCTGGCGTTGCGTACCCGGTTGGAGTCCACCGGGGAAGGGTCCGAGGAGAACCAGATCGCCAATCTGGAAATGCGGGCGGCCCAAACCGTGTTGGATGGCGATGCGGAAGAAATCTTGAGCCGGGATGAACATGTTCCCGCCGGAACCATCGAGGATCTGGGGGAACTTGGCAGGTTGATCCAGAGAGCCGGGTCATTGAAAGGACCGAACAATGACCCCAAGTTGTCGGGACTCCTGGCGCAGTTGAGAAAACTGGTGGCGGACGGATTCCAGCCGGTGATCTTTTGCCGCTATGTCGCCACCGCTCATTATGTGGCGGAGCATCTGCAAACGGCGTTCAGGCGGGAGGGGGTGGAGGTGATCGCCGTTACCGGGGAACTCACCCCGGAGGAACGGGAGGAGAAGGTCCAAAGTCTCAAAGAGTTCGACAAGCGGTTGTTGGTGGCGACCGATTGCCTCAGCGAGGGGATCAACCTTCAAAACCTGTTCAACGCCGTGGTGCATTACGACCTGACCTGGAACCCTACCCGCCATGAGCAGCGGGAGGGTCGGGTGGACCGGTTCGGCCAACCCTCGACCAGGGTGCGGGTGTTGATGTACTACGGGGAGAACAACCCGGTGGATGGCGCAGTGCTTCAGGTGATCCTGCGTAAGGCCGAACGCATTCGCAAGGAGCTCGGGGTTTCCGTGCCCATGCCCTCGGACAGCAACAAGGTGATGGATGCCATCATGCAGACGGTTTTGCTGAAGGAAGGGGGTCTGGTTCATGGCGGGAAACAGTTCTCCCTGCAATTTGATGCGTTGGATCAAGAGGTGGAAATGGCCTGGGAGCGCGCCAGGGAAAAAGCCAGACAGAGCCAGACCCTCTTTGCCCAGCGCCGTTTGAAGCCGGAAGAGGTGCTCCCCGAATGGGAGAAGGCCATCCAGGTGCTGGGTGGTGAAGCCGATGTGGCCCGCTTTGTTCACAGAACGGCGGAACGTTTAAACGCCCCCCTGAAACCCGTTCGCAATGAGTTCCGCTTTCCCCTTGGGCACCTGCCGCTCCCGTTGCGGGAACGATTGGCTGCGATGGATTTACAGGACAGCACCCGCATCACCTTCACCCATCCGGCACCCTCCGGCGTGGCGTACATCCACCGCTCCCATCCCTTGGTGGCCGTCCTGGCCGATTATGTGGCCGAACGCGCCCTGGACGAGGAGGAACCGGAACTGGCGGCCCGTTGCGGGGCCACCTTCACCAAGGAGGTCAAGACCCGTACCACGATTTTTCTGCTCCGTCTGCGCAGCCAGTTGATCATCGAACGGCGTGAGGGGAACGGCTACGTTCACGCAAAGACGTTGCTTTCCGAGGAATGTCTGGGGGTGGCGGTGGAGGGTTCCGACGCTCCCGGGATCTTGCCGGAGCAGGATGCCCGCTTCCTCATGCAGTTGGAACCCGCCCGTAACATGGAGCCGGGCCAGCAGGCGCAGATGATCGAAACCGCCAAACAGGGGGTGGCGCAGCTGCAACTGGAGTTCAGCCGGATTGCCCGCCAGCGGGCCGATGAACTCCTGGCCGACCACCGCCGGGTGCGGGAGGCCAGCGATGCCAAGGGGATCCGGTACGATGTCAAACCCTGCCTGCCGGTAGACGTGATCGGTATCTACGTCCTGGCCCCTGCCGTGGCCTTTTGATGCGCAACACCATGCCTGGACATACACAACAGGCCGCAGAGATTATTGATATCGAAGGATGGCGTCCAGATGATCAATTCCCCACCTATCCTGAGGGCACCCGGGAAAAATCCATGTGGATCAGCCCACAGTCGTCCCCTGTTTCGTTTTTGATGGGTGGTCATCGCTATTTATTCAAACATGCCTCACATCGCTATCCAACCCAGTTTTGGTGTGAGGTGATCGCCTATCGAATCGGCTGCTTGATGGGAATTCCAGTCCCGCCAGCTTATGCTGCCTGGAAATCCAGCAGCCAACAATCTGCCGCACTGATTGAATGGTTTTATCGGGCGGATGAGGAGGTGCGCTACGAATCTGGAACCGTTCATATGAAAAGAATGATTCCGGATTTTGATGTCAAAAAGGGCCGTCAGCACAATATTGAAACCCTCCTGACCATTCTTGCGGGCATCGACGAAAAACTGATTCTGGACATGACGAAAATTCTTGTTTTTGATGCGGCTATTGGAAACACAGATCGTCACCAGGAAAATTGGGGAATCTTGTGGAGGGGGAATCCACCACGACCGGAACTCGCTCCCGCTTTCGACAATGGTACAAGTCTTGGACATGAAATCATGGATGACAAGATTCCAGATTTTCTATCAAGTCCAATGAAAATAGCGCACTATATCGACAAGGGACAGCACCATATGCGGCGGACATCGACCGGATCCGAAGGTAAGTGCGGCCATTTTGAACTGGTCGCCTGGTTGCTGGATCAATATCCAGAATCGAGGCGGGATCTCTGCCAGTGCCTTGAATTTGACAGGGACGGCATGAATACTTGGCTGGCTGCATTGCCCAATTTTGCCATTCCTGATGCACCCACGCCGGAGCGGATTCAATTCATCGAACGCCTTCTGCATTTCCGCATGGAGCGACTGCATGCTGTACTAACTCGCAGGGATTGAGGTCATGAACCGCATCATTCGACATATTGTTGAGCCACGACATCTGTTTCTGGCCTGGCAGGCCCCGGATGGCCATTTATACGGTCGGACTCGGCACAAGGTGGCAGAAATCGTCCCTGACCAGGACGGCACCATCCTTTTCCGTTATCTCAAGGGAACAGATGATTTTGAGGCGGCATTGTCCGCTGGTTTTTTGGGATATCCAGCTTTCCCTTTGGAGCAGGAACTTTATACGTCAGGTATCCTGGAAATTTTCATGCGACGCCTCCCCCCTCGGAAGAGGCGGGATTATCACGATTTTCTGCGCCTGTGGCGGCTTGATCCCGCAACCCGGCTCACCCCACTGGCATTGCTGGGTTATGTGGGAGCGCAACTTCCAGGAGATGGTTTTTCTCTGGTTCATCCCTTTGACAATGGGGAACCCCCTTTTGAATTTTTGGAAGAAGTTGCCGGATTTCGTTATCGCCGGGATGCCAGTCAACTTCTTGCCTTGTTGCAAGAAGGCCAGGAGATTCAACTGCGTGCCGAGCCTGACAACCTCCACGATCCGCAGGCGATTCGTATTGAATTGCCGGACAATCATCTCATCGGCTATGTGAACAAATTGCACGCCCCCGGACTGCAACGGTGGCTGCAAACCCCCGGGGTGCGTGGGACCATAGATCGTCTCAATGGCACCCCATCCAGGCCTCTGGTCTATGTGTTTGTCGAAATTGGCACCGCACCATGAAAAGAAACCAGAACCACGGTTTCACCGTTCTCAAGGTCGAAGGCAACATTCTTCCGCCGGAGTTTCTCCAGAAGGTGGCGGCGTTGGCGGCCCCCCGCCAGGCCAATACGGACTACGATGTCTCTAAATCTTTCAACATCAAGGATGAGATTGGCCGCTACTGGCGGA
>PEAN01000001.1:144299-157872 GCA_002753735.1 Magnetococcales bacterium DCbin4
CTCTGGTCCGACTCCGCCTCCCGCCGGGAGCGCCGGGATGGGGTCGCCGCCAGGGTGGGGATTGAGGAGTGGCTGGTTCCCTTCCTGAAACAGGTGTTGGGCTATCAGGATTTGGAACGTTCCCCGTCGGTCACTTCGGGGGATCGGCAGTTCCCCGTGAGCCATCGCGCTTGCGGTGGGTCCGTTCCGGTGCTGCTCACCACCCGCGAGTTCGACCTGGACAAGGCAGACGCCCGTTTCGGCGATGAGGGACGCAAACGTCCGCCCCATGGTTTGATTCAGGAATACCTCAATGCCGAGGATTCCTGTCTGTGGGGTCTGGTGGCCAATGGGGAGAAAATGCGGCTGTTGCGGGACAACCCCAGCCTCACCCGTCCCGCCTGTGTGGAGGCCGATCTGGAGCGCATCTTCCAGGAACAGCTTTATCCCGATTTCGCCACCTTCTGGTTGCTCTTCCACGAAAGTCGGGTCAAACCACGCAACGACAAACCTGCCGACTGCATTTTGGAGTCCTGGCGCAAGTGGGCTTTGGAGACCGGCGAACGCGCCCTGGCCAATCTGCGTCAGGGGGTGACGACCGCCTTGCGGGAGTTGGGGAATGGGTTTCTTCAGCATCGGGCCAATCAGTCCCTGCGCCAGGCCCTGCAAAACGGGGAGGTCAAGCAGACCGAATTTTTTCAAGAGTTGTTGCGCCTGGTTTATCGGTTGTTGTTTCTCTTCAAGGCCGAGGAGCGCAACCTGCTTCATGCCCCCGACGCCGATACGGTGGCCATGCGATTGTTTCAGGAGGGGTATGCCCTGGCACGGCTGCGGGACAAGGCCCTCCGGAAACGCCACGATGACCGGCATTCCGACCTGTGGCAAGGGCTGGGCGTCGCCTTTCGGGGGCTGGCGGGTGGAGCCGCCCCGCTGGCCTTGCCCCCCCTGGGTGGCCTGTTCGACGCCGACCAATGCCCCCGACTGGATGCGGCCCAACTCGACAACGCCCGTTTGCTGACCGCCATCCACGCCTTGAGCTTTTTCCAATCCGGCAAGGTTCTTTCCCGCATCAACTACCGGGACATGGGCACCGAGGAATTGGGTTCGGTCTACGAAAGCCTGTTGGAGTTGCACCCGCGTCTGGATGTGCAGGTCTCTCCCTGGCGGTTTGGATTCGTGGGCGACGAGCGGGAGGGGAAAGGGGGCAAGGGATCGGAGCGCAAGCTCACCGGCAGCTACTATACCCCGCCCGGCCTGGTGAACGAGTTGATCAAATCAGCCCTGGAGCCGGTGCTGGAACGGGCGGTGAAAGAGAACTCCGCCGACCCGGTGGGGGCGATTCTCAACCTCAAGGTGTGCGATCCAGCCTGCGGTAGTGGTCACTTTCTGCTGGCCGCCGCCCGACGGTTGGCAGCGGAAATCTCCCGACTTCAGGCGGGTTCCGACACCCCCGGCGAGCAGCAACGGCAGCATGCCTTGCGGGAGGTGGTGCGTCACTGCCTCTACGGGGTGGACAAAAATCCGCTTTCGGTGGAACTGTGCAAAATCGCGCTATGGATCGAGACCCTGGAGCCGGGCAAGCCACTCACCTTTCTCGACCACCGTATCAAGTGCGGTGATTCCCTGGTGGGGACCACTCCGGCAGCCATCGAGGCAGGCATTCCCGATGCGGCCTTCAAGCCGGTCACGGGGGATGACAAGAAGGTCTGCGCGATACTCAAAAAACGTAACAAGGAGCAGCGGGAGGGCAAGATGGGCTTCCTGTTCCGGGATGACGAGTTGCTACCCTGGAATCGGGTAGGCGACCTAGCCACCGCCATGTTGAACCTGAGCGCCCTGCCCGCCGACACCCTGGGCGAGGTGGTGGAACAGAAACGGCGATATGCCGAGCATGTCCGCTCCGGCGGCTATCTCTCCGGGCGTTTCCTGGCCGACACCTGGTGCGCCGCCTTCATGATCCCCAAGGATGATCTTTTCGCCCCGGCCATCACCGAGGAACCTTTTCGTCGCATTCAAAAAAATCCCCATGACTTGGCCCCTGCGTTGAAGGAAAAGATCCAGAACCTGGCCGCGCAGTACCGTTTTTTCCACTGGCACCTGGAGTTTCCCGAGGTGTTCCGGCCAGCGGCCAAGGGGGAGGCGGTGGAGAACGAGACCATGGGTTGGCGCGGAGGGTTCGACGTGGTGCTGGGCAATCCGCCCTGGGAGCGGATCAAGATCCAGGAGCAGGAGTTTTTCGCCGCCCGCAGTCCGGAGATCGCCACCGCCGCCAATGCCGATGCCCGGCGCAAACTGATCGCCGCCTTGAGCGGTCCCAAAGCGGAAGAGTTCGCCTTCGCCAAGCGGGAGGCCGAGTCGGTCAGCCAATTTTGCCGCCTGGGCGGGCGGTTTCCCCTGACCGGGACCGGCGATGTCAACACCTACGCCCTGTTCGCCGAACTTTTTCTCAATCTGCCGTCCCCCACCGGGCGATCCGGGTTCATCGTCCCCACCGGCATTGCCACCGACGACTCCACCAAGGCTTATTTCGAGGCGGTGGCCCTGGGTGGGCGGCTGGTCAGCCTGCTGGATTTTGAGAATCGGGAAAGGATTTTCCCAGCGGTGGACAGCCGGATGAAATTCGCCCTGCTCACCCTGGGAAGCGGGGTGCGGGAGAGCCGGTTCCTCTGTTTCGCCACCCGCACGGAACACCTGTTGGAGCGGGAGCGGCAGTTCACCCTCTCGCCCGGGGATATCCGCCTCATCAACCCCAACACGCGCACCTGCCCGGTGTTTCGGAGCAAAATGGATGCGGAGCTGACCCAAAAAATCTACCGTCATGTGCCGGTGTTGATCCGGGAGCGTGTGTGACGACAGGCCATCAGAACGACTGGAGAATAACCATGAGCTTGATTGATCAGATCCATGAACAGGCCCGCGATCTGCCAGAGGCTGCCGCCGCCGAGGTGCTGGATTTCATTGGCTATCTGTGGTTGAAGTTGGGGCGCCAACGCATCGATGATACCCCAAGCCACGCTTCCGGTGATGGGTCAAACCCTGCCAGGCCATGGGATGTCAAGGCATTTCTGGACTGTTGCGCGGGATCCATTCCGGATTTTCCCGACATGGAGGATGAAGGACCACTCCAGGAACGGGAGTGGATGGAATGAACTATTTGCTGGATACCAACACCTGCATTGCCATCATGAAACGTCACCCATCCGTTCTGACCAGGGTGGAGAAATGTAAGACGGAACCGCCCATGCTGTGCAGCCCGGTCAAGGCGGAACTGTGGTATGGGATTTTCAGGAGTACCCAACGGGAACGGAATCTCTCCCGGTTGCTGGAGTTCTTCGCCTTTCTGCCATCCCTGCCATTCGACGACCAAGCCGCCGAAATTTACGGCCAGTTGCGTGCCGAACTGACGCGCCAGGGTACGCCCATCGGTCCCAACGACCTGTTGATCGCCGCTGTGGCCTTGGCCCATGGGGTCACCCTGGTCACGCATAACACGCGGGAGTTCGCCCGTGTCCCAGGGTTGCGGATCGAGGACTGGCAGCAATGACCCCCACCATCGGCAATCCCTGGGGCATACGGTTCATGGCTATGTTCCATATGTCCAACGACAGCGGCCTGTTTCGCACGGCGGAGCAGTTGACGGCGATGGGCGCGGTGCGGGAGGGGGTGAAGTGGCGGGACGGGGAAGGGACGGTGTGGGTGCCGCTGTATGAGGCGAAGATGATCCACCAATTCGACTACCGCTGGGCCACCTACGAGGCGAACGGGGCGGACTCGCGGGACGTGGAGTTGGAGGAAAAAATGGATCCGGGTTATGCCCCCCAACCCCGGTATTGGGTTCCGGAAATGGAAGTGGAAAGCCGTTTGAAAGCCAAAGGCTGGAACCGGGGCTGGCTCATGGGCTGGAGGGACATTTGCCGCTCCACCGATGAACGCACGGTTATCGCGGGGGTGATTCCGAGGGTGGGGGTGGGAAATCCTTTCCCCCTGTTTTTCACCGGAACAGCCAACACGGTTCTCCAAACGGTCTTTCTGGCCAACTGGAACGCCTTGGTTCTGGACTACGTCGCTCGGCAGAAAGTCGGCGGAACACACCTGACGTATTCATATCTTGAACAGTTCCCGATGCTGCCGCCAACCGAATATTCACCCAGCGATCTCGCCTTCATTATCCCCCGCGTCCTGGAACTGACCTATACCGCCCACGACCTAAAGCCCTTCGCCGAGGATCTGGGCTACGATGGTCCACCCTTTCCCTGGGATCCCGAACGCCGCGCTTCCCTGCGGGCGGAACTGGATGCCTGTTACGCCCGACTCTACCGCCTGACCCGCGACGAGCTGCGCTACATCCTCGACCCGGCGGATGTCATGGGGCCGGACTACCCCAGCGAGACGTTCCGGGGTCTCAAGAACAATGAAATGAAAGAATTTGGTGAATACCGCACCGCCCGGCTGGTGCTGGCGGCGTGGGATCGATTGGAACGGGAAAAATCTCTGACAACAGTGGCTCCCAATACGTCCACGGCGCAGGTCTCTCGCGCAGCCCATTTCCCTGCCACGGATATGGAACGGGCATTGTGCGAGCTTGCTTTGGGGATCGTGCAACACGCTCCCCGCATCCGGGGTGAACAACACCTCTATGCCATGATTCTGGCCACTACCCCTGAACTCATGCCTGCTCTGCTCATGGTGAAGGACAAGGATATCTTGCACAACCGGGACACCTTCCGCGCTTTCATTCTCCCAGAAGGACAACGTCTGGGATGGCGGATGATTTTGAACCATTTGGAACGTCAGGGAGCGATTCTCATTTCGGATCGTGCCAAACAACATCAACTCTCTCCCGGAGCCTCCCAATACCCCATCCGTCAGTCCGCTGAAGTCATTCAGCAATTGGTATCCTACGCCTTGAAAGCATGTGATACTCTGAATGAGTGGAAGAATTCATCTGTTCACATCCAAAAAGAGGATGCTGATATCCAGCGGCAAATTGAAGTGACCCGAATGATTTTTGATCAGGAATGGAGGGAGGCCGCCTGAGCGATGTCTTACGGAAGGCAACTTTCACTACTTGGCCTGCAACTGCCATCCCGTCTTCCAGCGTTATGGGTCAAGCGTCTGGTGCTGTATGCATCGATCAGGGACAACAGAATCATCCGGGATATTTCCTTGCAACCCGGCCTGAATATCGTTTGGTCCACCACTCAGTCGCCTTCCAGCAGGTCGCTTGGCGGCCACAATGCGGGCAAAACCTCTTTCTGCCGTTTGCTGCGTTACTGTCTGGGGGAGAATTCCTTTGGTACGGATAGTAACCAAAAGAAAATTTCTTCCCTTTTCCCGGATGGCATGGTGGGCGCGGAGGTCGAGGTCAATGGAAATACCTGGGCGGTTGCCCGATCCTTCAAGTCGGATGGAAAGAAAATGGCTATTCCTGACGGTGTCTTGGAGGAATTGCTGGGTTGCATCAACCCAGAACCATTCCAGAACTTTATTGATCGTATCGAACAAAGTTTTCTGTCGCGCTTTTCCGTATCCACATTTGCAAAGCACGGCCAGCCTATTCGTTGGGGACATGTATTGTCCTGGTTGACCAGGGATCAGGAAACCCGTTTCGCCGAATTTCACAAGTTCCGTTCTCCACGCAGCAACTCCCATGCCCCTGTTTTTCCAAAGTCAAAAGAGAATGCCCACACCCTGTTGTGCAGTGCCTTGCATCTTGTGAATACAGATTCGGAAACAGATCGGGAGAGGATCCAGGAAATAAACAAAAACCTCAGCTCTGTCAGCAGAGAACAGGCTAAACACCAGCAGGAATCCGGCTATTGGGACCAGGACTTGACCCGCCGCTTGCGGGAAAAACTGGATATTCCCGGGAATGAAATGATTTCCTGGGATTCTGCCGATCTTTTTGATCATTCGATCAGGCAAAGGTATCAGGAGAGGATCGCGGAACTTGATCGCACGACGGTATCCCACCAGATGGAAATCAGCAGAATTCAGAATGATATCAATGAATATAATAGACGGGCAGGAGGGATTGACCTGGAACTTGGGAACGTCAAGCGCATCCTTGAGGCGAGGCGGCGTTTTTTCAGGGAAATGGATGGCACTGCAAGCAAACCGGCCAATGACCCCGAAGAGGAATGGCGCGCCGTGGATTGTACTCCGGTCGGAATTAAGATCATTGAGTGTCCCTTGGCCAGGGAAAAATGGGCTCAAGAGAAAAGAAAACAAGATAATAAATCTATCGTTGATCTAAAAGAATATGGCAACCGCCGTTGGGAGACCCATCAGGCAACGGATTTTGTCGAGGACCTTTCAGATCTGGAACCACGAGATTAGGAGACCCCCCATGACCCTGGCTGAAGAAATTTACCAACGCGTCCAACATTTGCCTGAGGACAAAGCGGCTGAGGTTCTGGACTTCATTGGCGATTTGGAAATCACGATGAACCGTCGATTATCCATCCCGAAGAAACGTCGCCCGATTTTGGAGTGGCTGAAACCCATTCACGTCAGTTCCTGGGACGACACGATTGATTTAAGTCGAGAGGCGATGTATGACGACGATGGATGCTGATACCCTGTTTCTCGAATCGTCGCCACCATGCTGACCCATGGCATTCCCACCCTGGCCACCTACAATCTGGCCGATTTTCGCCGCTTCGAGCCTCTTATCCGTTTGATCACGCCGGGAATATCGTCATGATTCCCACTTCCGGCAACCCATGGGGCATCCGGTTCTGAAGGAAGTGGACAGGGAACCGACCAGGGAGATCAACCATCAGGCATCGGTGTTGATCCGGGATGCAGGTAACATTGGGAGGAGAAGAGATGACGGGTTTTTCTCTGACAGATGAGATGATGCAAGAGATGGTGCAGGTCATTGTGCGGGAGGTTGATCCGGTGCGTATTGTGTTGTTCGGATCGCGGGCCACGAATACCGCCCATCCTGATTCCGATATCGACCTGTTGGTCATTGAGGAGACTCCTTTTGGCCCGACACGCAGCCGCCGGGCGGAAGCGGTACGACTCTGGTCGGTGCTGGCCCGGTTTCGCGTACCCAAGGACATCCTGGTATTCACGGAAGAGGAGGTTTGCCACCTGAAAGAGGTATTCGACCATGTCGTGTATCATGCCATGAAGGAAGGGAGAATGCTTTATGAGCGGGCATGAGCAGGCGCGGATGTTGCTGTTGCTGGCACGCAAGGATCTCAGGGTCTCCAGGATTCTGGCAGAGGCCCCGGAACCAGAATCGGAGGCAATCGGCTTCCACTTGCAGCGGGCGACAGAAGAATCCCTGAAGGCGTGGTTGATCCATCGTGATGAAATCTCGCCCAAAGTCCATGATTTGAGCTTGCTGTTGTCCGCTCTGGAAGATGCCGGAGAGGACGTGTCGCCGTTCCTGTCCGTGGTGGCTTTGAACCCGTTTGCGGTGCAATTTCGTTACGCGCTTTACGAAGATGAGCCGTTCGTGTGGGTGGAAATTCAGGAGCAGGTGAACCGGTTGGTGGCGCATGTGGAGGCTTTGACCGCTTTGTTCGTCGGTGAGGAAAAACCCTGTGTGCGGAAGCAGGAGGTTCTGGAATGACGTCTTGCTTCGGAGATGAACGATTGTGTACAAGAGGGAGAATGGGAAAAAAATTTGAATTTTTTCCACCGGTGGACAAAAAAGGTTTTGGATATGGGATATTCAACCCGAAAAGAGGCACTGGAGCCCGCTACTGTGTCTGATCACCGTGGGGTCCGTGATCGGGCGTTGCGTTTGTTGGCGATGCGTGCCCATGGTGTAGCGGAATTGAAACAAAAACTCCTGGCCAAGGGTGAACCTGCCGATGAAGTGCAACGGGTGGTTGCGGAATGCCTTGAACAGGGATTTTTGAATGATACCCTGTTTGCCTGCCACCGGACGGTTTCCAGAATCGCGGGCAAGGGATATGGTCCCCACAAGGTGAAAGGGGAACTGCTGGCTTTGGGGCTTGATCCGGAAGATGTGGCACGGGGGATGGCCCGGGCGCTTTTGGAAATCGACCTTGAAGCGGTGGTGGCCAAGGTGTTGGCAAAACGATGTGCTGAGATTAACCGGGAAGGGGTTGCCGCTGCCAGGCAACGCGCACGCAAAAAATGTATTGATCTCTTGTATCGGCGAGGTTTTGACAGGGATACCATTTACAGGATTCTGTCATGATCTTCTGGTGGAGTGACCTATGACGGGAAATGAGATTCGCCAGCGGTTTATCGATTTTTTCAGGAAACATGGCCATACGGAGGTCCGTTCCTCCAGCCTGATTCCCCAGCACGATCCAACCTTGCTGTTCACCAACGCGGGGATGAATCAATTCAAGGGGATTTTTCTGGGCGAGGAGACACCTGCCTGGCCCCGGGCGGTTTCCAGTCAAAAATGTCTTCGGGCGGGTGGCAAGCACAACGACCTTGAAAATGTGGGCCGTACCGCCCGGCATCATACCTTTTTTGAAATGCTGGGCAATTTTTCCTTCGGCGACTACTTCAAGGAGGATGCCATCACCCTGGCGTGGGAACTGGTGACCGAAGGGTTCGGCCTGCCACTGGAGAGCCTTTTGGTGACGGTCTACGCCGAGGATCAACAGGCGTATGACATTTGGCGCAAAAGAGTGGGATTGCCTGAGGAAAAAATTTTACGGATCGCCTCCACCGATAATTTTTGGTCGATGGGACCGACCGGTCCCTGTGGTCCCTGTTCCGAAATCTTTTATGACCATGGCCCTGAGGTTCCCGGTGGACCCCCCGGATCGGAACACGCCGAGGGCGACCGGTTCATGGAACTGTGGAACCTGGTATTCATGCAGTATGACCGGATGGAGAATGGGGAATTGCGTCCCCTGCCCAAACCGTGCATCGATACCGGGGCGGGATTGGAACGGTTGGCCGCGGTCCTTCAGGGACGGCGCAACAATTATGATTCCGATCTGTTCCTCCCCCTGATTCAGGCGGTGGCCCGGCAGACCGGGGTTTTTACCCATGATCCCGAACATGTCGTTTCCCTGCGGGTCATTGCCGATCATCTGCGGGCGGTGACGTTCTTGATCGCCGATGGTGTCCTCCCTTCCAATGAAGGGCGGGGCTATGTCCTGCGCCGCATCATGCGCCGCGCCATGCGTCATGGTCGCCTTTTGGGGATGGACGAACCTTTCCTGCATTTGCTCGTTCCCGATCTGATCCGCCTGATGGGGGGCTATTTCCCCGAGTTGGAAGCCCAACGGGCGGTGGGGATGAAGGTGATCGAAAATGAGGAAAAACGGTTTGCCTCGACGTTGGGGGGGGGGTTGAAACATCTGGAAGATGCGGTACGCATGATTCCGGGTGGGGGGACGCTGGATGGTGGGACCGTCTTTTCCCTGTATGATACCTATGGTTTCCCGGTTGACCTGACCGCCGATATTTTGCGCGACCGTGACATTCAACTGGACATGGAAGGGTTCGAGCGCCACATGGCCGAACAAAGGGCGCGTGCCCGGGCCTCCTGGGTTGGATCGGGGGATGAACGGGTGGCGGTCGTCTTTCATGAATTGCGTGAACGCTTTGGTGCCACTGATTTTCTTGGTTATGCCATGGAGACCGTTCAGGCGGGCGTTCTGACCCTGTTGCACGATGGGGTGGAAGTCTCTTCCCTGGCGGAAGGTGCGGAAGGGGTGGTCCTGGTCAACCAGACGCCGTTCTACGGTGAATCGGGGGGACAGGTGGGCGATATCGGGATCATTCAATCGGCCAGTGGGCGTTTTGTGGTGCAGGATACCCGCAGACCGTTGCCTGACCTCGTCAGCCATCATGGCAAGATGGTTCATGGTACGCTGCATGCGGGCGATGCGGTCACCATGACGGTGGATGCTCCGGCACGGATGGCGATCCGCCGTCATCATACCGCGACACATTATCTGCATCATGCCTTGCGGCAGGTGTTGGGATCACATGTCAAACAGGCCGGCTCCCATGTGGCTGCGGATCGGTTGCGTTTCGACTTCTCCCATTATCAAGCCTTGGAACCCCGGGAGCTGGAACGGGTGGAAGAGATGGTCAACGAGGGGCTGTTGGCCAATGATCTTCAGGAAACCACGGTGATGACCCCGGATGAGGCGGTTGCCGCGGGGGCCATGGCCCTTTTTGGTGAAAAATACGGTGCGGAAGTGCGGGTGGTACGGGTCGGTCCGACGATGGAACTTTGCGGGGGGACCCATGTCCGACGCTCTGGAGATATCGGTTTGTTACGCATCCTTGCCGAAAGCGCGGTCTCAGCGGGGGTGCGACGGATTGAGGCGGTTGCTGGCGAGGTGGCCAGACTGAGCTTCCAGAAGGATTGGCAGGTCCTCAAATCGGGGGCGGCATTGTTGAAACTTCCACCGGCGCAGGTGGAGGAGGGGATTCGCAAACTTCAGGGGCGGCAGAAAGAGTTGGAACGGGAACTGGCCAGGTTGCAAAGCTCCCTGTCGGGCAGCATGGTGGATACCTTGGTGGCGGCGGCGGTGAAGGTTGGCGCAATTTCCCTGGTCTGCCAGAAGGTCGAAGGATTGGAACCGGGTGCATTGCGGGAGTTGGTCGATCGGCTCAAGGACCGGTTGGGCTCGGGGGTCATCCTTCTGGCGCTGCCTCAGAGTGACAAAGTCAGTCTGGTGGCGGGGGTGACCCGGGATCTGACCCGACAGGTGGCGGCGGGTGATCTGATGCGTCATGCCGCTGAAAAGCTGGGTGGCAAAGGGGGTGGTAGACCTGATATGGCTCAGGGGGGTGGTACTCGAATTGATCTTCTGCCGGAGGTGTTGGCGGGGGTTCCCGATTGGCTCAAGGAGAAGTTGGCATGACGGAGATTAGCTGGGACAAGGATTGCCCGCATTGCGGGGCCAAAATGAAAAAATGGTGGGCCAATACCAACGAGTTTGGTGATGGCTTGGGATTTTGTACCAATGTCATGCTGGTTTGTTTCAACGATCAATGTTCCATGTACGTCAAGGGATGGAACAGTCTGTTTGATCATTATCGTCGTATTGGTTCGGTGCGATATTATTTTTCTCCCGAGGATGGTGATTCCGGGGTGTTGCCGGTAGCGCACAAGGATGCTTTGCGCGGTGACATCATCGAGGAGTGAGGTCCATGGCGGCACGGTGTGTTTATCTGACGGGGGCGACCGCTTCTTATTTTTTGTTGACGTTGCCGCTTTTGGAATCCTTTGCCAAACAGGCGCAACCTGACGAAAAGCTTTATGTGTGTGACTTTGGTTTGTCGGAACCGCAAAAGCGGTTTCTACAACACAAAGGTCAATTGTTGCCCCGTCCCGCCGCATTGGACCCGGGTCTGCATCCTTACCGTTACAAAGCTTCCATGAGTCTGTTTGCCGGAGATCTGGAATACGATGCCCTGGTTTGGATTGACAGTGATTGTCTGGTGGTGGGATCCTTCACCCGGGCCGTAGCCGAGATCATTGATGCCCGTAAGGATGGCAATGATTTCTTGGCGATTTGTCAGGATCTGGGGGGGACCATCGCCGACATGGTGCAGTCGCTTCCTTTGGGTCCTTTTGAACGGTTGCTGGAAAAAACCGCCATTTCCCGGGACAATCCCTATCTCAACTGTGCCGTGTTCATCCTTAAATCCCACGCGACCCTCAAGGCATGGCGGGAACGGGTGGTTGATCTGGAAGAACATCCGCTGTTTGAACAAAACCTGCTCAATGTCCTGGCTTATTCCGAGTTGAAGCAGGTCGAACTGCTCGACCGCGAGGTGTGGAACGTTCATGATCTGGACCTGGATCGATTGGTGGTGCGCGAAGAACGTAAGGAACAGCGCTCGACGGTCCTGTTGGATGACAAGGTGGTCCTGGTGGTGCATGCCACTTCCTATGGCGGACGCACCGTATCTTTTCGTCCGGTCCGTTTCCCGATCGGTGATGGTTATATCATCGATGGTTTGTTCCGCATGGTCAAAAACATTCCCGTGCGTGATTTGTTCCTGACCAGCCTCTCCTGGTATCTGGTCAACAACAAACAGGCATTGATCGAATCCGGGGTGGCCAATCATTTAAATTCTTGAGAAAAAAAAGGGGGCTTAAGGGATTGCCCCCAGGGTTTTGACTTTGTTTTTAATCCTTCCTGAACCATCGAAAGCAATGGTCTTTCTGATCGTTTTCATACACAAGGAAGTGGCACAGGGTGCCTGGATTCCGGTTCCAGCGTTATTTCTGGTCCGTGAAGATTGCGTCCAGGGATGGGGCATCCAACAGTCCGAGGCTCCACGCTTCCAATGAAGAAAGATCCGCGTCGGCGATTTTTTTGTTGGCCCATTCGGGCAACGTACCAAAACGGCGATGCAATTGGCGGGTCAGCATTTCTGCCTTTCCTTTTTTTTCACCATCACGCAAACCATCGCGCAAACCATTTTGATGCTCTTGCGCCAAGCGATGCTCTAATTTTGGCAAAGAAAAAAGATCGTCCTCGGGTGTCATATCGATCATCGCCTCGAACCATTCCTTGCCAAGTTGCGAAACGTATTCCGGGGTGATGCCATTCATTTCTGGATGATTCAATGAACCCTTCATCATCAATCTCCATAAACCGATCATGGTTTGGCCAAATTCAACGGAAAGTCTGAACAATCCTGCATGCCCGATGGTCTCGAACGCCCTTCTGCGCTCCTCCATGCGGCTGGCAAAACATTTCAACGGGGCGTTATGGGGTTCGTCCGCCAGTTCGTTCAAAAGAATCAAGCGCAGGACACCACCCCAGAGGGGTTTGCTTTCATGAATGCCCTCCAATCCGACCGGTGCAAAGGCAAAACGTTCAAGAAAATTCCGTTCGGGCGTTTTGGCACTGATCAGGACGCTTTGCAATTGATGCCGTTGCAGTTTTGCCGAATCCAGGTACAGATGATCATACACTGACAATTGCGCCAGGGTGTTTTCATTCAGGCTTTCGGTGATTTTCAACTCGATGAGAATATGATCCGCCTCCAGGTCGCGCAATCCATCCGCCAGGCGCACACGTTGTTCGGGGGTCCATCCTTGCGATTTGCGTTGAATCAGGATCAAATCCGCCTTGGGCGGGGCAGAGACGACCTGGACCTCCGAACGGACTTCAATCCCCACGGGTTCCAATAAATTTTTCAGAGCCTCGCCAACCAGACAGTGCCAGCAGGTCGTTCCCGCGTTCGTATCCAAGTCGGTTCTTTCATTTTTTCTGATCAGCAAAAGACTCAGCAAAGATTGCGTCCAGGGATGGGGCATCCAGCAGTCCGAGGCTCCACGCTTCCAACGAAGAAAGATCCGCTTCGGCGATTTTCTGGTTGACCCATTCGGGTAGCGTACCAAAACGGCGTTGCAATTGGCGGGTCAGCATTTCTGCCTTTCCTTTTTTTTCACCATTGCGCAAACCATCGCGCAAACCATCGCGCAAACCATCGCGCAAACCATTTTGATGCTCTTGCGCCAAGCGATGCCCTAACTTTGGCAAAGAAAAAAGTTCGTCCTCGGGTGTCATATCAATCATCGCCTCGAACCATTCCTTGCCAAGTTGCGAAACGTATTCCGGGGTGATGCCATTCATTTCTGGATGATTCAATGAACCCTTCATCA
>PEAN01000029.1 GCA_002753735.1 Magnetococcales bacterium DCbin4
CTGCGCGATCTTCCCGCAAAAACCACGCGGGAAGATCGCTTCGGGTAATGGGGCGCGTAAAAAACAAAATCAAAATCAACACCAAAATCAACACCCTGGGGGCAATCCCCCAGACCCCTTTTTTATTTTAATATTTTTATACATATCAACAAATTGTCAGCCATCCTTTTCGGTTGATGAATGTGACAAAATAGAATCAAGGGTCTGGGGAATGGCCTCCAGACCCTTTTTTTCTGTGACTACCTGAAATCAGCCAAAAGGGCGTTGGCCATCTGGACACGATATTTTTCGATATCTTCGTTACAATGGGCTGATCGAATGGCGGTTGCCTGGTGATCTTCCAACTGTTGGTTGAATACCGGGCGGTCATTGCCGATCCGATAGGATTCCACAAGATTTTTCAAGCTTTGCACCAACGACGCCATATCCTTGGGGTGATAGGTACGGACAAAATCACGCAGGAAGCCGAACTTTTCCAACGTAAAATCTTTTTTCTCCGTCATGGATGTCAAACATGGCTCAAGAAGGTTTGGGATTTGGATCCAAATCTGGCTGCGGGCATAACTCATTCCCAAGGAGAGATCCTGTCCGGTCAACAAACGCCCCAGTCGATCTTTGACTTCCGCACTGACAGCTACCGTCAAACGCAATAAATGCACATGACGCTCAATGGCAACCTCGGGGAGGGTCATCATGACCGAACCGTCACCAAAAATCACTTTGCACTGCAATTCCTGCGGTGCCAATTGTGCAATGATCTCACGCTCCATTGCGGATGAAATCCCCTCCAGCGGCAGCGAAGGTTCACACTCGGCCCGATCTTCCATCGACGGGGTGAACAAAGGTGACACCAGAAGGTCAACTTCAAATTCTTCCCGATGTTTTAACACACCGGGTTTCAAGCCAAGTAAAGGATCTTCCACATTCAAATGGGTCGCAATCGCTCCGGCATTACGTGCCGACAAAAAACGATCACGCGTCAGTTGTCCACGGATGATGTTGACAAGCGCGTTGTTCATGGGAATCTCCCTGAGCGGATATGAAAAAGCCAGCCTGAAGCGGGATGACAATCCGCTCCAGACTGGCTGGTCTGATCAACCATCAATCAAATGGCATCTTCGCGCCACAAAACATCGCAGCAAAGGATGTGGGATTGACCTCCCAGGTTGACCGTCACCGAAAGCGTCGTCACGGTCTGAAGGCTGGCAATGGAGCGATAGGGTTGGGACATGTGTACTTTGCCCGGATCACGCACGGCATCCTGGAAACCGGAACGGTGGGCCAACGTCGCACCACGCAAATCCTGAATGGGTTTGAAGCGCTTGTCGAGGTGTTCTTCATGGCCATGCGGATAGACACTTGGCTCGTTTTGTACCCCCTTGCTGTCCAGGAGATAAACCCGCAAAACCCGGTCCAAACCCAAAAGCGGCTGTGCCGCTGTTTCCAGGGCAACCCCATCGGCCAAGGACCAGGCACATTCCTGGAACTCACCCGAGAAAATCCCCATTTCCATGGTGTTGCTCTTCATGTCCTGGAAATACCGCTTTTCTGCCTTTTCCACCAGCACATTGAAACTGCCGGGGGTGTCACCGGGACTCCAACGAACGGGACGCGACACATGAGCGCCCCAATATTTCCCTTGGCAGAAATCGGCTTCCACCCGCCGGGACAGGAACGCTTCATCCTCGGTTTCAATTTTTTCCATCAACACCAAGGCTCCGGAAGCGTGAATCAACGACACCAGCTTGTTCAACATCCGCTTGGCCTTTTTCGATTTGGCAGCATTTTCGATGGCCGTGCGTTGCAACTTGACGATGTCCGGATTGTATTGCCACAAGCGATCCAGATTGGCGGAAGCCCCATTGAAATCATCAAACAGAACCAAACATCCCAGATCGCGAATCTCTTTGACCTGGGATTTGAAAATTGCCTCGTTCTCACCCGGATGTTCCCGGATCATGACCACGACCTGACTGGTCGGCAAACCATTCTTGCGCAAAACATCATGAAAAAATCCAATATCAGGCTCTTTCCTGCCTATCATCGCCTTGGGTTGAATGTTGATGAACAACCAGCGGTCATCAATCTTGGAAGACATGAAATTTTTGACATGCAAAATCAAGCGCATGCGATCCATTTGCAACGCATCGTCGGGATTGGTCAATTCATTGAACAAATCAGCACTGGAAAAAGACTGTCCCGATTCGCCGGTGCCCTGGAAAAATGCTTCAAACCCCACCTGACGCTGATGGACAAAGCTGAATACGCGCTGAAATCCCGTTCCCACCTTTTTGTCTTTATAGCGTGCAAAGAAAACCCCATTTTCTTCATGGACGGACTTTTCCAGCACATCAAGACTTTTGCCACCGTACAAACCCGTTCCTGCGGTCATTGATCTTCTCCTTGTTTTCCCTTCAATCATCTGTTACCCGGACATGTCCCACCGGATACAACCCGATACAAACCCTTTCAGTTTTGGAAGGCGATCACCAGGGGATGTGCCCTGGTGATCGCCCCCACCATAACCAAGAGTCCGTATAACGTTGCCTCCGACTGCGACGGCGGCGTTCTTATGCAGCCCCTTTCTGTTTGGACCGCTGTTCTTCCCACTCCGCTTCGCGGTCAACGTTGGTAATACCGGCCAACTCCTGAAGAAGACGCCAGTTGTCCAAGCGTTCCTGTTGGGATGCGAGAATAACTCCGCTGGGTTTGCCATTTTTGTCGAAATGTTTGGAAAATCTTCCTTCCGTCCGGGCAAAGGTAATGAAATCGACGACTTCTTCCCCTTCCTTGGTCTTGCGGGAATGCCAATCACGCTTGACCGAAGGATTGCCTTGCAGGGAAAGCCGGGATGCCAAAGTCGGTCCCCCTTCCGGATTGTGTACGAACACCGGGAATGCCCGGGATTCGACCGCAAGCATTCCCTGTTGACAGGAAATGTCATCGGCAACCTGATGCTCGGGTTGGCAGGTGGTGTAGATGTTGATCAACGCCGGTCCCGGATACCGCAACGCCTGTTCCACCCCCTTGTAGAAATGGTTGATCATCGGACCCACGGTCTGCACCACGAATACATTGGGATGCATCATGGCAATATTGCCCAGTTCCTTGCGCCGCTCCAGCTTGCCCCGGACGACCGACCCATGGACCGCCATTTTCGCTTCCTGCCCGATAAACGTACCCGTGGAAGCTTGACCGCCGGTATTGGAATAGACCTGGGTATCGAGACAGACCGCCTTGATATTCATTCCTGAAGCCAACATGCGCGACAGCGCCTGGAAACCGATGTCCAACATGGAACCGTCGCCACCCAGTGCCAGCACCACATGATCCTGACGACCGATCTGATCCCAATGGGCACGGATCCCCATTGCAACCGTTGCCGAGTTTTCAAACAGCGAGTTGACCCAGGGAACCCGGAACGGGTTGTAGGGATAGGTCGAGCCATAAACGGTATTGCACCCCGTATTGGCGGTGATACCAAACTTGTTGCCGTACACCTCATGGGTGATGGCGAGCAGTTGACGCAACGCTGAAGTTTCGCCACACCCCATGCAGGATCCGGCGCCGCCCACATACTGGTTGGCGCTGTCCTTGAGCATGATGTCAACCTTGAGTTTCGGATTGATGTACTCGCTCGGGGTTTCAGGGGTTTTCTTGAAATAATCCCAAATGGTGAAATAGTCAGGAAGATTATCCTTGGTCTTTTTGATCATCTTCAAGGCTTTGTGATCACCACACGCCGTGATGCACTCGCCACAACCCTTGCATTTGGTCGGATCGACAAAAATGCCGAACCAGCCTCCTTCGGTGGCATTGGCATCCTGTGATTTTTTCTTTTCGTAGGTTTTCCAAAACTTTGTGGTTTGGACAAACTGTTGACGCACCAGCTTGCGGTTGTCATCGGTATCGACGACCGCAAGGCTGCCGTCCAGTTTGCTTCCCGGAACCACGAGCCCCCAGATTGATGAATCGGGGCAGTTTTGAACGCATTCCATGCAGGCGACACAGCTTTCCGCATCGAATTCGGGCAGATCGGGGGCAATGTAGGAAAAATCCCGATATGAACCGCTTCCGGCCAACATCGCCGAGACACCCACGAATGCATCGGCAGGTTGTCCCGAACCGCTGCCCGAATTGTAGGCATTGATGATTTCCCTGGCCCGTTTGCTGTCATACCATTCCGGGGTCGGTTCAGAATAAATCTTCGCACGTTGACTCATGACATCCTCCAGACTTCGGTTCCGTCAACAGGTCCTTCGACCCGATGATGATTAAATGAAGAAGGCGTTCACATCCTTGCCTTTGGCATCCCATTCCACTTTGCCTTCGGCAAGGATTTCAGGAGGCGTTGCATCCATGATTTCCCTGGTGACCTCCATGACCCGATCATAGCCGCGTTGGACCGCTTGGAGATTGTCCTCGACCACCTTTTCGCCACGCTTGCCAAAATATTTACTCAAAGGTTTGCGAACCTTTTTGAACAAATCTTCCTTGGACATACCCGCTTTTTCCCTGAATGGCGTGACCCGAAGGAACACCCCCAGGAGAACGATTCCCTGAAATCTTTGAATCAGCGAGTTATCGGAACGGCAAGATTCTCTGGCAATTTCGATGGTATCGACGCCATAGAAGCGGATCTTGTGTTCCCGGATGAAATATTTGGCGTAGGGCGGCAAGGATTCCCACAAAGCCTCAGGCGTCAATTCGTCGGTATGTTGAAACACGATACCGTTGTCCTGCATGCCGACCAAGGGGTTGCCCATGAACCATGTCGTCGGGTCCATCAAAGGGACAAATTCCACCTGCTGAAGTTCACAATGCGTCAGAATTTTTCCGACAGGAGTGACCGTCAGATAGGTATTGGTGGGCAATCCCTTCTTCTCGGAACCATACTTGGGTGCCGCCTGAACCTTGAAATTGAAGATATCCCCCAACATGGTGGCGATGATCTTGTTGGTGGTAATGGTACCGTAACCGCCGACCGAATGGGCACGTACCGAGAAGGAACCGGCAGGCCGCACGTCGGGTTCTTCGGAGACTTCCAGCGCCGAAGGATGGTCGATGGCAAGGGTGAAAAAGCGTTTGCGCCGTCCATCCTCGTTCATCATGTTGCGCACCACCGAAATGATGTGACCCGGGGTCGTGTCCCGTGAGCCAAGACCCGCCGCTCCAGAACAGACATAGGGAATGGTACTCAACTTTTCAAAACCGTCGATCCCCATGACCGCCTTGGCCAGGGCCGCTTCGACATCGGTGGTCAAGGGATTGTCCACCATGGTGGGGATATCGCAACGTTCGATGACCGAAACCACCTTGCAGTTTTTGATCGCGGCAACCAGTTCAGCCGCCGGGAACGGACGATAGCTGACGATGTTGACAACGCCCAGGCGGACACCCAACGTGTTACGAACCGCCTCGATGGCGGATGTGGCCGTCTCCGACAACGTACCCATGGCGATGATGGCGTATTCGGCATCTTCCATATGGACGTTTTCGATCAGGTCGTAGCGCCGGCCCGTCAGACGGTAGAACTCATCCATGCTTTGTTTGATGATGCCGGGCAGTTTGTCATAGAAGAAGCGCTGACCAATCTTGCCCTGCATGTAGGAATCCTGGTTCTGCACCACCCCGACCTGAAGGGGGAATTCGGAGTCGAAGACACGCCGCATCATGACACGGGGATCGCCAAGATAGTCACGGATCAGTTCATCTTCGGGATAATTGAGATTTTCAATGGTATGGGTCCCGAGGAAGCCATCCTGGACATTCATGATGGGAATGAATGACCGTTCCGAGGCATGCCGGGAGATCAAACACAGGTCGGCATTGGCCTGGACACAGTTGCCAAACAGGATGCCCCAGCCGCAATCGGCGACACCCATCACGTCATCATGTCCCGCATGGACATTGAGTGATTGTGAGGTCAACGCCCGGGCACCGACATTGAGTACCTGGGGAAGTTTTTTGCCGGAGATGGTGTAGAGAACCTCCTTCATGAGGATCAGACCCTGACCCGAGGTGAAGTTGGTGACCCGTCCACCCGCCAGGGCAAATCCTTCACAGGCGGAAGCCGAGGAATGTTCCGATTCAAGTTCCATCCAGGCCAACGGTTGGCCCCAGACGTTCTTGAAGCCATTGGCCACGGCAACCTGAAACAGTTGCCCCATAATGGTCGAGGATGTGATGGGATATGCAGCCGCTCCATCCGTCGCCCTGGTTTCGACATAGGAAACCGCATCGGATCCGTCTCCGGTTCCGGGGATTCCCGGATAGGGAAAGGCCTGTGGTTGTTCAGCTTTCAGCGTGGCCATCCGTCTTGCCCTCCGTGGGTTGGTTGATTTGTGTGCACAATTTTGATTTTCATGGAATTGATGAATTGATCAGTCGGAGAAAAACCAAATGTCAGGATTCCGGTTCTTGAACTCCATTCGGATCCACAACGACTAAAAAGAGTTGCATGTGTATATCATGTACCGACGGAATGCACAAAGAATCGCGGTTCAATGGTTGCGTTTTTGCACGCGGTTTCCCTTTGGGGGCGAGTCCACGCCCCCATGGATCACGTTTGCAATCTTCATGAACATGGCGGTTCCCATCCGAGGGTCGTCTTGATCCATCACAAAACGTCATAAGGGGACCCGTCGTACTCGATTCATGGGAATTTTGCCAAAATTTCCCTGAAGGAAAAATTGAGGCCATGTTTGTTGCTTTTCCAGTTTGACCTGAAGGTCGCACAGGGGATACAGCCGCGATTCATGGAGTTCGTTCTTTTCCATCATCCACAACTGGTCGGGCCGCATGAAACTTTGGTCGAGCAGGTTGGATTTATGGGTGGTGGCGATCATCTGCGCCCCCTTGTGGTTTCTTTTCGGATCATTGAACAGATCCAGAAGGAAGCGGGAAATGCGGTAGTGCAAGCCAATTTCCATTTCGTCGATCATCACCACATAGCCATTGTCAACGACATCCTTGATGCAACCGGCCATGGCAAACACCCGATTGGTCCCTTGGGATTCCATGTTGGCGCTGAAAGAAACGGCATCGCCCGTTTTTGGCATGGTACGGACGATTTTCAGTTCCCGTCCCTGGAAATCGAGTCCGAGTTTTGCAAGTGTTTCGGTGTCACTGGCCTTGATGGCGTTGACCAGGGCCGATTTTTTTTCATGCGAAGTCGTGACCCGGCCAACCAGATCGATCAGATCCAATTGGACATCGGGTGACAAGTGTTCTGATTTTTCCAATTGCAACGTGTCGATTCCCCGATCAACGACCTGGAGAAAGTTGAGAATCCAGATCATCCGTTCCGAATCCCTGGATAATTCCAATGCCTTGTCATGGGGGACTTCCTGGATGACGGGCATGACGCGCAGTTTATCCTTGAACCAATTGTAGACCGCCTGCACATCCCCCCATTGTTGACTGGAATCCTTGAGGAAATGTCCCTGACAAATATGGGTCAGGGCCAACCAGTCTTCGGGGACATGCTGAATGGCCAGTTTGATCCCCTTGAGCCCCTTGACTTCGACTTGATAACTGTTGCTCTCTGGTTCGTACATCCGGCGGAATCCATCTGGAGTACCGCGACGGCTGCCGTGGATCGAAAGCCACTCTTCCCAGATCAGATTGCGGTCCGCTTTGAATCCATAACGGCAAAGATGACCATTGGCAATGATCGCCACCTCAAGAGTACTTGGACGACGACTTGAATCAGGGTCAAGGAGGAAGGGGGTGATCGCAAGATTTTTTTCCACCGGCTTACGGTTGGAATTGAGTACCATGTCGCGCATGAACTGGGCTGCTTTGACCATTTGACTCTTGCCCGATGCATTGAACCCATAAATCAATGCTGAACTTGCGACCCGGGTCGGATGATGATTCAAACCGGTAGAGAACAAATTATTGGAAAGACGTTTATGCTTGGTGGCAGCCATTTCCAGACACTGCGACTCGTTGAAAGAACCAAAGTTTTCTATCGTGAATTCAATCAGCATTGCATCATCCCCCAATAAATTCCAATGCAAGATCCGTTGGTTTGGCTATTTATTTTTCAAATGCCCGCATTTTGTCCGAAGGCATTCTTTGCGGTTTAGCAGGAACGTTTGGAGAATACCTGGGCGCGGTTGGAGAGTCACCCAAAAAAACAAACCATCGAAAAATTGTGTTTTTTTTCCTGACAGTAACGTTCATCTACAAAGAAAACAGGCGAAATAACATTGCTCATGAGGGGTGTGTACGTGGGCGATGGAACGCGGAGGGAAGGTTCAAAGGTTCGGTCGTAAACTCAATCCATTTCTTTCATTGTCCTGAAAGGCATAATATTTTAACCAGGAGAGGGATGCCCGGATCAACTTTCATGGTTTTGAGTGTTACCAGAGGGGCTTCTGTACATCGACGGGTTGCACGCACAACTCAGAGTCATGAGCGGGATTGTTCACCCAATCAGAAACCGGATGGGAAGCCATTCGTGCAGCGGGGAAAGGGCTTAGAATTCCTGCCATGGAGCAAACGGGCATTGGGGTGCCATGATCCAACCAGGGGGCGTAGTGTTCGCAGGCCACAATCACCGGCATGCGGTCATGGATCGGAGCAACACACGCATTGGCTCGGGTGGTTAGAATGGTGAATGTCTCGATACGGGTGGTCTCTGACGATTGCCATGATTCCCACAACCCACCGATGGCGAAGGATTGGTGATCGGCCATGCCAATGAAATATGCCTGCTTATCCCTGCCTTTTCCCTGCCATTCGTAAAAACCATTGGTTGGTATCAAACAACGCCTTCGGACGAAGGCTTCGCGAAAAGAAGGTTTTTCCGCCACGGTTTCACTCCGTGCGTTGATCAGTCGCATACCGATCATGGGGTCTTTAGCCCAGTGAGGGATTAAACCCCAACGTAACAGGGAGGCTACGGGGATGTTCTGATCGGGAAGACGGCGAATGACCACCGCAAGTTGGGAAGGGGCAATGTTATAGCGGGCAGGTGCGGCAAAGGCCGCATTGAAGATCCCGAGATGTTCAAGTATACCCTTGCCACCATCGGCCTGGGAAAACCGACCGCACATGGACTTTTCCTTGTATGACGGGAATGGATATGCGTGTAATTCGTGTTGCTCAATGGCGTTATTGAGGGTGCTCAATGACATTGACCCGATGAAGGAGGATACCATCGGAGGATCTGGATCAGGGAGGGTAATAAAAATTGTGACAAATCGATCACCTGTTCAACCACGGATCAAGGCCAATCGGTACAATGGATTTGGATGGCCTCAGCGATCCAGATCATGAACCGTCAGGACGTAAGCGGCGAACGTGGGTATCTTGATTCCATTGAAGGGTTTCCTTTCCGACATGATCCAAACGGGGTGCGTCAACCATGAAAAGCTATCGCAAAGAGTTGTTCTTTCACCTGCCCGGGCGGCGTGGGTTCGTCAATATCACGGATCAAGTGGCGTCCTGCCTGCGAGAAAGCGGCATCAAGGATGGATTGCTGCTCTGTAATGCCATGCATATTACAGCCTCGGTTTTTATCAATGATGATGAGCCCGGCCTGCATCACGATTATGACACATGGTTGGAGCAACTGGCCCCTCATGCCCCGGTCCAACAATATCGCCATAACGATACCGGAGAAGATAACGCGGATGCCCACCTGAAACGACAGGTGATGGGCAGGGAGGTTGTGGTTGCAGTGACAGACGGTCGGTTGGATTTTGGTACCTGGGAGCAGATCTTTTATGGTGAATTCGATGGAGGTCGTCGCAAACGGGTACTGGTAAAAATCATCGGGCACTGACAGATGGTTGGCATGGTTTTTTTGATGAACACGATGTCGTCCCGCGTCATTCCCCTGGGATACGTTATCCTCGCACATAACTAATTGATATAATTGCAAGATAAGTGCTATACGACCAGGCTGGTCATACGATATCAAAAGGTTACGGGATCGGCGCACGGGCGAATCAACCACTTGTGCGAGAGAATGACGAGTCCCTACCGAAAGATTGATCGCAACATTCCTGATGGTATATTGCCTGCAATGAACGTTTGCAACGGAACCGGTTCAAAACCGTCTGCGACCTTCCATGGCCTGGAACAAGGTTGATTCATCCAGGTATTCCAGTTCACCTCCCATGGGAAGGCCGTAGGCCAGACGGGTGATTTTGGCCACAAAGGGTTGTGCCATTTGCGCCACATAATGGGCGGTTGCTTCACCTTCGACCGTGGGATTGGTTGCAATGACCAGTTCTTCGACATCACCTTCCTGAAGGCGGATGCGCAGACTTTCCAAATGGAGTTGATCTGGACCGATTCCGTGCAAAGGATTCAGCCTTCCACCGAGCACATGGTAGCGTCCCCGGAAAATTCCCGCCTTTTCAATCGCCATCAAATCGACAGGTTCCTCCAGGACGCACAGCAAGGAGGATAGGCGATCTGGATCCATACAAACCCAGCAACGAGTCCCTTCAGCCAGATTGTGGCAACGGGTACAAAACCCGACCCGCTCCCGCAAGGCTTCCAGCGCATCGATGAACGGTTGGATTTCCACACCCTCATGGCGCAACAGGAAGTGAATCATCCTCTGGGCACTTTTTCTGCCGATTCCAGGAAAGCGGGAAAAGACGAGAATGGCCTTTTCAACCGAAGGCAAACCGTTCATGATGGCAGCCATCCCAATGACATGACTTGTCAAAATGGCAGGTTGAGGCCACCCGGGAGATTGAGTCCTCCCGTCAATTTGGACAAGCTGTCGCGGGTCAGATCCTGGACCTTCTTTTGGGCATCGTTGAACGCGGCGGCGATGATATCCTCCAATAGTTCCACATCTTCCTTATTGACCACTTCCGGATCGATGCGTACCCGTCGCACTTCCTGTTTGCCATCCATGGTGATTTCCACCATGCCGCCACCAGCCTGGCCAACGACGGTTGTTTCGGCCAATTTTTCCTGAATTTTGGCCATTTCCCCTTGCATTTTCTGGGCTTGTTTGAGGATGTTTCCCAAGTTTTTCAATTGTCTTCTCCAAGTTAGGAACTAGTGGATATTCCTGGATTCCACAGGCATGACAGAGAGTATTTCTGCATCGAACCGGGTACGCAATGATTGCAATCCGGGATGATTTTGGAGTTCTTTTTCCAACTGGTTCAAGGATGCTTCCTGTTCACTGCGTTTTTTCTCCAAAAGTGTAGCGGGGCGGTTGACATCGGAAGAGGTTTTGACGCTGACGTTGATTTCTTCATGAAAACATTGCCTGATCAATCCAGCAACCGAATCGCAGATGGCATCGGGTGTGCCAAAACAATCGTTGATCAATTGCAGTTCGATGCATCCCGCTTGTTGGCCTGTTGGAGGTTGATAGCGAAGGCAGGCCAACTGGGTATTGAGTTTCATGGCGAGCGCAGGTTGTTTGCCACGGGCATAGGCAATCAAGTGGTCCCAGTCATCGGGGAAGCGATCTGTTTTCCGGGTGATCGTGACTCCGGCATCGGAGGGTTCCATGGAAGAGACGGATGATCGTCGATCGATGGGGGCCATGGGGGAGGGGGAGGATGATATGGCGTTGGGGGTTGAAGCGGTATGAGACGAAGTTGCGGGATCGGAACGGTGGCCCGAGTTTCCCCCTCCTTGAGCCGGATTTTTTTCCAGCATTCGAATCAGCCGGTCCAGATCGGGAACCGGAGCCAGAAAGCAGGCGCGCAGCATGAGCATTTCCATGGCGTGCCATGGATGAGCGGTCAGACGCAATTCATGACCCCCCTTATTCAAAACCATATATACCATTTGCAGGTGTTCCAGTGAGATTGACCGCGGCATGGGCGTTGGTGCATCGCCGACATCGGTCCGTGTTCCCCGGGTTACCCGGGTTCGGACCTCCAGATGGAGTTGATCCAGGAGGTCCCGTACCACACTTTCAGGTTCGACGCCACTTTGATGGAGGATGGACAAGGTTTCCAGGAGGGTTTTACCTTCGCCTGTCAATACATGGTTCAGCAGCATTCGCGTCGTCTCACCATGGGTCAAGCCGAGGAGTTGTCCGACTGTGGCATGGGCAACGGTTCCATTGCCATGGGAAATCACCTGATCCAACAAGGAGAGGGCATCGCGTACTGATCCCTCGGCGGCTCGGGCGACCAGTTCCAGGGCATTTTTCTCAAAGGTGATGGATTCCTGTTCCAGGATATGGGACATGTGACTGACCAACATTGATTCTGGCACCCGTTTGAGTTCGTACCGCTGACACCGGCTCAAAATGGTGGCGGGCAATTTACGCAGCTCGGTGGTGGCAAACAAAAACTTGACGTGATTGGGGGGCTCTTCAAGTGTTTTGAGCAGTGCGTTGAACGAAGGGACCGACAGCATATGCACTTCATCCAGGATGAAGATGCGGAAACGGGAATGGGTTGGGGCGTAGGCGACCATGTCGAGCAATTCCCGCATCTGGTCCACCTTGGTACGCGAAGCGGCATCGACCTCCAGAACATCGGGGTGATTGCCGGCGATGATCTCAGTACAGGATCCACAACGGCCACACGGTTTGGAACTGGTTCCCTGTTCGCAATTCAGGCAGAGCGCAAGAAGTCGGGCCAGGGTTGTTTTCCCGGTTCCTCGAATGCCGGAGAAAAGAAATGCATGTGACAGGCGGTCATGGTCAAGCGCATGGGTCAGCGCCCGGGTGACATGATCTTGGCCAATGAGGGTATCAAAGGAGCGTGGGCGCCAACGCCGGGCGAGAACGACATAATGGTTGGACATGGGTTTAAGGGCGGCTCCGGTCAGGTTGGATACGGCACACACAAGATCCCATTACCGCTGCTACCTTCCGGTCCTGACGGGGTTCATGAGGTTGTGTTGCGTACGACCTGACCATCAACACCGCCCGCGCACCGGGGCTTGGCGAAAAGCCGACTATTGGGTGTTCAAGGCAATGGGTTAAGGAAATCGTTCTGGCGGAGGGAGAGGGATTCGAACCCTCGGTACCCTTGTGGAGTACACACGCTTTCCAGGCGTGCACCTTCAACCGCTCGGCCATCCCTCCAGAATACGTTTTGCGTGATCCAGGAAAGACACAATAAAAAATTTATCTGCGCGATTCAAAGAAAAAACGTAACAGGGTTGCCGACCAGGTTGGGAAAAGGAGGGGAAACGGAGTCTCCCGGCCTGAATTGTTCTGTATGTAATCCATTGATTCAATAGGGATTATACCTTCATTTCCCTGGGGTCTCCCCGCCAGGAAGGTCCATTGAAACAATCTTGCGGAATTCATGGCACCGATGCACATGGGGCAGGGTTGCAGTGAGACGGTCAGGCGACAGTCGGAAAGACGGTAATTATGCAAACGGTGAGCGCCTGTGGTGATGGCGCGCAGTTCGGCATGTCCCAGGGGGTCATTGTTTGCGAGTACCTGATTGCCGGTTTCGCTGATGATCCTTCCTGATGGATCGGCAAGGACTGCCCCTACAGGAACTTCACCACGGGTTCCCGCTTTTGAGGCGGCCAGGAGTGATAGACACTTCAAGGCATCGTCATGGTCCAGGAACGGGTCATCAGACATAAAAGCAAGGTGGTGAGGTGAGGTCAGGAATCGCCCTCGAGGGATTCCGTGGGTCCGAGGAACGTCAGGTCATAGCGTTGATGATCCCAGGCGGTTTGTGCCGTATCACGGGCAAACACCCAACTTTCGTGGAAAAAGTTCCCTTTTTCGTCCTGCAGGACGATCCACACCGCAGGATTGACGTGTCCTTCGGGACCGTGGATGGCATTTCCCTCGAGAAAGACAAGATCGGGTACGAAGGCAACCGGATAGATCCATCCATCCCAGGGGGCCTTTATTTTTTCACCTGTTTTCACGACCATTCGGTAAACATTGAGGGTTCGTTTGTCGAGAATCATGAAATGCAGGGGGGTTGCGGCTCCCGCTTCGACCATTTCCATGGAGGGCCGGGCAACGATTTTTGTCACATGGGGCGCCAATGCCAGGGAGAGCAACCCTTTTCCTTGCTGGTTCAAAGGCAGATAGACCGTGCTGGTCTTTTGTTCCAGAAGGAAGAACGATGCGACCAGAGTGGCGACAATCAGGATGATGAGGAATTTGCCCAAGGGGAAAACGGATCGATAAGGATTGAGGGTTGGAAGGTCTCTTGAGGATTGGCGGAGAGAGAGGGATTCGAACCCTCGATACCCTATTCGGATATAACACCTTAGCAGGGTGCCGCCTTCAACCACTCGGCCATCTCCCCTCATAAGGGGATCTTTGCCTCAAACGGGGCTGGATGTCAATGCCCATGGATTGGAATTCATTTTTATCCTGACCAACCCTTGACGCATGCCGGTCTCCTGAGGTACTAGAGGCGACATGGCGCGGGCCTATAGCTCAGCTGGTTAGAGCGCACGCCTGATAAGCGTGAGGTCAGTGGTTCAAGTCCACTTAGGCCCACCATTCATCGATCACCCGCAAAGCCAACCAGAAAAGTTCGTCCATATACACAGCTCGGCACGACTTAACGACAATCAATGGGGATGTAGCTCAATTGGGAGAGCGCCTGCTTTGCAAGCAGGAGGTCGTCGGTTCGATCCCGTCCATCTCCACCATTACTAGATTCGTCGCGGTTCGTCTAGGCAAGAAAAGCCCGCAATTTCAACGGTTGCGGGCTTTTTTGTGTCCGCATCAATGCGCCATTGTTCGTTGACAGCCGAAAAAATTGTCGGTACTTCTGTCGGTATCTGCCGCATTTGAAATGTGAGATACCGTCATGCCCCTGACCGATACCGCCATTCGCCAATCCAAGCCCGCCGACAAGCCATACAAATTGACCGATGGTGGCGGTATGCATCTTTTGGTCAAGTCTGCGGGACGCTATTGGAGATTGGATTATCGTTTTGACGGGAAAAGGAAAACCTTGGCCTTGGGGGTCTACCCGGACGTGACATTGAAACAGGCTCGGGAGAAGCGAGAAGAAGCCAAGCGGTTGCTGGCAGAGGGAGTGGACCCTGGGGAGTTTAAAAAAGTTGCAGGAGTCAAAAGTACCGTCAGCGACGCGACGGTACTTTTTGAAAACGTGGCCAGGGAATGGTTCATGAAGCATGCACCATCCTGGGCCAAAGGTCATTCGGACAAGATCATCCAAAGATTGGAACGGGATGTTTTTCCCTGGCTGGGTGATCGGCCGGTCCATACCATTACCGCACAAGAACTGCTGGCGTGCATTCGCCGAATTGAGGCCAGAGGGACCATTGATACCGCCCACCGGGCATTACAGAACGCCGGACAGATTTTCCGCTATGCCATTGCCACAGGCCGGGCAGAAAGGAATCCAGCCACTGACCTGCGTGGGGCTTTGCCTCCCGCCAAAGAGGGCCACTTTGCCGCCATCACTGACCCGGTTGGGTTCGGGCAGCTGCTACGCGCCATCGAAACATACCAGGGTTTCCTCCCGGTACGTTGCGCTCTTCGGGTTCTTCCCATGGTTTTTGTTCGCCCAGGGGAACTTCGAATGGCGGAATGGACTGAATTCAACCTGGACGCCGCAGAATGGTCCATCCCCGCTGCAAGAATGAAATCCGGCCTGCCTCATATCGTCCCACTTTCCACCCAGGCTGTAAGTATTTTTAGAGACCTGCAACCATTCTCTGGACATGGACAATTTGTTTTCCCAACGCCCAGGAACAAAAACGCGCCTGTTTCCAACATGGCTTTTAATGCTGCGTTGAAAGCCATCGGATATTCCGGCAAGGAAATGACAGCCCACGGTTTTCGGGCCACAGCCCGTACGCTACTGGATGAGGTGTTGGGGTTTAAAATCGAATTGATCGAACATCAACTGGCTCATGCCGTTCGAGATCCGCTTGGTCGGGCTTACAACAGGACGACCCACCTCCCTGAACGTCGCAAAATGATGCAGTCCTGGGCGAACTACCTGGACGATCTGAGGCATGGAAGTTGTTGACTTTGTTATCTTCATGGTGCAATAACGGCCACGAGGAAAGCTTTGGGCTGGCAAGAGTCATGGCCACCAGGAGATGGTAAGATGTTCAATGAGATAAAAACAGCGCAAGTGGCAATGTTATTCCTGGGTAAAACCCAAGAGGGCCGCATGTCACATTTGAAGCTGATGAAACTAATGTATCTTGCGGATCGGGAGGCGGTGTTCAGAACAGGGTTGCCGATTACATGGGACCATCCTGTTTCGATGCCGCATGGACCCGTGCTTTCCATGACGTTGGACTTGATGAATGGCAATGTCAGTTCACCACCAGGAGGGTGGGAAGATCTGATTTCAGCCAAAGAGAATAATGAAATATCAGCCCGCGTTGCTTTTGACGCAAGGTTCCTGACAAAATTAAGCGAGGCAGAGATTGATGTGCTTGAATTTGTCTGGGGTCGGTTTGGGAGGATGGGGAAGTGGGAGATCCGCGATTGGACACACGAGAATTGTCCTGAATGGGAAGACCCTGATGGTTCGTCTCGCCCGATCACCTTTCATACCTTGGCCCGATCCGTCGGGTTCAACGAGGATGCCGCGACAGAACTGGCAAACCTGGTTGCCGCAGGACAGGAAATTGACAAACTCTTTGCCTCATTATGAGTCTGTTTGTTCCATTCAGAAAGGCAACGGTTATTATTCCTTCAGGCCCAAAGACCGATTCTGATCGTAAAATGGCTCTTCGGGCATATGATGGACGACGACATCCTGATCCTGCGAGAAGTCGCGGAATATCTAAAGGTTACAGAGCGGACTATCTACCGGCTGGTGGCCAAGTAAGGAGGTCCCTTGCTTCAAAGTTGGAGGGGCGTGGCGGTTTCGGAAGACAGAAATCGAGGTTTGGATTCGAGAACGGTCATCTTTGCACGGCGACAAAAGAGCCCAAGGGGGCTGACTGCAAACAGGAGGGAGACGATGACAATCTGTGGGGAGAAAACCCGATCCCATTGGGTTGCGTGCCTATCCGACCGCCAATGCCCCGTTTTCGGGTTCCCCTGCGTCATGCTGGTCCTGTGGAAAGGACCTCGGCATGAGCGTTAATCCCTTTCTCGACCAATTTCTTATGTTCTACAGCCAAGCCCGGGTCGGCAATGGGCAGACCCGTGGCCTGGAAACCGAAATTTCCAGAAAAACCTATGTGGAAACCCGGCTGGATCGGGAATTGGCTGCCGGCATCATCCAAGGACGATTCCGTCTGGCCATCCTGACTGGAAACGCTGGCGACGGCAAAACGGCATTCATCCAGAAAATCGAGGAAGAAGCCACCCGTCGGGGAGCTGTTTTGGCCCGAACGGGGTTTGGAAATCAGTTTGAGCTGGATGGCGTGTCTTTCCGAACGCTCCACGATGGCTCCGTGGAGTTGTCCGATTCCAGCAACCTCCAGATGCTGGACGGCTATTTCAGTGCTTATGCTGGCGACGATCCTCCATCGGGCTATCAGTGTCTGGTGGCGGCCATGAACGAGGGTAAACTTCGAGATTATCTGCACGCCTCAGCGCACCACCCCTGGTTGAGTCGAGCTTTGCTGGGTCATCTTGATAACGACGTCCCTTTGCCGGACGATGTGGTTTTGGTAAACCTCAATCTCCGTGCCGTTGTGGATGGCTCCTCCGATCCCACAGACTGCCTCTTTGACCGAATCCTGAACCGCTTCTTGGCACTGGAATTCTGGGAAGCGTGTAGGGAATGCCCATCCCGCCATGGATGTCCCGTCAAGTTCAACGTGGACAGCATGCGGATCGTTTCCGTCCCTTCCGATTCCGAAAACACTTCTGAATCCACCATCGCCCGGAACGAGTCTGCAAAAAAGGTCCGGTCCCGCCTCAAACGCCTGTTCCAAGTGCTACACCTGCGCAAACGGATGCACATGACGGTGCGTGATCTCCGCTCCGTACTGGCTTTCGCCCTGTTCGGCCTCCGGACCTGCGAGGAGATTGGACGAGTCATTCAGGAAGGCGGCCAGCGGTTCACCGATGACTACTATTACAACGCCATTTTCAATGAGGGTGAAAAGGATCGGGTGCTTCGGGTCATGGGCGAATTTGATGTAGGGCTTGTCCAGTCGCCCCATCTGGACAGCCAACTGAATTTCTCGGTTCCCAAATCATCCGATTTCCACGCCCTGTTCACATCCTTCGAGGATCAAGTGTCCGGATCGCGGGCATCCATCGATGAGGACGACATGGAGTTCCAATACCTGGAGCGTCCAAACAGTCCGGAACAACGCACCATAGCGGCTCTGAACGCTTCCCGCGCCTATGTCCGGCAAGTCCGAAGGAAACATTATTTCGAGGGCAAATCAGCGGGCACCAATCCCAATGGAGCGGATGCGCTGCTCCCCTACCACCATCTCGGGGATTATCTCTCTTTTGTGGAAAGTGGCGTGGACCTGGAAGGGCGGCTCAAGAACAGCCTGATTCTAGCCATTTCAAAAAGCGAGGGAATGATTGACGACCGCCGTGGGGCTGAGCATATCTGCATCCGCACCCGGCACGACAACAACCTGCCGGTGAAAGCATTCTACACCTACCCAGCCTCGCATTTCCGTCTGGACCGCCCGAGCCATCCCTATGAATCCCGCTTCATTGAGCACCTGCCGTCGGAAATTCTGTTGACCCATGATTCCCGGGGAATCACGCTGGAGATCAGCCTGGACCTTTTTGAGTTGCTCATGCGAATTCGTGATGGCTACATCCCCACCACCGGTGAAATGCGGGCCTTCTTCCTGAACCTGCTCATGTTCAAAAAGCAGCTTCTGTCCGCGCCCACGGACCGGCTGCTCCTGACGGAAAACGATGATCAGGTCTTTGAAATGAAGCGGACACCAGACAACGGCATTGAGATGGCGGCGGTATAGACCCATGGCGAGTCAACGAGAAAAAAGCCTTCTTACCCGACAGCAGAAGCTCTTCCGCATGCCCAAAATTAATCTGCTCGACGCCAATGCCATCGACGTGGAGGAGGCCATCAGCCGTTTGTTCATTTTTCTGCGTACTGGTGGCCGTTTGATCCGCAGGACGGACAAACTGATTTTTACCGATGATGGGCCGGATGCCGAATCCCCCTCAACCGTGGTGAATACGGTCCTGGACGAGGCCGGGGGGAAGTTTCATGGCATTACGGATGATCAGCGCCGAAGCTTGGTAGCTGGATGGTTCGACTCCCATTTCGCCATGACCAGCCGACGCGGCAAAAGTGCTGGCGGGGAGTACCGGATGTCGGGCCTGCGCCCCCTCCATTATGCCATCATCAAGCTGTTCAACCCTCGGGTGCGCAGCCAGGACCGCTATTTGAGCGACTTCTTTTACAATGCCATCCGGACCGATCCCGTCCTGACGGGCAATACCGATTCCGTTTTTCGAACTTTTTTTGGTGTGGGCGTCGTGCCGTATGGAGACAACGATTATCGGATCAATGAAACCGAATTGAGCAATCTGGCGAGACAGGGGCAGCTGGACGTTGAGTTGACCTTTCTGCTCAGAATGGTTGAGCCCTTTCCCGCGGACAAATACAGCCCAAAAAAGGAAGACCAGGTATTGCCGGTGGCATTCCTGTGTGAGGAGCAGATTGATCTGCTGCGCCAGGACCTGAAACTGCTGTTCATCTACCGGGAGCACATTCCGCGCCGGGAACTGATCAGCTACATGACCACCCTGATGGTGTTCCATGCCGCCCTCTATTTTTTTCAGGTGGTTCGGATTACCAATCACATCGCGGAGCGGCGGCAGCCCCCACCCACTCGGGGAGAAGCGCCCCTTCCTGGCGACCCCCGCAGTCACGCCCCCTTTGCACTGGATATTTTTTGCGACTGCGCCAATGGGCACGACGCCACCATCGACGGTTTGGCCAAGCAGTCCTACCTGCGCCATTTCAAGGAAGTGGAGCGCTATTTCCGGTCCGCCTACCTTTTGAAGAAGTTGGACGAGTTCGCCAATCAGTACATGACAGCCGACCAGAAGCGGCAGAGCGGCCCTGGTTATCTTGATTTCCTGGTCCAGGTGTTTCTCTCCCATAAGGATCTCAACGGTTTTTTCGCCCGGGACATCGAGCAGGTTCGACAGGCCGGCCTGGACGAGGAAACCGGGGAGTACAACCGGGAGATCGAGGCTACCATCGACACGGCCAACCGACGGGGACTCAACAAGCTACAGACCTTTGTGGAGATCCTCTATCACTGCCAGTACCCGACGTTGCGGGAGCAGCACCGGAAGCTGCTGGCGGGGTTGGGCCGAATCGACCAGGACAGCGGCTTTCTCGCCGGAAAAGGACGCCAGAAGCGGAAATACGTCCTCGGCAACGAATTGTTGGAGGTGCTGATTCAACTGGCCGTGCTCAAGCCCGTTGCATCCGATGGCAGTTGGGGATCCAAACCCATCCCCATCAGTGAATTCGTAGATTGGCTCAAGGGCCGCTACGGCCTGCTGATCGACACGGCGGGGCCGGAGGTGGAGGAGAACGAGGAGATCAACCGAGCTTTGGCGGCCAACATGGCGGCCTTGAAAACCCGACTGAGACAACTCGGCTTTTTTACCGATCTGGCCGATGCCTCCAATTCCCAGGTGATCACGCCCCGCTTCCGCATTCAGGGCGCGCAGATTGAAACCCAACCTCCGGCCACGGCCGCGTAAGGAGTTATTGCCATGGCCAGACGAGCGGCGACCGCGACAAAAAGAACAACAGCTTCCAAACCATCTCTGGACACGTTGCCGGAAATTCCGGATGAACAGGACGGCCCGGATCTTCAGGATGGCCAGGTACTGGACCTGATCACCGGCCAGACAGTCAAGCTCACCGATGTGGAGGGTTTCCGCCAGGAAGAGGCGCGCAAGCTGCTGGAGGAGTTCGGCTATCCCCAGGACCATTTGCGCCGGGATTTTAGCATCAAGCCCATCCAACTCAAGGCGCGCAAGCTGCCCCTGGTGGTGCTCCGGCAGTCCACTGCACCCAGGCAGCCGGATGCGGAGCGGGTGATGGTCCTGATGGCCATCGAGAACCCCAAGACCAAGGCGGACGACAGCAAGCGGGGGGCGGAAGTCCTGGCCGAGTTCCTGCGGGACACCCCGCATGCCGAATACGCCGTCTGGACCAACGGTACTGACCGGGTGGTTTATTGGAAGGAGTCCGGCCGAATCAAAGTCCGCACCCTTCTGGTCAACGACATACCCCGCCGTGGCCATGGGCCCGAGGACTGTTTCGCCATTGGCAAGCAGGCGCTTCGCGCTGCCTCCGGGCTTTCACTGCGGCAGGCTTTCCAGCGTTGCCACAACTACATCTACGCCAACGATGGCGGCAGCAACGAGGCGGTCTTCTGGGAGTTTCTCAAGATCGTTTTCGCCAAGATTCAGGATGAGCGTCGTTTGCAACGGGCAACCGCCAAAGGGCCTGAAGAGGAACGCCTGTTCCGCATCGCCGACATTGCGGAGCGCAACGACCCAGCCAAAGCGGTCCATGTGAAAGAGCGCATCGAGCGCCTTTACGGCGAGGTGCGTGCCGCTTATCCGGAACTTTTTTCCGGGCAGGTGGACACGGTGCAATTGAAACCGGAGACCACCGCCTACGTGGTAGCGCAGATCGGCCACTATGACTTTCTCAACTCCTCGGTGGATGTGAAGGGCGAGGCTTACGAAGCCATTGTTGGCAAGAACTTGGAGGGAACCCGGGGGGAGTTCTTCACGCCCCGCAACGCCGTGAAACTGGCGATCCAGATCCTGGATCCCAACCCGGAAGACAAGTGCATCGATCCGGCGTGCGGAACCGGGGGCTTCATCGTCGTCATCCTCAACTACATCGCCGAAAAGATAAAACGGGCGATGCGGGAAAAGGGGCAGGATCCGGATCACAAAGACCAGCCGGAATATGGGCGGCGGTTGAAATGGGCCTCCCAGCGGCTGTTCGGGACCGACATCAATCCCAATCTGGTGCGCGTGGCGCGTATGAACATGGTGATGAACGATGACGGCCAGGGGGGCATCACCCACCTGGATGGATTGGACCGGCCCGAGCGGTGGCAGTTTCCCCGGAAGAACCACAAGGTGATGCAGAAGAACGGGACCTGGACGGAAGAGCGCATCGATGATTTTTTCCGCAGGGAGCTGGTGGAGGGGACCTTCGACATCGTCGCCACCAATCCCCCATTCGGCACCAAGATCAAGATTGATTCCGAGGCCATCCTTTCCCAATACGACCTGGCCCGCAAATGGAGTTTCGACCAGGAGCGCGGCCTGTGGTCCGCCACCCCCACCCTGCAAAACGGCGTCGCCCCGGAGATTCTCTTCATCGAACGCTGCGTCAAGTTGCTGAAGCCGGGGTCCGGCAAGTTGGGCATTGTTCTGCCGGACGGCATTCTGGGCAATCCGGACGATGAATACATCCGGGTCTGGCTGTTGCGCCATTGTGAGATCCTTGCCCTGGTGGACATGCCGGTGGAGCTGTTCCTGCCCAAGGTGGGGATCCAGACCCATCTGGTTTTCGTGCGCCGCAAGTCCACCGAAGAGATGAACCGGGAGAGCCTGGGAGGAAAAGCCAATGACTATCCCATCTTCATGGCCATCGCTAAAAAGGTGGGCAAAGATCGGCGGGCCAACCCCATCTACAAGCGGGATCCCGATGGCCGGGTGTTGGACCATTTCCGAGGATTCAACGGGCAGGATCTCCATAAACAGTGGCGCGGGGCTACGGTGTTGGACGATTTTCCGCCGGTGGATGAGTACGGCCGCATGCAGGACGACGATCTCCCCTTTGTCGCCCGGGCTTGGCGCAAGTTCGAGCGGGACCGGGCCAAGGGGAAGGTGAACTATGATCGTTGAGGCCCTGCGCGTGGTGGAAGAGAGCGATCCCCTGGCCCCGTTTGCTGGCGGCGAGACCTTTGCCGTTCACGCCTCAGAGGTACGGCAAGGCGCCACCCGCCTGCAGGGGGAGTTCTACGGCAGCGATGGCTACCGGGCGGTGCAGGCGTTGGAGGAGTCGGGGTTTGATCTTGCAGGAGTGAAAACTCTTGCGAACACCGTCTGGCCGGGCATCTTTTCCAGAAACTATATCCAGGATCCGCATCGGGGAGTTCCTTTCCTCACAAGTAGCGAAATGCTTGTCGCCAATCCCGAGCCCAAATATATTTCTAGCGTTTTCACTCCTGACCTTGAATCAATCACTGTCCACAAAGGGACGATCCTTATATCCAGGTCCGGCACGGTCGGGAAGGTTGCCGTCGTTAATGATCAGATTGATGGCTGGGCCGTAACTGAAGATGCGCTTAGGGTCAATCCATCCAAGCCCGTTGACCTTGGGGTTCTCACTGCCTTTTTCTTCAGCAGCGCCGGCCAGTTTCTCCTCACCCGCAACAAGTCTGGCTCCGTGGTGGAGCACATCTACGCCGCCGACGTGGAGGGACTGCCCATCCCCCGGCTGCCGCTCCGGCTCAAGGAGAAGCTGACCGCGTTGATCCTGGAGGCGGGCGAATTGCGGGTGGAGGCGAATGGGCTGCTAAGAGAGGCGGACATCGGCGTACATAATATTCTTGGCGAAAAAATCTTAGCACCACGCATTGAGGCGATATTGCCTTGTACCTTCATTGTAGGAGCACAAACTCTTGACACACATATAGGGAAGAGGTCTCAGTGGAGACTTGATGCATCTTTTTATGAGTCATCCTCTAGAATCTTAAGTGAAAAAATCCAGTCTTTACGGACTTCAATCTCAATAGACGATATTGCTATTGAGGTTATAAGAATAGGAAAGACATTTATTCCTGGCGTTCATAAAGTTGAAAGAGAATATGGAATTCCTTACCTCACTGGGAAAGAATTATTCAAAATTAGAATGAATCATGAAATATTCATCGGCTCTTCCAATCATACGTTCCTTTCAAGAATTGCAGTGGAAAAAGGGTTTGTTCTCATTACATCGGGTGGAACAATAGGTAGAGTCATGTATGTGAGAGGGAATTTCGAAGGGTCTGCCGTCAGTGAAGATGTGCTTAGGATCGTTCCAAATGGCAACATCCACCCTGGATACATTTACTCATTTCTCGCGTCGTCTTTTGGTCAATCCCTGATTCAGCGTTATAGCTATGGATCAGTTATTCCTAGAATTCACAGAACGCATATTGAGGATATCTCAATTCCAATTCCTGATGACAACGGAAAAGAAATTGGGCAAAAAGTAGATGCCGCCTTCGACAAACGCGCCGAGGCTTTGGCCCAGGAGAACCGCGCCATCGCCCTGTTCGAGGAAGCGTTGCGCCGGGGCCGGGAGCGGACCGAAACCGACTGGGGCCGGGAGTATGACGCATGAGCGACGCCACCCTCCATCGTCTGCCGGATCAGGCCCTCATCGATGCCCAGATCGATGCCCTGTTCCAGGAACTGCACGGCTTCCTGCTCACCAAGCAGACCGGCCACTGCCAACGCATCGACTATCTGCCCCGCCCGGTGCTGGAGGGGTTGACCCGAAGACTTGCGGAGGATCCGGAGCTGGTCCGGCGCAAAATGGTCTGCCGCATGGTCACCGATCGGCCCATCGCCACGGATGACAAGGGGTGGCAGGTCACCGGCAGTGGCGCTGTGGCCCTGCGGGAGCACGCCACTGTAGGGGAGATTCACCTCTTTACTGCCCTGTTCCCCGCCGGCGTCAGGCTGGCGGAGGAGGACAGCCTCAATATCGCCACCTTCAAAACCGATGATGCCGACAGCTTTGACATCCGCCGCTGCCTGGAGCGGGCGCTCCAGGGGCGGGTCAATCAGCTCCCCGGGGCTGAAAAAAGCCTGCTGGCCACCATCCTGGCCCTGGAGCCGGTCAAAAGCCGCCCAGTGGTGGACCGTCTGCGCTGGACCCTGGCGGTCCTCAACCAGCGGGACCAGACCGGCCAACCCGCCAGTTGGGAAACCGTCGGCGCATTCCTGCACGAGCTGAACCTGATCCCCGACTTCGACCTGTCCGGGGACCATCTGGGAGAGCAGATCACCCGCAACGCCCGGTGCATCTCCGTCCTGACCGACGGCGAGCGCACCCTGGGTCAGTCACTGGCCCATCTGACCGGCGAAATCGGCGTCGATGATCCCAAACTGATCCAGGAACTGGATATCTGGCTCAGCGGCAAGGATCTGCTGAAACCCCGCCAATGGCTCCCCGACATCGCCCATGACCCGGTCGTGCGGGAAAAACTTTCCTTCGACGTCTGGAGATTTGCCGCCCCGGTTCGGGGCGTGACCATCGACCTGAAACCGCTCCAGGACCCCAACAAGCCGGAAAAAATCAGCAAGGGGCTGGAGGTCAAGCAAGGCACGTTATGCAACGACGGCAAAAAACCGGTGCAGATCCGCTGGACCACCGAACCCAAGAAACCCGAAGACCTGGCCGGCTACCGCATTTCCGTTGTCCGCCAGACGGAGGATGGCGGCGAGGTGGAGGTGACTACCCCCCAGACCATCAACGCCCGGCGCAAATCATTCATGACCCCAATGGCGGGCAACAACCTGGACGATGATGAAAAATGCGTGGTCTGTATCCGCATCCAGGGCCTGAGCAAGACCGGAACGCCCATCGCCAATGCCAGCGATGAGACCGAGGAGTTCTGGATCGAAAACGGCACCGAGATCAGCACACCGCCTCCCGCGCGCACCGCGAAGCTGCGCCACCGGGGCGAATTGCGCTTCCGGGCCGTCCACCGCACCGGCAAAAAGGTGGAAATCCGCAATCAGGATTGGGATCTGAAGCGGAACCACATCTTTTCCATCCGCCTTTCCACCCAGGAACGCGGCGATCTGGTCCTGAATCCGGTCCTTAAGGCAGTGGAACGAGCCATTCTGGAAAACCCCAACACCCTGGGCATGCTGACCGCTGATCTGGTCAGCAAGCGCAAGGCCGAAGTGGCGGATTTCAAGCCGTTTCCCTTCCCTCCATCCCTGGATCCGGAAGTCAATGTCTTCTTCCAAGCCCGATCGGCATTCTTCGCCGCCGTGCGTGATCTGCACAACGGCACGGGGGTGGTTGAGATTGCCGACCTGCATGCCCTTGAAACGGAGGTTAAAGCCTACATCGAAAGCTATATGGGGCTGCTCCGGCGCTTTTCCATGCGGGTTTCCGGATCCTCCGGACAGAGCGCCATCAACACCACCCTGCATGATCTGGCTTCCATCCTGCGCATCGACACCATCACCTTGCGGGTGGGACCAGTCGAATCCCCCATGGAAGTCGCGCTTCTGGCGCCTACCCATCCCCTGCGGGTGTTGTGGCTGTTTCAGTACGAAACCTTCGTGCGCCTCTGGATCGACGCCATGATCGGCAAAAGCCCGGACCAGATTGAACGGATGATCGCCGAGGACAGCATCGACAAGCTGGTCAACCTCAACCTGCCCCATGCCCTCTCCTGGTCCCAGGGGCAGGCATTCTTGAATACCGACAACATCGATCTGTACTGGGGCGTCTTTCCCGACACCCGGCTGCCGGACATGCGCACGGCGGTCGCCACCACTCTGCGGGTGCTGGGGGCCACCCAGCGTCAGGCGGTGATCACCACCGTCACCCCCCGGCAAATCGCCGACAAGCTGGAACGCTATCTCGCTCACCATCCCTATGTGGAAACCTTCCGGATCAACGTGGTCAACCCCGGCGACGGGGCCCTGATCCTGGAAGCCATGATGGAGCTTCTGGGCAAGGAGCTTTACCAGGATCTCAATTTTGATCTGACTTTTTTCTCCGCCCCCGGTACGCGTCCCCACCGCATCGGTCAGGCGTTGGACGACTTCATGGCCCAGATCAGCGATCAGGATTGGACCAGCGGCGTCAATCTTTCCGAGGTGGCCGAGCGGCTCATGCAGCCCAACGCCAACCCCCTGTTTCCCAAACTGGTGTATGCCAAACATTCGGTCAGCGCCTTGTTGGAGGATGACCAAAGCCGTTTCGATGCCCACGTCACCTTCGTGCTGGACTATTTCGGCACCACTGTGGCCACCCGCGCCCATCAGGGCCCCATGGGTAGCGCCACCATTCATAACCTGATCGTGGAGTACCTGACCGATTACTCCGCCGGCACCACATCGGCAACCTGGTCACGGATGGTAGTTCCCCACCAGTGCCCGGATCTCGCCGCTGATGACGTCACCCGAAGGCTGTTTTTCTGCCACGCCCAGTTGAATCATCTGACCGCATCCTGCCTGGACTGGGACAACAGCACCGGCAAGAACATCTCCGTTCAACTGGAGTTGAGCGATGCCCAAGGAAAGAACCACCTGAAACTGCTGCGCCGGGTTCATCAGGCCTCGGATTGGGTGCTGACCATCGACCGAAACTTTGGCATCGAGTATTACGACGATCCCGATCATGGACCAGCCGCCAGCGCTTCCGGGGGCTACCTGATCGACTATTCGCCGGAATTTCTGGATGCGGTCTCCCATCGCCTCATCATCTCCACGGCCCATCAGCAGGAGATCGCCAGCATCCTGCACAAGGGATTCGCCAACCTTCTCAACACCGAAAACGGGATTTCCTCCTTCACGGTGGCCACCGTTCTTCAGGTGTTGAAATCAGTCTCCGGCAAGCTGCCCTTGAAGTTGATCAACAATCCCAGCCAAGCCCAGGAGGTAATCGGTCTGGCCCTGACCCGTTTGGCGTTGGAGCAAGCCGGACGCTTGCGTGGACGCGTGTTGATTCCTGTGGATAGCCACATCGATCTGTTTTACCAGACGCCCCGGGAACTGGATAACCAGGAGTTGACCCTTAAACGAACCGACTTGATGTTGGTGGAGCTGCAAGGGCGTCACCTGCATGTGGCCCTCATTGAAGTCAAGAACCGCGCCCATTCCACGCCTCAAGAGCAGATTGATCTTCATGAGGCCATCTGGGACAAGAACAAGAATACCGAGGCCCATTTCCGGGCTCACTTCCTGGGACAAGGAGCCATCCAGCGCTTTGACGCAGCCATCAAGAACAAGCAATTGGCCAACATCCTGGCTTTCTATTTCGAACGGGCCAGCCGTTACGGGCTGTTTGCCTCCGGAGATGACCAAGGACCGAACCTGGAGTCTTTCAGGGAAGGACTGCGCGCCGTCGAGGCGGGATCCAGCGAAGTGAGTTTTAGCCATCAGGGGTTCATCATCAACGGCAGCGCCCTCCACCGCCAGGAGACAAAGACAGTTCACGGCAACGATATCACCACCATTGGCCGGGCCGGCGTCCGTGAACTGCTGCGCTTGGTCATGGATGAGGATCAGGACGAGGAACCCGTTCCAGATAAGGGTGAACCCGGACCGGTGCCTGAAGAGCCTGAAGAGGGCATGCCCGACGAGCGGGAAGAGGTGGCTGTTCCGGAATCTGAAGAAGCGTTGCCGGAAACATCCGCTGGCGTATCGAACGAACCTCAACCGGAAACAGTACCAGCAGATGGCGAGCCTACCGACTCAACCAAGCCAGAGGCACAGAAACCTCCATCACCCCGGCCGGCTGGTTCTGGTCAACTGGATATCTTGCTGGGCCGCAATGAGGTGACCGGCGAATCCATGCGCTGGAACCCCTACACCACCACGCCGCGTCGTCTGACAAACCAGCACATCCTGATCGTCGGAAAAAGCGGTTCGGGGAAAAGTGAGACCACCAAGGCGGTCATTTGGGAGTTGGCGCGCCGGAATGTACCGTCCATCATTTTCGATTTCCAGGGGGAGTACGCCAGCGGACAATTCTTCGATGCCGTTCAGCCACAGGTCTTCAACGTCATGGATGGCCTGCCGGTCAACCCATTTGAGTTGCCACAGGATCCGTTGACCGGCAAGAAAAAAAGCTTTGTCGAGATGATCTTTGGGTTGGCCGATACTCTGAATTCGGTCTTTCGGGGATCGGGGGATATCCAACTCGGCATTCTTCGGGAGGCTATTGAGGAATGCTACGTCCAGCAGGGATTCACGCGGGATCCGGCAACCTGGGACAACCAACCGCCGACCTTGGACATGCTGGAGGCGGTTCTAAAGCATTTCGCCGACGAGCGAGGTGGTCAGGTCAGAAACCTGTTGGTGCGTCTCCAGCCCCTTTTCAAGAGCGGCATTTTCCATCCGGATGCCCACACCTTCGAGTTCGATAAGCTCTTTGACCGGACCACCGTCCTGCTCATGACCTCCGGGATAAAGGATCTGATGGTGGCCGCCAGCCGGTTCATGCTGGAGAAAATATATGCCGCCATGTTGACGGCTGGGGTTTCCAAGCAGGTCAAGGTCATGGTGGTAGTCGATGAGGCGCACAAGCTCTGCGGAGATGAAACCATCACTTCTTTGATCAAGGAAGCCCGCAAGTATGGGCTTGGCCTGATTCTGTCATCCCAGGAAACCAGGGATTTTCACCCATCTGTTTTTCTCAATACGGGTACTCTCGTATCCCTGGCCCTGGAGGATGCTGACGCAACCGTCATGGCCAAACAGCTGGGCCTTACGGAAAAAACCGATCAGAAGCGGGCCAAGGAGATGATTCTGAATCAAGGAAGTGGGCAGGCGCTGATTCGCTCTCAACACTTCCTGCCATACAAGCAGATGCAGATAAAATCGTTCGACGAACGGATTGAGGAAGGAGATTGAGGAAACAATGGGAGGGAACATTCCTGGTCAATGATCGTTCCGGAGCCGCTCCTGGGAATCTCGCCACCGCCGACTTTCTGCAACCGGATCATCCAGGTCTTTCAAGCACTGTTCCGCCGCCGATGGCTGATTTTCATCTGGGTGGCATGACAACGCAGGAGTTTCCAGGGGGGTGACCTCGAAATACCACCGCCCGTTACCGGTTTCATGAAGTTTGAAGCCACGCTCGGGACCCCATATCCGTCTGGCAGCGGCCGCAGCCCGGTTTCGATTCGTGTAGGTTGTGTAGGAACGGGCAGAAGGACCTTTCCCGATGGTGATCCTGTTGTTGGCGGCTTTCTTCATGGTCGTCATTTCAGTTGGAATTTGCACGGTGATATATCCCTCTGAACGGGGAATATGGCAAGACGATTTTATTTATCATTTTCAACATGTTTATATTTATTTACAGAAATTCAATGGAGACCCGGATCCGATAGGAGTGGGGAGTTCCGGAGAGGCAACCGGGTTGGTGGCGCGATGGGAGTGCGGGAAAGACGGCGAACCTGTCCGGGTTCGCCGTTGGAGTCGCGGCGCGCTGGATTCCCTACAAGGGTCGAGCCCGGCGCGCCTCCTCAAACGAAATGGATGGAAGGGAGTTTTGCCCCTGGATCTTGGTGGCCTTACCATTTCGGATTGTTACCCGTTCCCCCAGCATCAATCCACTTCCTGAAACCTCCCACACCCCCTGCGCGGTGGACACGCGAACCAGGTCGCCGGTGACGGTCACCACCCGCCTGGGGACGGGCCGTTGGTTGGCGATGAGGCGTTGCAGGTCATGAAAAGGTTGGGACACGGGCTACCTCCATGAACGTGGTGATGCGGGACCGATGGCCTCATGGGAGACGCCGGTGATCTTGCCCAGCCAGGAGCAGCCCATGAGGGCATCGTGGACTTCGATGATCTGGCCAGGGCTCACCCCGAGACGGTAGACGCAGGTGAGGGAAACCTCCTGGAGATCCTCGCCAGCGTCGATCTCGGCACGGCCATTGGAACTTTTGACCTCGTCGCTCGTCGGAAGTGGATCGGAAACATCTGGACTACGAAAGGATCCACCGCCACGCAGGCAAAGCATCTCACTCTTTGGTAGGTGGTACCGGCAAGTGCAAAAACCCGGCGATGGTCGATAGAGACAGCAACCAGTTCAGCCATTGATTTCATATTCATTTGGCAACATTATTGGGCCAGTACCACGCGCCTTCAGAAGGGCATTGATCTTTGACAACTGCGTATGGACTTCATCAGGCCGATTGAGTCAGCATGGATTCGCGGCTTGACCGAAGTTTTTTTCAAACGAAATACACCGGCGCGTCCATCACATCTTGAACCCGAAAAGTCCGCCCATCCCGAACAGCCACCCGATCACCAACCCTGATCCCTTTAGCAAACGCGACTTCGACCACACCCTTCCTGGTGGCCACCTGAGCCAAACTACCATCAACAGACACCACCATCCCGGCCAAAGAAGCCTTCCATGCGAGAATTTCTCGCAGGTCAAACACTGGATTGGACATATCGCAACAACTCCAACGATGTGATCAGTTTCGCCCCGGCGGCGGAATGGCTGACGGAGGTAATCTTGCCGCGCCAGGATTGGCCCATCAAGGCGTCGTGGACTTCGACCAACTGTCCCGGCATGAACCCTGGCCGATGCAGGCAGGACAATGAAACCTCCTGGAGTGATTCACCCGCATCGATTTCCGCCCGGCCACGGGAACGTTTGGCCTCGTCACTGGTCAGGAGCGGATCGGAAATGTCCAGACCACGAAAAGCCCCATCGCCCCGCTGACAATAGATTTCCCCCGATCCCAGGATTTCCCGGGTGGAGCCGACAAAGTGGACGTTGACCGGAAATTCATCCAGCCCCGCCACCATGGGTGGAGCGTACAGCCTCCAGGCTTTGGCGCGAGTGCGATAGGTCACCCGGGCGATGGCGACACCGGCGTTGGGAACGGTGAGGGTGCGGTCGTCTGCCTCTCGGGAAAGGGGTCCAAGATTGTTGCCGATCCAAATGACCGAGTCGATGGCGGAAGCGGGTTTGTCCAGGGTAGCGGTTGCCGTGCCGTTGAACACAACGTCCTGGGTCACCTTCATTTCCTGCCATGGTCCGGGCCGGATCACCCCGGCGGACACGAGTGGATCGGCCAGGGAGACTTCTTTGCCCGCATGGACCAGGAGGTTGGCGGTGTCGCCGCTGTAAAAGGTGGTTCTCCCCTGGTTCGGGCCATCGGGACGGGCATCGACCTCGACAGAAAGAAATCCGTCACCAGACGGCAAATAACCACGGACCAGAACCTTGTTGACCCTGTTGCGCAGGACATGGGACTCGCGACAGGATAAGTTGTCTGATTCATCGGTCAAAACATGGTCTACGCTGGCCGTCGCCCACCCGGGAACTGAAACTGGAAACCGATGCCGAACACGCAATGTCCCATCCGGCAAAGACTCCACCAAACCGCCGACCGCATCAACAATAGTCCGCACAACATCGAGGGGTGACGCTTCATGAACCGCCAAACGCCCACCCGGAATGAGCCAATTCACCAAGTCCCACCGGATACCCTCGCCAACGGCTTCTTCAGCAGCGTCTCTGGCCCACACGGGTTCATCCCAAGTCTTATCCATCGGTTTCGCCCGTGGCGCAACAAACCTGGCCGTCGGACTGACCACCGATACCGTGAGTCGTGGCATGCCAACGCCATCCCGCTCCAGCGTTTTGTTGTCAACCATCAACTTGAACATCTCACCACCCAGTTCCAGATCGATGGGATCATCGATGCGGATGCGCTGAAACGATGCCGGATTCGTTACCTCCAAACTGCCAGCCCAGGCAAAATCCTGTTCAGCCTGGGACAGGGTAGCAGAAATGACGGAGCCGATCATACCAATTCTCCGAAGTGGAAGGCCCGAATGACGTTGCCTGCAAGCCGGACCGACCGGTCGTCGGACAGATTCCAGATCTGCCTCGATGAGGCCGAGACGGGATTACGCTCCAGACGGTCCCAGGAAAACGCGCATTGTGCCGCCACGGGAGTGGTAGAACCCCAGGGTTGAAGCGACCGGACATGGACGCCTGCCAACACAGACCATCCCATGGCCAACGTGGTCTCGACGGTATGACGGATGGGTTGTTCGTTCCAAAGGCAAACGGGAGCGTTGCCATAAGGGTATGAAGCAACCGCTTGGACGAGTAGATTGCCGTAGGGTTGCAGGTCCGAAGACCGAACAATGACACACGCTTCCCACCGTTGGTCATGACCTGCGTGGACCATCCATGGCCCGTAAGGTTGTTCATGTTGTATCAGAAGCCGTTCGTTGTCATATCTTTGTTCCGAGGCGGCATTCAACCGGATCGACCAGGATTGGACCGATGCGGTCTCCACCCGGACATTGCTCCATGGAAAAACACATTGGACGGCCACCTGGCCCGTGTGTCCGGCTCCCGCTGCGATGGATCGGGTCGCGATGGCTGAAGATGCGATAGACATGGATCAAAGGGCCAGATGCAGACGAACGGTCAGGTCGGATCCAGGAATGGCGGACCCGACTTGGGTGACATCGAGGGTGAGCCAGTCCGAAGAAGTCAGATCCAGAGTGACGGGTGTGGCAGCCATGCGGTGACTTCCATCGGTGATGCTGCCAGTGGCGATGGAGATTCCGTTTTTTGCCAACATGAACTGGAGGGCACTCCCGACAGGTGCCGTGCCGACCCAGGCTTCCATCGAATTGAATGAAACCGCCTGCGGGGGATACCAGCGAGAGGTCCCGGTCAGCACTTGCAGCACCCCCGGAGTGGTGACGCTGACACCGGTATTGGCGATCATCCGATACACCGCCGCCGGGGCAACGCAGAACACGGCAACAACACTTTCGGCGGGCCAGTCCACCGCCGCCCCGGCGTTGGACGATGACAGGATGCGCTCGCGGGAGAGGGTTCCATTGGCAGCGTTCACCGTCCCTTCGCCGACTTCCCACGATGGACCCGCTTCGGCGCAATAAGCGCACCGGGATCCATCCCCCAATCCTGCAACGAACCCCTGATGACCTGATACCGCCCCGGCCAGCGCATAGGTTCCCAGACCGGAAACCATGGCCTGTTCCCGGACCCGATCCGCGAAGGAAAGCATCTCAATGACTCCAATATTGAACAGGCGTTGAGGATGGTGATGAAATGGAGTCGCCAAGGGTGATCTCGGCAACGAACCCGAACCTGGGCGTCACGTTCAGCCCGAAGGCAACCTGGGGTAGAGTCATTCCAACTCCCTGCCGTTGCCTTTCCTCGGTAAATCCACCGTATTCCTGAATCGGGCTTGGTATCTGGTAACCAGTCGCCATGGTCATCCCCTCCGGATCGCAAACATCTTGGTCGTCCCAGCCGCCTGGATGCAAAGATAATCGAGACCGCCTTTTTGGATCAGGTCAAGATTGGATGCGACACTCTGAGGCAAAGCCCAAAGGTCACAAGTTGAAGAGACTTCACCGTAAGGAGCGGGCATATTGGTGGTGTTGATGAAGGCAATCGGGAAAAAGGGAATCTGCGTTCCGCCCGAGGCGTCGGGAACTTTCTGGTCAATCCCGTTGTAGGTGGTCATCATGGTGTGTACCGCCCCTTGCGTCCCGGCATTGGCGGTCATGAGACTGCCCGTACCGGTGACGGTGGCCAGGGATCGGGACATGAGACGCGGTGGATAAGAACCACCGCTGTTGGTGGCCATGTCTCCCAGGTTGGTAAAGACAAAAGGCGGCCAACCGGCTGTGGGAGTGTCCCACGGACAGGCACGGGAGCGTTCCAGACAACCGGAAGCCCCGGAATTGGTGGAACTGCCCCAAACGGCATTGACCGTACTGAAGAGCAGTAGAAATCGGGCGCTGGCAAACAGGTAGACCGTTCCCGCCAGGGTGGTGGAGAATTGCTGGCTGGCGGTGGTGACATTGGACCCATACGCCAGATTCGTCCCGGTGTGACTCGTTGCGTCCCAGGTTTCGTAGACCTTGGTCTGGATGTATCCCGCCGTGTTCAGGTCGAGGACGACAAATTTGAATGCGCTCGCATTGTCCGCCAACGGAGCCTTGAGGGCGCGGGCGTTGGTTCCGGCGGCGGCATCATGCAACACCCAACCGGCAGGGATGGTGGCCAGGATGGATGAATTCGGTTTGTCGCAACTGACCGACAGATTGGCGGTGTCCGTTTCGCCCGTCAGGATGGCGGCAAGATCGGACAGAATATTGGCTGCCGTGGCTCCAGCAGTATAGACATATTTAGCAAACATAAAAACTCCCGATCAATAGTGATTCATCAAAATTCTTTCCGGAGGAAAGCTATAGTATTTCTCATCGGCTTTTTCGTCCGATTTGAACATTTTGATCATGGCAGGTTTGCCAACGAACGGTGTCAGGGCGCCGCGATCATATCTACCGTAGGCAGCATCGATTCTGCCGTCGGATAATGGCCCCCGATACGTATAAGTGACCAGTGGTATGCACCCAAAGGCGGATAAGGAGAATCGTGGCGAACTAAAAGGCCCCCAAAAGCTGTAATCTATTGTTTTGCCATTATCAAAAACTAGAGGTGGTTGTTGATAAAAAAATGGTGAACTCCAGCCATAAATCAAACCTAACCTTGCTGGGTCGAATCGGTTATAAGCAAGCATGTTACCGTCACATGTCACCATGAAACGTCGATAATAGTCATAATGATTAACGTTCGTATCTTGATGGCTATTTTCAATCCACTTATCTGGAAATGTATCAGTATTAAGCATAAAGACATAAACTTGCATCCAATAATGAGACCACGGATCGTCAGGTGCCCACGCATGTGCTTGGCCAATTCGGATCGAACCAGGAAGCTGCCACCGGGGCCAATTGATTCTTTTAACCTGCTGGAACGGACCAAGTTTGATTCTTATTGCCATGGAGCATTGTCCTCATGAACTGGACGGATTGCTGTTCAGAAGTCTCATGATCCATCTTCTTCCGTTTTCATCCTGGAGTTCTACCTTGGAAAAACTCTCGATTTCGACGAAGGGATCAGGATCGTCTTCCGTGAAGTCAATCCGTTCAGTAGTCGATTCCCGAGTCCCTTGAGTTTCCGTCCACTCGTCTTTCCACAGATCTTCATCCGTGTTCTTTGAAAATTCGATGCGGGGAAATCCTTCAGGAAAGAACGATCTGGCGAAAGATGCCGTAACCGCAGCCTTGTTGGACAAAGCGATTAATCGGACCGGAGGAGGTTCCGCTTTTTTGATGTCGCCAAAGACCCAGGCCAATTTCATCTCGCCCCAAAGTTCCGGCGATGCCACCTCCTTGCCGGTGTCGTACATGATCCGATACAGGGAATATCCTGGGGAATAGCGCACCACGAGCGCGCCAATGGCTTCTCCCCGGGTGGAAAACGTACCCCTTTGGGGATCGTAGACAGGATCGGGCAGGACAACCCCGTTCCGATCCCTGAAGACGGTTTTTTGCATGATTTCGACCTGGGGGCTGTCGTGAAAATACCGCAGACGTTTGGTGACTTCTCCCGACCAGGTCAGGGCCTCGACGACCGGATCATAGCGCCGCCCCAGGGGATAGGCGGTATTCACTTTGGCCGTCCGTTTGATTTCTTTTCGCTCCAGACGATATTGGTCTGGTTTGACGCTGCCACAACAATGGCTGCCCAACGAGGAGGTCGTACTCGACTCCCATTGATATTCCGAATATTCCACAACCTTCTCGCCATTATCCACAATGATGCGCACAGACAAGGCGTCTGCATTGGAACAATAAACCTTGATCCGCTTCTCTCCGGGAACCAGCATTTTTTCCAATATTTCCGATTCGATCCTGGTGGTCGCACCTTTGGATGTGGCCAGACCCCAGGCATGGACCACCGTGAATTTAAAATTGAACAGATCGAATTCCACCTGTACCGGTTTGTTCCCCTCCTGACCGGTATCCTCCACGACCAGCTCGAACGGGGTATCCGCCGCGAATGATTGAAAGTTGACCTGCAGGTTCGTCGAGACCTCGCCCATCACTCACTCTCCCCGGAAATACCGATGATCACATCACTCCCCGACAGGGATCCCGTGTTGGGCGGGATGATCCGTTTTTCCCAAACGGGAAAGGCGGCGGGATGGGTCCGGAAGGTCAGAACATTGCCTGCCGCCCAGGTGCCACCCCAAAGGGATGCGGGAAAGGTGAAATAGGGTCTGGACCAGGTGGCATGGGTGGGAGCAAACTCAGCGGTGGTGGTGCCACCACCGACCGAACCCACGGTGTCGCCCACGCAGGCAAAGGTGGTGGCGTTGGTGAATGTGATCGTCCAGGTTTGCTCGATCCCGGCAATGGCATCCACCATACGGGATCCGGTCAGGGTGTCAGGAATGGTCCCGGAACCATTCCAGTCAGCCACCGTCCCTGTCGGGGAGGACAAGGCCCAGTTGTCGGTCCGCGCCCAAAGTTCACCCGCTTCGATCACCGAGGCCACCCGGGTGTTGGTCGTCTGATACGCATTGGCCAGAGTCGTTCCATCCGCCAAGGTCAGCGTCGCCAGATTACCGTTCCAATTGACCCCCGAGGCATCATTCTTGATTCGCAAAAATTCTTCTGTGCCCGAAGGGTCATCCACGGAAGTCTTGTTGGAAATGCGAATCAATTGGTTGGGATTGAACATCCAATCCGTCTGGTCCTCGACAATGACCGTCACGGTGGTCGCCCCGGCATTGACATCGGCGTTCAGTTGGCCGGAGCCGTAGAACAGGGTGACCAGGCTGGCGACATCCGCCTGGGTGTCGGTTTGTCCGTTGACGGTGGTGAACAACACCACCCGGTCATCACCGGGAGTCGGAGTTTCGACGAAGATGCGGGCATCGATCAGTTTGAGGTTGTCGGGACTCGCAACCTTGACGAACACCTTGCGGAATTTGGTGGAACCGTTCGTCCGTTCGCTTCCGGGCACGTCAGGCCACAGATTGTTTTTGACCCCGCTGACCACTTCAACTTCGGACATGCGCCCCCCATTGCTGGAGGTATCGCTGATGACCTGCGACTTCATGATCTTGATCTGATTCGGTTCGATAGGCATGTCACACCTGCATGAGTTTGAGAGTACCGTTGAACAATCCTGAGTGGGGCAGGATGGGAGTGACCGACAGGGCCGGTGGATCCTGGTGCCGGAACATCACCTGGAAGGTTTCCCCCTCCCAAACCAGATGGAACACCCCGCCCGGCTGCGTGGACATGGCGTACAACGTTGATACCTGCTCGATGGAAAGCCAGGAAACCTCGCCTTCCGCCGCAAGGTCGATGGGTCTTCCGCCCGTCAGTTGGGCATGCCAGACCAACAGGTTGCCACCCAGGGTCCGACCCGTTTCCTGGGCCACGGGTGCCCAATCGTAGCGATTTTTCCACTCCATGGAGTCGGGCAAATCAAGGTCGCCGAGGCGTTTCATGATTGATTCCTTGTTGAATACGTCACTACAATGGATGATATGAAGATCACTTATGACCCTGCCAAACAAATGAAGACCCTTGTTGATCGAGGGATCGATTTCGCTGATTCAGAAGAGGTGTTTTCCGGAAAAACACTTGACCAGACTGACAATCGTCGCGATTACGGCGAGGAACGTATCGTCACGGTAGGACGGTTGCGCGGTCGAATGGTGATCATTGTCTGGACGCCCCGTGGCGACACGCGTCACATCATTTCAATGAGGAAAGCCAATGAACGAGAGCAATCACGGTTTGGGCAGCAACTTGGCGAAAATTGATGAACATATCATCACCCAGGAAGAATATGACGAAATTCCAGAGTTGACGGACGAATGGTTTGAACAGGCGGATCTGTACGAAGGTGGCAGGTTGGTCCGTCGTGGCCGCCGTTCTGAGAAAGATTGCGCTACCTCAACCCCCGCGTCATGTCCTGTAATGTCCGCACCAATCCGCGAATCTCATCCCGTGGGGCGGTGATGGAGGTGGATGGGCGGTCGTTCATGAACAAATCGAGCCGTATCACCTCCGCAACTTGAGGTGCAACCGATCCACCACCCGCAAAGGCCATTTTTGGCAACTCCGGAATCACCAGATTGCGCAGCAAACCGCCCGACGCAAAATGGGGGATGTTGATCCCTCTGGAGTGAAGATCGGTCAAATGATGGATCGCCCGGACCAGACCACCGTGGGCAAATCCGGGAATGGTTCCGGGCCGGAGCCGCATTTGGTTCAGAGCCTCGAACAGCGGTAGTCCGTAGTGACGAACCGCCTCCTTGCGTGCAATAAATTCTCCATCCTCTGCCAAAATCAGTCTTCTGTCTCCACCGCCGTAACCCGACAAATGACCACCACGGGCAAACCCGACCGGACCGCCGTCCGCCTTGGCCTCGGTCCGCTTTTCGACATAGTTGATGAGGACCGTCTTTTCGAGCGGAATTTCATCAATCCGTTTGATCAGGCCGTCGATCTCGACCATGGCCTGGCTTGCATCCCCCAGAAACATCACCCTGGCTTCCGGGGGAACGGTCACTTTGAACTCATTGAATTTGGTCATGAGACCATCGATGGCCCCGGTCGCCGAGGTGACATCGAACTTGGCTTTGAGTTCCGGAGTGAAAGATGCGAATTCGGTCTTGAAACGGGAAAAGATTTGCGAAACCTCGTCAATCTTCGCCTGGGCCTTGCTGGTTGCCCCCTGGAGGACATCATTGACGACCGATTCCAACGCCGTGGCCCCGCCCTGGAGTTCCGCCTTGATGGAAATCACCCGTCCTTCTTTCTTCATGAGGGCATCGATTTCCGCTCCGGCGGCACGAACCTTTTCAATATTGGCAGAGACCAGAAGAACGTGTTCCCTGGCCAGGGCCTCGTCCACCTTCTTGACCTCTGCATGAAGCTTGTCCAAGGCTTCGATGGCGGAAGTGGATTGTTCCTTCAGGCTGTCAGCCGCTTTTTTGTTGGCCTCGCTTTCCCCAACGAAGGCCTGGTTTTCGATTTCCGCCGCCTTTTGCATCTGCTCGATGGCACGGGCCGCAGCCGCTTTCGAACCGACCACCGTCTGGTCTCCGATTTTCACCGCATCGGAAGTCTGTTCCGCCAGGGAGATCATTTTTTCCGCATGTTTGCGGGCAAGCTCGTAATTTCCCGCCCGCAGCGCCTCTTCCGCCCGAGTCTGCTCCTGGACAATCCGCTCCTGCCGGGAGGCATAAACCTCCACGGGATCCATCCCTTTTTCCGCCACGTTCATGATGCGGTCGGACATGGATTCATTGAAACTTCTGCGTTCTTCCGCCAGTTGTCTCGCCGCATCCCGAAGGCGTTTTTCCTCGTCGATCAATTGGTCGATGCTGCGGCGATACGCCGATTCAACCCGCGTCAGGATGTTTTTCCGGGCCTGCAATCCCTCTTCTGCGATCCTTCCCTCCTCGATGCCAAGCCTTTCGGCGTTTTTGATCCTGACCCGATATTCCTGCTCCGACAAAGACAACGCCTCGTGCATGTAGCGCCAAGCATGAGCCAGTTTGATGTTGTGTTCTGAAATGACCAGGTCCGTGGTTGCCTGCAAAATCGCCCGTTGGGAGAATTTCTTGGCATTGATCTCCACCCTGGCCCGGTCCGAAGCGTCTTCCCGCATCATGACGCGGCGTTGTTGGTATTGTTCATCCAGCTTTTGGGTGGTCTCCTCGAACGCCTGAATGGAAATGTCGGCCAGGAGTTTCCAGGACCGGGTCTCATCGTCCACCGCCTGTTTCAGCTTCTCCCGGTGCTGCCCCAGGGCCTGGTTGTATTTGCCCAGTTGCTGATCGGCAACGCCGATGGCGTCCACCATGGCATTTTTCGCGGCAGCGGAGGGTCCGGTCAAGGCAACGGAGAATTGTTTGAACTGATCGGCAAGCGTGGCGGTTTTTGCGGTCGCTGCCTCAACCTCCTTGGCCATGGCGCGGTAGAGGGTCACAACCTGATCCTTGACCGCCGGATCGGCATGAATGCCGTCCATGGCCCGGCCCAGGTCCTCAACGGACAATCCGGCCTTGTGCGCTTCCTCCAGCAAGGATTTCATCCCGCTTTCGGTGTCGCCCAACTGGCGGCGCAGTTCTGCCCCCTTGGCAATGTTGTCGTCGTAGGTGCCGGTCAACTTGTTGAGCCACAGCCAAAACTTTTGCGTTTCAGTCAATGCCGCTCCCGTGCCGATACCGTACCAGTTGCGCAGACTTTCAGTATAGGATCCCATCTCCTTCCTGGCCTCGCCGAAAGCGCGGGACTGGGCATCCAGTTGCAGGGCCAGGGTTTGGCGATCTTCTTTCTTCAGCAAATCGAGGTAGGTCTTGAGTTTCTCGGCATTGTCGCTGGCGGCGTTTCCAACTCTGGCGAGAATCCGCCCTTGCTCGTCCAGGGATTGATTGGCGTCGGGCAGGATGGTCGCCAGTTTCTCCTCGGCCTCGGTATGCTCCTTGGTGCCGGGTTGGGTGGTCTCCAGAGTTTTTTTCAACGCCTCCAGAGTCTTGATCTTTTCCGTCATCGCCTCTCGGCTTTTGCCCAGGGCAGCAGCGTTTTCCATAAGGGCCGGTACACTGGAAGAGGTAGCCTTGGAGAAGGCATAGGCCGCCACCCCGGCGGCGGTCAGCACTGCACCCAACGGTGTAAACATCAGGCCACGCACCGTCGTCCCCAATGTGGCAAGGGGAGCGATCATGGCGATCACCCCGGCCCGCAGGGCGCTCCACACCAACCGCAGTGCCCCGAACCCCGCAAAAGCGGTCAACGCCGTAACCGCAGCGGCGGAAAGTTGGGGAAATTGATTGATCAACGCAGCCATGCCATGCATCAATGAAGCAACAGCCTTGGCCACGCCGACAATTGCTGGCAAAAAAGCATTGCCCAGGTTGACAGCGGCTTCGGAAATGGCGTTCTTCGCCAGTTGCAACTGCGCCTCGGTGGTCCGAATCCGCTCGCCAAACTCCCTCTGCATGGATCCGGCGTAATTGGACTCCTTGCCCACCAATTCGAGGATTTCCTTGTATTTGTCCAGATTGTTGACCACCTGAACGATCTCGTCGGAATACAGATCCCCGAACAAGCCCACCATGGTTTCCATTCGAGTCTGTTTGTCCAGACCGGAGAGGGTCTGCAACAGATCCATGATCGTTTGTTGCGGACCTTTCTTGATTTTTGCAGTCAATTCCTCGGAGGTCAGCCCGATTCGCTGAAGGGCATTTTTAAACTTGTCAGTCTGGTTGGGAGCGTTCATCAATTCGCGGGTCAGTGCGTTGATGGCGGTGGCGGACCGCTCCGGTCCCAACCCCATGGAGAGGAATGTCGCCGCCAAGGCCGCCGTCTCTGTATTGGCCAAGCCGAAGACCCGCGTCATGCCACCGGTGCGATTTATCACCTCGACGATGTCCTTCTCGACGGCATTGGTGTTGTTGCCCAGGTGATTGATGGCGTCGGCCAGCAGGCGGGTCTGTGGCACGGTCAACGCAAAAACGTTCATCAATCGACCCACCGCCGTACCGGCTTCGTCGGGGTTGATCTTGAAGGCCGTGCTCATCTTGGCCACGACTTCGGTGAAACCTCGAATATCCTTGGCGGCGATGCCCATCTGGCCGCCCGCTTCGGCAATTTTCGCCAACCCCTCCAGCGTCAGGGGAATCTCGCGGGACATGGCTTTGATGTCGGCAGTCATTTCGGCGAATGCCTGGGGGGTGGGAAAGTCCACTACTTTGCGGATATCCGCCATGGCGCTTTCAAACCGAATCGCTTCTCGTGCAGCCAGGGCTGTTCCCGCCATCGTGACTGCCAATTTGGCAAACTGTTCCCGGGCACGGGAAATGGCAGCGGCCCAACCATTCGTGAACTCCCGTAAATTGTTGGTATTTTCGATCATGCGCAGATGGGCCTGCGCCAATTCCCGAGCGGTCAGTTTCCCGGATTCCCGCAACCGTCCATAGGCAGCCTCAACCCTTTGAATCTCCCGCTCGATGCCACGGTGATCCACCACGCCAAGGATATCGCGGGCTGATTGAACCCGACTGCTATCGCGGGCTTTGGCCGTGACACCCGCCATCGCCATTTGCAACCGCTTTTGCTCTTCGGCCAATTGATGCGTATCGACCTTGGCCAAGCGCAGGCGGTTGCGCATCTCCTCCAGAGCAGCGGTGTTTCTTTTCATGGCATCGGATGCCGCCAGTACGGCTTGTTCCGTAATGCGATGATCTTTGCCAAGGACTCGGGTCTGTTCCTGGAGACCGTTCAATTGATCCTTGAGGTTGGCATGGCGTTTTCCGAGGTGTTCAAGTTCGGTTCTTTGATCCAAAGTCAGATCTTTTTTTGAAACGGATTTCAGTTCATCGATGCGTTGTTTGATCCGTTCCATGGACCCGACCATGCGATCCGTTTCCTGTTTCGACCCCCGCCAAGCATTTCCCAGCCGTTCCGCCTCCGTGCGCAAGCGGGACAGTTCCTTTTGCCCCTGACTGACTTGTGTCGACAGGGATTCAAGTCCTTTGATGTTTGCCAATGCCTGGCTGATCCGCCCCGCTTCCTGACGCACCGCATCGCCCATCCGCCGCGTGCCGGAAAGCAATGTCGCCTTGGCCTGGTCCAGATTGGCAGCCAGATCTCTTACATCTATGCCCAGCGATAATTTCAATTCGTCCGCCATGGCCAAAGGTTCCCCCGACATGTCCAATTTTCTTTTGCATGAATCCGGCAGTCCGATCTACAGTGGGTCCATGAAAACAGACCGCACCCTCCATCGGCACATCCACACTGCGTTGGCAGTGATCACATCGATGCTCGCCAGCGATTTTGTTTCCCGGAAACCGTCCCGACTCAAAAACCGGAAAGAACAAAGGCTTCATCACCTCACTGAAATCTGGATGATGATTGGCAAGACAAGTGGCATTGGCTCCCTGGTCACCATTCCCATCGCCAATTCTTGTCCATGGTTTATTCAACTGTTCATCGGGTGGTTTTTTGTGACCCTCTTGTTGATGTGTTTGGGTCCTCTTCTGCGATTTTTTATGACCGGTTCGCTTCCGTGACGTTTGCAATCGTTGCCAGGAAGAGATCCCAGGGGTAGTTCCAAACAGACGCATGCCCGATCCGTACCAGGGCACATGCGGAGTATTCCAACCGTTTCAATCCTTCACGGGTAAGGACATCGCGCGTGCCGCTTCGGACAGGCGATGTCGCAACTGAAAAAAATGGGGATTGATTTCCCGGCAGGTCGCAATCATCGGCTCGATTTGTGACGGGGTGAGACGGTCCAGGTCGTCCATCGTGACATCGCTCATGCGGACCACATCTTCCAGGGAAGCATCGGCAATGATTCCCTCGTTGACCAGGTCAACGCCATTCTCCCGCATTTTGCCCAAATCCTTGAACCAATTCCGCACCTCGGCCACGGTCAGTTCCCGGATCGTGACCTTCCGGTCACCAATCTCAACTTCCTTGATTCGTCTCATGTTCATTCCTCCATCTTGATTTCACAAAGGGTCAATTCTCCACCATCCTGATGGTGCAGAACGCGCTGATATCCACACCGGTTTTGGTATCGTCCTTCAGGACGGTGCCGGTCAGGGTCAACGCGGCAAAATCGTCACTGATCAAAGAGAGATCCTTGGGCGGAGAGAATTTGACCCGGTGCATCTCGACAGACATCGGCTTACCAGCTCGGGCGAAATTGGTACCTGAAAAAATGATCCGGTACTCGTTGCCAGCACTGACCAGCGTCTGGATGATGGTCCCGGCAGTCGTAGTATAGGAAACTTTGACCGCTGTCCCGGCGTCGCTGATGATGGTCGATGCGTCCGACATGATCAGACCGGCGCTGGTGATCTCGTATTCGCTGGCCGGAATGACCGAATCGTCCGATGTCTTTTTCACCGTGACCGACGTGGGACCGATTCCAGCCAGAGGCAGAAGTCCACCACGGTATGCGATATGCGCCTCATCGGTTACGGCCACTGATGCCTCCGCCGAATCCACACCCCGCAAGGCCATGGCCAGATTTTTGCTGGAGATGCTGGCAAAATTGAATGAGGCTTCCACCTTGGTGATGAAACTGACACTGTCGGACAGCCCACCGCCCCCTTCATAATTCTTGAGTTCCTTGGTCTCCTCGGAAACCTCCAGTTTGAACTCCTTGACCTGCCCAACGTGACGCATTTTTCCACCGGAACGCAGTCCGACGAAAATCTTCCCCTCGCCAATGAGACTCCACTGACTGGATGTCATGTCTGAATCCTTTGTTTTAGCTGTTGAATACAAACTCGGTTGCGAACGCCAACGGAAAATAGAACACCCCCGTGGGCGAATATTCGTGTGCAAAACCCGATGGCACACGCCTGAAGGCGGAAAACGTTCTGTCCTCGGGCCGCCATCCATGCATGGCCTTGATGACCTGGCTGATCAACGGTCCCGCTTCCAGCCTGGCATCCTGGACCATCACCAGGCACAGCCAAGTTTGCTCAACCTTGTGGTTGCCCAGATGCACCTGCCCCGAGATGTCTTTTTCCAAAAACACCAGGACCGCCGGGGGGAGATTGGGGGTTTCCTGGATCCTGGGCATCCCCCAGGTGGATTTAATGGTGACGTTGGCGATTTGATCTTCAAGCCGGGCAATGATCAACGGCTCGGCGGCGAGATAATCATTCATGATCATGTAACCTCTGGCTGGTTGAGAATTCAGCCATCACCCATGAATATTGGCCATGATGCGATCCACCGTCGCCTGGGAGATGACCCCCTTGGCCAGCAGGACCGGCAGCGCGAATTGCGTCAGCACAGGTGACCCGATATCGATGGCGTCGTAGTGCATAAACATGAACACCAGCGCCTTGGTATCATCGTCCGGAGTGCTGGCCGGATCGTAAAGCGCATTGAAACAGAAAATGGCGAAGGCACGGGCGTCCTCGCCGAACAGTTCCCAGACCATTTGCTTCGTGAATTGCGGCATCGGGTTATTCCTCATGGATACTTTCTGAAGCCGAAGACGCGGACGGTGAACTCGCCCGCAGCGGAAATCTGGCTCAGGTTGTCACGGATCCGGACCACCAACCGATCCTGGGTGCCCCGGCCAATGCGCAACCCTTCAGGTGGAAGGATGGCTCCGATATCAAAATAAACGAACTGGGCATCACTCGTGCCGCTCCAGTTAACGATTTCGTTGGACTCCCCGCCGGTGCCGAAGGCCCTGGCCCCACCCGACTGGGCGATCAACTGACCCCCGGTCAATACTTTTTTCAGCAAATAGGTGTTGGCCCCCGATTCGACGGAAAACATGTCGAATCCCTGGGTCAGTCCGGTAACGTTGCCGAAACGGTTGTGCAGCACCGAAGAATCGGCGATGACAAAAGCGACCCCCATGATGTGAATGTCATAATCGGCATGGGCCTCGACATAGGCATCGATGGCGGTCGTCAGGCCATTGACCCGCAGATTGGTGGTTCCGGCATCCAGACCCGCCGTTCCCAGCAGACCATTCAACAGACGCCGTTTGTTTTCGGTGCCGACCACAGGTGGCGGGGGGGATTCCTGGTAAACGAACACCGCGCCATCGCCGTTGATTTTGGCCCCGACTCCGGTTTCAGGATCACGCAGATGCGCCGTGATGGGCATGGCTCAATGATCCGCCGTGTCGTGCGTGAACAGGATGACCGAGGCATGCACGGTTGCGGCTCCGTCCGCCACCAGATACAACGATGTCGATGCCGTGCTGATCAGAATCCCTTCCAGATCGAATACCAAATCCTTGCTGGCATTGGACATGCCCGACAATACCAGTGTCCCTCCCGTCACCGTGGCAAGGTTATCCCCGACGTACACATGACTGTCGAATACCGTGCCACTGCCTGCGTTCATGTTGACGGGTGTCCCGGTCACGGTGAAGGTATCGGAAGTCGCCTTGTTGAACACCTTCCATCGAACCGCGGCATCCGACTGGAGACGGATTTGATGAATGTGCGTTTCGCTCGGGTGGGTGTGAATTTTCAAAACACCCTTTTCGCTCCCGGCGGTCAGGGTGATGAACCCCGATTCGATGACATGGGCGTTTCCCGATTCCGACGCCTCGGCGGCCAGTTTGCGCATCGAAGCCAGGGTATACAGATGCCCGTTGTCGGATACGCGGGCGGAAGTCCCTTTTCGTCCATCGTTCAGTTGCATGGGTTGTTATTCCTCAATGAAATCATCAGTAATCCTTTCCCCAACCATCAGGGAAAGGTAGCCATTGGTCTTTTTTTGTTCCGCTATGAATTGTTGCAATAACTCAACGACCTGAGTGTCATGGACCATCAAGTTTTGATTTCCCCGTCCCGCCAGTTGGAGGGGATGCGCCCAACCATCGGCCCCCATGGCCAGTCCCAAGTTCAACAGCATCATCTCCTCGGCGATCAACTTGACCCAGGCGGAAGCTTCGACGCCAATCCGTTTCCAGACGGTGCCCGTGATCTGAAAATAGACTGAACCCACTGGTACTTCCGTGGTGTCGATGCTTCCTGGTTCCTCGTCTCCGGCAAACAATCCGATCCGGTCTTTCAAGGAAAGGCTGTTGACGCGATAAGCCCGCTGAAAATTGAGCATGTCGATATACCGCAAAAGAAAAAGGGGACCTTTCGGCCCCCTGGAAAAGATCACCCGTGCGGGTTATGCCACCCGGCGCAACGGATTTTTCTGCACCGTGACATCGACGGCATCGGTGGAAGCGATGCGCAGGCGCATGGCGCGGGCGGAAAGCGCACCGGAGGTTTCGACATCCACGCTGATGTCCAACCCATCGATGTTGTTGCCGAACTGCAAAATGCCCGCCTCGTTGTAATCGGCATGGGTGGCTGCCAGACCGGTGTTGGCATCATGCGCCGCGAAAATGTTCACCGTATAGACGTTCTGGGGATTGGCCACTTCGCAGACATGCACCATCCAGTTGACCGCCAGATTTTGTTCCATGATGACGGAATCCACCGTGGTGGCCGCCGTCACTGCCGCCGACTTGCTTTCCTTCAGATTGTCACCAAGCCGGGCATCGAGTGCGCTGATGGCCGTGACCAGGTTCGTCCCGCCAGTCACCACCTTGGTCGAGGAATAGGAGGGCATGGTGTTGCCGACGGCGGTTTTGCCGACGAAGGCAGAGATGAACCCCGCCTCGGTGGCATCGGCGGCACCCTGCTTGACCCATTCCCCCTCGTCGTTGTAAATCCAGAGCGAACCCCAATCCTGACCCCGTTCGACGTAGATGGTATCGCCTTCGTCAGGACGCCAACGGAGTTCGTCCGAATGGATACCCCAACCCGGCATGAGTCCATAATCCCCGTTGACACCACCCCAACCTTACCACCGCCCAGAAAACCATCCTTGAAGCCGCCGCCAGCCGCCCGGACGGAAGCATTCACCCCCTGCCGGAGAAGATCAAAGGGGGCGCCGCCATCAAGGTGATCACCGCCCTGGAAGCACGGGGCATGATCGAGGACACCAGCCTCAACCCGCCATACCGCAACTGGTGCATCAGCGACGCAGGACGCCGCGCCATCGGCCAGGACCCACTGGAACCACCAAGCGCCCGCGCATCCGAATCGGAAGAAAGAATCGATCCCCAACCAGATGCGGAACAGGAAAACTCCGGGGAGCCGCAAGACATCAAACCGGATTCACTGGACATCATCCTGGATGACATCGCCCAAAGGTACCTGAGCATTGACACGCTTGACCCCAACAGGGCCGTCTACGACGGGCAAATGCACGATATCGGCCCCATCAAACACGCCCTCACCGCCGCCTATCAGGCCGGCCTGGCTGCAGCAGGAAGAGCCCCGCGCAAAGCCGCTCCCCGGGAGAATTCCAAACAAAATCTCATGATCGAAATGATGAAGCGTCCGGAGGGAGCCACCATCGAGCAGATTGTTCAGGCAACACTCTGGAGTTCCAACACGGTGATGGGAGCCATTTCCGGTACCCTCAAGAAACGCCTGGGCCTGAAGGTCACGACCGAGCGCCTGCGCCACGTCGGACCCAACGCCAAAGGCGGCTACACGACCTACAAAATAGCGGAGTGATGAAGATGACCAACCATTCCTTCGACGCCGAGGCACGGCAACAGGAGATCCATCCAGACTGGGCCGTGCGCTCTTCCACGCCGGCCAAGGTCACGACCATCGCCGCCCATCAACCGCTGCTCGACATCGCCGAGCGGCACATCAAGGTCACCCAATCGAACTGGACCTTCATTCTCCACGCCCTCGAAGATGCCTACGCCCTGGGCATGACGGACATCCTGCGGCGGAAACCGAACCCGGCCCTGCGCGCCGTCATCAAGGAGGAGGTGATGTTTGCCCTGATGAAGCGTCCCGAGGGGGCCACCATCGCCCAGCTCGCCGAGGTGACCGGGTGGCGAAGCCCAACCCTCCGAAAGATCATCGAGGGCCTGGGCGGCAAGCCCATGGATCCGGACGCCCCACAGGACGATCACACCGCCTATCGCATCGAAGCGTAGCGGTCACATCGAAGCTTTTTCGGAAATCACCCGGCATTGTCCGGGTATTTCTGCGGCCCTTCGGGAGGGATGGCCACTCACCCTGTCTTTCAACATGGAACTGGATTTGAAACTCACCACCTTCCTGGCGGAGATTTCCACCTCCTCGCCGCTTTTGGGATTACGGCCCGCCCGGGCGCGTTTCTTTCGGACGGAAAAGTTGCCAAAACCGGGCAGTTTGACCGTTTCCTCTCGTTCCAGCGATGACCGGATCATTTCAAGAACCGCTTCCACCAGGTCCTGCGCCTGGGGCCGTATCCAGCCCGCACCAAGGTTACCGTGGAGGGTTTCGACGATCTCGGCTTTGGTCAGGGAACTCATGGGAACACCGTCTGCGCTGGAAGAAAATGGGCAACGAATCCCGGTACTTTACGTCCCCATGGCCTGTCTGGAAAGGCTGGATCTTCAGGAATTCAAATCAATTCCCCGTTCCTCCGCCACATCCCCAAACGTTTTTCCCCCGGAGCTGTCCAGGTAAACGATCCGCCCGGTAGTTTGGATGAACCGTTTCACCGCCACATCCACATAGACCGGGCTGATTTCCATGGCATACACCCGCCGTCCGGTCTTTTCGCCGGCCATGATCTGCGAGCCGGAACCGGAAAAGGGTTCGTAGCAAAGACCGCCCGGCTGGACATGCTGCTTCATGGGAATGG
>PEAN01000030.1 GCA_002753735.1 Magnetococcales bacterium DCbin4
CGTTCTCTGTTCGATGGTTGGTTAGAAACTCCATCTTGGCCCATTTCGAGGCCGTTGGGAACGGGGCGGACCATACCATTAGACCCCTTTTTTCTTTCAATAATTTTTCGAGTGTCAACAATCCCTGATTAATGAATGTGACAAAGTAGAAGTAGAATTAATCATTTTTTCCAATCCCTTGCCGACCCTCCAAGAGCATCCGATACCCCTCGACCAACGCATCCGGAATCGCCACCGGATGCCAACGGCCATCAATTCTTTGCAGCGCCTGCCGATTCAGGGTGAAATAGTCTCCCAAATCCTGCCCCAATTGAAAATGATGCCGTGCCTCCCCTGCTCGCCCCTGACGTTGATGGGCCAGACCGACCAACAGGTGGATAATCGCCATATCCCGTTTCGCCTCGTCAGGGATCTGCCGTTCCACTGCAGAAAAATCGGTCTCGATGCGGGAAGGATCCAGCAACATGTTGCGAATCACCCGATGCCCGGGATCGAAATTCGGGTCGTTGGGATCATAGGCCCGGTCAATTTGTTCAGAGGGGATCAGCTCCGGTTTCCCCAACATGAATGCCGAATAAATACCAAATTTTTCCATCCATTTGGGATTGAGCGCAGAAGGCTCCAAAGTACTCTGAATCGTCCGGGAAAGGGGCATCCACTCAAGCAGGGTTTCAAACTGGCCCGCCTCGTAAAAACCAATCTGAAACATCATGTGTAACATGGTGGATTCCGGCATCTCCCGCAAACCTTCCAGCAATACCTGAAGATATCCATTCAAATGTTGGCCATCCCCACCCCGCACCCACTGGTCATGATCAATATTGGCAGTTGAGGTCAACTGGTTGATGCGAGACATTTTTTTCAATGCATTCAGTTTAGGATCCTTTTCCTGGGACAGCGTCTTGGTTTCAAGCGCGAACTTTTCATCCACCATCTTTCTCGCATCATCCATCAAACCAACTGTATTCAATGCCCCGGTATAACGGTCAATGGAAGTGGTATCCCACGGACGCAACCGGACCACTTCTTTCATCAACATCCGTTCCTGCTCAACCTTTCCCGCATCTTTCATGATCATGGCCTGATGCACCATTTCATCGACACTGAAAATGCCCAAGTCGGGTTGCACATCGGTTTCGCCCGGAAGGTTGGTTCGTTTCAGATGATCCATGAACAGGACCCCCTGCGGGGTTCCCAGGACCAATCCATCTCGATTCTTGTCAACTGCCAAGCTGAGTACCGGAGTATTCAAGGGCAGGGTCTGGTAGCGTTGTCCCGGGTCATCCAAAAAATGAAAGGTCAAGGATCCCCCGGCATCCCCGGCCAACAACAATCGACCCGCATCAGGTTCCTCCCAGGTCAAAAGCGAAGTGACCGAAGTTTTGCCATTATCAATATTTTGTTCAATACGCCACGTCTTTGAATTCAACAACGCGATCTGTCCATTGGCCAGAGCCAAGGCCAACAGATCCCCTCCCGGCAAGGCGACGATGTCCCGGACCACGCCTCCTGGCATGGGAACCTCGGCAACGATTTTCCGCTCGTTGACATCGAATTGAATCACCTTTCCTTCCACATTGCCCTGGAAACGGAAATTGACCGCGAGCAGAACCCTTCCCGAGTCCGGCAAAGGAAACAGATGATTGATTTCACCTGTGACCAGCCAACGACCATTGTCATGGTTTTCCTTCAGCAAAAAGTGGGGAACCAATCCTTCCGGCCCCAAACGGTAAATGCCACTCCCATTCAGACCAAAACGTTGTGAAAGCACGACAAAATCGGGAGGAATGAATCCGAGATATTGAATCGGTTCACCCAGGGGATGGGGCAAAAGGGGACGGTTTTGTTCGGGATCATTCGGGACCACTTTGTTGACCGCCCCTTCACGGGTTCCGACCAGGAACTGTCCCTCGGGCAGGAGAAGCGCAGCCGTGGCACGTTCCGACCCTGGAAGCGCCACAGGCGATGTCCGATCATCGGCCAACCTTCGGACAATTCCCATCCCCTGAACCAAGCATTCATGATCATAGGAAAGGGAGGAATCGAGCATGGCAAACGTTTGCATGACCCGGGACCGATTGATGGCAACACGTTCGGTCCGGTTTCTCGTCACACCACACGTCAGGGCAAACCAATCCTTCTCTTGGCGTCCCTTCCACAGATTGCGTACCGGAAGTGATAGCGGAATCCAATGGCGACCGGCGACCGGAAGAATTTCGTAAACCGCGCCACGAACGACCAAACCCAGAGGATTGCCAACCACAGAGTAGGCAACCGCATCAAAGCGGTCTGGGGCCTCGTAGGACAAGGTTTCCCGACCACTGGCCAATTCCCATTCCATGAGGCCCGGTTTGCGGTTGCTGACCGCAGGCCACTGAACCGCCACCGCCAAACGTTCATCGTCGGGAGAAAAGGCGAGATCAAACAGCCACCCTTCCAACTTTTTATCCCACAGATAATTACCGTCTCCGGTTCCCACCATCCCCACATGACCATCGAGGGTGTACCAGGCCAGCCATTCCCCACCGTGGGAAAGGATCAATTTGACAGGAGAATCCTGCACCGGACGTTCCCAGAGCGCCCGATCCCCCTGCACATTCCATCCCGTGATGTTCCCCGGACCATAGGCCCAGAAGATCGTCCCCCCGTCATTGGAGATGGCAACCACCGGTTCGGTTTTTTTCCCAGACGGACTTTTGTCCGCCTGCCACACGGGACGAACCGTCCCATCGGCATCAATATCATACACCCGGATCCAACCATCGTTGCATCCCAGGACCACCCGGTCACGATGATTGGCTTTGGCCATCCATGAACATGACCGGCCATGTTCCTTGAGGAGGGTGGCCTGCATTTTTTCAAGGTCGAACCGAACCAACCGCCCCTGTTCCTGCCCCAGGATGATCACCGACGATCCATCCGTGGAGATCGCCGAGGAAAGGCTCATTCCCGCCCCATGTTCGTCCTCGCGGACACCACCCTTGCTCTCGTAAACCACCACCCTGGTTTCAGCGACCACGGCAAGTTGCCCCTGAGCCAGGGGGTGCACCCCTTTACCCAGGATGGGTTGCTTCAAATTGTAGACGGTTTCCCTGGGAAGTCGGCCCAGGAGATCCCACAATCCCACCCGGGCCATCCGATCATTGTGAATATTCCAGGCATCGAAAGCCATTCTGGCCCCGGTACGAATCCGCCCCTGTGACGCCTCCAGCCGGGCCGACTGAACCAGGGATGATGCCAGACGGGCCGACTGAACCAGGGATGATGCCAGGTTTTTTTGCGACAATTGAAAATTGCTTTCCGCCCGCCCCCGTTGATAGAGGGCAAACACACTCAAACCGGCCAACACCAGCGCCACGGCGGAAACCGAAACAATCCAAACCCACATGATTTGGCGGTCACGCCGTTTATGAAAGAGGACCAATCGGTCAGGAACAACCCCCAACAACCTGCTGAGCACCCGTGCTCCCGCCGCCCCACGCCCTTCATCACTGTGGAACCGACGAAAATCGGCCCAGGAAGGTTCCTCCTCCAACTCATTGATGGTTTCTCCCCGGGCATTGATCCGATACCGCAACGCCCGGGGAAGGCATTGTTCGGCATCGGGAATGGTTCCCAAAGATGCGGTTTCCACAAAAAGCGGTGTTCCACGGAATACACAGGGAATAATATTATCGGGATTCCGGTGGCGTTTGAAATAACGTATTTCCTGGTCCATCCAGTCCGAACGAACCGCTTCCGGAGTACAAATTACGATCAAAAACTCCGATGCGCCTAGACTTTTTTCAATTTCATTCCGTAAAACGGAACCGGCAGAAAAATTAGCTTCATCAATAAGTATTTTTTCATCACTGATACTATTACCGTATATTTTAATTAATTCTTGATCATCTTTCGGGGTTCGAGCCCGTACCAATTGGTGACGCAACCATTTTGCCTGTCGCTTGTTTTTCCGACTGTAACAAATGAAGGCTTTATATTTGAATTCTGGCGTCGCCATGATTGATGACCTTTAAGTACAAAAATATAGAAATCAAAAAATCATTATTATGATCAATATTTTTTACAAACCATCTGAAAAAATGTCAACTGAAAAATCATCCTGGTCAAAAATCAAAACCATGCACAGCATTTTTGCCGTTATTAGAACTGCAAATTGTTGCAAATTTTCTTGCACAAAAAAAATAATCTACTATAATTGCCTGCAAACCGGTCCATATAGATAAACATGTATTAACATGGTAACGATCTGATATTTTGAGGGGGATGAATCATGAGACTCGCTGACATCAAGATGCGACCCAAGCTTCTTGGATTGTTTTTGCTGGTGGGATTGTTGCCACTTGCCATTGTGGGTTGGTTTGCCGCTACCAAGGCACAGGAAGAATTGATGGCGGCGGCGTTCAACCAACTCAATGCGGTACGTGCCATCAAAAAGGGACAGGTCGAAAAATACATGTTTGAACGGTTCGGTGACCTCAACGTCCTGGCGGCGTCGGGGGATGTCGAACGTGCCATGGCCAACATGGAACGGGTCTTTGAAGCGGAGGGGAAAAAAGCGGGAGGACCCGACTGGGTCAAAACGGCTGAAACCGATACCGTATGGTTGAATTATTTCACCAAGGAATACGGTTATTATGACTTGTTTTTGATTTCGGCGGATGGCGATATCACCTATACCTTCTCCAAGGAAAAGGATCTGGGACAGAACCTGATCACCGGCGAGTTGAAAAACAGCAGTCTGGGCAAAGCATTTGCCAAAGCCATGAAATCGGAAGCAACGGGATTTGGTGATTTTGAACCGTATGCCCCATCCAATGGCGACCCTGCCGCGTTCATCGTGGCCCCGGTCAAACAAAACGGCAAACTCATCGGAGCGGTCGGGCTGCAACTGTCGCTGGAATCGATCAATGCCGTCATGCAACAGCGCGACGGCATGGGCCAGACCGGGGAAAGCTACCTCATCGGTGCAGACAAACGGATGCGTTCCGATTCCTTTCTCGACAAACAGGGACATTCGGTCAAAGCCTCCTTTGCCGGGACCATTGAGAAAAACGGAGTCGATACCGAAGCCGCCCGTGAGGCACTCGCAGGAAAAAATGATTCAAAAATCGTCATTGATTACAACGGCAACCCGGTACTCTCCAGCTTTGCCCCCCTTAAAGTAGGGGATGCAACCTGGGCGGTCCTGGTGGAAATCGACCTTGCAGAAATACGTAAGCCCATCGTCAGTCTGATAACAGCCATCGTCGTCACCGGGCTTGTCATTGCACTCGTGGTTGGGCTGGTTGCCCTTTTTATCGCCAACAGTATTGCCACACCGCTGATCAAGGGGGTGCAATTCGCCACCGAGGTGGCTCGTGGGGACTTGACCGCCACCATCCAGGTCAATCAGAAGGATGAGGTGGGCATTCTGGCCAAGGCCCTTTTGGAAATGATGGAAAAATTGAAAACCGTCATCGGCGAAGTTGCCACCGCCGCCACACAGGTGACCATCGGCAGCAACGAAATATCCGATTCGGCACAAAGTTTGTCGCAAGGAGCCACCGAACAGGCCGCCTCCATCGAGGAAACCTCCTCGGCCATGGAAGAGATGACTTCAAACATTCAGCAAAACACCGACAATTCCAACTCCACCCAAACCATCGCACAAAAAGCAGCCAGGGATGCCGCCGAGGGGGGCGAGGCGGTCAATCAGGCGGTCAGCGCAATGCGCGACATTGCTTCGAAAATTGGCATCATCGAGGAGATTGCCCGTCAGACCAATCTATTGGCGCTCAATGCCGCCATCGAGGCGGCGCGTGCCGGTGAACATGGCAAGGGGTTTGCCGTGGTTGCAGCCGAAGTCAGAAAACTGGCGGAACGCAGTCAAATTGCAGCCGGTGAAATCAGCCATCTTTCCGCATCCAGTGTTTCAGTTGCGGAAAAAGCGGGTGGCATCATCAACACCCTGGTGCCCGACATTCAAAAAACGGCTGAACTCATTCAAGAAATCGCCGCCTCCAGCCAGGAACAAAACCAGGGGGCATTACAAATCAATCAAGCCATCCAGCAACTGGACCAGGTGATTCAACAAAACGCCGGCGCTTCGGAAGAAATGGCTGCCACGGCAGAGGAATTGAGTTCTCAGGCAGAGATGATGAGTCAATCGATTGCGTTCTTCAATATTGGTCAGCGGACTGGCGTGGCCAAGAAAAAGGCGCCCAAAAAATCACCGCCACCACCCGCCAAAGCCCAGATCGCTCATGCCACAAGGAAGGCACTGCCCAATACACATCTTAAAATCGAGGCCAAAACCAAAGCCCCGGCGGCGGCAGAGGATGAATTTGAATCTTTCTAGGGCCTATTGAAAAAAATGGTAACTGCCCAGGTATCCTCCGGATTAAATGATTGAAAGAAAAAAGGGGGCTTAAGGGATTGCCCCCAGGGTGTTGACTTTGATTTTGACTTAAAACAAAAAGGTTTCCATACTTAAAATTTTGACTTTGTTTCTAAAATCAAACCCTGGGGGCAATCCCTTAAGCCCCCTTTTTTCTTTCAATCATCCCGAACCGGGGAGGTACCCGGGCAGTTACGAAAAATGAACAAAGGGGTTCCCACCTTCGCGGGAACCCCTTTATTTCTTGATCGTTTCCAATATCTGAGGGGTCACTCTTTCTCTTCTTCCCCTTCCTCCTCTTCTTCCTCTTCCATCTCGATGCCACCCACGACCCGACCCAGGAAGTCACGAATATCACTCTTGATCCCGAACGCCCCCTCATTGCGTGACAACACCATTTTGGGATCGGTGACCGGTTCAAGGGAATAATGCAGCGGTTCGTCCTCCTCGATGGTATCTTCCAGGAGGTAGATTTCCGCCTCCTCCTCGAACCAATCTTCCATGGTAAATTTGCGCGGTTCCTCCAGACGGGTCAGGATCACTTCCTTGTTGCCAAATTCCAAGGTAATCTTCGTCCCCGGTTTGATCGAGGCAATGTCCACTGATTCCATAACAAGGATCCTTTTGCTCCCTGCCGCCAAGCACTGCGCACAGGTCAATGAAGTTGGTCCAGAGCAATACCCCGGGAATGAGGTCAGAACCCCAAGACATCGCCCATGGTATAAAGTCCCGGAGGTTTTCCGGAGAGCCAAAGAGCCGCTTTGACCGCCCCTCTGGCAAAAGTCATACGCGAGGAAGCCTTATGGGTGATTTCAAACCGCTCCCCTTCCCCGGCAAACATCACCGTGTGGTCACCCACGATATCACCACCCCGTACCGTGGCAAACCCGATGCTGTTGGCGACCCGCGCCCCGGTATGTCCTTCCCGGGCAAACACGGCGGCATCCTCAAACTTCATCTGACGCGCCTCCGCAATGGCGCGTCCCAAGCCGAGCGCAGTCCCCGAAGGGGCATCAACCTTGTGCCGATGATGGGCCTCGATGATTTCAATGTCAAAAGGCTCCCCCAGCGTCCTTGCGACCTGGGCTGCCACTTTGAACATCAAATTGACGCCAATACTGAAATTGGGCGCAAACACGATGGGAATATCGCGCGCCGCCGCAGTCATCGCCTGTAATTGGCGATCCTTCAAACCCGTGGTTCCGATCACCATCCCGGTATGGCGACCCCGGGCCAGTTCCACATGACGCATGGTTGCCTGTGGCATGGTGAAATCGATGACCACCCAACCCGATTCAAACAAATGCTCCGCCCGGGGCTGAATGATGACGCCCGTCGAGCCAACACCCGCAACCTCCCCCGCATCGCGACCCAAGGAATCGGCGCCTGAAGCCTCACTGGCAGCCACCAACCGGCAACCCGCCGTTTCCACCACCGTCTGCACCAGCATCCGTCCCATGCGGCCACCGGCACCGGCAATCGCGATTTCAGCCATGAACTTTTCCTAACTTGACATCTTTTCGAGAAAATCCTTGACCTTGTCAAAGAATGATTTGGAATCGGGGTGAGAATCCTCGTTGCCACATGTGGCCAACTCTTCAAAAAGCTCACGCTGGCGCTTGTTGAGTCGGACCGGGGTTTCCACCCGAACTTCGACCACCAGATCCCCATAGACCCCCGGACGGTTCAGATGTGGCAAACCCTTGCCACGCAAAGGCAGACGACTCCCCGTCTGCGTCCCCGCCGGAACCGTCAACCGAACCTTGCCACTCAAACTGGGAATCTCCAGTTTACCCCCCAACGCCGCCTGAGTAAACGTAATCGGGACCTGACACAAAAGATCGACCCCGAATCGCTCAAACATCGGATGACGTGCCACATCGATCAGGATGTAAAGATCACCGGCAGGACCATTGGTCAATCCAGCCCCGCCCTCTCCGGAAAGGCGGATCCGGGTACCGGTATCCACCCCCGGGGGAATCTTGACCGTAAGGGTTTTTTCCGACCGCTTGCGCCCCTGCCCGCGACAACTGCTGCAAGGATTGCGAATGATTTTGCCCCGGCCACCGCACGCGGCACAGGTCCGGGCAATGGAGAAAAATCCCTGCTGGGTACGAACCTGTCCCATTCCCTGGCAGGTGGGACAGGTCTCTGGAGCCGAACCCGCCTTGGCACCCGAACCCTTGCAGACTTCACACTCGACAACGGTGGGAATTCGGATTTTTTCCTCCGAACCATTCATGACGGTTTCCAAGGTCACCGTCATGTCATAACGCAGATCATCGCCCCGCTGCGGTCCACCCGCCCGTTCGCGACCACCACGCCCACCACCAAAAATATCGCCGAAAAACTCTTCGAAAATATCGCCGAAACCGCCAGAAAATCCTGAAGTGTCCCCCGAAAACCCACCCCCTCCTCCACCGCCCTGAAGACCGGCATGACCAAACTGATCGTAGATGGAACGCTTTTTGGGATCCTTCAAAACTTCATAAGCGCCATTGATCTCCTTGAACTGGGCTTCGGCATCCTTGTTGCCGGGATTGCGATCAGGGTGAAATTGCATCGCCAGTTTACGATAGGATTTTTTAATCTCATCCTCGCTGGCGTCCCGCTTCACCCCCAAGATTTCATAGTAATCTTTCGGCATCGATGATATCAGTCTTTCTTGCCGTCCTTGACTTCCTCGTACTCGGCATCCACAACATTATCGGCCCCACCGGCGGCCCCCTTGCCACCCGCACCTTGATCACCCGCACCAGCAGCAGCGGAATCCTTGTACACCGCTTCACCCAGTTTCATGGAAATTTCCATCAATGCCTGGGTTTTGGCCTCGATGACCGCCGCATCGTCGCCGCCCATGACCGACTTGAGCTCCGCCACGGCACCCTCAATCTGTCCCTTGATGGCAGCATCGACCTTGTCCCCGTGCTCCTTGAGGGTTTTCTCCGTGCTGTAAACCACCGAATCGGCCTGGTTGCGCAAATCAATCAATTTACGATTCTTGGAATCCTCCTCGGCATGGGCTTCGGCATCACGCACCATCTTTTCGATTTCGGCATCGGACAAACCACCCGAAGCCTGGATCTTGATCGATTGTTCCTTGCCCGTCCCCTTATCCTTGGCGCTGACGTGTACCAAACCATTGGCATCGATGTCAAAGGTCACCTCGATCTGGGGAATCCCACGCGGTGCCGGAGCAATCCCCACCAGATCAAACTGTCCCAACAATTTATTGTGATTGAACAGTTCCCGTTCCCCCTGGGCCACGCGAATGGTCACGGCGGGTTGATTGTCAACGGCAGTGGAAAACACCTGCGATTTTTTGGTCGGCACCGTCGTATTCTTGTCGATCAGCTTGGTAAAGACCCCTCCCAGGGTTTCAATCCCCAGGGAAAGCGGTGTCACGTCCAACAGCAGAACATCCTTGACCTCACCCTTGAGCACCCCACCCTGAATCGCAGCACCGATGGCCACCACTTCGTCGGGATTGACCCCCTTGTGCGGATCCTTGCCGAAAAACTCGGTAACGACCTGCTGCACCTTGGGCATGCGGGTCATTCCACCCACCAGGATGACTTCATGGACATCGCGGGCGGAAATCTTGGCATCCTTCAACGCAATACGACATGGCTCCAAGGTCCGTTGCACCAGATGATCCACCAGCGCTTCCAGTTTGGCCCGCGACATGGTGATGTTGAGATGCTTGGGTCCCGAGGCATCCGCCGTGATGAACGGAAGATTGATATCGGTCTGCATGCTGTTGGACAACTCAATCTTGGCCTTCTCCGCCGCCTCCTTCAAACGTTGCAGCGCCATCGTATCCTTGCGCAGGTCAATCCCGTGTTCCTTCTTGAACTCGTCGGCCAACCAGTCAATGATCGTTTTGTCGAAATCCTCCCCCCCCAGGAAGGTGTCGCCGTTGGTCGATTTCACCTCGAACACACCGTCGCCGATTTCCAGAATCGACACGTCGAAGGTACCACCACCCAGGTCATACACCACGATGGTCTGGCCACCCTTCTTGTCCAACCCATAGGCCAACGCCGCCGCCGTGGGTTCGTTGATGATGCGCAATACTTCCAGACCCGCGATCCGACCCGCATCCTTGGTTGCCTGGCGCTGGGCATCGTTGAAATAGGCAGGGACCGTGATGACCGCTTCGGACACCGTCTCGCCAAGATAATCCTCCGCCGTCTGCTTCATCTTTTGGAGAATCATGGCCGACACTTCGGATGGGCTCACCTTCTTGCCACCAAAGTTGACCCAGGCATCGCCATTATCCGCCTTGACGATTTCATAGGGGACGAATCCCTTGTCCTTCTGGGTCATCGGATCGTCGAACCGGCGTCCGATCAATCTTTTGATTGCAAACAGGGTGTTTTTCGGATTGGTGACCGCCTGACGTTTGGCCGCCTGCCCCACCAACCGTTCCCCCGATGCGGCGAGGGCCACCATCGATGGCGTCGTACGAACCCCCTCGCTGTTCTCAATCACCTTCGGATCTCCACCTTCCATGATGGCCACGCAGGAGTTTGTTGTCCCCAGATCGATGCCGATGACCTTGCCCATAGTATAAGACTTCCTTTCCACGAGTATCCATGATACGCGACCCGATCATGACCGGCCCGCCGTCATTGTTTCAGGTATGAATCGTTCCCCACCGGCTGATATGGAAACACCGGGTGTATTTGTCAAGCCCCATGCGTTCTTTTTTTTAATGCGCTGCCAATGAAATGAACAGCGCCCCCGGTTCACTCCCCATCCTTGGCGACCACCACCATGGATGCACGCAACAACCGCCCATTCAGAAGAAATCCCGATTGCAGTTCCGAAACCACCGATCCGGGAACCACACCGGGCGCAACCACCTGTTGCACCGCCTGATGCAGATTGGGATCGAAGGTCTGGCCCACGGTTTCGATGCGGGTCACCCCATGATTGCCAAATACCCGTTTCAATTCGGTCTGCACCAACCGGATCCCTTCCGCCAGGGCCTTGAGGCCGACCTCCTGGGAATCGGGGATGGCATTCAGTGCGCGTTCCATATTGTCCGACACATTCAACAAATCGCGGGCAAACCCCTCCACGGCAAAATCCCTTGCCTGCTGGACTTCACGTGCCGTCCGCCGACGCAGATTCTGCATGTCGGCAAGTGCCCGGAGGGTCTCCTCCCGACTGGCGGCAAGGGCCGCTTCCATCTCTTCCAGTTTGATTTCAAGCCGCGTCAGTTCCTCCTTCAAGGATTCCTCGCCCCGGTCCCCAGCACCGTCGGAGGGATCCGATTGATCCGTGGAAGGGGATACCGTCGTGCCATCCTGCGCGGCGGCCTGGCCGTTATCTTCTGCGTTTGTGCCGTTCATATGATTTTGTTCAGTCATGTCCCTTTATGAATATCTCTTCAGAAGGTTAAAAATGAGGATCAGAACGTTTGATCATAAGAATAATCATGAAACAGGATACCACAACTCGCAAAAATCACCATGACCGCCATCACAGCCCCCCGTGAAGAATACGTTCCGACAACAATGTCCCCAGGGCTTTGGCGGTAAAATCCACCAGCGGAATGACATGCGCATAGTCCAGCCGGACCGAACCCAGGATCCCCACCGTTCCCGGCATCAGATCCTTGGGACCGGCAAACGGGGCGGCGACCACCGAACATGAATGATCCCGCACAATCCCGCTTTCCGAACCAATGAACAAACGAACGCCATCCAACTGGTCACATTCATCCAACAGGTGAATCAGCTTACGGTTTTCTTCCAAAGCCGACAGCAGATCACGCATACGGGCAATTTCCTTGCCGGACAGGGATCCATGGCGTTGCGTACCCAACAGATTCATCCGCCCGTTCACGATCAGGGCATCGCTGGACGCACTGAGGACGGGACTGGACAGAAGATTGCGGCACAGGTCATGGAACATTTTTTCACAACGTTCAAGTTCCTTGTGCAGCCACAATTTGACTTCGGCCAGTGTTTTCCCCCGCATTTCCCGGCTCAGATAATCACCGAAACCATCCAGTTCCTTTTGCCGCAAAGGTGTCTTCAAACGGATGACACGACTTTTCAGGTGGCCCGATTCCGACACCAGCAACGCCAGGATACGGACTTCCGCCCCATGTTCTCCGGAGAGTTCAATGAACTGGACCCGGTGAATGGCAACCTCCGACATCCTCGGAATACGGACGATACAGGCATTTGGGGTCATCGCCGCCAGAACACGACACACTTCCGACAATGTTTGTTCAAGGTCATCGCCACGCGTACAGGCCGCAACGATGCGATCCTTGTCATGATCCGACAGTTTTGCCACTTCCAGCAGGCCATCGACGAAAAAACGCAACCCCTGCTGGGTTGGCCTGCGCCCCGAAGAGGCGTGATCACGGATCAGATAACCCATGTTTTCCAACTGCGTCATGTCAGCGCGGATCGTGGCGGGAGAAAAATCAAGTCCCTCCATCTGACTGAGGGTTTTCGACCCGACCGATTCGCCCCGGTGGATGTAGGCGTGAACGACGCGTTGCAGAATATCCCGATGCCGTTGTGTCAACATGGCTTGACGTAATGATCCCGTGCTTGAATCATGCAAGGAGAATGATCTGTCATCCGGCACGCATGAATGCCTGCCGTTACATGGACCAGATCGTGAAAGATAACAATCCCTGGAAAGTGTGTCAACGCATACCTTAAAATCGCTTCCATCATCGGCAACCAACGGATACCTGAACCGAAGGGAAATGAAACCGTGAATGTCACCATCGTCGGGGCAAACTTTGCGGCAATGGCCGCCATTGACCGTTTGCGTGGATTGGATCCCGGACGCAATCTGAAACTGACCGTCGTCGCACCCAAACCGGAATTCTTTTATCACCCCAGCCTGATCTGGATCCCCACCGGCGGACGAACCCCCGACCGGATCCGGGTTTCCCTGTCCAATCATCTGGAACGGATGGGCGTTGACTTTGTCCAGGCCCGTGCCACCGGTGCCGCGGATGGGGGACGCACCCTCCAAACCACCGCCGGTCCCATCACCAATGATGCCCTGCTGATCGCCTCAGGCGGGGAATACATGAAAAAGGCGCCGGGCATCGCGCAAAACGCCCTGATCCCCTGCAACCTTGCCGATGCACTTCAGGCCAGAGACCTCCTGGAACGGATGCCGACAGGACGTCTGGCCTTTGGCTTCGCCGGCAACCCCAACGAACCCACCGCCGTTCGTGGCGGTCCCATGTTCGAATTCATGTTTTGCATCGAAAATCATCTGCGCCGCATCGGTCGCAGGAACAAGTTCACCCTGACCTTTTTCAGCCCGATGGCCGAACCGGGCAAACGGCTGGGAGCCGCCGCAGTCAAAGGGTTGCTCGCCACCATGAAAAAAAAGGGGATCGAAACCCACCTGGGACACAAAATCAAGGGATTCAAGCCCGATGGCGTCGAAACCGAAGGGGGACGCATCGCCAGCGACATGACCCTCTTCATCCCGGGGATGACGGGACAGCCCTGGTTTGCCAAGACGGGATTTCCCCTTTCCCCCGGCGGTTTCCTGCAGGCGGATGCCTTGGGACGGGTCGCGGATACCCGCAACGTCTATGTCGCCGGTGACGCCGGCAGCTTTCCCGGTCCCGAATGGCGGGCCAAACAAGCCCACATGGCCGAATTGCAGGCCCGTGCCGCCGCCGACAATCTGTATGCGGAACTCCATGGCAAACCGCCGCAACAAACCTTCCGAACCGAACTGATCTGCATCGTCGATACCGAAAAAACCGGTATCTTTGTCTCACGGTTTGAACGATTCGGTCTGATCCTGCCCCCGCTCTATTCCATGCACCTGGTCAAACGGGGACTTGAATGGTGGAGCCTTGGGAAATACCGCTGACCTCCAGCCCTGGAAGCGGGGCATCCATGCCCCGCTTCCACGATCCACACGTTGCGCAACATCCAAAATGCAAAAAAACGTTTAACCTTTCCGAATAATTCTGCTATATTCAGCCATAGAGTCGATTGTTATCCATGCGTCCAATCAGAAAGACCGGCCCCATGCGCTTCCCATTCCTTATCGCGTTGATTCAAACGGTCATGCAATTTTTTCAACCAAGCCACCGTTTACAGGAAATTCCGATTCCCGTACGGTCACAACCCCGATTTTCATCGCGCCGTCGCGTTCGTCGATAACCACCTGTCGATTCCATCGATCCATTTCGCTGCTGCTGTTTCCGATGCCATGGGGTTCCCATGGCATTTTGTTTTTCGTACCAGAGCAGATGTCGGAGTCTTGGCGCCTTATCGCGATTTCAGTAACCAAATAACATGACAACTAACTGTAATCATTAAATAATATACTCTGGACCAGAAAATGCAGTGCCTCCCTTGAAACCGTTTGTCGTTCATCAAGGAGGAGGTCATGCAGATTCCAGTCTTTCCCCCTGCCGCACGGGTGTCGTTCACCTCCCCCCGGGGAGCCCAGGCGATCCAACCAACGGGTCAATACACCAACGACTTGAAGAGCATCGCCCACAAACGCGACAACCGTTTTGAACAACTCCTGGGTCAGATTGAACGGAATATGGATCTACGGTTCAAACGCGGCTGAATGGAATGATCCATCATCCCTGAAGATTCATTCTTTTTACTGCAAACGTCCATTTTTCTTCATACCTCTTCGAAAAACGGACCTTTGCTGTCAACACCATTGACCTTATCGTGAGAAGATAGAAACCATGGAAGTCGTAACCCTCTATGCAAAACAATCCTCTGGACAACTCACTGGCATCCCCTTTTCCCGTGAATGGTTTGAATATCAGGCTTTCCGGCCCACCGGCCAGGTAAAGAACATTCACGGATTCCCCCATACCACCATTCGCCAGTTTGAACGCACCGATCCCTTTGGTCGCGACACCGTATGGGTTGGAGAACCGTTTAATTGATTTTTGCGGGGGCCGATGGTGATCATCTTCACCCATCGGCCCCCGTTGTTGGAAGCAGACCCACTATTCCATGGATGAGATGATGGCATTGAACGTCGCACTGGGACGCATGGCGGCGGTCAATTTTCCGGAATCAGGGTGATAATACCCCCCCAAATCGATGGAACGTCCCTGAGCAGCATTCAATTCACTCAAGATTCTTTCCTGATTGTGTTCCAGTTGCCTGTACAGGGAAACAAACTCCTTGCTCAAATCAGCATCATCACTCTGTTCTGCCAGTTCCTGCGCCCAATACAAGGCCAGATAGAAATGGCTGCCACGATTATCGAGTTCCCCCGTCCGGGGGCTGGGTGAACGTTTGTTGATCAATAGCTTTTCGGTTGCCCGGTCCAGAGTTTTGGCCATGAGTGCCGCTTTTGTGGAATGAATGGTTCGACTCAGATGATCCAATGAGGCGGCAAGAGCGGCAAATTCTCCGAGAGAATCCCAACGCAGATGCCCTTCTTCAATTAGTTGCTGCACATGTTTGGGTGCCGAACCACCTGCACCGGTTTCAAAGAGTCCCCCGCCATTCATCAAGGGAACAATCGAAAGCATTTTGGCACTGGTACCCGCTTCGAGAATGGGGAACAGATCGGTATTGTAATCCCGCAGGACATTTCCGGTGACGGAAATGGTATCCTTTCCTTCCTTGCAACGCTTCAAGGAAACCCGGGTCGCCTCTTCCGGGGACAGGATGGTCAAATCCAATCCCCGGGTGTCATGCTCCTTGAGATGGCTCCGAACCTTGAGGATCAATTGGGCATCATGGGCACGCTGTTCATCCAGCCAGAAAATGGCAGGCGTACCACTGATGCGCGCGCGCGCCACCGCCAATCCGACCCAATCCCGAATGGCGGCATCCCGGGTTTGACACAAACGCCACAGGTCACCCTCCTCGACTTCATGTTCCAACAGAATCGTCCCGTTGCCGGCCACCACACGAATCGTCCCCGCACCCGGAGCGGCGAAGGTCGTCGCATGGGAACCATATTCCTCCGCCTGTTGCGCCATGAGGCCCACGTTGGCAACACTGCCCATGGTCGCCGGATCAAAGGCACCGTTGGCCTTGCAAAATTCAATGGTTGCCCGGTACACCCCGGCATAACAGCTGTCGGGAATCACACACATGGCATCCCGGGGCTGACCATCAGGCCCCCACCCCTTGCCCCCGGCACGAATCAACGCCGGCATGGAAGCATCAATGATGACATCGCTGGGGACATGCAGATTGGTGATCCCCTTGTCGGAGTTGACCATATACAAAGGGGGTTGCCTGTCCATGCATTGCCGGATCTGAGCAACAATGGCTTCGCCCTTGTCCGCGGGAAGCGTGCGAATCCGGGTCAGGAGGTCGGCAAGGCCGTTTTTGGGGTCCACCCCCAATTCGTCCAGGGTATGCCCATGTTTTTCAAACACCTCCTTGAAATATACCCGGACCGCATGGCCGAAAATCACAGGATCGGACACCTTCATCATGGTTGCCTTCATATGAAGGGAAAACAACACCCCCAATCCCTTTGCCTGCGCGATACATGTTTCCAGGAACGCAAGCAACTTATTTCGGGATAGAAATGTGGCATCCACGACCATACCTTCATGCAGCTTTAATTTTTCCTTCAAAACGGTCACGCTACCATCCCGGGCCGTATAAATGATCGCGCTCATCCCGGCAGTGGCGGCAGTGACGACGATCGATTTTTCATTGGCACGAAAATCGCCTTCCGACATGGTCACCACATGGGTTTTGGAGGTACGGTCCCAAGCACCCATGGAATGCGGATTCATCCGGGCATACTCCTTGACGGACCGGGGAAGTCTGCGATCCGAATTCCCTTCACGCAATACCGGATTGACGGCACTCCCCTTCACCCGGTCATATCTCGCCTTGATCGCTGCCTCTTCCGGTGTCGTCACCTTCTCTGGATAATCAGGTAACGCATATCCCTGCCCCTGGAGTTCCCGGATGGCCGCCCGCAATTGTGGCTCGGAAGCACTGATATTGGGCAATTTGATCACATTGGCCGTTGGATTGGTCACCAACGCTCCCAATTCCAGAAGATCATCCGACTGTTTCTGTTGTTCGTTCATTCTTTCAGGAAAACTTGCAATGATGCGCCCCGCCAGGGATATGTCTTTCACCCCAACACTGATTCCGGCCTTCTTCAAAAAGCTGCGAACGATGGGCAGCAACGATGTACTCGCAAGCTCCGGAGCTTCATCAACCTTGGTATAGATAATATCGGGATAAGATGTTCTGGATTGTTCCGACATGAGGGCCTCCAGCATGGAATGTTTGTTCCTCGTTCATGATTGTATCAGACAGCCATTGTCCACAAATCTCACACTACACACACCCGTACAAAAAATAATCTGCAAAATGTCCAATGCCATTGTTCAATGCGTTGACGATGCTTTCAGGAAAAGATATTCTATTGTGGTTTCGGTGAATCATCTTGATTTCGTCCGTTCTCAATATCAACTCCAACCCATAAGCGTTCAGGAGGATTGTTCAGTGAACAGCCTGCATAGTTCCCAACTTGAAAATCTACCGCTCGAAGAATTGGTTGCCCTGAGCGAAGAACTCAGTGGCATCATCAAGAAAAAACGACGTGAAAAATCCAAACAAATCCGTACACAAATGATCGAATTGGCCAAGGTTGCCGGCTTTGAATCCATTGAAGAGTTCATGGAACATCAGACCGGACGGATGACCCGGAGCGACAAGGGGATGAAACTGCCTCCCAAATATCGCAATCCCCAAGTCCCCGACCAAACCTGGAGCGGCAAAGGTCCAACCCCGAAATGGTTGCGCGAATACGAGGAGAACGGTCAAAATCGCGAACAGTTTCGCATCAAAAATGAATCTTGATGCCTTCTGTCTGCCCGGGTCCCTGACGCCTTCTGCTTGATCCATGTCTTGGAACCGTTCCGATCAGTTGCAGTTTGTACGCCCCTGGGTACCCCCGGACCATCTCAGATTCCAAGAGATGTGACCGGGGTATCGCCCTTTTTTTTCTTCAACATCCCTATTGCATCTACTATTTCACATCCGGTGCTTTCTTCTTTAATACACCCGCCTCGGTCAATTTATCAGCCATGTTTTGCATTGCCGCCAACGACACCAGAAATCCACGCAACGACATGATGACCTGTTGACGATCTTCAGGCTTTGGATTTCCTTTGTCATCTTTTTCTGTCTGAGAAAGACCAACAAGATTCATGCGAACCATGCCAAGATTAAAACTTATTTCGCCAACACCCTCAACGAACACTTCCGGAATCATAATCTCCCTCCTAAAACAGGTTGACTGTCATCTCATTTTGCAGTGCAATGGATGGAATTCAATGGCACAAGCGACAAACTGATTGCAAAGGAACACAATGGTGTCGCCCTCCCTGCACACGGTCTTTGCGTCACTATAATCCGAATGATCTTTCCAACACACGCGTAATCTGGAGGAATGTACCAAATGACATTCCAACCTGGCAGCATGGCCTCCCAAAAACAAGCCCGACAGGTTCTCATCCCATGAAAAGCGATGCCATCCATTCCCGGCCTCATTCACCCCGATGGCGACCTCTGTTGCCCTTGATCATGGTTTGCAGCCTGATGATCCTGAAACCGGCGCAGGGTGCCCAATTGACGGTCGGTGACAAGTTTGGGGTATGGAGTTTTTCCTGTACGGCGTTGGGGGTCGACAAAACCCGATGCGGCTTGGTGCAAGTTGTCAAATCTCCCAGCACGGAAAAAAACATCATCAAAGTCGTTTTCGGTTATCTGGGAAAAAATGGCGAACCGGCGCTGATCATCCACACCCCCATGAACATTTTTCTGGACACCGGGGTACTGATCAAGGTGGATCAGGGGAAACAATTAAAAATGAACATGCAACGATGCCGACCCGAGGGATGTATCGCTGCCATGCATGTCAAACCTGAATTTTTCAAGGAACTTTCTTCGGGGGCCACCCTGAAGGTGGGATTCATTCTGTGGAATGAAAAGAAAATCCCGGTGATCGTCCCGGTAACCCTGAGCGGGCTTGCGGACGGGATGGCGCGGATCAAGAAAGAGACGGCTCCGGCATTGCCCAAGGAGGGGGAGGAGACGGATTTAATGTTATGACTTCCGGTTCATCCGTCACTCCCAACGACGACCGGGACTCCTACTGGAATTCAGGAGGGAGTACCCGATATCATCTTCCCGTCGACCTGGGCGATGGGGTTGGAACGTCCTGAGACGCTTGCGTAGCAGTATCTTGGGGCGGCTGCGTCGCACCGCTTTGTGCCGTGCTGTTTTCGTATTCCTGCCTGGCCTCGGGCGATATGGTCACGGTAACGGCGGCGTCATTTTTCCCTTTTCTGACTTCGCGTTCCTCGCTGGTTTCCGTCCGTTCGACCTCAACCGCCTGTGCCTGTCGACCAGCCCCGGTGACATCCCCGGTCTTGCGATAGGCAGACAACATGGCCTGCATGGCATCACCCGAAATTGCATCAATACTTGAAGCCATGGAACGTTCCTTTGCTGAAGGTTGCACAAACCGACCCAGTGAAACATACAACATTATTTCCAGGATGGAATCGGATTATTCAATTCAAGATTCATCTCTATTTTGACTCATTCATACGACCCCCGTCAATACCTGAGTCAATCGCAACCAATCGGCCTGGGTGCCGGGGAGCCCGAAACGGAGACCTCCCGGGGAATCGAAACGGCGGACCAAGATTCCCGACTGTGCCAGATATCCCCACAACGCCATGGGGTTGTTCGTAGGAACCCATTGAAACAGTGCCGTTTTTGCCGCGACCTTCAATCCATGGGTTTCCAGGAGCAGGGTCAAGCGTTCAGCATCGCGCGCCAATGCCCGCCGGGTTTGCTGTTGCCAGGGACGATCTGCCAGGGCAGCGGTCGTCACCCAGCGGGAGGGACCGGCAACGTTCCACGGCCCCAGATGTTCCCGTGTCTGGTGCAGAAGGGGTTCGGGGCCGAGAAGAAATCCGACTCTTGCCCCTGCCAGACCGAAAAATTTTCCGACACTGCGCAACACCAGGAGTCCGCCGGCCCCGGTATCAGCGGACAGGCTTTCATCCCCATTGGCATCCATGAATGCCTCATCGACGATCAGCCAACCGCCATGATTCCACAAGCGGTGCCACCATGAACGCAATGTGGTTTTGGCGACAAGGCGGGCGGTAGGGTTGTTGGGATTGACCACTACCAACACCGCCAATCGATCCAGGAGGTGCTCTGAAACCTGTTCGATCTCCACGACCTCGAATCCCGCCTTGAGCCAGGCATGGGCATGTTCGCCGTAGGTGGGGGAAACGATTCCCACCGGACCCGGGGGGAGCAGGCGCGGCAAGGTTTGGATGATGGCCTGGGTTCCCGCCGCGGGCAACAGATGGTCACAACCGTAATATTCCCTGGCGGCCACTTCCAGACCATCTCCTTCTTCGGGAAGCCGATTCCACATGGGCATCGGGATATTCCCGACCGGGTAGCCGTTGGGATTGATGCCCGTGGACAAATCCAGCCACGAGGAAAGGGGAATGCCAAATCGTGCGGCTGCCCCACGGATGCCGCCTCCATGTTCCAGCAATGGTTTTTCCTTTACGTTGAAGGGGTGGGATGGCGTATGTTAGGGCCACAAGCCTGTCGTTCACCATCGTGCCACCCTTGAGAACCTAGCCTTTCCATGACCGTTGCACCAGGATTTATCATAGCCGCACCTCAATCGCGTTCAGGAAAAACGACCCTGACCTTGGCGCTCATGGCCCGTCTTGTCCGGGACAACATCCCGGTTGCCCCATTCAAGGCTGGTCCTGATTATCTTGATGGGATTTGGCACCAGGAAATCGTCAAGCGTCCTTCTTTCAATCTGGACACCTTCATGGTGGGGCCTGAGGAGTGTCGTCTCCTGTTCGAGGCGCAACGGGGCGATGCTCTGGGGATCGTCGAGGGGGTCATGGGGTTATATGATGGCAAATCGGGCGTAGGGGGAGCGGGATCAACGGCGGATCTGGCCCGGGTCTTGGGACTGCCGGTATTATTGGTGGTCAATGTTCGAGGGATGGCGGGATCTTTGATTCCGCTGGTCAAGGGGTTTGTGGATGCTGCGGACGGGTTTGTCATTGCAGGAATTCTTGCCAATCATGTCGGCAGTTTGCAGCACGCCCAACGCTTGTCGGGTTGGCTTGCCGATCATGGTCTGCCACCGCTTCTGGGTTGGATGGGGCGGGAGGAGCATCTGGCGCTTCAGGAGCGGCACCTGGGATTGACACTCCCGGGGGAAGCCTTGGCTCCTTCCCGGGACCGGTTGGCGGCGGCCTTGCATTTGGACACGGAATGTTTTTTTCATTTATTCAAACCCATGCCTTCAAAGCACGCGCCCCTTGTTGCGCCAGTGCAATCTTTTTTATCTGGACGCAACATTGCCATTGCCCGTGATGCTGCCTTCAGTTTCATTTATCCTGCCAATGTTGCGTGTTTGGCACGCATGGGGGCAACCCTTCATTTTTTTTCTCCCCTGGCGGGGGATCCTTTGCCCTCTGCAATTGATGCCATCTGGTTACCTGGGGGGTATCCTGAGCTGCACGCTCGAGCGTTATCCACCAGTTCCACGTTGCAGATGCTCAGGGAATTCGGCCAACGGGGGGGAGTTATTCTGGCGGAATGTGGTGGCATGATGACGTTAGGCGACCAACTGGTGGATCATCAGGGTGTTTCCTGGCCGATGGCGGGGTTGCTCCCTATCAGGACGGTCATGACATCACGGTTGGCTGGTTTGGGGTATCGGGAAGAGCGTTTGGGGGTACGTGGTCATGAGTTTCATCATTCGGTTCGTGACCCCTGCCCGCTCCCCCCTGCATTTTCCCTTGAACGTGGTGACGGGGGGGTGCAATGGAACCAGGTCCGGGCCTCCTATGTCCACTGGTATTTCCCTTCGGCCCCCCGGGTAGTCGCCGATTGGCTCAGAACCTGTTGATATCAATTCTACTTTGTCACATTTGACCTTTTAAATTTACTGATCTATGCTACGCTATGCTGGTTTTATCTCCGATATGAAGAAAAAAAACTGGAAATCGGTTTGTTCAAGATGACAATTTTCCGTATTCATGTTGAACCCGTACATTTTTTTCCGCTTCAACCAAGAGCTGAATAATGGCTTTGAATTATTCCTACGTCCCTGGGCAAATGCGCAGAAAACATAAATGGACCCGGGACAAAGCCGACTTTGATCCTCCGAATGTTCCGGGATCCCCTGGAAAATGCCCCTCGTCGATCACCAACACACCTGGACTGGCTGAACGTCTCTTGCAGGAGGGGATTCCTTGGCCACCTACAGCAGAACATCCGGAACGAGTCTATAATGTTCACCAGGGAGTGGTTTATCGGGCCGTTCCCACAATCGCGGGAAAAAGCTTTCACGGCTTTCCAGAAAAGGAGCAGTCTGGACGGCGTGTGCCTGAAGAGGTTCTTGAAGATCTGGCGGCGCGAGCCGATAAAGCAGGAGAATTCAAAAAATTCAAGGAGTGGGCGAGCACGTATCTGCCCCAAGGTTGGAACGCCCTGAATTACCGAGCCAATAGCGCCTGATGGGACGCTCACGATATGTTCAATTTCACGTTTGAAAGGTTGGAGGATAACGACGGCCAAACGGTTCCCCTGTTTTCCGGATATGGCCGGTTGTCCTTGACCCTCAACGGAAAGGGAATCTGGTATGATCCTCGCCACGACGAAATCATGGGAGTTGAGGATTATTGGGACGGTTTATTGGACCACTTGGCCCGCAGCTGGCGCTACCTGAAGATAGAAGACCCTTATCCCCTCCACTTCAATCCGGAATCCCCGCGAGGCTTTCTGGAACACGCCATGGTCAAGCTGCGGGAGATGGGTCTGTCAAAGAACACCTTCGTCGAAGAGGAGGTCAAAATATTCGCCTTCTCTGATCGGCATAATCTCGCTGCCGGCATGCCTGACCTGTTTCTGCCGCCCCTCTTTATTCTGCGAGAGGGGAACGATATGCGCATCGTGACCGATACGCAGGAGGCTTGCATTCCGTTTGAACAGGCCATGGAGCGGCTTGAAGCCCTGGGAATGGCCATTGCCCAAGCGATTCATCCCCAATCCCAACGCGGCAGCGTGATCCTGGAAGCTTGGAATCAGCGTCATCGTGCGTTGCCCGTCAATGATGCCCTCTCCATGCTGGTGGGAATTCCGCCAACCATGATTGCCGAGATTGCCGCCAATGATGATCCGGCAGTGGTATTTGGTTATTCCGGGGAAAGTACCCCTTCCCACATGGTGCTGGCCGCCCGAATGACCCAACACCGCTTGGAACCCAGTGAAATCCGAATGGTCATGGACAGGATTTCACGAGTGCGATTGGGAAGTACGACGGCAAAATTCGCCAAACTACGCAGCGAAGCAGGTCGGCAACTGAAAGATCTCGCGAGTGAACACCATTACAAGCAAGGGTACGAACTGGCAAAGTGGTTGCGATTAACCCTCAGCGTACCAAAAGACCAAACTGTCGATCCCGGTCAATGGTTACGGGATTGGGGCGTCGCAGTGAAAGCTTCCAAACTGCCCCGTGAGATCGACGCATTGGCACGATGGGAAGGAGATCAGGCGTGCGTCGTCTTCAATCGGAATGCCGCCAGAAAACGCAACAGAGCCTCGCTGGCGCATGAGATCGCCCACCTTTTGGCCGATACCGATCATGCCCTGCCATCTGTCGAAGTGCTGGGCGGACGCATGCCGGTCCTGGTAGAGAAAAGGGCCAAAGCATTTGCGGCAGAACTGCTTCTGCCCAGATCCCAGGTCGAACAGACGCTGGCTGATCGTCTGGATCTTGATGCGATTGCGGCTGGTATGAACGATCTGACAAGACGGTTTAACGTCAGCAGGCAATTGACAGGTTACCAGATGGAAAACCTGTTGAAAGATGCGGGCAAACTGTCAACTCCCGTCCAGAATTGGATTAAAAAGACCGTTGACCGATACGGTCGGGACGCATCCAACATTTAAATTCTATATTGATCTCTGTTGAAAAAAGAGAGGTCATGGTTGCTTGTTTGAAGTTTTTCGTTTACTGTTTCATCGATTCATAAAGTTAAGATCTTGGGGGCAATCCCCCAGACCCGTTTTTTATTTTAATATTTTTATGAACATAGCAGTCAATTGACAATGATTCATATCTATCAGACAATTTTTCACGAAAATGCCAACGATGGGTAAACTGTGGATTGTCGGTGCAGGACCAGGCGCAGTCGATCTGATTACGGTACGCGGACGAGAGGTCATCTCCCGAGCCAATGCCATCCTGTACGCCGGCTCACTGGTCAGTCCCCAGCATCTGGACTTTGCCCCACCCGGTTGCGAAACGGCTGACTCCAGCAGCATGACGCTGGATGAAATGCTGCAATGGCTCAAAGAACGTCTCGGCCGCCTGGAACATGTCGTCCGCCTGCAAACAGGTGATCCCTCCCTCTATGGTGCATTGACCGAGTTGACAACCCCCCTGCGACGCCAAGGGGTGGAGATGGAAGTAATCCCCGGAGTCTCCTCCGCCATGGCCTCGGCAGCCGCCGCCATGGAAAGCCTGACCCTGCCCGAAGTGACCCAGACGGTCATCCTGACCCGGACCGAAGGACGCACACCCATGCCGGAAAAAGAACAATTACGCCACCTTGCCGCCCATGGGGCAACATTGTGTATTTTCCTGTCGGCAACGTTGCTTGAAAAAGTGACCTGGGAACTGTATCAGGCAGGGTGGTCGCAGGAACAACCGGTGTTGGTGGTCCACAAAGCCACCTGGCCCGGAGAAGAACGAATCATTCGTGGCCGATTGGCCGACATCGCCCAATCCTGCCGGGAAGCGGGCATCGGCAGCCAAGCCATGATCATTACCGGACCCGCCCTGAATGCTGCCGGAAGAGACGACAATCCGGTCTCTCGATTGTACGCTGATGATTTCTCCCACCAGTTCAGAACTGCCGGTTGATAATGATCAAGACGAGGGACTGTTGACATTCAAAAAAATTATCAAAAGAAAAAAGGGGTCTGGGGGATTGCCCCCAGGGTGTTGACCTTGATTTTGACTTTAAACAACAAGGTTTCCATAACCTTAGCTTTTGACCTTGTTTCTAAAATCAAAACCCTGGGGGGGAAACCCCCAGACCCCTTTTTTTTCTTAATATTATTTACAACCCCGCCTCTTTCGCCCGCACAAACGCCGCAACCCCCTGTTCCAACGACGCAGGACGCACCTCCAAACCCCGAATCGCCAAAAGTTTGGAAATGTCCGCCTCGGTAAAGTTTTGATATTTGGCCGCCAACCCTTCAGGCATGGGAACATATTCGATGGGTTCGGGAGTTTTGTTCATCGCCTGATAAAGACTCGCCACAATATCGTTGAAACTGCGACTGACCCCCGTGCCGACATTGAATACCCCCCGCACCGGTTCCGACTGCTCCGCCAAGGCAAGGTTGATGGCAGCGACATCGGCAACATGAATGAAATCACGACGCTGCTCACCATTGCCATAACCACCGGACCCGGCAAACAAACGGGCACGCCCCGTCCGGCGAATCTGTTCATGAAGTTGATGCACCATGGACGCCATCCGACCCTTGTGTCCCTCACGAGGACCATACACATTGAAATAACGCAAACCCGCAACGGTACTTTCGACACCCTCCATGTTCTGCGCGACATACCGGTCGAAAAGAAGCTTGGAGTAGCCATAGATATTGAGCGGGTTTTCGTTATCGGGATGTTCGGCAAACCGTGAGGAATCGCCATAGGTAGCCGCAGAAGAAGCATAGACAAATGGAATCTTCCGGGCCACGGCGAAATGGAACAGTTCTTTTGAATACTGATAATTATTGTCCATCATGTAGCGGCCGTCATATTCCATCGTATCGGAACAGGCCCCCTGGTGCAAAATGGCGGTGATCGGTATGTTTTGCCACCGCCCTTGACGCAATGCCTCACGGAATTCACGCTTATCCTGATAATCGAAGAAGCGTAAATCACGCAGGTTCAAGAATTTGTCGCTTTTTTCCAGATTGTCAACGATCAGGATACGAGTCCGACCGAGATGATTGAGGGCGGCAACGATATTGGCGCCGATGAATCCGGCACCTCCGGTCACAATGATCATGCAAGTGATCCTTCAGGCTGTTGTTTTGATCTGTTCGACGATCCCACTGGAACTTTTCCCCTCCACAAGCGGGACCAGGATACATTCCCCCCCCCACTCCCGCACATCCCGATACCCAACCACCTGCTCCAACACATAATCCGCTCCCTTGGCAAGGATGTGGGGTTTTAATTTACGGATCAGATTCAGGGGGGTCTCTTCATCGAAAAGAACCACCATGTCGATGGAGGCCATGGCGGCCAGGACACGGGCACGGTCGCTTTCCTGGATGACAGGCCGGGAAGGCCCCTTGAGCTGCCGCACCGAACGGTCGGTATTGAGTCCCACCACCAAACGCTGTCCGAGACGGCGCGCCTTTTCCAGATAGGTGACATGCCCCGCGTGCAACAGATCAAAGCAACCATTGGTAAAGACCACCTTGTTGCCCAGTTCACGCCATGCAGTCACCCGTGTAATCGCCTTATGCAGATCACAAATTTTATCCGATTCGCCGATGGCGGCATCCGAAGAGAGGGCGGCAAGCAATTCGGGATAGGTGATCGGGGTTGTCCCCACCTTGCCGACAACCACCCCGGCAGCAAGATTGGCCAGATGGAGCGCCTCCATGCGTGCCAACCCCGTCGCCAGTCCGGCAGCAAGGGTGGCCACCACCGTATCCCCCGCACCGGAAACATCGAATACCTCCTTGGCCATGGCGGGAATCCGCTTGGGGGCGGAATCCTGCTCCAAAAGGGCAATTCCCAGTTCACTCAACGTAACCGTGAGAAAATCAAGCCCCAAAGGTTGGATCATTTTCTCCCCCTTTTCCAGCAGGCCCGACAAATCGGCAAACGGCCAGGGGACCGCCTCAGCCAGTTCACGACGGTTGGGCGTCAGGGTGGTGGCACCATGGTAACGGGTATAGTCCACCCCCTTGGGATCGACAATGACCGGCAGATTGCGGGCACGGGCCGCCTGGATGATCGCCTGACAGGTCTCCCGCCCCAACGCCCCCTTGCCATAATCGGATAAAACCACTGCCCCCGGTATGGGCGGAGTATCCAAAATTTGAATCAGCCGTTCCATGAACGCAAGTCGATCCACTTCATCGGGCGGACGGGTATCTTCCAGATCGAGCCGCAACATTTGTTGATGGCCGCCGATGATCCGGGTCTTGGTGATGGTGGGATGGCGCGGCAGGGTCCAGATGGCCGTGGTATCAATGCCCGCAGCAGTGATCAACTCTTTCAACTTCACCCCATCGGCATCGTGACCGACAAAACCGGCCAGGCGGCATTGAAGCCCCAGACGTACCAGATTCATGGCAACGTTGGCAGCAGCACCCGCACTTTCGCTCTCACGGTTCAAACGCACCACGGGAACAGGAGCCTCAGGAGAAATACGCGACACTTCCCCCCAAAGGTACCGATCCAACATCAAATCACCGGCGACGAGAATGGTCGTTCCCCGGAAACGTCGGGTAAGGGCATGCAACAGGTGGGCGTGTTGAATGTTCATTTTCGACTGGACACGGTTACGGGTTGAAGGGACGGATGTATTCCCGATCCTGGGAGTTTCCGTAACTGCCCAGGTACCTCCCCGGGTCGGGATCATTGAAAGAAAAAAGGGGGCTCAAGGGATTGCCCCCAGGACTTTGACTTTGGATTCTGACTTTGTTTTCACATCCCCCACGGGGGAGGGACAAAGTCCCCCAAGGTTCTTCTTTATAAGGTTTTGATCGATCCTTGAAGTCAAAACCCTGGGGGCAATCCCTTGAGCCCCCCTTTTTCTTTCAATCATTGAATCCGAAGGGTACCTGGACAGTTACGAGTTTTCTAACATACGTCAACGCGGTTTTCCATCCTTGCAACCCATTCGGCAGCGGCGACATAGTCGATTTTTCCCGTCCCCAGGACCGGAACATGACTCACGATCTCGATTTTTCTCGGGATCATCAATTCGGCGATCCCCTTGCTTCTGGCATCTGCCAACCAATCATTTCTGTTGGCCTTGGGACAATCGGTCAACAAAATCAGTTGTTCCCCCTTTTTCGCATCCGCCACCGCCACCACGGCATGCAGATGGTTGGGCCACAAAGCAGCGGCATGCCCTTCCACCGCGGTCAGGGAGACCATCTCCCCCGCCAGCTTGGCAAACCGTTTGGCCCGACCGAGAATGCGGACATACCCCTCGTCATCCACCGCCACGATGTCACCGGTGTCATACCAACCATCGACCGGGGGTTCCAGGAGGCCGGGACGTTCGGTGCGCAGATAGCCTTTCATCACATTGGGACCCGAGACCAGCAAACGGCCACCCTCTGCGATTCCAGGAACCGGTTCCAGACGATAATGGATCCCCGGCAGGAACCGACCCACCGTACCGGGCCGGTAATGCATGGCGGTATTGGTCGCCAGGGCGGGAGCGGTTTCGGTCGCCCCGTACCCTTCGAAAATCCGCAGGCCAAAACGATCCATCCATACCCTTCGGGTATCTTCCTTGACCTTTTCGGCCCCCGCGAACACATACCGGACACTGTAATAATCGTAGGGGTTTGAAACCCGGGCATATCCTTTGAGAAAGGTATCGGTACCGAACATGATGGTGGCATTGCAGTCGTAAATCATCTCCGGAATGATCCGATAGTGCAGAGGCGAAGGGTACAGAAACGATTTGATCCCCGACAATACCGGCAGGAGCATCCCGGCGGTCAAACCGAAGGAATGGAAGATTGGCAAGGCGTTGAAGACGATATCGGTAGGGTTGTAATCGATGCGGGCGCTGAGTTGGCGACAGTTGGCCAACAGATTTCCATGACTCAGCACCACCCCTTTGGGTGTTCCCTCGGAACCGGAGGTGAACAGGATGACCGCCGCCTGGTCATGATCGCCCCGTACGCCCCCCGTCAAAAGATCAAACCGCCCCCGTGCCCATCCCGCCAGACGATCCACGATCCCCAACCCTTGAACGATCTCCTCCAGATACCGAACCTGGACGGTCTCCGACAACCCATCGATGACCGTTTCCAGGCGCGCCATGGCAACGAATCTTCGGGAGGTCAGGACGACCTGGATCCGGGCTGCAATGCAGGCATTGCGCATATTGTTGAGACCAGCGGAAAAATTAAGCATGGCCGGCACCAGCCCCGCCACATGCAGACCAAAAAAGGCCGAGGCGCCAGCCAGGGAGTTGGGCAACAACAAGCCCACCGCCCCCCCCGGTTGGGCATAACCGCGGAAACACCGTCCCAATACCCGGCTGACGGTGATCAATCGGTCATAGGTCATGGGTTTGCGTTGAATGTCCTCCAACACATGAAACCGCCCACCATGCACCTGCCGGGCTTCCAGAAGGGCGTGGTCCAGGGTTTGTTGCCAGCGGCTGGTGGAGAACACCATGCCACTGAGGACATCGTACAATTGCTGCCCCAGGATCTGCCGCCGCGCACGCCCTTTGATCTCCGAATCGATTTCAAACCGGCGTGGCGGGAGCATGGTCAAGGTGATCTGGGGAAACCAACGCAGACGTACCTTACCTTTGAGACGGGAAAACGGGGTGTATTGCGCCCCATCGATGCGGATGGGAACCAGCATGGCATCGGCCCGATCAGCAATCAGCCCCGGCCCTTCGTAAATTTTCATCAAGGCACCGGTCACGGTGATGCGCCCTTCGGGAAAGATGACACAACGCCGTCCCTCACGCACCCGCCGGGCCAGTGATTTGATGGCAAAGGGGCTGCCGGGATCCAGGGGAAAGGCATCGACCAGACGCAGGAAGGGACGTACCCACCATTTGCCCGCCATGTGGGTATTGATGGCAAACGTAGGCGTCGAAGGCATATAGGTCGCAAGCAACGCCGCATCCAGAAAGGAGACGTGGTTGACCACGATCACCGCCCGCTCACTGACCGATTCCCAATGATGCCATCCCTTGAGTTCGACCCGGTACAACACGCCAAACAAACGGGACAGCAAGGTTTTGATCAGGGCATCAGGCAGCAGTTTGCATATGTAGAAGGCAACCACCAGATTGGCGATGGCCATGGCGAAGAAAATACCAGGAATGGAAACCCCAAGAGAAAGCAGCAGAATACTGACCACCGCCGAAGCCACCATGAACAGCGCGTTCATGATGTTGTTGCCGGCGATCACCTGAGAACGGTTTTCTTCACCGCTCATCGTCTGCATGATGGCATAAAGGGGAACGATATAGATTCCCGCCGCAATGGCGATCCCCAACAGATCGACCAGAACCCGCCAATTGGCGACATGCCCGAGAAACGCGGAAATGCCGATGAGCTGCCCTCCCGAGGTCACCCCCCGGCTGGCAACAACCAGGTCAATGGAACACAAGGCCATCCCCAGGGCACCCAGAGGGACGTATTGCGCACTCACCTTCCCGGCCAGCAACCGGTTGCACATCAGAGATCCCAGGCCGATCCCCACCGAGAAGACCGTCAGGAACAGGACCACAATCTCTTCATTGCCGCCGATGACATCCTTGGCAAAAGTGGGAAACTGGGTCAGATAGGTTGCTCCGACCAGCCAAAACCAGGAAATGCCCAGTATGGAAAGAAACACTTCACGCCGTTTGGCCGACTGGCGCAAAATGGACCAGGTACCGCGCAGGAAGCGGGTATCGATGACCAGTGTCGGATAGGCTGCAGGTGCGACAGGAATGGCGCGGCTGGCATACCAGCCCGCAACGGCGATGAACACGATGGAACCCATGATGATTTCAACCCCATGGTCCCGCAAAACCACCAGACCGCTGGCAATGGTCCCCAGCAGAATGGCCAGGAAGGTCCCCGCCTCGACGAAGGCATTACCGGCAATCAATTCATCCTTGACCAGATGATCCGGGAGGATGGCGTATTTCACCGGACCAAAGAATGCGGACTGCGCCCCCATCAAAAACAGGATCGCGAGCAACCACCATGGATCGTTGATGATGAATCCCACGGTGGCCAACAGCATGATTGCGATTTCCGCCAGTTTAATCTGGCGAATCAACCGCGATTTTTCTGATTTATCGGCCCATTGCCCCGCCAATGCGGAAAAAAGGAAGAAGGGCAGGATGAACAGTCCACCCGCAAGACTGACCAGGATTCGTCCATCCAGATGGGCATCGTTGGCCATCCGATAGGTGATCAGCATCACCAGGGCATTTTTGTACACATTGTCATTGAGGGCACCCAGAAACTGGGTCAGAAACAGCGGCCCCAAACGTTTGTCCAACAATAATCGGTAATTTCCACCCGCGCTCATCAAACACTCCCATCTCGCCAATCCAGGTTTTGGAACAGGATGCCCCGCAGAATTCACGATCCGCCGTCATCTCCCTCAGCCAAAGGCGGGAGCCCACACTCTGGATGATCAATCCTCAATGCGACGGAGAAACCACGGGGGAAGCCGGTTTCGGGACAACGGACAACGGCACTTCATGGGCAATACCGGGAGATACATATTGCACCGGAATGGGCCAAAGCCGGTTGGCGGTCACCATCATCCCGACAGCAGCCAGGATCATCGCCCCCAATTTGATGACCATGCGCAATTCAAGTTCCTTGAGATCCCTTTCCAGGCGAAAGATATCCCCTTCCAGGCGAAGGATATCCCCCTTGGTAGCCAACTCGTCAAGCTTGGCGTCCTGGGCCTGCCTGATGGTATCAGAAAGGGCTTCGGCTTGTTGTTCGTCAAAGCCGGCGGCTTTCAGGCGTTTAATGGCACTGTGGGTATCGAACGTGATCGTCGTCATCGCATTTCCCCCTTCCCAGACAAAGATACCATTCCTGTCCCTTTATTGATCCACAAATCATCATGAATCAAGAGGCCAACAGACATTCCATGGTTCTTTCGGGAAGAAATGAGATCAAGGTTTTTTTAATGGCTTGCGTCCGCTTTTGCAGCAGCGCCTTTCCCAGTGCGGGACCGCTCAACCCCTGATCGCGCAACAACGAGATGTCGCACGATTGGGCCGCTTCAAGGCAGGCATGCAACAAGGCTTGTGCCTCCTCCCGGGTCACATGCGTTCCCGTCCGCCGCCACCGGTCCGCCTGGCAGACGATCAACAATCGATCCAGGCTTTCGGTTTCATGAAAGGCATGCATGGACTCAAGAATTTTAAGGATGGTTTTTGGACGCAGCTCGGGAAGTTTGTGGATCACCATGTGAAAACGGGCCGTCTGCATGGCCAGATAACGAAACCGACCGGGGATCCCCAAACGTTGCGCCATTTCCTCAATCCGCCGCACCCCATGATGGTCATGACCATGATGATGGGGCAACTGGTTTTTTGGCGTTTCACCCTTGCCCAAATCGTGGGTCAGGGCGGCAAAACGGACCAGGGGATCGGCAGACATGCGACTGGCCTGGGCCAAGACTTCAAGGGTATGCTGCCAGGCATCCCCTTCGGGATGGTATTTGACCGGTTGGGTCTGATCGATGAGTTGCGCCAGTTCGGGAAAAAGAACTTCCAGGGCATGGCATTGCTGCAATATATGGAAGTAGACCTCGGGGTGACGGGTGTTCAAGGCGCGTTCGGTTTCGCGCCAGATCCGTTCCGCTGAAATGGTTTCAAGCTCTCCCCCTCTGGCCATCCGGGACATCAGATCCAGCGTATCACGGTCGATGGTAAAGCCCAGATGGTGCAAATGCGCCTGAAACCGGGCCACCCTGAGGACACGCAACGGATCTTCACCAAAGGCGGAGGAGACATGACGCAACAAGCGACGCTCAAGGTCAAGGCGTCCTGAATACGGATCGATGATCCGCCCCTCCGCATCCATGGCCATGGCATTGACGGTCAGGTCACGGCGGTACAAATCTTCATCCAAGGTCACGTCGGGACTGAAGGCGACGGAAAATCCACGGTATCCCGGACCGGTTTTCAACTCTTTCCGGGCCAGGGCATATTCTTCACCGGAAACGGGATGCAGAAACACCGGGAAGGCGCGCCCGACCTGTTTAAATCCCAAGGTGGCCATGATTTCAGGTGTGGCACCGGTCACCACCCAGTCGCGGTCGGTGACGGGCAGCCCCAGGAGGCCATCACGAATCGCCCCCCCCACCGTGAACACGCCGATGCCCGCTTCCTTGAGTTTGCCATGAATCATGGTCATTCGATACCGCTTCGCATTCTTAAGGAAAGATCATGTAATCGAACTCACTTAGGTCAAAGTATCATGGGATCGCCACCCTTGAAAGAACTCTTTCTTCCCTCGGAGTTGTTTCAGCACCCGTTCCAGGCATGACGATTGCTAATCCCCCCATTCACATGCCACCTCGACGTTCAACAACACCCCCCCGATTTGGGTTCGACCGCCAACGGGATCACCGAAGGGACGTGAGAAAACGGACCGAAATGGACCGATCGGTCACCCTGGACATTGAAATGAGACCGGTAGCGGGTTCCCTGGAGCATGGAGGCGGTATTGCCACACACCATGACCGGCTTTCCAACCGGGAAGCGATGACGGTCATCCAGATCAAAGAAATGCGGCCATTCGGGAATGGTACCCCGATAAGTCGCAATCTGTCCGTAATCTTCATAAATATCTTCCAGATCATCCAGTTTGAACGCCCGGATGGTTTCGGAATGGAAATCGACCATGCCGATGGCCGCCGCCACCCGGGGATTGTCCAGACTCAAGGGACGTGAGGCGGTCCGGCGCACATCGGGACATCCCAATTCGCGCTGTAAACGGCGGAAATCTTCGCGATACATCGCCCCTGCCAGACATTCCCCGAGCAATACGGGATCTTCTCTCAATGCCAGAGGAACCCGACGACCGGCAAACACATCGGCAAAATAAAGTTCCCCACCCGGTTTCAACACCCGCCACAATTCCTGGAACACCGTCCGCTTATCGGGGGCAAGGTTGATGACACAGTTGGAGATGACCACATCCACCGAAGCGGTGGCGATTCCCAGACGGGCCAGATCCTCCATGATGCCATGATGGAAGACGACGTTGGGTTCCCGAAATCCGAAACGGGCCATCTGGCTGTCGAGATGGGAACGGGCGACTTCCAACTGTTCTTCAGTCATATCCACCCCGATCACCCGTCCCTCCGGACCCACCAGTTGCGCCGCCAGATAAACATCCCGTCCCGACCCGCACCCCAGATCCAGCACCGTACATCCTTCCAACAAGGGGGGCAGCGGCGAACCACATCCATAGAACCGACGCAAAATTTCCTTGTCAATGTTCTTCAAGGCAGCGCGAATACGTGGCGACATCCCATCATCCGTGGAACAACAGGCGTTGGTTTTCAGATCCTTCGTTCCCTGAAGGATGGTGCCATAATATTCTTTGATGGTATCGTGGTTGGAACGTGTCGTAGACATGGAAGCACCCCTGCAATCAGTGTGATGACCGTCATGTAGTCTCGATTCAAGCCGACCCGGATCAGGTTGAAGGATGCCATCATGAACTCGAAGACGGGGCCTGTCGATACCTGATCGCAGTGGTGATCCCGTCGGGAAACCGGGTCATGAATTTTAATTTTTCATCCCCGGCATGTTTTTTCCCAACAGGACTTGATCGATTCGTCCGACAAGGAGTATTGAGAAAGTCCATGATGGAACCTTAAGACGGCTCCGGTGCCAGGAATCGCCCTTTTCAAGCTGCATTTCGGGGATTGCCGAATTGATGGATTGCGAAATCACATGAAAACAAGCATTTTTGGCATGGGCTATGTGGGATGTGTCTCGGCAGCCTGCCTGGCATCCGAACACCATCATGTCATTGGCGTGGACGTCTCGCAGCAGAAGATCAACCTGCTGCGGGAAGGCCGTTCGCCGGTGGAAGAGGAACAACTGCCAGAAATGATCCGAAAGGCCATCAATAACGGCCATTTGAGCGCCACCACGGATCCCCGTGAAGCGATCCTCGCTACCGATCTGAGCCTGATCGCCGTTGGAACCCCTTCCCGGGAAGACGGCTCCCTGGAGCTGTGTTACCTCAAAAGCGTTGCGCGTGACATTGCCCTGGCTCTGAAAGAAAAAACCGACCCTCACTTTGTCGTCATCCGCAGTACCGTTCCTCCCGGGACCACCGAACACATCCTGACCCCATTGCTCCTGGAAGGTTCGGGACGCACACTCGACCATGATCTATTTGTCTGCTACAATCCCGAGTTTTTGCGCGAAGGCTCCAGCATCAAGGATTTTTTCAATCCCCCCTTTACCATCATTGGCGCCCGGGACCAACACACGTTCCAACGGGTATCGCAACTGTATCAGGGGGTCAAGGGAGCGATTGTGCGCTGTTCCATCCAGGCGGCGGAATCGATGAAAACCCTGTGCAATGTCTTCCATGCCCTGAAAATCACCTTTGCCAACGAGGCCGCTTCAGTCCTGCACGGCTGTGGCACCGATGCCATGGAGGCGATGGAGTTGTTTCTCAAGGATGACAAACTCAACATTTCACGAGCCTATCTCCGGCCCGGATTTGCCTTTGGCGGTTCATGCCTGCCCAAGGATGTCAACGCCCTGGCGGCACTGGGAAGGGCACATGGCATCGACACCCCCTTGTTGTCCAGCATCAATGCCAGCAATCATGCCCACCTGCTGCGGGCAATCTCCCTGGTGGAACGGCAGCAGGAAAAGAAAATCACCCTCCTAGGCATCTCGTTCAAACCGGGAACCGATGATTTACGTGAAAGTCCCGCATTGCGCTTGGCTGCGCACTTGGCCAGGAACGGTTATGATCTGCGCATTTATGACCCCATCGTATGCATGTACAACCTTCTCGGCGCCAACCTGCACCACATGCAACGGATCATGCCCGATCTTGAACGCTACCTGGATTATGACCTGGACCGCGTCCTCGATCATGGCGCCCTCTGGGTCATCGCCCACGTCACCCCCCAGGTTAAAAAACACCTGCTCGACCGAGCCCGGAAATCGCCCGTCATCGACCTGTCGGGTATCCTGTCCCCGGATGCTGCGATGTTTGCCTATCAGGGGTTGTGCTGGAAGACCCCGTCATGACCGACACCGCCCTGCCCAAGATTTTGTTTGCCACCCCCCGGTTTTTATTTCCACTGGATACGGGCGGCCAGATCCGAAGCGCCAAAATATTACGTGCCGCACATGGTACGCTGTTGGATGTCACCCTGATGTCACCGGCGACCCCCGAGGAGTTGCACACCTACGCTGATGAATTGCAGGGAGTATGCAACCGGTTCATCCCTTATGAACCCCGTTGGCAACATCCATTCATCCGCTGGATCGGCCGTTGTATTTCATTGTTGGGTCCGTTGCCGGTGTCGGTAGCGACCGATATTTCCCCCTCTTTTCAGAAACTGCTCCGGCAACAACGTGCGTTGGGTGTTCATTGTGCGGAAGTCTGCGATTTCCTGCATCTGGCCATCAACTATGATCCCGTCCCCACCCACATTCCCGTCGTCCTCTTTACCCACAATGTCGAACAGGAAATTTTCCACCGTCGAATGGAACTCGCCACCCACTGGTGGCAACGTCTGTTGTGGAACAATCAGTATCAAAAAATGCGTCGCCTGGAACAAACCCTGTTGCCCCGATTCCCCCGCGTGTTGACCGTATCGGATCGGGACAGTCAGTTTTTCCTCAAAGATGCGCACCACCCGGATGTCCGCACCATTCCCACCGGGGTCGATTTCGAACGCCTCCCCTGGCATCCCCCCGCTGAATCTCAGGAAATCATCTTCATGGGATCGATGGATGCCCACCAGAACATTGAAGGGGTGCAATGGTTTCTGCGCGACATCTGGCCCTTGCTGCTGCAACGCATTCCCAAGGCACAGGTTCGGATCATCGGTCGCCATCCCCCCCGTTCCCTGACCAGCGCCTATGAATACGATACCCAGGTCATGTTCACCGGTTGGGTCGATGATGTCGTGCGGGTTTCGCGCAACGGTTGTGTTTTTGCCGTTCCTCTACGCGTCGGCAGTGGGACCCGGATCAAAATCTATGAAGCGATGGCCCTGGGACTCCCCGTCGTCTCTACAACCATCGGCGCAGAAGGGTTGGATCTGGAACCGGGAACCCACTACCTGAGGGCAGACACCCCGGAAGATTTTGCCCAAAGCCTGGCTTCATTGCTGTCGAACCGGGAAGAATGCCTGAACCTTTCGGTACGTGCCCGCAAACAGGTCGAAAACTGTTGCGGCTGGCGCCACGCCGCCGAAGTCCTCCGGGATGCCTGCATCAAACCCCTTGGAACGTGAACCCACCCCTCCTCGAAGGAGATCCATCGTGAAAAGCGACGAAGAAATCCTGGCCCGTATCCGCGAACTGGAACAGACCGATATCTTCAAGTGGGAATCCAATCTGTTGATCACCTTCCTGCCATTCCGGCTGGCGCATCCGTTGCTGGCAGAACGCAACCTGCATTATACCGACCAATGGATCGACCAGGACCGCTCACCAGCGGCGCTCGCCGGAAAGATTCGCCAGTTCATGGACATCGCCCTGGAAATGGTGATCCATCACCGGGGCACCAAAACCCAACGTTCGATTGATTATTTCCATGCCTGGATCTGGCTGATGGGGGATGAGGCGATGTTGGCCTTCATGGACGATCCCGACCATTTTCCCCAATATGGCGCACCCATTCTCAAGGAACTCTGCCGCCGCTACCAACTTTCCTGGCCCAGCGACAACCCCGGCCTGGAACGCATGGCCCTGGGCAACGCCTGCCAGCCCCAAGGCTGCCCGTTCCATGGTTGCATCGCCGACTGGCGCAGTGAAATGCAGGAAAGCAACACCCGGGACGCGATCAATCATCAGTAACGCCACTCTGGCACATTTGACATTTGGAATTTACCAAAATATAAGATATTAGATTTTCTTATAACACTCGAAGACATTCCCAAACAAGTTACCTCCAAGGCTGGCAGAGGCGGGTTCGGAACTCATCGAGATATGGACAGAAAATCTTTTAAATACCAGGACGTTTGATGACGTTTTTCGATAAATTGCTTGGTGGCATCCCCAACGGGATTCAAATTGCCGTTACGGTAGAAAATTTTCCTTGGTAGATGTCAGGAGATAATACTGATTAATTTTATTTATAATTTTACACTTGCTATTTTAATGTTTTTCAGCGTAATAACATGCACCTATGGAAAAACGATGAACCAGTGTCAGGATCAAAACGGCAACCATTATCTTTCAGTTGAACCATGCGATCAGGAATCGAAAGAGAAATTAAACCAAAAAAAGCCAGAAGACACTAAAAGCAATCAGGAAAATCAAGTTAGAGAGAATACCAAGTTGATTCGAGATCGTGACTTTTTACATGAATGTAAGTCTTCCAGCGTCACATTTGACGAGTTTAGGGTAAAGACTATACGAAGTGAGATATCTGTATTAGATTATTGCGAAATCTCAGCGGCTATCAGACTGATTAATTGCACAAATGAATTCAAGAGGATATATGCTACGATTCAGGGAGTAGACTCACAAGGTTTTTCGTTATTTAACTCTGGAGATTCAATGTTTAGCTCTGTTGATTCACTAAGTTCTGAATTAGATGGTTATAGCCAGAAGAAAGTCTCCAAACCCCTTATGCTTAATTGTGGACTCTTGAAAAAAATAAAGACTTGGAAAGTAGAGGTTAAAGCATACTAACAACCACAGAGAGAACAGACAAGTTCAGAAATGATCCACCAACTTGTCATAATCGCCATGTGACCCGATCCAAAACCAAATCATAAGGTCATCCTCCAAAATCGCAACTGCCCGCCAGTGGATCCCGACCCGAACGGAATAATAAGGTCGCTTCGCGTGAACCCGTTTGAAATGGAGACTGGGATGACGAGGATCGGTTTGCCAAAGATTGAATGTCTCTTCAGCCAATTTTTGAATATCGCCCGGTAACTGATCAAAACATTTCCAAAATCTTTTCGAGGCTTCAGAGCGCACGACGGTGGTTTTGAAAATCCAGGGGTGTTGTCTCCCCCGCTTCCCGCTCCTGAAGTGCTTCTTTGGCCATCTGATTCAGCACTTCCGGATTATTGGCAAATCGTTGATCCCATGCAGCCTCTGAAGCCAATTCCGCAAAAATTCGCTGAGCCAACGCCACTTGCTCGACCTCTGAAAGAGTGGCCGCCACATGGAACGCTTCCTCAAGAAGAATGTTCACGATATTTTCTCCATTGCCAAAAAGCCCAATTCGGAATCCACGGTCTTAATCCGATGATCGATCATTGAGATCAGGGCGTATTGACATTCAATAAATTATTAAACCGCAACCAGCTTGAGATACAATGGCGCATCCCCGGATGGTCAGGTTTTTATTGATGATTGCAAACGCCAAATTAACGGGAAATAGAAGCACGAGAAAAAAACAGAATCCACTTTCCCCGTATCTATGAGAATGTAAGTACAGCGAAATAAACACAGATCGCAACCAGACATGGCTGGTTGCGACCGATCTAACGATCAACTCTAAGATCGACCAGGCAGTTCAATGCAACCTACCCGCCTTCTCATCTATTCCGTGCAGACAGGCGGTCAGATAACGCATCAACACTTCCATTGCCTGATGCTCCGCATCGCGGGTAATGCCGGTAGTGACGATGGCGTGGTCCAGAAAGGTCTTGCCCAGATCAACGGTCCAACGCCCCATGGTCTCCATGCCCTGACCTGGCGTCCTGGCCCGGAACAGGTTGCTCATCTGATTGCGGGTCAAACGCATCATCACTTCAGACGTTTCCATCTGTTGTGACACGAAGTCCCAACCCGATTCCTTGCCGATGTCCTGAATGGACAATAACAGATCGAGCCTGTTTTGGTAAACTTTTCCGACATATTCAGGCATTGATGCGTTCATGGTTTCAGCCTTTCCATTCTTGAATATTGATCCATGTTGCATTGCAGCATAGCGCTGTCAGTCCCTTCAAGTCAAGAACATTTGCTCAGAAAAAATGTATTTTTTAAGTGTTTGACAATCCACCCCGGAGATCCCGCAAACGATCACAAGCCATGGCGCGATTTTGCCGGAACGAGGTAGAATGGGAACCATGGTACAAACAAGGGAAACAAAGCCGAAATTGAAATTTTGAGGGGCGATCCCCGTCATTTACGTGAAGCCGGGATCCCTCTTTTTCCCTTGACCCGTTTTTTTCCATGACCGGAGTCCCCGAGATGAAACGTGTGGGTGCCCATGTATCCGCTGCGGGCGGCGTTCACAACGCCCCTCGCAATGCCCAGGCCATCGGTGCCAAAGCGTTTGCCCTGTTTACCAAGAACCAGAAACAATGGGCCGCCAAACCGTTGACCACCGAGGAAATCGACCAATTCCACCACCAAATGCAAGCCGGAGGATTCCGCCCTCAGGATGTGCTGCCGCATGATGGCTACCTGATCAATCTGGGTAATCCCGATGCCAGCGCCCACGAAAAATCATTGGCATCGTTCATTGATGAACTGCAACGATGCCATGATCTTGGCTTGGTCTATCTGAATTTCCATCCAGGCAGCCATCTGAAACAATTGACGGTTTCCGAATGTCTGAGTCGGATTGCCCAATCGATCAACAGGGCATTGGAAGCGACCCGGGGTGTGATGGCGGTCATCGAAAACACGGCGGGACAGGGAACCAACCTGGGCCATACCTTTGAACAGATTGCCGAATTGATTGCCCAGGTTGAAGACCAATCCCGAATCGGCGTCTGCCTGGATACCTGCCATGCGTTCACCTCGGGCTACGAACTGCGCACCGAGGAAGCTTATCGGGCCACCATGGATCAATTCAACCGAATCGTCGGTCTTTCATTTCTCAAGGGGATGCACCTGAACGATTCCAAACCCGACCTGGGAAGCCGTGTGGATCGCCATGAAAGCCTGGGCAAGGGGAAACTCGGACTGACCCCCTTCCGACAGATCATGAATGATCCCGCCCTGGACGAGATCCCCTTGATCCTCGAAACCATCGACCCCGACTTGTGGCCGGAAGAGATTGCCCTGCTCTATGGGATGGTTGAACCACCATGAGCGCCCCCCCGGAGCATCCATCAAGGGACAAACACGGGGATCATTTTGACGGTTGAGGCGCTTCCTTCCGACCATCCTCCCCCTTGGCCCCCAAGGTTTTGAGATAGGCGATCAGATCCTGCCGGTCGGAAGGGTTTTTGAATCCACGGAACGGTTCGTAATGCCCCATGGATGCCAGGGATGCCCGGACCAGATCCATGCTTTTTCCCGGTTCGCCGGAAGAGGGGCTGGCATGCAGACCCGGATCCCAGGCACTCATGCGATTATTGGGAATCAATCCGCGGGGATCCCCGAGAAACCGATCCAGGTTCATCTCACTCCAAACAAAATCGCCCTCTTTTCTTCGCTCCTGGAACGAAGGGGAATAGTTGAATTGTTCGATATTGCCCAAGGGACGTTGATGAATACCCCACAGAGGAGGACCGTGACGAATGGAGGAAGAAGCCGTCAGATCGTGGCACGGCGCGCAATATTCTTCGGCAATTCTTTGCCCTTTTCCCACCTCCGGCCCATGGGAACACGCTGAAAGAAACCCAATGGCAACAACCAGGATCCGGACAAACAAACCCCTCCCGTTCACATCAGCCCCCTGACCTGTGAATTCCCCATGACACCACGCCGGAACCGCCCTGACCTGCTTGATTTAACATATGTGTCATTAATCTTGACATGAAAGAACGGGATAATCCATAAAAATCGACAAAATAAAATTGGTTTGATTCAATATATTCACAAAAAAGAACAGGACATGGTGCCAGTCAGAGCGGGGACAAAAAAAGCTTGATGTCCCCGACAGGGTGGACGATAAGGAAACATCACGTCCAAGAATATATGGATATCTTTGAAGTTTTTATTAATCGACAGCGATTTGTCAGCTTCGACAGGGAGTGAGGCTCATGAAAAGAAAAGCGAGGAGATCCGCCTTGGGGCTATTGGCGGTATTAACGGCGGCGACCATGGGTATCAGCCCGCAGGCCCAGGCCCATGATTTGGTGACGGCCACCGCCGAAGGAACCAGCGCCGTCGCCGACATTGTACTGGCAACCAGCCGATTGGTCACGGTGCCCATCTTTTTTGTCCTGGGTCTGGATCCCCACCCGGTCCATCACCATGCGCATGTCGCCGCACCGGTCGCCGTCGCACCCGTGGCACCGGTTGCCGTGGCCAGACCGCCGTTCGTGGTTGCCACGCCCATGGCACGGCCCCCCTATGGTGGCTATTACGCCCAATGACACTTGGCACTCGCCAGTGACATCAACTCCAAACAGGGTGTCACTGGCGTATCGACCAAAAGGTTTCAGTGGCCGAACAGGCTTTGGCCCAAAGGCAAGAACCAGCCGTCATGCCCCCCCGGGGCAATGGTTTGGTTGTTCTGACAGGGCTTCAACGCAAAACCCATGATGACCATCTGGGCAAACCCCTTGCCACAGGGAAGGAATCTGGGATCATTGGTTTCCTGACAATAAGTGATGATGTTGTGTGCATCCTGCACCAACATGCGATCACAGATACACGCCCCCATTCCACCTGGACGCATGTAGCACAGGTCATGATTCCGACAGGCGACATCGATGGCGGAAATGGGAGATTTTTCCCATTGATTGTTGTCCACACCGCAATAATGTCCATGCTGGAGCACGGCCCAAGCCGGTTTCACCCAGGTCACCAACGCCACAAGCACCAGGACCACCACAAAGCGATTTGAGTTGATTCGTGTACGCATGGCCCACCTTCAAACCACTCGACTGTTGATCCATCCGGTTCACGTCCAGTGCGTCATGATGCATCATTTGCGCCATATTTTAACTGTGATTTTACAATTTTTCTGGAAAACATGGTCAATCATTGATCAAGATCAAGCGACTTTCAGGGTGATATCAATTATTCTTAAGATAAACAGGTCATCGGCAACGAAATCCTGATCACTTGCCGAACATCAACAGGAGCCCCCCCCCAGGCAACCAGTCATTCGTCTCTTGACTTCCAGGAGTGTCCAATGTCCTTTCTCGGCAATCCCCGTCTCAAAACACGGTTTGTTCTCATGCTGTTGTTTCCCCTGGCCGGATTGCTGGCATTTGGCCTGCTTGGCCTGGCAAACAAACAAAATATTCTTTCCAAGATGAATGATATGGAGCAACTGAGCGGCTTGGCGGTGCGGCTCGGGGCTCTGGTCCACGAGGCGCAGAAAGAACGGGGGATGACGGCTGGTTTTCTCGGCAGCAAGGGCGAAAAGTTCAAGTCTGAACTCCCGAAACAACGGGAGGAGACGACAAAGCGTTCAGATCTGGTCCGCGTCTATCTTCAATCCATCGATGCCCGATCCCTTGGCAGCAATTTTTCCTCGGTCCTCAATGAGGCCATCAGCCTTCTGGACGGATTAGGGGATCTGCGCAAACGGGTCGATAGCCTGGGGGTTGCGTCGGATGAAGCCATCGGACATTACACCCGCATGAATGGCCGGTTTATCGATGCCATTGGTGAAATGTCCAAACTGGCAGTCGGCGATCTGGCCTCCATGACCACTGCCTACGTCAATTTCCTTCTCGGCAAGGAACGGGCGGGCATTGAGCGTGCGGTGCTTTCCAACACTTTTGCCCTCAATCATTTTGGTCCCGGCATGTTCCGGAAATTCAGCACCCTGGTCACGGAACAGGATACCTACTTCCGTGTTTTTTCCTCCTTTGCCCCTGCGGAACAGAACGCTTTTTTCAAACAAAAACTTGAATCCCCCGTCATGGCCGAAGTCAAACGGATGCGCGATATTGCCTTCGGCAAGGGAATGGCGTCGCAAAAAACTGGATATCTCACGGGTCTGCTGTATTCGATGGGGTATGGTGGTACCCTTCATCATGCCAAAAATTTCCTGTTACGGCACCAACCCGAGTCTGCAACCGCATTGGCCCAGGCCATATCTGAAGCCAGTCGCCATATTGATGGATTTCTTGCATTACCTGATGTCACGGACGAAGAAAAACAATTGCTCGGCATTCTACGTTCCACGCTGGAGCAGGATCGTACACGGCAGGAGTCGTTGACGGCCTTGATCAAGACGGGTGCCACCCCGGAAGCGATGGATCAGGCGATGGCTTCGGACGATGCCCCTGCCCTTGCCGCCCTGGGGAAATTGATCACACTGACGGCGGCAGGAAATTTTGGCATCGACCCCACCTTTTGGTTCAAGACGATCACGGAGAAAATTGACCTTCTCAAAGAAGTTGAGGACCGATTGTCCGCCGACCTGGCGACGAAGACTCTGGCGCTCAAGGGGGAAGCGGCCCAAGGGTTCTGGGGATATGCCATCGTCACGTCGCTGTTCAGCCTTTTTGCGATTATTTTGGGGATTATCTTTGCCCGTGACATTTTGGCACAACTGGGGGGTGAGCCGGCGGAAGTGATGGATATTGCAGGGCGGGTTTCACGCGGCGATCTGACGATTCATTTTGATACCACCACCCCGCCGCAGGGGATCTATGGTGCCATGGCCAACATGGTGACCAACCTGACGGAAACCATCTCCACGATCAAGACCATCGTAGTTGAATTGACCCGTGGCAGCCAAGGGGTCAGCGATAATGCCTTATCAGTCTCTGAGGGGGCCACAGAACAGGCGGCATCGGTCGAAGAGACCTCTGCCGCCGTCGAGCAGATGACCGCCAACATACAACAAAATACCGAAAACGCCATCACCACCGAGGAACTGGCGCGAAAGGCCGCCAAGGATGCGGATGTCAGTGGCGACGCAGTGCGTCAAGCGGTCAAGGCGATGAAGGAGATTGCGGAGAAAATCGGCATCATCGAGGAAATCGCCCGTCAGACCAATTTATTGGCCTTGAATGCTGCCATCGAAGCGGCACGGGCCGGGGAACATGGCAAAGGGTTTGCCGTGGTCGCCGCCGAAGTACGCAAACTGGCGGAGCGCAGCCAATTGGCTGCGGGCGAGATCAGCACCCTTTCCGCATCGAGCTTTGAAGTTGCCGAACGGGCCGGGACCATGTTGACCCAACTCGTCCCCGACATCCAGAAAACCGCCCAACTGGTCCAGGAAATCGCCTCGTCCAGCCGCGAACAGAACCAGGGTGCCGATCAGATCAACCAGGCCATTCAACAGCTTGACCAAGTCATTCAGCAGAATGCCGGGGCCTCCGAACAACTCTCCACCGCCGCATCCCAACTGGCCCAACACGCCCAAAACCTGGAGGAAACCATCGCATTCTTCAAGGTTGACAATCATTAAAGAAAATAAGGGGCTGGTGGATTGCCCCCAGGGTGTTGATTTTGATTTTATTTTTCATACGCCGTGTCGCGCTCGCACGCTGTTGATCCATTGGCTGCATGGATCATCCTTCTTGATGGCCCGGCAGATCACCGATCTGGCTCCATGGATCAACAATGCGTGCAAATCACGGTCTCCCCGTTGACTGATGCCGCCCAACCTCTTTTTGCCGCCGGTTGAGTTCTGCCGTGGGACCAACCCCAACCAAGCCACCCCTGACGTTGCGCAACGCATGGCCGTCGCCAACCGATGCCAGAATGGCCGTGGCTGACAACTCGTTTCTTTTATATCACCTTTCCCTGTTGATCCACCCCATGAAGATGAAAATACTCCTTGCCAAGTCGATTCCAAGTACGGTATCGTTGCCCATGATTCATCTTCCTTACGGGTTCGGAGGTATTCATGGGAACCCCCTTCCAGGATTTGGGGGATTTCCTCCCGGTTTTATACCAAATCAAAGAAAAAACCCTGGAAATCCAGGGACACAATACCACGGCGCACGGGACATCATAATAATTTAATTTATAACCATAAGAATAATCGGTACGGTGTCCCCAGATTTCCAAACTGTTACTGTCACCCCGGCAAAGCCGGGGGATAACCAATTTTATTTATGGGACTTGCTTTTTCATACGCTCTCTGCAAAAATCATAAAGAGTCACTGAACCCACCTCCTGGTGGGTCGACAAAACCGGACTCACTTTCCATGCGCAATATCAAAGATTAACATGAAGGGAAGGGCAATGGGATACGGGAGGCAGCATGGGCCAATATTTTGATCGCATCACCATCACACCAGGACAATGCGGAGGTCGTCCCTGCATCCGGGGAATGCGTGTACGGGTGACGGATGTGTTGGACCTTCTGGCCAATGGCCTGACTTCTGCGCAAATATTGGAAGAAATGCCCGATCTGGTTGAAGAAGACGTCACTGCGTGTTTGAAGTATGCCAGTAAAAAACTGCAACATCCAGTATTGTCGGCATGATTTTATGGATAGATGCCCAGCTTCCACCATCATTGGCAGCTTGGATTGAGGAGAATTTTTCCATCAATTCAGTTGCTGTGCGCGATTTGGGCTTGAGGGATGCCTCGGATGAAGTCATCTTTCAGGCAGCAAGATACCTAAATGTCGTTGTTGTGACCAAGGATGCCGATTTTCCAGAGATGCTCCTGCAATCTGGACCACCGCCAAAAATAATATGGTTGACGTGTAGCAACACCTCAAATTCAAGATTGAAACAGATTCTCTCCAAGCATTTGCATCATGCCGTGAAATTGCTGGCAGAAGGTGAATCCTTGGTTGAAATTTTAGATGAATGATTCTGGGTTCAGGGAGGGGAAGTTTTGTATTGTGTCCCCGGAATTCCCCGGTTTGCTTTATGGCTATAAATTTAATCGGTATGGTGTTACCGGATTTCTGATTAAAGGCAGCTTTATGGATGACCAAATGCAGGAATACCAGAAGACCGAAGAAGACGAACGCATGATTGCAAAGCTTCAAAGTTTTGGTTCGCTTGTGAAGCGGTGGATGAATCCTTCGCTCAGTGATGCAAAAGACAAAATTCGTTCCGAGATCAACAGAAATATCGAAGATGTGGCTGAGATTGTTCGACTGGCGGGGTGCCGAAAGATCTATAGTATGATGCTGCCACCCGAAGCCGGAGTCGAAGGTTATATAATTCGAAATATAGACCCCTTCAAATCCATGTTCGAAAAGATTTTGGGACGTAGCCTTAACAGTGAAGTGTTGGATATGTTGGATCACACAATCAGTGTTATTCAAACGGGAAAATTTCAAGAACAAGAAATGCATCTTGAGCAGGCAAGCGGCGCTATGGGGCCAATTTCTGGAGAAAAGGTTTTCTTGGTCCATGGACACGATGAAAGCGCTCGTGAAAGCTCTGCCCGGTTTCTGGAAAAGCTGGGGCTAGAGGTAGTCATATTGCATGAGCAGGCGAATGCCGGACGAACCATCATCGAGAAGGTGGAAAAGTATGCGGAAGTAGCCTTCGCAGTTGTCTTATTGACGCCTGACGATGTTGGCGGGAAGCCATCTGACTCAGGTGCTTGGCAGCCGCGAGCACGGCAAAACGTGATTTTTGAACTGGGGTATTTTTTGGGTCGCCTTGGGCGAGCACACGTAGCCGCGTTGATAAAGGAGGATGTGGAGAAACCTTCTGACTATGACGGAGTCGTTTATATACCGATGGATCCCGTTGGCGCTTGGATGATCCCCTTAGCCAAAGAACTTAAAGCCGCGGGCCTGAATATAGATATGAACGATGTTATTTGAGTAGATAGCCTTGTCCATTTCCACCACCATGGGGAATTCAGGGACACAATACCACGGCGGGAATTCAGGGGACAGGATATACATTTCATCGGGCGGGAATTCAGGGGACAGGATATACATTTCATCGAAGGCTGATCAAATTGATACACTGTCCCTGGAATTTCCTACGGGTTAGTAGTAATTGCAGTTTTTATCTTGGTCACAGTGCCACCTCGGGACAGGTGGACGTGTGT
>PEAN01000139.1 GCA_002753735.1 Magnetococcales bacterium DCbin4
CTGGGAGACGAAGGCTTTCAAGTTTTCGATTCCTGGTCTTCCGGTGGGACGGCTTACAGCCAGGCGGATGCCCGCGACGTATGGCGGTCGATCAAACCGGAAGGCGGCATCACGATCAAAACCCTTTTCCGCATGGCTCGGGATGTCGGGTGGCGGTGGGAGCCGATGGAGTTCAACACAGGAAGGGAAGCACACAAGACCAGGCCGAGGCAACCGACAAACGACACGGACCCACCTTCCTGGCTGGACGATGGGCCACCCCCGGAAGCCTACGACTTCGGCGATGTCCTGCCAGGAAAGGAGTCTGGGTCTGTTTCCTTCGCTGGCCAACAATCCCCCAGGTACGATCCCGCGACGATCTGGGCCGGTTGTGGACCGGCACCCGCCGACCATCCCTATCTGGTCAAAAAAGGCGTCCAGGCACACGGCCTGCGACTTTACCGGGGACCGTTGAAAATCGCTGGCACCCTTTGCGACGGCGGGCTGGTTATCCCCCTGGTGGGAACCGATGGCCAGTTGCAGACACTCCAGTTCGTCACCCCCGATGGCAAGAAATTGTTGCTGCCGGGCCACCCGAAAAAAGGGGCGTTCCACATCATTGGCGAACCGACCGAAGTCATTTGTATCTCCGAAGGTTTCGCCACGGCAGCGACTATCTTTGACGCGACCAGGAACATGACGGTCATGGCCATCGACTCTGGAAACTTGGGACCGGTGGCCGAAGCGATTCGGGGAAAGCATCCTCATCACACGATCACCCTGATTGCTGATGATGACATGCACATGGCAAGCAATCCGGGGTTGACCAAGGCGACTGAGGCGGCGCGTGCTGTCGGCGGTAACTTGGCCGTACCCAGCTTCGGGCCAAATCGACCGGATGTCGTGTCCGACTTCAACGACTTGGCGCGGCTCCATGGACTTGAAGCGGCACGACATTGCATCGAAGGAGCGCAGAAGGTGGAGGCTGGACGGAAGCTGGACAAACAGGCTGCCAACCAGGAGAAAGCACCAGCCACCTTCAACATGCGCGATCTGATGGCGCTTCAATTCGATCCGGTTGCATGGACTGTGCGTGACCTGTTGCCGCAAGGTGTTTTCATTCTGGCTGGCAAGCCGAAGGTCGGTAAATCCTGGATGGCGCTCCACCTGGGTCTGTCTGTCGCTTACGGTCAAAGGGTATTCGGCTCGCTGTTGGCCGAACGGGGATACGCACTTTACGTCAGCATGGAAGACCACCAACGACGGCTGCAAAATCGGGTGTCTCAAATTTGCCGCGAGCATCCAACAGACAATTTGCACTTCGCCTTAGATTGGCCACGGATCGATGGGGGGTGTGTCAAACGGCTTGATGACTGGTTGATCCTCCATCCTGGAACCAAGCTGGTGATTTTCGATACCTTGGCACGGATCAATCCACCAAGAGGTCGGAACGGTGACATCTACGCCGAGGACTACGCAGCGGTTTCGGCTTTCAAGGAAATTTCCGAACGTCACGGCGTGAGCATCATCCTCGTTCATCACCTGCGCAAGATGGTCAGTGACGATCCGGACGACATGCTTTCCGGAACGACCGGCCTTGCGGGAGGCGTAGACGGCACATTGATCTTGACCCGCGACGCCAGAAAGCCGACCGGACCTTTGACCCTGCACCGGCGCGGACGAGACCTGATCAACGATGAACCACTTGCGCTTGACTGGAACAAGGAGTCCGGGGAGTGGCGTCTTCTCGATAAGGCCGATGTGGAAGCCGTAGCCGTATCCGAGGAGCAACAACCGATCCTCGATGTCATCTTGCGAAACGGGTTGCCCATGACGCGCGCGGAAATCGCCGAAGCGTTGGGGGAAGAGTCTGACAGGATTCGGCATCGGTTGTCCCGGATGGTTACCAAAGGTGTTTTGATCAAATCGGGTTCTTATAACAATTCAAGATATTCTATCGCCAAGACCGGAGACCCTCCCATCCAGGGAAAAAGCACTCTCTCCGACACCACCATTACAAACGCATCCTCTTCTGGAAGGAAAAATGAGAGGGATGTGGTTGGTGATGTTAAAGATGGCGAGCATCCCGAGCATCCCGAGCACTTTGATAATGGGATGATCGGGGATGCTCGGGGGATGCTCGGGGAGAGCGAGCATACTATAGATAGCAATATCAATTGTTTGCATCAGGATGCTCGGGATGCTCGGGGTGCTCTGGGTGTTACACATGAACCAGATTACGAGGAGTTCTGATCATGGGTGCCAAAGCAATTTTGATGGCCATGACGGAATCAGGACTGAACTTTTTCCTGGCGGGGGATGTTCTCAGAGTTACACCACGGGAACGAATCACCGACGAAACCCGTAATTTGATCCGTGCCCATAAACCCGAACTGGTGGCGTTGCTGCGGGGTATGGACGAATCGGCCAACCAGGTAACGGATCTCCCCGGCACCAAGTTGACCGATCATCAAGAATCCAGTCCTGGCCGGGCAATCGTCACCAACCAGTGTTCATCTCCTGGCATTGCCATGGACACCAACCCCGAAGTAAACGGTCTGGCCGTGGATCCCGACGAAGATTCCTACCGGAAACGATCTGCCATCGCTGAATTTGACGGCGGTATCCCACGGGTGTGGGCCGAGGGGTTGGCGCGGTTGTGCGTCATGCCACGGCCAGAGGATATTTCACCCAGGCAATGGGAACTGATCGTGAAGGCGGCGGGCATGTTCGCTGATCGGTGGGCCGCGAAGGCATATTCCCTTGGCTGGACCACCGAAGAAGTTTTTGGCGTCCATCACTCTGGGCCAATGGTCAGGTTCGGATCGATGGGGCTGGTCTTTCTCCTGGCTGATCCACGAACAACGCTTGAAAGCCTTGATGCTGAAAAGGCCACCTTCCTGGTCGGGGATCGGGAGGCGCGGCAAACGTTTCGGCGAGACACATTCAACATGGACCGGTCGAAAACTCGACTGGTCTGGGAACCTCAAAAAGGGGGCTGACTCATCCTTGATCCGTGCTGACCAGTGCCTGGAGAAGGGGGCTGTGGGTCCTTCCCTGCCTACTTTGGTACGGGTACCGCGTGACCCGGCATCTGGCCAGTGTCCGTTCATGAAATTTGGTACGCAGTACGCACCGATGAAGAATTTTTTTATTTAAATTTCAATATCTTCTGAAGAAATTTGGTATGCACCACAGCCATCAGCAAGGAAAAACGTGCCAGACGGCACGCACAGGGGCAAGGCGGGGCGTTTTCAACGGGGGGATGGGGAGACGACCG
>PEAN01000031.1 GCA_002753735.1 Magnetococcales bacterium DCbin4
AGGACACGGTGACGGTGACCACCACCAGCACCTCCATCCGCCAGGTGATCGGCGACAATGGTCAGATCGACTACAACAGCGTTGGTGGCATGCAGGTGATGACCTCGCTCGATACCGTGACCACCACCGGCGACAACGATGTCATTGTGATTGCTCCAACTGCGACGACACAAGATCTGGGAATCAATTTCGTCATCGCCGGGATGGGGGCGGACAAGGTGATCGTTGCCGCAGCGCTTGATCCGGTGACCGGAGCCCTGACGCCCAATGCCGCAACGGCAGTCGATGTTCTCCTTGGAGACAATGGCACCATTACCAACTGGGTCGCCACCCCTGAAGTTCTTCTGCATTATCGCCAACAGGTAATCAGCACTCAGTTGGACAAGGGGGGCAACGATCTCATCCACGCCGCCAATGGCGACAAGACCATCATCGGTGGGTTTGGTCAGGACACCGTGACGGTCACGACCACCAGCGCTTCCATCCGCCAGGTCGTCGGTGACAATGGTCAGATCGATTACAACAGCGTTGGCGGCATGTTGATCATGACCTCGCTCGATACCGTGACCACCACCGGCGACAACGATGTCATCGTCATCGCTCCGACCACGACCACTCAGAACCTGGGGCATAATGATATCATCGCCGGGATGGGCGCCGACAAGGTATTGGTCGCTGCTTCTTTGGATCCCGTTACGGGAGCCATTACTCCCAATGCCGCCACTTCCGTCGATGTCATCCTCGGGGATAACGGCACGATCACCAACTGGCCTTCTTCGCCTGCCGTGGGGCTGAACCATTTGCAACAGGTGATCAGCACTCAATTGGACAAGGGTGGCAACGATCTGATTCAAACTTCCAACGGTGACAAGACGATTGTGGGCGGTTTTGCCCAGGACGCCATCACCGTCACGACGACCAGCACCTCGATTCGCCATATTGCGGGTGACAATGCCCGGATCGAGTTCAACACGGTCGGCGGCATGATGTTCATGACTTCGCTGGATACCGTCGTGACCACGGGTGACTCCGATGTCATCATCGTTGCACCGACCGCATCGGCGCAGAATCTGGGCACCAACTACATCATCGGCGGCATGGGGGCTGACAAGGTATTGGTTGCCGCCTCCCTGAATCCGGTAACGGGTGCCATTACCCCCAATGCGGCGACTTCCGTTGATGTCATCCTGGGTGATAACGGCTCCATTGAAAACCATCCATCCTCGCCGGTTGCCCCACTCAACGTTCTGAAACAGGTGTTGAGTCTTGAACTCGACAAAGGGGGGGTGGACCTGATTCAGACCTCCAATGGCGACAAAACCCTGGTTGGCGGTTATGGACAGGATACCATCACCGTGACCACGACCAGCAATTCCAAACGTCAGGTTGCCGGGGATAACGCCCGGATCGACTTCAATACGGCGGGGGGGCTGCTCTACATGACCTCGCTGGATATCGTCACGACGACCGGGGACAATGATGTGATCGTCATTGCTCCCGCGACCACAACACAAAATCTGGGCTACAACTTCATCATCGCCGGCATGGGGGCTGATAAAGTGTTGGTTGCCGCCTCCCTGGATCCGGTGACGGGGACGGTTACCCCCAACGCCGCCACCTCGGTGGATGTCATCCTCGGTGACAACGGTTCCATCACCAATTGGCCTTCATCGCCAGCGGTTGCGATCAATCTGCGCAAGCAGGTCGTCAGCGCCGAACTGGACAAGGGGGGCAACGATCTGATCCAGACCGCCAATGGCGATAAGACCATCATCGGGGGATTTGGTCTCGATAAGATTACGGTGACCACTACCAGCAACTCCATGCGTCTGATCACCGGCGACAATGCTCAGATCGATTTTGATACCGCCGGCGGGATGATCGACATGGTGACACTCGATACCGTGGTGGAAACGGGTGGCGACGATGTCATCAACGTGGGTCCAACGGCGACCTCTGCGCATGTCCTGGGGACCAACTTCATCTTTGGCGGCATGGGCAATGACGAAATCTACATTGCGGGTGCCTACAAAAATCCAGTCACCGGCAAACTGGTTGCCGGGGCGGCATCGAGCGAGGATGTGGTGATCGGTGACAACGGTGAGGCCCATCGCGAACCGTTGAGCAATATCATGTTGAAGGTGTTCACCAAGGTCAACGACAAGGGGGGCAACGACATCATCGCTGCGAGCAATGGTGGCAAGGTGATTCTTGGCGGCTTGGCCAACGATCAGATTCTGGCGCTGGATGGGACGCACCTGGTCATCGGCGACAACGGTGAACTTGATTACGATCTGGTGGCCAAGAATGGCCTTCTGCGCGACATGTATGCCACCGACATCACCCTGGGTGGGGCCGATACCATTACCCTGGGTGAAGGGTTCACGGTGGTCATGGGTGGGATCGGTGCCGATGTCGTGGAGATCCTTGCCCAGGGAATCGCGGCGGCCACGGGTCTGCACAACGTCACGGGCATCCCGACGACCATCGGTGCCCCCACCAGCGAAAAACCGGGACGGACGGGACGGTTCATCGCAGGCGACAATGCCCGTGCCCGTTTTGACGTCAAGGCGGGTCTGACCGACTTTGAAACCATTGATGCCATCTCGGCAACGGGTGGTGACGACACCATCACCCTGGGCAAACCCGATATCGCTGCCGGAACCGACCTGGGTTATCAGGTGGTCATGGGAGGGATGGGGGCCGATACCATTCTGGTGCGCCAGGATTATCGCAGTCAGGACGTTTTGCTGGGAGACAATGGCGAATTGCATCGCAAACCACTGGGATATGCCCATGTCTCCATCGGCAGCCTTGTGACCAATCTGGGGGGATCGGATCAGATCCGGACCGGTCGCGGTGACAAGATCATCCTGGGTGGTTTTTCCAGCGATGTCGTCAACGCACTGACCATCCGGGAAAGTGGCAGGGATGAACGGGTCATCGCCCTGGGCGACTCCGGATTGCTTTCCTACGACCTGGGTGGCGGTGGAACCCTGCAAAAGGTTGAAAGCCTATCGAACCAGTTTGGCGGTAACGATACGGTCACCGTCGGCGATGGTGATATCACGTTCATCGGAGGATATGGTAATGATTCCCTGGCGGTCGATTCATCCGAAACCGCCTTTCGCAGTGCTGCAGGTGACAATGCCCAGTTGACCTTTGCTGCAACGGCGGTCGTTGCCGATCAGGGGGCGAGTCTCCTGAGCCTGTTGACCCTCGACCTCACGGGTGTGACGGGGGGGGTGGACAATTTGCGCATCGGTCCGGTGGGCGGAATCATCGGTAACCTGGGCGAAGTGGTCCTGGCAGCGGGAATGGGTTCCGATACGGTCCGGGTTTCGGGAGATACCGTCAAAACGACGCTCCTGGGGGATAACGGTCAGATTTTGCGCTCCACCGGGGTTGCGGGTGAACGGCTTTCGGTGATCAGTCTGCTGCCTGAACAGGGGGCGGGCGATATCATTGAAACGGTGGGCGGTGATCATGTCGTGGTGGGGGGCGCGGGTGGCGACACCCTGAGGGCTGGCAAGGGTGAAGGGGTGGTCTTTGGTGATTCCGCCCGCATCACCTATGACGCCGGAGTGATCCGTTCCGCCACAAGTGCCGGTATTGCCCAGGGGGGGAACGACATCATCGAGTTGGGGGCGGTCGGCAGCATCGACGGTTTCCAGATTGTCGTCGGTGGTTTCGGTGCCGACAGCATCAGTATGCAATCGGATACGGGGAACGGCATTTCGGCGATGGAACGGGCGGTCGCGGGTGACAACGCCAGTATCAATTTTGATGCTTCGGGCCGGTTGACCGCGTTTGCCACTTCCGATTCCGACGCTTCCACGGGGGGAGCCGATATCCTGACCGTGATCATGGCGGGAACCGCCCCGGTGAATACTCCGCTGACCGATCTCAACATCGTCGCGGGGGGGATGGGTGGCGATACCATCAATATTTTCGGCGTGACGCGCAGCATTGATGTCGTGGGTGGTGACAATCTGGACTACCGCCGCACCAGCCCGGATGCCTCCAACCTGTTTGGTCAATCCATTTTCTTCGATGTGCTGCAACCGACGACCGGTGGCAACGATTCCATCCGCATCGGCTCCGGGGTCAAACTGGTCGCGGGTGGTGCAGGTGATGACCGCATCGATACCAGTACCCAGGAAGGTGATTTCAATATTGTCTTCGGTGATGCCGGATCGATCTCCTTCGATCCGAGCGGCAGTGGGCGTCTGCAACAGATCGGGACCACTTCGGTCAGCACGGGTGGCCGGGATACGGTGGGCATCGGTGCCGGGGAAACCTATCTGATGGGTGGCATGGGCAGTGATACCCTGACGGTGAGTGGTGCCGACAATGTGGTTCGGGTGGTGGCGGGCGACAACGCGCAGATCAATTTTGAAACCGCCACCAGCAGTTCGAACCTGGGTCAGCCCATCCTGGTGCAAAGCACGGGCAGCGATACGGTCGATGCCTCATTGGTCATCGATTCCCTGACCCTTGGCAGTACCGGGACCAACATGGTCCTCGGTGGCCCGGGGGTCGATACCCTTTCCGGCAGCCGGGGAACCAATCATTTCGTGGTCCCGGGCAGTGGTACCATCGATCCGATCAACCGGATCATCAGTGTCGTGCTCCTTGGGCAATACAATGAAATGGGGATCACCGATACGACCCTGGTCTATCCGCTGGCCTCCTCGGGTGGTTCGAGTGGCTCAGGTGGGTCGAGTGGTGGGTCGAGTGGTTCGGGAGGATCAAGTGGTTCAAGTGGATCTGGCAGCTCAGGGGGTTCGAGTGGTGGGGATTCGACGACCACGGGAACCATCACCGGCGAAGGGAGTGTCGCCGAAGATGGTACGTTGACGGCTACGGGAAATATTTCCTATCCCGCACTGGATGGCGGACAGGCAACCTTCGTCGCTTCGGAGACGGCTGGATCCTTCGGTAGCCTGAGGATGCAAACCAACGGAAGCTGGACCTATACCCTTGATAACGCATCGACGGGGGTTCAGTCTTTGGGGGCCGGAGAAAGTTCCAGTGAGATGTTCATGGTTCAGACTGCCGACGGCAGCCAGACCACGGTATCGATCACCGTGACCGGGGCCAACGACACACCGCAGTTTGCTGCGGTGGCCAATGGCATGCTGACGGACAGCGATCAGGGAGACGGTTTCGCGACCATTACGCGTACGTTGAGTACCACCGATGCCGATGCCGAAGCGGAATTGACCTATGGGATCAGTGGTGGAACCATCTCTGATGGTGTTGCGGTCCGTGTGGGCAATTATGGCATTTTGAATGTCGATACGCTGACCGGTGCACTCACCTATACCCCCGACGCAAACGCAATCAACGCCCTGACCGGTCTGGCCAGTGATACGTTCACCTTGAATGTCAGCGATGGCGTGGCCTCGGGAACGACGGTGTTCACGGTCGATCTGGTGGGGACCGATGATGCACCGACCCTGGGTGGGGTGTTTTCCGGAAGTGTTGTCGAAGATGGTGCCGTAACGGCACAGGGGAGTTTGTCGATTACTGATGCCGATTCAGGGCAAGGAGCCTTTGTTGCCCAGACTGGAACTGCCGGGACCTACGGAACCTTCAATTTAACGTCCGAGGGATCGTGGACCTACCGTCTGGCCAATGATGTCGCCAATGTGCAGGCTCTGGTCTCAGGTCAACAGGTCAACGACAGTTTTGCCGTTGTCAGCGCCGATGGGACGACCCGTTCGGTCACGGTGGCCATTACGGGGGCGGCGGATGGTGCCATCATCGGGGGAACCTCTGCGGCAACCGTGACTGAAAATGGAACGACCACAGCCGCGGGAACGTTGACCGTCGCCGATGCCGATACGGGGGATGGATCCTTCATCGCCCAGACGGATCAGGCGGGGACGTACGGAACCTTCAGCATCGATGCGACGGGATCCTGGCGTTATCTCCTTGCCGATGAAGGTGCTGCGGTTCAGGGATTGCGCGGAGGTCAGGCGGTCAATGATGTGTTTACGGTTTCGAGTACCGATGGCACGACAAAAACGGTGACGATTGACCTCATCGGAACCAATGATGGCGCGATCCTGGGTGGTGATGCTGCTGGAACGGTCATGGAGGATGGCGTAACCACGACGGGTGGACGTTTGACCATCGCCGATACCGATGCGGGCGAAGCGGCATTTGCCGCCCAGACCGACGTGGCGGGTACCTTTGGCCGGTTCAGTATCGATACGGAAGGGGCATGGCGTTACCTGCTGGATGATGGTGCAGCACAGGGTTTGATGACTGGGGAAACCAGGGCCGAAGAGTTTACGGTCTCCGGGATCGACGGGACTGCCACGAAGGTGACTGTGACGATTCAGGGGGCGGATGATGTTGCTGTGATCGGGGGAAATGCGGTGGGCGCCGTCATGGAAGATGGGGCGCTGATGACGGAGGGACGGTTGACGATTGCCGATCCTGATGCGGGACAGAATCAATTCGTCGCCCAGACTGCAACGGAAGGTCTTTTTGGGGTCTTTCACCTGAACGCCGATGGTTCATGGAATTATCATCTCGCCAATGACCTCCCCCAGGTCCAACAATTGACGGCAGGCACCCTGGTGGCCGACATGTTTACGGTGACCAGTATTGATGGAACTTCCCAAACGGTCGCGATTGCAGCTACCGGAGCGGAAGATGGCGCGATCATCGAGGGAACGGATGTTGGTGCGGTTGGCGAGGATGGCGTGACGATGGCCGAAGGGGTCTTGACCCTCGCGGATCGGGATGGAGGACAAGCCCGGTTTATCACGCAATCGGAGATTGCTGGATCGTATGGTATCTTCAACATGGATGCCGAAGGGGTATGGAGCTATCTCCTGGCCAACGATTCCTCCGTGGTCCAGGGATTGGCGGAGCACCAGGTCGTTCAAGAAACATTTACGGTGGAAAGTATCGATGGGACGGCCCATGACGTTGTCGTGACCATCCAAGGATCGAATGATCCCACCGTATTGGGCGGAACGGTTGTGGGCGTGGTGACCGAAGATCGGGGATTGACGACGGGTGGCGTTCTGACCATCTCCGACCATGATGCAGGTGAAGCGATGTTCACTGCCCGGACCGGTGTGGCGGGAACCTATGGATTGTTTTCAGTGGATGCGACCGGCAATTGGGCCTATGCCCTGGATCACACGGCGACAGCGGTCAATGCACTTGCGGCGGGCGCTACGGCAACGGATACGTTTACGGTCGCCAGTATCCGTGGTGATCTCCTTGCGGTATCGGTCACGATCAACGGCAGCAACGACGTTGCAACCCTGGGTGGTGCGACAACCGGAACGCTGATCGAGGATGGGGCCACGACGACGGCAACCGGTACGTTGAGCATTTCCGATGTGGATCGTGGCGAATCGCGGTTCATCGCCCAAAGCAATACCGCTGGGGTTTATGGCAGCTTTGTTTTGGAAGCATCCGGGGCCTGGAGCTATCTCTTGTCCAATGCCGCGACGGTGGTGCAATCATTGGCAACGGGGCAGCAGGGGATTGATCAATTCGTGGTCACCAGTGCCGATGGCGCTACGACATTGAACGTGACCATCACGGTCAATGGTGTGGATGAACCGGTGGTCGTCCAGGAAGTGTCGACTCCAAGTGCACAAGCCGCAGCCGCGGTTGAAGCAGCACGCAACGCAACCACGCAGGCGGTTTTGGCGGCGGTTTCGTCGGCTCAGGCAACCGCCGCCGCTACGGGAACGACTGCTGCCACGACCGGTGGCAATCTCGGGGCGACGGGGCCACAGTCGGCGGGCAACAATGGTTCGTTGATCGGTGCGCCGTTGGGTCAGGTGATTTCCACCTCGGGACCCCAAACCGGGGCGACGACATCTTCACCGCAGGCGGGCGGTCCCAATGGGGGTGGAAATGCCAATAATCCAGGGGCAACCAACAGTTTTGCGACGCGGTCCGATACGGGTCCCACCGGCGGCGGAATCGGTGTGGGCGGATCATCGGCACCCACTTCGGTTGAGCCACCGGTTCCCGTCACTTTGACGACTGGCAATCAGATTTTCTTCAGGTCTCCGACCGTTCAATTTTCCAATTCGACCCCGCCCCCGAGTCCCACGGTGACGCTGATCGAAGGGCTGGGGACGACAGTCGGGGCTGGGCAGCAGATGCAAACGGGGCAACAGACGAATATTTCGCTTCCGGGTGTTGGCGTGAATGCGTTCCAACCGACCACGGCGGAAGCTCCCACGTTGGGCAACACGGCACCTGGCCCGGGAACCGGGACCACCACTGAAAGCCCATTGGGGACCACCAATACCGCCCCGACGGGCGAGGCAACCCCTGACCAGCTCACTCCGACCGAGGGACAACCCCCAGCGGAAGGGCAACCCCCTGCCGAAGGGCAACCCCCTGCCGAAGGGCAACCCCCTGCCGAAGGGCAACCGCAGGCAGAGGGGGCACCGGCAGCCCCTTCGGGAACTCCAACGGCGGACAATGGTACCACCCCTGACGCCACTACGACCCCCGATACCGCAGCAGGTGGTGAACCTCTTGCGTTCAATGCGGCAACAGGGGCGGTTGTCGGTGCCGTCATGGCTTCAGGTGGGGGCCAACGGATTTCCTGGGATAAACCGGTCAATCCCGCTTCATCCAACGCCCGGCGCATCGTTTCGCTCGGTGTACGTTCGATGCGCGTGAGGTGAAACGCGCCAAGGAATCTGGAGAAATAATAAGGCTCTTCTAGCGGTAGGTATAGAAGATCGGTATAATTCCTCCAAAGGTTGATTTACTGAAGGTTTGCCATGGGCATGATAGTATTTTAATATAGCTATGGTTATAGTATGCTGACAGTTCTACAAAATTCCAATATAAATATAAGGCTCTGTCATCAAAACGTGTTACCAACACGCTCTGGTTACAGAGCCAAAGATAATTTTTTATATTTCCAGCAGTTGGGCAGAGGATGGAGTCCCCCAAGGTTTTGACTTTGGTGACTGGCAAAAGTCATCAAGAAGAATCCTGGGGCAATCCCCAATACCCCTTTTTGTTTTTTGATCGTTTCCAATAGCGAGGTAATCTGAATGGGTACGACAGATTTATCGGAACCATCTACCATTATAGAACGTTATGCGATTTTTCGCTTCATTTTCCGCGCAGGGGAATTTTCTCCTTTCAGGCAGATATACGCCTTAGCATGGCGTATATTGTCAATAATGGCGGCACAAATACCATTTAGATATTCCAATGAGATTACGAAAGATTTCATATGGGGCAATGTGAGATATGCATTCATTGCAACATTTATTATTTGTTTCGGCGGTTCAGAAATTATAGCCTTTTTAAACAGCTCGCTCCACTCATTCAATCGTGGGGAAATATCTTTCGCTTATGATACTGTGAATATTATAAACTATGCTATTATTTGTCCGCTTTATGTTAGTTTTGGGTTGTCACTTTGGCTCTCAATATCTCATATTTACAATTCAAATGCGATTCAGAATATTGCTAACCACTTCGGTGTTGGTCTATTGAACCATGATACAGAATTTTCAGGCATGAGAAGTCGTGATTATTTTTATTATCTATTGTAATTTATGTATTAGGCACTATGAATTTTGTTGATACAATGCTTGATGCGCAAAGTACAGAATTTCTATTTTGGTCAGTTGATATTCGATGCGAAAAAGGATTGCGTGGTTATGGTGGCTTAGGAACCTTCTATATTATCATGAATTTCGTTCTTTTGTTATTTACGATATTTTCAGTTGCAGCTTATTTAGAGCTATTTTCTTTATCTGTGAGGATAGGACGATTGATTGATCGGGCCAGTATGTCAGCTCCTTTAGATAGTGATAAAGTTAGAGAAATCTTGTGGGGTTTTTCTCACGCCTATCTTTCTGCAAAAATTTGCGTATTGGCCTATTTTGGAAACATTATTACTTGGCATCTATCAAGCCCGTCTGGCCTTGCCCTATCAACAATGGCTGTGTCAATCATAGTGTTATCAGTGTTTTTTTTCTTTATCCTTCCGTTGCCTTGTTACCTGATAAACCATAAATTACTTAAATTTCACCAAGTTAAATATCAATACAGCAGTGAGCATTACATAGAATGCGATAGAGTAGCCTATTTTGACTTCCGCAGTATGGATACACAAGTTATTTCAAAATACGTTAATTACTTTGTGATGTTTGGTATGGCCTATTTGCCATTTTCAAAGGCTCTTCAAGCGTTATATGTGGGGTAAACACATTGTTTTACTGCGATATTCTAGTTTAGATAAGGAAATCCGCGATGATGCCCACAATATGTGTCCATTTATTTTGCTATGGTTTTTCAATCCAACCACATTAGACGCTAGAAGAGCCAATAAGAAAATATGCTAACTTCCATGCAACTGAAAAATTTCAAGGCCTGGGGAGAGACGGGCTTCGTGGCATTAAAGCCGGTGACCATGCTGTTGGGTACCAATTCATCGGGAAAATCGTCGCTTATCCAGAGTCTGTTGCTTCTCAAGCAGACAGTACAGTCACCTGACCGGACCATTCATCTGAATCTGGGAGGGGATGAGGTCAATGATCTCTTTGATTTCGGTAGTTTCTTTACTGTCCTGAAAAAAGGGTCCAAGAAGAACCAGTTTGAACTGGCTTTTTCTTTTCAGCGTGGTGATGGCAAGGGGCGAGTCAGCGAAGGGTCTTTTCGCGGATGCTACGGGACCGATTCCAGAAAAGCGGTCGTCGTCCTGGAGATGGCGCTTGCTTCCGATCAACGTCTTTTTACCCTGAAACGCAGTCAAAGAGATGCATACTCCATCCATGTTGATGATCAAAAACCACTGAAAAAAGGGCGCGACTTTGCTCCGGAACGCTCGATTGCGTTTCCTGCCAGTGCGATTGCAGAATTGGACAGCGATGACGGCGCTTTGATCTCTGATCTGAGTTTGATCATCCGCCGAGAACTGGAACAAATCATTTATCTTGGTCCTTTGCGGCGCAAACCTGAACGGGATTATGTCTGGAACCGGTCAAAACCAGGTGAGGTTGGCAGTGACGGTCACAAAAGTATCGATGTATTGCTTTCCAGTGCTTTGATTAAGAATGAAGAGCATCTTGCGGTCATCGAGGGCGTTTCCAAGTGGCTTTCCAGGATGAACGTCGCTGAAAAGCTGGAAGTACGCCAAATAGGCCGGTCCAGTCGATACGAGGTGGTGGTCCATCGCAATGGGATGGTCGCCAATTTGCGTGATATCGGTATCGGTGTCTCCCAGGTTTTACCCGTGTTGATCATTGCCTATTTTGCACCACCAGGCAGTACGGTCATTCTGGAGGAGCCAGAAATCCATTTGCATCCACTGGCCCAATCGGTATTGGCTGAACTATTTGTCGAGGTCAGCAAGACACGAAAGGTCCAATTCTTGGTGGAAACCCATTCAGAGCATCTTTTTCGTCGCATGCAAACATTGATTGCCCAAAGAAATACAACCGTCGATACCTGTGCTTTGTATTTCGTTGAATATCAGGATGAAAATTCAAAATTACGTAGTCTGGACATCGATGAGTTTGGTACAGTGAGAAACTGGCCCGATCATTTTTTTGGCGATACGGTCGGCGAAGTTCGGGCACAGGCGATGGAACGGGCCAAACGGATGAAGTTTAAATCCAATGGTTGAATCGAGAGTTGTCGATACTAATGTCTTGATCGTTGCCAGTGCTGCGGACGATGGCTCTCCCTTTCGTCCTGACGCGACTCCAGTGGAAGAAGCCCAACTGAGAGAGATCGTGTTAAAATGGTTTCAAAATTTTGAAAGGGATGCCAAACGCTATATCGTTTTAGATCATCATTGGTTGATTCTCACCGAATATGGGAACAAACTAAATGTGGACCAGGATTATGCTTATCTGGCGATGATGGCAAAACAGGATCGAGGGGAGGTACTCTGGGTCGGATTTGAGGTCGATCCCCATGGCCATGCTGTGTTACCGGTTCATCTTGCCAATAGTGTCACTGATCGGGCTGATCGCAAGATGGTTGCAGCAGCCTTGAGTGCTTTGAACTCAGGTAATGCATGCAAGTTAACCAATGCATGTGATTCAGACTGGTTAGATTGTACCCAGGTATTGAAGGACTATGGTGTAGAAGTAGAACAATTATTGGAAGAATGGTTGCTCCAACAAAAATTAAAGAAAAATAAGAACTGTGAGTGATTTTTTTCGTTTTCCTCATACACCTCATCTTGCTTGGTTGGGAAAAGGACAACCCAGAGATGACAAGTTAATACCGCCTGATGAAGCGTTGCAATTTCTGTCAGATGAAGTCGTGATCGAAGAAAAACTCGATGGTGCCAATTTGGGAATATCCCTGACGGAAGATGGCAAAGTGCAAATTCAGAATCGTGGACACTATCTTGTTCCACCATTCAAGGGACAATTTTCTCGCCTCAATACATGGGTTACACCTTACCAATTCCACCTGATGGATTCCCTGGAGCGTCATCTCATCGTTTTCGGAGAATGGTGCAGTGCCAAGCATTCGCTGGATTATGACGCTTTACCAGACTGGTTTATCGTGTTTGATGTGTATGATAGAAAGCGTAGCAGTTTTTGGAATACTTCCAGGCGTAATGAGTTGGCAAACATGTTCGGGTTTGCCACCGTTAACCAGATCTCCAAAGGCCGGACGACGATGGAAAAACTTAGAGCACTATTAGACTCACAACCAAGTGCTTATCGTCAGGGACTTATGGAAGGAATCATCATTCGCAGGGAATCCTCTGAATGGTGTAAAGGCAGAGCAAAATTTGTCCGATCCGATTTTACTCAGAACATCAATGAACATTGGCAGCGGAACCGTATTGAATGGAATAGAACGTTGATTTGTTCATCATTATCCAATCAAGATCCAGCTTTTTCCACAACCACCCCCTCAGGAGAATAACTCGATGGTTACACCGCCAGAAGAACCAAAAGTCACCTCGACCGTCCCTGCCACCCAGATCGTGTGGGATGACAGTCAGATGCAGACCAGTTATGCCAATGTGTGCAACGTGTTGGGAACGCGTGAGGAAATCATGGTTTTGTTCGGTGCCAATCAGGCGTGGCAGGCGGACCAGAAAGAGGTCAAGGTGGTGCTTTCCAACCGGATCGTCCTGAATCCATTTGCTGCCAAAAGGCTCATGACCCTGTTGGAAATGGGGCTGCGCGAATATGAATCCCGTTATGGTGAATTGAAACTTTGATTGATCGGGGGCATCGCCCCGTGGCCGCAACCGATCTTTCCACCCATGTTTCCGATCCCTGGCTGATTCTTGGCCGGGAGGATGATGCCCATGCCCATGCGACCTGGCTCAAATGTCTGGTCGCGGGGATGGGGGGCGAGGTCCAGGAGGCAGTCCTGGTCCTGGCTGATCCTGCGTCACAACGGTTCCATCCGGCAGCGATCTGGCCAGGTGAAACCGTCAGCAAGGATTTGGCGCAACTTTCGGAACAGGCGCTGGATAAACGGATGCCCCTCACCGCCTTTCGCGGTCGGGGATTGATGGCTTGGTTGATCGAGCGTGAGGGTACGGTGCGGGGTGTGGTTGCACTGGCCTTTTCCGCGGGGGTCCCACGTCATGCCATGTCATGGTTGCGTTGGGGCCAGGGATGGTTGGAGCAAACCTGGCGTGAAGCGGAGGTCACCGCTGAGTCCGAATTGCGGGAACGTCTGCTGCTGGCCCTGGATTTGACCATGATTGCCCTTGATGCCCCGAATGCCGAGGCATCGGTTCATGCGGTCGTGACTGAAGCGGCTGCCCGGCTGGAGTGTGATCGGGTTTCCGTTGGTTTTGTCAAAGGTTCCCAGGTCAAGTTTTCGGCCCTTTCCCATTCGGTGGATGTCGCTCGGCGAATCGATCTGATCCATGCCATCGAAGCGGCGATGAATGAGGCGATGGAACAGTCTACCCCCATTCACGTCGGACTCTATACCCACGCCCGGGATACGGATGGACCCAAAAGTGGCGGAAGTGCCGATTGGATCAACATTCGGGAACATCAACATCTGGTCCGTGATTTTGGTGCCGAAACGGTCTTGTCCGTTCCCTTTGCGGCAGGAGAAAATGAATCGCGAAGGATGGGGGTGTTCCTTTTTGAATGGCCGGAGTCGAACGTTGCCGATGTCCGGTTACAGCAAGCGGAAACGTTGACGCCCATTCTGGGCCGGGTATTGCTCAACCGGCGCCGGGTCGAACGTCCGTGGTACGAACGGGCGTTGGAGGGGACACGCGAAGAGTCGGAACGGCTGACCGGTCCTTTGGGGGGACAACGCAAGCTACTTGTGGCCTTGGGTTTGGCGCTGCTTTTGTTCTTTTCTTATATGGAGGGGGATTATCGGCTGTCAGCCACTGCCAGTCTGGAAGGGGGAATTCTCCGGGTTATTGTTTCGCCCTATGATGGTTATGTCGCAACCGCCAGGGTGCGTGCCGGACAGGTGGTCAAAGAGGGGGAAGAGCTGGCGCGGTTGGACGACCGTGATATTCGTTTGGAACTTTCCCGCTGGACCAGTCAACAGGCGCAATATCAAAAGCAAACCGATGATGCCCAGGCCCAGCACAACCTTGCCCAGATTCAGATTGCCATGGCCCAGGCTAGGCAGGCGGCGGCGCAACGTGAATTGTCGGAAACCATGCTTGCCCGGGCACGGATCGTTGCCCCTTTCGATGGAATCATTGTCAGTGGTGATTTATCGCAGCATCTCGGGGGGACGGTCAGCAAGGGGCAGACCTTGTTCGAAATCGCTCCGTTGAATGCGTACCGGATTGTATTGCAAGTGGAAGAATATGATATCGGTCGTGTCAGCGTTGGGCAACGGGGCACTTTGATGCTTGCAGCCCTTCCGGGAAAGACGTTTCCCTTCCAGGTTTCATTGGTAACCCCGGTTGCCAGTGTGACCGAGGGACGCAATCATTTTCGGGTTGAAGCTGCCTTGGCGAGCGTCAATGAACGTCTGCGTCCAGGAATGGAAGGGGTTGGGAAAATCGATGTGGGCCGTGAATTGTTGATTTGGATCTGGACCCACCGTTTCTTTGAATGGATGCGCTTGCAACTGTGGTCGCTATTGGGAATCTAATTCTACTTTGTCACATTCATTAATCAGGGATTGTTGACACTCAAAATATTATTGAAAGAAAAAATGGGGCTTAAGGGATTGCCCCCAGGACTTTGATTTTTATTTTGTTTTTTACGCGCTATTTCACCCGAAGCGATCTTCCCGCGTGGTTTTTGCGGGAAGATCGCGCAGACGCGAGCCTTGGTTTGCCTTTCTTCGCGCTTTAAAGCGAAAAAAGGCAAACGCATTGCATGTGGTCATGCCTCACCCCCTGCAATGTGTCCCGGTCTTTTCGCGGTTTTTGCAAACAAGACCGGGACCATTGTAGGGGGTCTTGGTGGCCACCATGGTTTCATTCATTCTTGTAGCCTGTCCGTCACCCTGTTTCCATAAGTTGATAGCCCAGCAGTTTCATTATACTCCAGGAGTGGTCCGTCAGCCCAGCAGCCGCCATGGCTGGAGTTTGATGACAACTGTACCGGTCCCCGATGAAGTTCCACAGGGTACGTGGTTTCCAAACAGAAATTGTAATGGTCCACCATCCAGGTTTTGCGAAGAGGGGAACGCAATGCCCGAGTGCGCCAGATGCAACCTGCGAACCAGAGAGATCTGAATGGTTACTATTACTTCCTCCCCCCCACCATCCCCCGGTGCAACCTGCGAACCAGAGGGATCTGATTGGTAACCCCTGTCATGCCGCCCGTTCATGTTGATTGGGTAAAGGTACACTGGTATTACGGATAGTGTTGAGCTCGTGCACAGAGAAAATCTTGTCCGTGTCCAACAAGATAACGAAGTTATCGTGTAGTTTGCCCATGCCGCAAATATAGTCGGCGCGCAAGCCAGTACCTACTTTTGGTGGGGGTTCAATCTGATCGGGGTTCAATTCCATCACCTCTTTGACCGAATCAGCCATGGCCCCAATGACAGTTGTACCATTTTCTTGCTTAACATCAATGATGATGAAGCAGGTATTGACAGTTCTTTTCCCATTGGCCATGCCGAACTTCAATCGCAAATCAATGATCGGCACGACACTGCCACGCAAGTTGATCACTCCACACATGAAGTCCGGAGTACTGGGAATATGGGTCAGATCGGTAAACTCCAGCACCTCCTTAATTTTTGAGATATCAATGGCAAATACCTCTTTGTCCAGGTGAAAAGTCAGAAACTGCGTTGGTTCCACGATGCCTACGACACTCATAGGGAAACTCCTTTGTATCAAAAGGATTCAAATTCTTCATCCGAATGCTTCTCGGGTCCGATTTTCAGGTCAACCCCTTCGGGTTTGCGTGGGCTGGATTCAACTGAATGTTTCCCAACGTGGGTCAGTGCCCTGGTCCCTGGTTTTGCACCATGAGCGATTTGCGTTTTGGAGCCACTCTTTGGTTTTTGTGTTTTCCGGCTTGCGGGCTTCTCACGATGGCCAATATTGAAGAATGACATGGTTTGATTCATCAGTTCGGCTTGGGAACGCAGTTCCTCCGCAGTTGCGGCCATTTCTTCGGAAGCACCTGCGTTTTGTTGAATCACTTGGTCAAGTTGTTGGATTGCCTGGTTGATCTGGCCCGCTCCCTGACTTTGCTCCCGACTGGAGGCAGCGATCTCCTTGATAAGCTCCGCTGTTTTCTGAATGTCAGGAACCAGTTTGTTGATGATTCCTCCGGCCCTCTCCGCCACATCAACACTTGATGCGGAAAGTTGGCTGATTTCCCCGGCCGCTGTTTGACTACGTTCCGCCAACTTTCTCACCTCTGCAGCAACTACCGCAAACCCCTTGCCATGCTCTCCGGCCCGTGCAGCCTCGATGGCTGCATTCAAAGCCAGCAGGTTGGTCTGTCTGGCAATCTCCTCGATAATTCCAATTTTTGAGGCGATCTCTTTCATGGCACGTACCGCCTCACTCACTGCCTTCCCCCCTTCCTCCGCATCCTTGGCGGCCTTTTGCGAAATGCTTTGGGTCGTATTGGCGTTGTCGGTGTTTGTCTGAATATTCGCCGACATTTCCTCAATGGCCGACGAGGTTTCCTCGATGGAGGCTGCCTGTTGGGTCGCGCCTTGGGAAAGATTTTGTGCGGAATCGGATATTTCATTGCTTCCGGTAGTAACCTGGGTAGCCGCCGTCGAAACCCCTTCGATGATTTCCCGCAGCTTTTCCACCATGTCCTTGATGGACAAGAAAATGCCCGTTGCCTTGCTGGAAGCGTCAAACCGCATGCCTAAATCACCAGCAGCCACTTTCGACGTCAACTCACTGATGGCTTTTGGTTCACCACCGACCTGAATGAGGACCAGACGGATGATGTACAATCCAAACCCCATACTCAAGATGATGGACGCCACGATGGTCGAGGAGATGAACGTGAACGTGTTGCCGACCGTTGCCTTGTTGGCTTCCTGGCGCTTGCCCATCAACTCTTTTTCTTCGTTGCTGAAGTCCGCCATGATCTGACGAAATTTGTCAAAATACAGCTTGCCATGACCCGCTCCAACCAGTCTGGACATGTCATCCATGGTTTTTGCCGAGCCAATCTTGCGACGCAAGGCGATCTCGGGATCTACGATTTCTTTCATCCAGCCACCGATGGTGGACTCCATCTCACCCAGAAGTTGCACCTGGGCAGGATTGTCCTCCACCATTTTTTTCAAACTGGACGTCAGTTCGAAAAACTTTTTTCTGCCATTGTTGTATGGTGCCAGAAAGTCCTCTTTGCCAGCCAACAGGTAGCCACGCATACCGGTTTCCATGTCCACGGCGGACATCAAGATTGCGTTGGCTTGACCGATGACCTGGTAGGTGTGGACAACCCATTCGACGGATTTTTTCATTTCTTCGCCACTTTGTGCCCCACTGGCACTCATCTCTTTCTGGCGCTTGTCCAGGAGGGTGGATTCCCGATCAATAAAAGTCTGAACCTGCTCCCTGAACTTGTCGAAAAAAACCTTGCCACGGCCCTCACCCACCAATTTGGCCATGTCATTCATGGTTTCGGCGTTACCGATCTCCCGACGCAGGTTGATGGAGGGCATCGTATCTTTCTCCTGCCACTCCCGCAAAATCTTATCCACCTCTGCCAACCGATTGACCTGTATTGGATTATCGCTAACCGTATCCTTCAGGGATTCGATTTTTGCATAGGCATCCTTTTCGCCACCCTTGTAAGGGTCGAGGAACTCTTCCTTGCCGGCCAGCAGGTAGCCACGCATACCGGTTTCCATGTCCACCGCCGAACTGATGATGGATGCCGCCTGGCCAAGGACCTCATAGGTATGCACAACCCTGTCGTTGGTGGCACTGATGCCGTTGATGTTTTGTATGGCGACCACGCCAAGCAGTATCAGCATGATCAAGGGTATTGCGATGCCGGTTATTATCTGTGTTCTCAGCTTTAATTTGTCCATGTTCCACACATTCCACTATGATGATAGTAATGAACAAAAACCTGAAGTGCCCCATTTCCTTTTCCAGTCTCCTCGGACGACCTTGCCCGGGCATGGCCCCCCGGGCAAAAAAAGTCAAAACCAGAATCTGGAGAAAACCAAACCAACGTCCCATCATCTCTGCAACACCGATACTTCAAAAGAACACATTTGAACATGGTACCCATTATTGAAAAAAAATGTCAAAAAAATAAAGAAAAATTTTCACCGCGCCCAGCTTGGAATTCATAGTTTTCGTTAATTCTACTTTGTCACGTTCATTAACTGGAAAGGATAACTGACAATTGACTGATATGTATAAAAATATTGAAATAAAAAAGGGGGCTGAAGGGATTGCCCCCAGACCCCTTTTTTATTTCAATATTTTTGAATGTCAATAATCCCTGATTAATGAATGTGACAAAGTAGAATTAATCAACCGTGGTATCCTTCAGCATGCTGCACTTTTCGGAAAAGGGTGCATCATGTTAAAGGTCAACCTCGCTCGTTGGACCAATCGCCGGATGATTTCCGGATCCTGACATTTTAAACGCTGACCATCCTTGGAGAGCGCGAGCGTTTTCTCGCACTGTATACTTCAATCCCTTTATATGTTCTTATCCCGCGTAGATTTTCTCAAGATGCGAATCTTATTGGAGATTCCGTGCTGGTTTTACGGGCGGTGATGGGGGCCGATGTCTTGTCCCTTGTCAGTGACTGGGTTACGATAAGTTCCGGTGGCCTTTTTGATCAGGACGTGCGCACGAAGCAGGAGGAATTTCTCTTCCTTGCTCGTTCCGCTCAATGGCACATCGTGCAATGGTCGGAACGCTTGCCGAGACCATTCTACCGAGACACCTTATCAGGCGTGTCGCCATTTCGACGACGTGTCCGGCAAATCTTTCAGCAACACCCCTGCCGAGTAGAGTTGGGAACTCATCCCTCCCTTGCAGGCCAGGGAACGGAGTATTCCCCGGAATACCAGCGGATCAAATCCCGAAAGTGTTCCGCTGTCATCTTCTTTGTATTTCGATAAAAAAGTCTCCATGGCATTCCCCTTTTGGTTTCGCTGTTAAGCCTATCAACTACCGGATCAAAAGGTGGAACGCCTGTCTTTCCATCTGGTTGCGGCGATGCCGCGCTATGGTAATATTATGATATTTGCGTTGGGTATTTCGGCAAACTGTTCCGGGGCATACATCGCTTCCACACGGGTCGACGGCAGTTGGAAATCACCCGCATTATTCAACCGCAACGTATATTCCACCTGCCACGTTCCTTTGGGAACCCATTCATAATAGGCACGATAAGACTCGAAATTGCGCTCGGTGAACGCAGGCCAGATCGATCCCGAGCTTTGTTCCCCTGCCGTCATGGTCGCTGAATCCTTGCCCAAACCACCCCCCAGGATGGAACTTCCCGCAGGGATTGGATCCGCTACCACCACCCAGGTCATGTCCCCCTGTGCTTCCAATTCCAAATGCACCCGGTACACATCACCCCGATGCCATTCCCCTTCCCGCTTGCGTTCCACCGCGGTCACCGTCCGTTTCACCCGGTAACCGGCCAATAATGGTTCCGTCAACGGAATTGCTGCACGACTCTCCACCGTCAGCCAAGGTTTACCTTTTCCTTGGTGCCGAACCCGTAAGGATGCGGTTCCCTGCGGCCAGGGATGCAAAACCTGACCTCCCCTGGGCTGATTTGACCAGTCGAATTCCTTTTGATCTTCGGCCAATCGTGACGTCGTTGTCCCCGAAACCCGTTCACCCTCGAACACTGAACCAAAACGACGTGCCGCAAGGGTTCCCCAGGCATTGGCAACACTGGTACTCCAATGTCCTTCCTGTCGCCGGAACAGACTGCCCCGCATCATCCGTCCCACATCCTCCCGCCACCCTTTCTCCTTGAGTACCGCCAGAATCGCGCGATTGGCATTGACATCGGTTGATACCATCAACCACCAAAAATAATCGCTTGCCTCGGTGGAAAAACTCATGGTGCTTCCGGAAAAATTCAAACGCGACCGTAGAATGTGCAATGCCTGATCCTTCCGGGCATCGCCTTCGGGCCAATCCTGAACCCGGTTGAGCAAATCGATCCAATCCACGACCGTCGAAGTGGGCCACAGGTTGGGTTCAGCCGAAATCGAACCCACAAGCTTGGGATCGATGTGGTCATACCGGGCCAACGCCGCCAAAGCAGCGATACGTCGCATGGTCAGATCAGCAGTGGCCAGGGATGAATCCCGGTGGATACGCCCCTCGACAAAAGCCAGTAACCCTTTTTTCATCGAAGCCAAGGGCTTTTCAGGAATCTTCAAGCCTGCCGTCTCTGCAACAGCCAACAGATAGCTGGTCAGGGTATCGTTGCCCCAGGACATTTGTGGAAAATATTTGAGCAGGCCATCACCATCCAGATAGCTGGGCAAGGAGGCGACGATCTTGTCCCACAGTTGCCGGTCTTCCAAAGAAACCGCCTTGGAAATCTGCTGCTCCATACAGGTGTAAGGATAGCGGAGCATGTATTCACGTACCCCCGTCAACCCGGATGCCAGGCTTGACGTCAAGGAGACGCCGATGCCACCGCGTCCTGGCAAGGCACCCGCGGGCATGGCCCAATCCATCCGCGTCTCTCCTTCCAATTGGGACAACGTGGATTGAAGAACGCGCACCGGGATTGCTGCCTTGACTTCCTGGGTCACCTTGACCCGATCCTGGACCCCACCCATATCCGCTTCCACATCCCACGAAAGATTTTCTGATGTGGGAACGGTCACCTCCCAGAATACCTCCTGTGCCTCACCCGGCGCCAGCGTCACCTTCTGAGCCGGCAGGCTTCCCACCCCTTCCGGTTTGACCAGCGCCCGGACCTTCCCCTGGACCGGTTTTTCCCCCGCGTTTCGGATCGTGAACCCCGCCCGGAAATGATCTCCCTCCCGAACGACGGGTGGCAGACCGGAAAAAAGAACAACCTCCCGCGATACGCGAATGATCGTCGAACCGCTTCCGAATAAATCAACTCCCGCCGTGGCAACTGCCATGATGCGAAATGAGGTGATGGAATCATTCAACGGTACCTTCACCCGGGCCATGCCTGAAGCATCAAGTTTGACACGTCCCTGCCAGAGCAACAGGGTTTCAAACAATTCCCGGGCCGATTTTCGGCCCCCACTGCCCCCCTGGGGAACCGCCTTTCTGCCGAAATGCCGTCGTCCCACCACCCGCCCCATGGCGGTTGCCGTCTCCACTTCCAAGCCCCGTTCGCTCAGCATCCCTTCCAGCAGTTTCCAACTGTCATTGGGATACAACGCCAACAATCCTTCATCGACCGCAGCCAATGCGATTTCACCCCCGGACGGCAAAGGTTTGCCATTGGCACGGTGAACGGTCACCGTGACATCCGCCGTCTCCCGGGTTTGATAGGCGGCCCGATCCGCTGTCACGCCGACATTCAATTCATAATCACGCCATCCGACCTGTAACTGGGTGATCCCCAAACGCATTGCCGGTCGCCCCATGTCGATGAGTGCGGTGGGTTGGATTTCGCCTGTGCGCCCACGAACCGCCAAGACCGCCACAAACACATTCGGCCCGTAATTGCCCAGGATTGGCACGTCGACTCGCGGCGATTGTCCCGAAAGTGGTTGGACAAAGGTTTCCATCACCCCTTCCCGTTCCACGACCACCAGCCCGGTCGCATCCCGAAACGGCATCCGAACCTGGATAGCTGCCTTTTCACCCGGTTCATAACGCCGTTTTTCCGGAAGCAGGTCCATGCGATCCCCATCCGAAGCACCAAACCAGGTATCTTCAGTTGTCGGCACCCACAATTCCGTATGGGCATGACCCACATTGCCCCCCTCATCCATCACACGCGCCTGCGCCACCAAACTGCCGGTCCCTGGCGCTTCCCCTTCGCAGGAAAAGGTCCCCTGTTCATCACTGTTCCCGGAACACCATTCTTTGATCCGGGTCAGTTCATCATGTTGGTCGTAGGAGTAGAATCCACCCAACAACCGCTTGCGATGACTGAAGGTTTTGCGTTTGAAGAGTTCCAGGACCACCGGAACCCCTCCCTTGGGCTTGCCGTGAAGATCCACGGTCATGACCTTGACCCGGATCGATTCCCGGGATTGCATCCATCGATCCGGTTTAATGCCCACCACAACCGCCGTGGGCCACAGGTTCATATGGGCCGAAGAGACCATGATTTCACCATTGGGATCAAGATATTCCAGTTCAACCAAAAGGCTTTTCGGCGTTTTGACCGTCCCCAGATCACCCAATGTCACACGTCCCCCACCCGCAGGATCGAGATGGGTGGCAACGACCGGCAGGGAATATGGTTTGGTTGACGCTTCTTCAGTGACCTCTTCGTCATCCCGGGGTTGTTCTCGTGATCGCAGCCCTTCCTTGATCTCCCCATTGGCCCATTCAAAATCTTCATGATCGGGAAAGGTGACCTTTCGGGTTAAGCGCATCCCCCGAACCTTGACAGGTATGTTGGCCGCCGGTCCACCTGCAAGATAGTTCACCTGGAGATCAACCTCTGCCCGGGATGGACGCACCAGATCGGTGGCAACCGGTTTGACCAACCCTTGCATGAGCGGTACCCGGAAAGCCTCGACACGAAAATGGCCACTGGAAACGTTGCCGATGGAAATATCGTAGGTCCCGGGTTTGGCCTCCTTGGGAAGCTCAAACGTACTCTCAGCACTCCCGAATTCATTCCATGACAGGGGAATGTCATATTCCGCAGACCCACCCGCATGTTGGATCCTGACTTTTCCCGGCAACGATTTTTTATCCGGCAGGGAAAATCCCCGGCGATCATGGATGCGCATCAGGTGTTTCATGTGGACCGTTTCTCCTGCCCGGAACAGGCTTCGGTCCAACACGGTATGAATCCGGTAGGGTTTATCCTGATGGTTGCTGGGAAGATTGAAACTGTAGCGTTCGATTCCGTTGTTCCAAGTGGACATGACAAAGGTCACATCCTCTCCCAGGCGTGCGGCAATCAGGAATGCTCGATCTCCTGTCGGACAATCGGGCAGCGAATAGGGTTCGGGCAATCCCAGTTCAATCTTCAGCAGTCCATCCCGGTCACTGTTCCCCCGGACAAAGACTTTGCCGTTGCAATCGGAAACGGTCACCTCAGCTCCTGCAACCGGATGACCGCTGTCGAGTTCGGTGACCCAGACCAGAGAGGATTCCCGACCGCGAAAAAAGTGCGCCGCCATGTGCGTGACCAACGCCGCGGTTTGCACATGATAGGGTTTGGGAGTGCCATGCAACGCTGCGCCCAGACGTTGGCTCGCCAATTCAACCACGTAGAAACCCGGTTTGGGCATGGGGATGCCCATGACCTCAAACGCTTTGGCCCCATTGGGTTTGGGCAGGATAAACGTGGAGAGTGAAGGATGATCGGTGGAAGTAAAGACCGATACCTCACCGATGGCCTGATCGGTGACATTGATTTGTTGTTCCGGATCCCAATGACTTTTCCCCCACTGGACTTCATTGATGCGTTTCATCCACCCCGGAAAATCACCGGGATTGACGACCCGGAGCATGCGTCCCCGAATTTCGGACGGTTCCGTGGCAGGGGTCGATTCATTGATTCGGGGACCCTTTTGTTTCTCTGCCCGGGAGGAGGAAAACTGATTGGGATCCTCTGACACAAACGTTTCCAGATGACGCAAGGTGACCGGCAAGGCGGGTTCGCCCTTGGCCTCGATAATCCCAAAGCTGGCGGGAAATTTGGCCAAGGGTGGGAGTTCGTCAATGCGAATTTTGAGGGGGAATTCTCTCTGGTTGACAAGATCACGTCCTGAATCATCCTTGATCCCATTGGGTAATTCCAGGAAAAATTCACTATTTTCAGGAAACGGCTGTGGGAAGTGGATCCATTGCACAAATTCGGATTTGGACGATTCATCGTCATCAATCCTGGGCTGGCGGCGTTCACCGGTCCCCTTCAGGACAATCTGTTCCGCCAGCGTCCGCGCAATGGGGGCATTGAAATACAATTGCAGGGGACGAATGGGAAGACAGTCGGCATCCTTGTGGGTGCGGTTACAGGAAAAACGGGCCTGAAATGGTTCACGCACCTTGAACCGCAATACCTGTTCCTCTTCCGTCGCCACCCCTGAACGGGATTGAACTCCTTTGCCCCAGACCAGACTGACCTCGGTGCCAGGTGGCAGATGACGTTTGCATTGCACGGCCGCAAGGGGTGCGCTGGGCGCATCAAGCAATTTGAGGAGGTCGTTTTGATGGCCTTCTCCCTGTTGGACCGATCCCAGATCAATGGCCGTTGCGTTTTCGCCCTTGCCCAAGGCACGATCCTGATAATAATCGACCAGATCATCCGCGACCCGGATCAGTGGGGCACGTTCTTCCGGAGTCAGGAGACGTACACCAATGTTTTCGGCGATTCCCGATATCTGACAGTGGACATGATCCTGAATGGAGGATGGATCGGCAGCAGTATCCAAACCTAGGATAAATACCTGTTCCTCATCGATTTCATGATTCCCTTCCGCAGGAAATGCCTGGAGTATGGCCGGGCCCCCGGTTGAAAAGGAAAAATCACCTGTTTGCGCCAAGGGCTGACCTGCAAGGGTGTTCAATGATTTTTTCAGTGCAAAGGAACAGAGGATTCCGGCAGGGAGATCACGGTCGAAGTCGAAGATCCAGTTCCGGGAGTCGGCCCACCGCCCTTTCCCTTTCCAGGGACATTGGATGATGAACGGATCATCCAAACGGGGATCCCCCATGGGAACCATGGGATGGGTGAAGCGAACGGTGACCTGGCGCACCTGTTTGACAACCCCTGTGGGATTGGCCCATTCCACACCCGGGATTGTGTCTGTGGATGAGGCGGTCAGGTCGCGGATACGTTGCTGATAGAGGGGGGTCAGGCAGGCAACTGCCGCTTTGGGGTCATCGGGATCCTCCCCCCGTTTGTTGGAAATATTGCAGTGCTGCAAACGTTCGGACAACCATTGGCGTTGCCCTTTTTGAATGAGATCAACCCGGGCATCACGCGCATTCTTTTTCGCCTGAATGAAGGCGGCACCCATCTCGCCATCAAGACGGGCCAATGCCTCATCCTGACAAATCAATGACTCGATCGGCAACCGCGCCCGGTTACAGTCGAACGAGGGGGCTGCATCGGATGGCGTGGAAAAAACGGCCATCAACAGGAACCATACCCATTGAATCCATCTCATGAACGCAACCCTCCGGCAATGGACCCATTCAGTAGGTACTGATGTAGTCCGGAACCCAGAACACCGCATCATTGCTGAACGTCATGGCGGATACCGGACCGTCGTGGGACAGGACAAACGCAACTGCCCCGGGATAACGGGCGACGAAATCGACGGCGGAGCCGTGACGGGTGCCGTATTTGGATCGATCCACGTCGTGTCCAGAGCGTGTACCATCACGGTTATCGTAGAGGACTTGGCCATTCCAGGTATTGGCCGCCAGAATGGCCCCAAAGGCGATGGGCTTGAGACGATGGGAAATGATCACGGCACCGTCGATCCGGGTCAAATGGGACAAGAATTCGGTATGTTCAATCATGCGCCGCTTGACATCAAGCAATGCCTGACCGATCGCCTTCAATCCCTGATCATCCGGTGGTGAAACCGAATCACCCAAATTTCTTTTTTTGAGTTCCAATTGACAATATTCATCAATAATCTTTGCACCTTCCTGGCTTTCCAACAGGGGGTAACGGTCGATCAAGGATTCCTGTGTTCGAATGGTATATGCCTCGGGCAACCAAATGACGGTTCCCCCCGTACTGTCTTCGGCAGAACGCCTCAATAGCAACATCAGGATCGACCGATAGATTTCCCAGTACAGTTCTCCCGATGTCCGATATTCGGGGTGAGCGGAAACGACCTCCATCAGCGTTGAAGCGATGATACAGTTTTCAAAGGGATCCGCGACCGGTTCGGAAAAATGGCCCGACTGGAAATGGGCCAGCATCCTCTCGCCCCATCGGATGACCAGGGATCCCGTCTTGCGGGTGATAATCGTCAAAACCTGAAGTGGTTCTTGCTGGAAGGGAAAGGGGTCCAACATGCCTCGCCCACGGGTACTGGAAAACATCGCGCCCCATATCTCCAGGTTTCTGGGGGCATTGTGTTTGGCACGAACGAACAGTGAGGTGGTGGCGGGATCAAAACCGGGACCCAGTTTCACCAGGGAATCGACGGTGAAGGGAACGGGGGTGTCGAAGTGGATGAAAGGAGCATCGAATCCTGGCGTGTTGGAAATCAAGGTTTCATCACCCAAGGTAACGCTGACCTTGACCGGCAAATCTTCCTCACGACGCAATCCGGCAAGGAAAACGTTTTCCATGATCGATTTGACATGGTGAAATTCCAGCAGACCTGCTCTTTGAGGATGAACCCGATTGACCAGTGCCAGGATCTGGTCGATGATGTGGAAATCAAAGAGGGCCAACCCCTCCTGCCCGCCCAAGGCTTTTTTCCGTTCGCTGATATCGCGAATGACCGCAGAGAAAAACATTTTTTTCCCGGCGTACCAGTGGGTGATGGAGATTTCCATCGGAAATTCTTCGCGACTCTTCCGTTGCCCCAATAATTCCAGCAACCGGCCCGACATTTTCATCTTGCCCGTTTCACGAACGCGGTTGACCGCTTCGATATGTTGGCTGGCAAACCGGTACGGCATCAACATGGTCAAGGGGCGGCCCAGAACTTCTTCTTTGGTATAACCGAAAATCAATTCGGCACCCCGATTCCAAAAAACGATATTTCCCATACCATCGGCGGTGATGATGGCATCGCTCTGGGAGTCGGTTGCGAGGCGGATTTGCTCTTCTTTTTCCCGCAGGGCGAGGAACGAGGCTTTGTGGCGCAGAATACGCCGCATTCGTTGTCGGAGCAGATCCCAGTTGATGGGTTTGGAAATATAATCTTCCGCTCCCGCCTGAAACACCCGGTTGATGGCCTCGCCACTGGAAAGCGAGGTCACGATGATGACCGGGACATCGTCACCTCCCGGAAGGGTTTTGATTTTGCGGCAGGTATCAAACCCATCGATCAATGGCATCTGCGCATCCAGCAATACCAGATCGGGATGATGTTGCTCAAAGATTTTCAAGCCATCGAATCCATTGTCCGCCAACAGGACGGAAAAATGGTTTTCGCGCAGAAAGGCATCGAGCAGTTGCAGAATGACGCTGTCATCATCCACAACCAGAATCAGATGGCGATCCTCGTTGATCATGATATCCATTCATTTTATAAAGACGGTGGCTTCCCGGAGATCTCGCCCAAGGGATTGAGTGTCAAACCGAAGCAACCTCATGAACGGCTTAACGCATCAATGCCAACTCTAACAGTTCTTCCCGGGAAAAGGGATTATTTTTCAGTTCCAATGATAATTTTTCTTCCGTTCCCTGTGAAAAGTATGTGGGATCCGGGGGTTCAGCAACTGATTTCAGCATTTCCGGATCGATTTCCAGCCAGCTTGAATCAATTTGCTGTGTCAGCGTCGTGTGCGGCGGAGCTTTCAGTTCCAGATTGATGTCCATCAACTCCTGTACCACCGCTACGGTTTCGGCGGGACCATTCCTGGCCGCCGAGGGGTCTCCAGGTAGGGAAAACTTGAGACCGCTGGAGGATTGCGGCAACCATGAAAGGGTATGGGTCAAACCTGGTCCTTGCGTTGCATCCGCACGTGAAGGTTGAACGTTCGAGAGTGATTCTGAATGTACATTGCCGTCCAGGGAAAAGTTCATGAAGTTTCGGTCCAGGGCCAGACCCGCTTTGGCCGCAATGAGGACCGAAAGGGCCAGCAGCGAAAGTTTTCCCCATGGATAGCGGGAGAAAAAACGGTTGTCGCCCGGTTTGGGAGATGGATTCGTGCCCATTGCATCTTGCCGACGGGGAACGGCAACCTCTGAAGTGTGGATGGAATCGTGTTCTTCCCGTCGATCCGTCTGCGCTTCATCATTGTTAAAGTCAATATTGAAATCAAACTCTTCTATCGTGTTTTCCCTCATGGGTGCACCTCAATGTCAAATAAATGAACCATTTTCGAACCGTAATTTACTATCGATAACCTCCAAGCAATTGTTGCGCCACCTGTACGATTATCCCTTGAATATCTGCCCGACCCCATGGAAAAGTATCGTTATTGAACATTGATTCTGCGCCCACGATGAATGGCCTGTTCCCCCCAAGGAGTGTCCCATGAGTGTTAACCGACCCTGTCCCGGTCCTGATCTGGAAGAATATTGGCGTTATGACCGTCTGATCGATTCCTGTGCTCCGGTATCGCCTTTGAGGACGGCCGTCATTCATCCCTGTGATCGTGATTCCCTGTCTGGAGCCATTCAGGCCGCCCAGGCGCATTTGCTTGAACCTTTGCTGATCGGTCCCGTCGCCCGGATACAGAGTGCTGCCGAGAATGCCGGATTGGATCTTTCACCCTTCAAGATCATCCCTGCCGAACATAGCCATCATGCAGCGGAAATCGGCGTCGCCATGGCGTTGTCAGGTGAAGCGGATGCCCTGATGAAGGGAAGTCTGCATACGGATGAAATCATGGGACAGGTCGTCAAAAAAAATGGGGGATTAAGGACTGAACGGCGCATCAGCCACGTATTTCTCATGGATATTCCCGATTTTTGCCGACCGCTGTTGATCACCGACGCCGCCATCAATATCGCTCCGACCCTCGCCACCAAAGTGGACATTTGTCAAAATGCGATTGATTTGGCAATTTCCATGGGGATTTCCAATCCCAAGGTGGCGATTCTTTCGGCCGTTGAAACGGTCAATCCCGAGATGCAATCAACACTGGATGCGGCGGCGTTATCGAAAATGGCCGAACGTGGCCAGATCGTCGGGGGCATCATCGATGGTCCCCTGGCCTATGACAACGCCGTCAGTGTAGAGGCGGCAAAGACAAAAGGGATCAAGAGTTTGGTTGCGGGCCACGCCGATATTCTGGTCGCCCCGGACCTGGAATCGGGGAACATGCTGGCCAAACAATTGACCTGGCAGGCGCATGCCGATGGTGCTGGCATCGTGTTGGGGGCCAAGGTGCCCATCATTCTGACCAGCCGTTCCGACAACACCCGTACCCGTCTGGCATCAGTGGCGGTTGCGGCCCGGGTCGTGGATGCCCGCAGAAAAGGGTTGCTGAAAAAGGGACACTCCTGAACCGCAGAGCGATACCATAAGTTTAAGAATGGAAAGGGGCTTACAGGATGGTCACCAGCCCCTTGATTTCTTGATCCTGTCAACCTGTCCAGGAGACCCGATGGATCCCCAGACCATTGCCGTCATCAACGCCGGTTCTTCCAGCCTGAAATTTTCGCTGTTTGAAGTTACGTCATCCGGTCCAGTTCGCCGAATACGGGGACAGATCTCCGAGATCAATACGGCCCCGGTTTTTTCCGCCCGCATCGGTAGCCAAACGGCAGCCCGGGAACAAATCCTGGGCGAGGCCCACGCCGGACACCAACGTTGTCTGCACTATTTATTGGAATGGTTGGGTCAGCACGCTCAGGTTCATGCAGCGGGACATCGCGTTGTCCACGGCGGTTTGGCTTTCAGTCAGCCGATTGTGGTTGATTCTGCCGCCATCAAGGCACTGGAAGGTCTGATTCCTCTGGCACCTTTACATCAACCGTACAACCTTGAACCCATACGCGCACTTTCCCGGTTGTATCCGGGATTGATGCAGGTTGCTTGCTTCGATACCGCATTTCACGCAACCAAAAGAAAAGAAGCACGCCGATTCCCCCTGCCCCGCGCACTTGCCGACGCAGGCATACGGCGTTATGGATTTCATGGTCTGTCCTATGAGTACATTGCCATGAAGCTCAAGGAGGTGGATCCGGTGCTTGCCCAGGGACGGACGGTCGTGGCACATCTGGGTAATGGCGCCAGCATGTGTGCCATCCATGGTGGGAAAGCGGTTGATTCGACCATGGGGTTGACTGCGGCGGATGGTCTGCCCATGGGAACCCGGTCAGGGGCGCTGGATCCAGGTGTTCTTTTATTCATGGCTCGGGAACTGAACATGTCCCTGGAGACCATTGAGGATGTGCTTTATCGGCAATCGGGTCTGAAAGGGATTTCCGGACTGACCCACGACATGCGTCTATTGGAACAATCGCAACATCCGGGAGCCCGTGACGCCATCGATGTGTTCGTCTACCGGATTCAACAACAGTTCGGAGCCCTCTGCGCCGTGATGGGTGGCATCGATGGCGCGGTCTTCACTGCGGGAATCGGGGAAAATTCAAGCCTGGTGCGGCGTCAAACGTTGCGCGGTCTTGGATGGCTGGGTTTTGAACTCGACGATACCGCCAATGCGCAACATGCCACCCGCATCACCACCGCCAACTCGAACATTCCCGCCTACGTCATCCCCACCGATGAAGATTTGATGATCGCACACCATGTGCAAAACATTCTTGCGGTCTGAAATGATTGACCTTTCATTGACCTTTTATGGCCGATCATGAAAACAAACGGCATGGGATACCGTCTTCCGATATATTTCCTGCGCGGGAATGACGGAGGATTGTCCCAAGGAATTTTGATCTTGATGGGGCATCAACACCCTTTACGTTTTTTCTTCCCCCAGGCGCAACAGGATACGAATTCGTGACAGCAGGGGCCGTTTGGTATCCGAGATTGTTTCCATCAGATCCCACAATCCTTGCGATTGAACCAGGGTGAACAGCAGAATGATGGCTGAAAAGAAAAATGTGATGAGAAAAAATCCCCAACGTACTGGGAATGACGAGCCAGCCTCATCGAAAATGTTCATTCCGAGAAAACCGGTGGTCAAGGTTCCGATCAGACTGAAGGCTGTGACCACGGTCAACTGGATGACCGTTTTGGATTGCCGACGTTGCATGTCGCTGTCCAGATATTGACTCATGTCGCGCAATTCTTCCTTCGTTTCCTCATACAGGCTGTCGTTGCCCAGATTCTTTCCGCACAGACGAAACAATGCCTGGATATCGGTCCGTTCCGATATTTCATGGAACCAATAGCGATGGGTGAAGCGCAAAAAGGCTTCAAAACACATATGGATGCGATGACGGAAGGTGCGAAAGGATTGACTTTCACGGACATCGAGATCGTGAATGGCATCCACCAGTTGGTCGGAAAAGATCAACAGCGAGGCCCGATGCAGGTGTGCTATGAGAAATAAAATGAAGTATTGATGGCGGAATTGCGCCAGCATTCCCCGGTTGCCGTTGACGAAATACCCCGCCTGGGCATCCCCGACCAGAAGCATGGTGCGCCCATGGCAGAGAAAACGGCAATTGGGCCCCTCATCGGTATTGCTCCAATAGCGGTCGAAACAATAATTCGCCTCGAAATGAATGACGTCGGGATCGTTGCGGGGAATGGGTTCATCGGGATGCAACGAGTCCGCCATCCCCAGCCGCAACCATTGGTCGCGGGTCAAAGCGCGCGGATTGTCAAGGGCGACAAAGGCCATTTTCGGCATGTGATGATTTTCGATCTGGTGGAACCGCAACATTCCCATCTCCCCGGAAACGGCGAACACCAGGGGCAGCAACAAAAATGACCAGTGTGCCGCCGTGGCTGGAACCCGATGCTGTTTGGTAAAGGTGAGAAATTTTGATCGATCCCCGAAATCGGAGGTCATCAATGATTCTCCCGATGGTCCCAACCATTCGGCGACCGGCACATTGTGGATTCCCAACCCATCCTCGTTCCAACCGGTGGGATAGGCCCGGCCAAATCGATAGAGCAACTCCTGAATCGTCGCCAGGGGAAGGTCGGTCCCGCTGACTTCAACTTTCAGAAACACCAGATCGATGTCATCGAAGAAAAACAGATCAATGCTGTCCACCGCCAATAGCACCGGGGGATGTCCTACCCGTGGGACCACTTTGAGCGTCGTCACATCCCTGCGGCGGAAAATTTTGACCGCAGCATTGCCAGGATGGTCCTCCCCGCCGTTGATCCACGGACCACGGTTCTCCCCATAGAGAAAACGACGCACATAAGGCAGAAATACCGAAAATTCCTTGTAATAGATCTCCTGAAAAACACCCGACTCATTGCCGATTTCATCGGCAATCCGCTGCCATGGCGAACCTTTGCGGATGTCATCGAAAAATTGCCAGTGACTTCTGGACTCTTCTTCAGGCAAAGGGATCAATTGCAACGGCCAAAGGAGGATCTGTCTGAATTGTCGGACTCTGTTTGTCGTTTCGCTGGAAATAATCATGATGGTATCCCATTCACCAACGCCTGAGAAAACATCCAAGACGGTTCCTCGAAGGAAAGATCACGCTTGCATTAACAGGAGATTGTCCGTTGGTGTCAATGGCATAAATCAATTTGCCAGGCATGATTTGTTGATTGCGGTCAGAAACCGTGGATTGCATGACTTGATGAAGTAGAGAAAATTATGAAATAATCTAAAGTTACATCTGACGACCCAATCACGGGCAAGCGGACCGGAACGATACGCTGTGGATGGGGATGGTCACTACTGAACGAAAGGATTGGGTCGGTTGGATATTTTGCCCCTGCTGTCGATCCTGATGACGGGTTTGGTCATTGGTTCCCTGGTCACCCTTCGGGTGATGGGACGGCGTTACTCGACGAAAAAGGTCAAGGAATGCCAAGGGGGCGTTGTGGATCGGGAAATTCAGCGGCAGGCCGCCATGCTTGCGTTGGTCTTGGATACCATTCCGGTCCGGGTGTTCTGGAAGGATCGGGAAGGACGCTATCTGGGGTGCAACCAGTTGTTCGCTCTTGATTCCGGACATCAATCCTCTCGTGATCTCCTTGGAAAAACCGACTTGGACATGCCTTGGCGGGAAGATGCACAGGCGTATCGTGCGGAGGATCAAGAGGTTCTTTCCACTGGCAAGGCCCGGTTGAATTTTGAACGGGTACGCACGACCCGGTCGGGAAATGAGTTATGGCTCAGGACGAGCAAGATTCCCCTGCCGGGGTTCGATGGGGAAATTCTCGGGATCCTGGGGGTCTACGAGGATATTACGCGGCGCAAGGAAATCGAGGGATGTTTGCGGGAACAGGAAGCCCGCATGCGTCTGATCCTCGACAGCGCCGGAGATGGCATCATCACCATCAACAGTGATGGCATCATTGAATCCTTCAACCGGGCAGCCACCCGCCTTTTCGACTATTCCGCCTCAGAAGTGATCGGCGAAGATGTCAACCGGCTCATACCCGAATCCTATCGGGTCCTGCACAATGGCTCCATGAAACGATACCTTGAAACAGGGATCGCCAGCGTCATGGGCACAGGCCGTGAGGTTCAAGGGTTGCGCAAGGATGGCACGATTATTCCGCTGTTTCTCACGGTCAGTCAACTTGAAATCGAGGATGAACTCCTGTTCATCGGCATCATTCGCGATCTGACCCGCGAAAAGGAAAAGGAAACTGAACTGCTCAAGCTTTCGAGTGTGGTCGAGAACAATCCCAGTGCCATCATCATTACCGATCTGAAGGGAACCATTGAATACGTCAACCCTCAATTCGTGGAGCTGACGGGGTATGCCGTATCGGAGATCGTCGGCAAGAATCCCAGGATTCTCAAATCGGGCAATGATACGGAAAAATACAAGCATCTATGGGCGACCATTCAGTCGGGACAGGTATGGCGGGGTGAATTTCACAACCGGAGAAAGGATGGCACCCTGTACTGGTCCGGGACCACCATTTCCTCCATTGTTGACAAGGAGGGGAAGGTCATCCGTTATGTCGGCGTATCGCGCGACATCACCCAACAAAAGGAAAATGAAGAAAGGGCCAGGGAGGCTGAGAGCCTCAAGGAAAAAAGTGACATGCTGTTGATGTTGTCGCTGGAATCCATCCGGGATGGTTTTGCCATCTTCGACCGGGACAACCGGCTTGAAATCTGGAACAACGCCTTCCACGAATTGCATGACAAGGTTGCCGATCTGATTGTTGCCGGACGCACCTATGATGAGATTCTCCGGGCGGCAGTCGAACGGGGGCAGATCACCAAATCGACCGAATATCAAGATCCCCTGCTGCGTGATCGGATGAAGCATTCCGACCGGCTGATTCAAACCTTCGAGGAAGAATTCAGTGGTCATCGCTGGATTCGTATTTCGGAGAGTCAGATGCCTGATGGCAGCAGTGTGGTGGTCTATTCGGACATCACTTCGCTCAAGATCGCAACCTCCGAGGCGGAAGCGGCGGCACGGGCGAAGAGTGAATTCTTGGCCAATATGAGCCATGAAATCAGGACTCCCATGAATGCGGTTATTGGCCTGTCCCATCTGTGCCTGCAAACCCAATTGACCCACCGCCAGAAGGACTACATTCAGAAAGTCTATAATTCGGCGACTTCTCTGCTGCGTATCATCAATGACATCCTCGACTTTTCAAAAATCGAGGCGGGTCGGCTGGACATGGAATCCATCGATTTCACGCTGGAGGAGGTGATGGGAAACATGGAAGCGGTCATGTCCTTGAAGGCGAAGGAGAAGAAACTTGAATTCCGTCTGGAGACCGCTTCCGACATTCCTCCGAGCCTGGTGGGGGATCCGCTGCGCCTGGGACAGATTTTGATCAACCTGGTCAACAATGCCATCAAGTTCACTGAAGTCGGACATGTTGCCGTCCAAGTGGAAGTTGTTGAACGGGATGGGAATTCGGTACGGTTGCAGTTTATTGTCAGCGATACGGGTGTTGGCATGACTCCCAATCAACGGGAACGGTTGTTCCGACCCTTTTCCCAGGCGGATTCATCGACCACACGCAAATATGGCGGGACGGGATTGGGGTTGGCCATCACGCGCCGTCTGATCGGATTGATGGATGGCCAGATCCGGGTGGAAAGTGAGTTGAATCTCGGATCCCGATTCATTTTTGATGTCCGCCTGGGGGTCTCGCAACAAAAAATTGAGAAAAATCTGTTCCCAGGGGTTGGACTGCGGGGATTGAACGTATTGGTGGTGGATGACAATGAAAGCGCCCGCCTGGTGATTTCTGATTATCTAAACTCTTTTTCATTCAAAGTCACCGAAGCCGGCAACGGTTTGGAAGCCTTGCGTCTGATTCGGGAGGCGCATGCGAAGGCATCGCCTTTTGCCCTGGTGATCATGGATTACATGATGCCGGATCAGAATGGGATTACGACCGCTTCCAAAATTCGTTTTGAACTGGGTCTCGATCCCCCGCCATTGATGATCATGGCCACCGCTCATGGTGGAGAAGAGATGGTCAAGGAGGCCATGGACAAGGCGTGTATTGATGGCATTCTCGTCAAACCCATCAACCAGAATCTTCTGTTCAACACCATTATGGAAGTGTTTGGTCGGGTGGGGAATGAAAGGGTTCAACCGACACTGTCCCAGGGGAATTATCGGGATTTCGGAGTTGTATTATCGGGCGCCAGGATATTGCTGGTGGAGGACAACGAAATCAACCGGCAGGTAGCCCGGGAATTGTTGGAACAGGCCAACATGACGGTTCTATCGGCGGAGAATGGTCGGATTGCGTTGGAGATTCTGGCCCGCGAACCGGTCGATGGGGTGTTGATGGATGTGCAGATGCCGGTGATGGATGGGATTACGGCGACCCGGGAAATCCGTAAGGATTCGCGGTTTGAACATCTTCCCATCCTGGCCATGACGGCCAATGCCATGTCGAGTGATCGGGAGGAATGTTTGGCGGCGGGGATGCAGGAACATATTTCCAAGCCGGTGGATCCTGGCGAAATGTTTGCCAAGTTGGTGCGATGGGTTGTCCCGTCGGTTCCCACGCCGATGCCGGTTCAGATGGAGTTTTTCAAACAGGGAGACCAGAACGAACGATTTGAGTTGCCCGATATTCCCGGCATGGATACCCGGGGTGGATTGCGGCGTATGGGGGGCAATGTTCGTGGTTACCTGGGTCTATTGGCAAAATTCAGCGACAATCAGCGCAGCGTGTGTGACTCCATCAGGACTGCCTTGGAAAACGACGACACGACGACTGCCCATCGGTTGGCGCATACCCTGAAAGGGGTTTCGGCAACCATTGGAGCCGTGACCTTGAGTGTTCAGGCCAAGGAACTGGAGTCGGCATTGAGGGCAGGAGAACAGGCATCGCACATACACAGGGAATTGGCGGAAACATCACGACAGGTCGATGTGATCATTGGCGAAATTCAGCGTGCCCTGACCCGGGTGCAAAAGGAGGCTGCAATTGCCACGGCGCAGGAGGAGACTGATGAACTTGTTGCCGAACGGCATTTATTGTTGAAGCAGGCGGCCCAGCAGTTGGCCTCCTACGATGCCGAAGTGGAGCAGACGCTTGTTCGGCTCCGTCAAGGACTGATTTCGCAGGCGATGGGGGTTTGGATGGACCGGATTGAACGACAGGTCGCGCAGTATGATTTCGAAGGGGCGGCGGCGACCCTCAAGCAGTGTTTTGACAGTATGGGACTTGATTCGGAGGGCAACAGAGGACCAGATGTGGCATTGAAACAGCCATGAGGACAGCCCTGATACAACCAGAGATGAAAACAGTGCGTAGCGAGAAGCCCAGCCCGTCGATTCCAGAGCACTTTTGGAAAAGGTATTCTGAAAGGAGTTTGCTGGAAAGTAACCGAACCAAGCGACCGCCCGCACCGACACTTCCATCATTATCCTGTTTTAGCTGCATTTTCAAGAGAAAATAAAGTTCAATCCCATTTTTCGCAAAAACTGCATGCAGACGGTTTCTCCACAGGATTCGGAAGTGATATAAATGAACGCGCGAACGGGAAGGTTTTTTGATTACCTGGTTGGACATACAAAGGTTGGATCTATTCGTTTTCTTTAGTCGGTATAAAATATAATTTTAATAGTTCACCCTTAAATCAATGTTTTTGGATATGAAAATGAACCAATTGCTTCATCGGATTGATCAGCTTTCACTTCATGCCCGCTTTTATTTCATTATTGGTTTGATTCTGATAATGACTGGAATGAATGTCTGGCAAAGTGTGGTGATTCACAACCAGACGATTGCATCGCGGGATTTGGCGTTGATTTCCCAGGTGGCTTCCCATGCGGAAAAGGCGGCCACCCTGTTTGGCCGGCAGGTCCAGGAATGGAAAAACACCATTCTTCGGGGCCACCTGGCAGAAGGTTCCATGGAGGAATTTAAATACTATAAACAATTTGGGGAAATTGAACGTAAGGTTCAAGAAGAGCTGGAGGCGGTCAAGTCCGGGTTTTCCAATTTGCATGAATCGGTGGATGATGTTGAAAAACTCAAGGAAAACCATAAGGATCTTGGGGAGAAATACCGTGCTGCCCTGGCCACCCATTACCGGGTGGGTGACATTCAATCCATTCCGCGCACCGACAAGGCGGTATCGGGCATCGACCGGCCTACGGCTCAGGGGATGGATGGTCTGGTTGAGAAGATGCGCAAACAGATCGAGCAACTCCATGGTGGTGCGATCCAGGATGCGGATCGAACGGAACGTGCCCAAGTATTATTGGCACTGATTATTTTTCTCTCCACGGTGATGGGTTTGATTGTGATCATATTGTTTTTAAGGTCCATTCTTCAATCCATCAACAAAATCGAAGACAGTGTGGAAATGTTGAGCCGCGGAGAACTGACCCAACGCACCAATGCGGGTTCTGACAACTCATTCGGTCGTATTTTCCGTGGTTTGGACACCATGGCCGACCAGCTTTCCCATGTCATCAACACGGTGTTGTTGCAGTCGGAATCGGTGATGTCGGTGGTGGATGAAATGGTGCCGTTGAAAACGTCTTTGCGGAAGGATTCCAATGACAATCACGCCCTGGCGCGCAGCGTGGTGCAGGAAAACGACCGGTTGGATCAGGAAACCCAGGTACTCAACAGCAACATTTTGGATGCGGTGGCCAATATTGAAACGGTATCCCTGGCGGCCCAACAGTTGAGCGAAAACGTGACGGCGATTGCTGCCGCATCGGAACAGGCCAGCACCAACGTCAACACGATGGCCTCCGCTGCGGAACAGATGACCAGCAACGTTGCCGGAGTCAATTCCAGCCTGGATCAGGTCAATGTATCGGTGGGCAATGTTTCCCGGTCGGTGGTTGGGTTGACCCGTTCATTGCAATCGGTGCGGGACCGGTGCCAACAGGCGGATGACATGTCGGCGCAGGCGGACAAGAATGCCCAGGAGTCGATGGATGTCATGAAACGGCTGGCCGTATCCGCGGCAGAAATCGGCAAGGTGGTGGACTTGATCAAGATCATCGCCAATCAGACCAACATGTTGGCGTTGAATGCCGCCATTGAGGCTGCGGGGGCGGGACAGGCGGGTCTGGGGTTTGCGGTCGTCGCCAATGAGGTGAAGGATTTGGCGCGTCAGACCACCGAGGCGACCAAGATGATTCAGGAAAAGACCGCCGAGATCCGGGCGCAGGCCCAGGATGCCGCCAAATCCACGCTTGGCATTACCGAGCGGGTTCGGGAGATCAATGCCACCAATCGTGAAATCACCGAAGCGGTGGATTTACAGAATCGGGAGGTCAATGGAATTTCCCGGGCCATGGAACAGGTGGGTGCGGCGGCGACGGAGGTTTCACGCAACGCCCATGAACTGGAAGCGGCATCCCAGGAGGTGGCACGTGCTGCGGTCGAAGCGGCAACCGGTACGCAGGAAATCGCCACTGCCGCATCCAATGTCGCCACCAATGGCGCCAAGGTTGCCGCTGAAAGTTCTGCGGCCAGGGATCGCGCCATCAAGGTTCAGGCAGCGGCCCAGGAGATTTTCGCCTCTTCGACCCAGGTGCAGAAAATGATGTTGCAATCCATGCAACTCAGCCATTATCTGGACGGTTCGGTGGAATATTCGGGCAGATTGACCGAGGTGGTCAATGAAACCAGCAATGCATTGAAGATGGCGGTCGGAGGTGTGCGCATTGAACAGGCCCGTTTTGACGTGCGCACCATCAAGCTGGCTCATTTGCAATGGTTGGGTCGTCTGGAACAGGTGATTCGTGGCCGTACCCTGCTGAAACCCGAAGAGGTTTCCAGTCATAAACAGTGCAAATTCGGGCAATGGTATTTTTCCGAGGGCCAAACGATCTTTGGTTCCATGGAACTCTATGGCGAATTGGGTGAGGTTCACGAAAAGGTCCATAACACGGCGCGTGAAATCACCGCGATGGTGGCCGATGGCAAACATGACCAGGCCCGTGCCAGCATGGACCGGCTCAACGATCTGCGACGGATGATGTTCGAGCTGTTGGACCGCCTTTATCTGGTGCAGGATGTAGACTCTTCAAACCGACAGATCATGCCCTGGAGCGATAAGTTTTTGGTGAAGATTAAATCGTTTGACCAGGAACACCAACGATTGGTGGCGTTGATCAACGAACTGTACAACGGGATGAACCGGGGGATGGGGCGGTCCGCCTTGGGGACCATGCTTCAGGAGTTGGTGGATTATACGACGACCCATTTTCAACACGAGGAAGCCGCTTTTCTCAAAACCGGCTATCCCGAAGCCGAAGCCCACAAGGCGATGCATGCCGGTTTTGTGGATCAGGTGTTGGCATTCCAGAAACAATTCAACGAGGGTACTGCCTTCATTGACATGAAACTGGTCAAGCTGTTGCGCGAATGGTTGATCGACCACTTCCTGGTGACTGACAAAGCCTATTCGGCCCACCTGCGCAAGGGTGGCATCCGGTAGGGCGTGCGCGACGTGGCGATGATGCGCTGACGTGTTGACATTCAAAAAAATTATTGAAAGAAAAAAGGGGTCTGGGGGATTGCCCCCAGGGTGTTGATTTTGTTTTTTAATTTAAACAAAAAGTTTTCCATGTTCCGCTTTTGACTTTGTTTTTAGAATCAAAGTCCTGGGGGCAATCCCCCAGACCCCTTTTTTCTTTTAATGATGATCATTGCCTTCGCTCCATACAGATGATGATGATGGTCCATGACGAACCGATACCGGTCATAGTATTATTCCATGAAGATGATCCCTTCATGGAGCATGTTCATGGAACCCATTCAAGACCCCATCCCCATAGTTCTGATCGATATGGCCGGTTTTTCCCAACAAAACCGGGATACGAAGATTGATCATCTCAAACGTTTGCAACAGGGGATCCGGGAGAGCATCCAACCCATGATCGGATTCGCCGATCCCGACCAGGTCATTCGGCGGCATGGCACCGGCGACGGTTATTATCTGTTTTTGAAAGGTTATCCCATCCCGGTGGCCATGCGTTTCGCCTGGAACCTGGAACAATTTTTACACGAGGACAAAATACGACATCCGGGAGAAGAACCATTGCGGCTTCGGGTCGGGTTGACCCTGGGGGATGTCGGGTTGGTGGGTGATCAATATTTGGGAGACGCACTGACCCGGGCACAACGATTGATTGACCATGATTGGATCAAGGAACTATTGAAGGAAAACCGGGATGATCCCCTGGTCCTGGTTGCATCGGCCTTTTTTTGGAACCAATGGAACCATCATCCACAAAAATCAAACGCCAACCTGGCGTTTCCCGAAGATCGCCCCTGGATCGAAGAAACCCTGCTCGTCAAACATGGTGATGCCATTGCATGTCGTATCCAGATCGAATCAAAAACTTTTTCCCGGATCAAAGGAGAACTTCCACCTTCACTCTTCGAGCCCCAACCTCAAGATTTAACCCCCTGGTTGCAATCATTGCGCGACCGGACGCAATACATCAAGATCAGCGGCATCGGTTCCGGCGGCGGACGCGGCAAACTGGCCAATCTCTACCCCATTGAAAAATTGTTTACCACGCTCAAAACGCGGGAAGGCCAACGTCTTGAAAACATCTCTGGACCCGATGCCATGCCGGATCGCATGAGCGAGGTCAATCTGGCCGATCTCCTCCCCCGCTACCCCCATTTGTTCATCGAAGGCGAACCCGGAGCCGGAAAAACCACCTTTCTCCATTTGGCTGCGGCCACTCTGGCCAAGGATTTGTTGAATGAGCCATGTCCCGATGGAGCGACCTGGAGAAACCGTTACCTGGGAATGGATGATCAAGAACCTTTCATCCCCCTTTTCTTGAAACTTTCTGAATTGGCCACCCTGTTGACCGACCAAAAGATCGGTGCAAAGGCTGATGATCGTTATCGTCTGTTGGACCTGTTGCAGACCACCCCCGATGCCAGTATGGATCAGGCTTGGCGTGATCATTGGGAACAACAATTGAAGGCGGGACGGGTGATCCTCCTCCTCGATGGATTGGATGAAGTGGCGGATGACGCTGTGCGTGAGCGGGTTTTTTCAATCTTTCAAAACGCGAAAAATCAATGGACAAAAAGCCGCATCATCGTCACCAGTCGTCCTTTCGGCGCTGAACGGTTGGAAGAGATCGGTTTTCATCGAGCCGTCATCGCACCGTTTGATGCCAATGCCACCCAAATTTTCATTGCTCGCTGGTCGGCGGCCATCTATGCCACGGGTGAACAACCCGAAGGTGAAGCCCATCAACATGCGCAAAAACTGGAAGCTGCCATTCTGAGCAGTCATGCCATTCGTCTGCTTGCGGCCAATCCGGTCATGTTGACCTGTCTGTGTGTGGTCCATTGGAATGAAGGGGGACTGCCCGAGGGGCGGGCACGGGTCTACAAGGCGGTGATTCGATGGTTGCTGCATGCTCGGGAAGCTTTGCGCAAGGAACATGGCTATACCAGCCGTTATGCCTTGGAAGCCTTCGCCGCCATTGCTCTGACCATGATGGGGAAAGAAGTCGTAAAGAAGGCAATCTTTGATTTGGAGGAAGCCGCCCAGGTGGCATTGCCCTTATATCAACGTCATTTTCCCACCTCCCCTCCCCCTGGGCTGCCGCAAGTGCGGGATTGGGTCCGTTTTGAATCGCTTTACAGTGGCATCCTGGGAGAACCTTCGAGGACGCGCATCCGTTTTTGGCATTTGACCTTCCAGGAGTATTTGGCAGCCCAGGAATTGGCCTGGAGGAGTGAGGATGATTGGTGGCAGGTGATCGAAAAACAACTGATCAACGCCCAATGGCGGGAAACGGTCAATCTGTTGCCGGGAGTGCTTTTTGATGAAGGGGGAAAACGCCGGGTGGATGAATTTTTGTCCCGGGTGTTGATCAAATATGCCGGGACCACATTGGTTGATGCTGCTCGTCAGGCGGGTATTCTGGGACGCATCCTGGAACCGATGAAGGCGTATCAGTATCAACCCGACCCAGGCAGCCACCGCCAATATATGAATGTTTTGCATCGTGCCACGGCCATATTTACCGTTGAGGGGGCAGAAAAAGTTCCTGTTTCGGAACGCCTGTTGGCAGCAGGAGCCTTGGGCCAGGGTGGCGATGCGCGCTTGGCGGAAGACCAATGTCGAAAAAACATGATCCCTGTCCCCGGGACCGACATTTGTTTGGGGAAATATTTGGTCACGGTGATGGAATATCAACGATTCATCGAGGATGGCGGTTACGCCACGCCCGATTTTTGGCAGGAGGAACAGGGATGGATCTTTCGTCAGGAAAAAGGATGGAGCGAGCCAGACGAGTGGCCCGGACAATTGAATCATCCCAATCGTCCGGTGGTTGGGGTTTCGTGGTACGAAGCCTGGGCTTATTGTCATTGGCTGCATAATAAAAGAGGGATCCCTTTTTATTTGCCCGAAGAAAAAGATTGGGAACGGGCAGCAAGCCCTGACGGCAGAACCTATCCCTGGGGAAACGAAAAACCGACCCCGGAACTGGCCAATTTCGATCAAAGCAAGATTGGGGCACCCAGTCCGGTCGGACTTTATCCCACGGGCAATAGCCTTTATGGCCATTGTGACTTAGCGGGAAATGTCTGGGAATGGAGTGCCTGTCCGTGGGAAGAAGGTGGGGTCAAAGATGAACATATCAAGAAGTTCGGACCACCGAAGGTGGTCAGGGGCGGGTCCTGGGACGACCCGGATTTCTACCTCCGGGCCGACCACCGCCTCGTCAGCGTTGCGGGCAACCGCGAAGGCGTTCTGGGCTTTCGCCTCGCCGCCCCCGCCAGCCTTGGTCTTTGATTTTCTTGTTTTTCTTGAGTTCTGTCTGGATTTCCGTCAGAAATCGTTCCACTCCGTATTCCACTCCCGCCGCCCCACCGTTCTTTCTCACACGCTTTCACGGCTCATCCAGCAAATTTTTCCGATGCCCCTTTCCGCCTCGCCCCCCTTCCAGTCATGGGGGCTTTGTCATCCCGTTCCTCCCGCATCAGTTGCCTGCTGAAAAAGGGGATCAGGCAAAAAGGCTGTAGGGGGCAGCGAGGCGAAAGCCCAGATTGACGCAGCGGCTGCCCGCACCGCCGCCGCCGCGGTCGTCGGCCCGGAGGCTGGAAGCCGGGCCGACCCAGGACCCGCCCCTGACAGAACACCAACCCCGTTCTCCTACAGTTACAAGGGGATCCTTGACCAAAAGTGAGGCACGTTTTTTATAAGCATCCGCATCCCAAACGTCCCGACACCATTCCCAGATGTTTCCAGCCAGATCGAGATGCCCAAATGGACCCCGTCCCGCAGGGTATTGGCCGACAAGTGCTGGTTTGCCCGTTTCCCAATCCAACCCAAAACAGGCATGCCTCGGAGTCGGATCATCGTTGCCCCAGGGGAACCGACGCCCATCCATTCCACGCGCGGCATATTCCCACTGCGCCTCGGTGGGCAGAAAAAACTTCTTGCCTGACGATTTTTGCGAAAGCCATGTGCAAAACTTATTGGCATCGTTCCAATCCACCCCAACGACCGGTTGTTGGTCATTCGAGAATCGTTCATCCATCGAATATTCTGGCTTTTGGTAGTTTGGATTTGCCTCAAGGAAAAGGCGATATTGCTGGTTGGTTACCGGGGTTTCCGCAAGATGGAATGGGGACAGTTCCACATGATGGGCAGGCTTTTCATCCTTGAATTCACCCTGATCATTGCCCATGGTAAAAACACCCCCCGGCACCGGCAGCATTCGCAGCCCTGGCAGCAGGTCAGTGATGGGGGGGCTGGGTGGGTCGTCTGGTGGGCGCTGTGTGGACAATTCTCGAATACGCTTGGCCAAATCCCGGAAAATACCCTTCTGTTCCAGGGATGTCCGATGTTCCAAGGTGTGGTCTGGAGTGGCATACCCCTGAAAACTGGCCAGATCGATGATCTTTTTCTCTTGGGTATCCGGATCCTGGAATGGAATCTTGGCGGCATCTTCATCGAAGGGACTGACAAAAACCGGAAGGATCGTCAATCCCCGCTGCAAATGCGCGTGCAATAATGGTGGCAATTCTTCGTTATAAATGAATTCTGACGCGAGAAATGTTTGTGAAATGAATAAAATTGCCGTATTGGCTTCATTCAGAGCCTTTTTGATTTCTTTCCGCCATTGTTGTCCCGTTTGAATCTCCCTGTCGGTCCAGACAACCACCAAGCCATCCCGTTCCAAGGTATTCTTGAACGGAAAAAACGACTCCAACAAAGGATTGTCTTTACGGCTGTAGCTGATAAAAACTTTCGACTTTGAACGCTCCATGGCCCACCCCAATCGGTCAATGAATACACTTCAGGCTGGAGCATAGATGATAACAAGATTGGAATCATGGGACGCCATATGGATCTCCCGAGATTTCCGGTAGTGCGTCACCGACATTCCCCCGGCATTTCAACCGATGGTCGTGCGGCTGGG
>PEAN01000112.1 GCA_002753735.1 Magnetococcales bacterium DCbin4
TCAAGCAAGATTCCCGCAAAAACCACGCGGAAATCTTGCTTCGGGTGAAATGGCGCGTGAAAAACAAAATCAAAGTCCTGGGGGCAATCCCTTAAGCCCCCTTTTTTCTTTCAATATTCCTATGTATATCAGTCAATTGCCAGCCATCCTCTCCAGTTAATGAATGTAACAAAGTAGAATTCTTTTCAGGAAGAAATTCCAGTCTGACTCAGATGGAATCGGCAAATTTTTGGAGGGTTGTGAGCAGATCCTTTTTGCTGATGGGTTTGGTGAGATGCAGATCACATCCGACGGCCAGGCTTTCAGCACTCTTTTCAATATCGGCATGGGCACTCAGTGCGATGATGATCAGAGGGGGGAGACCATTCTGTTGTTCCCACTGGCGGATGGCATGGGTGGCGGCATAGCCGTCCATGTTGGGCATCTGGATGTCCATCAACACCAGGTCGAAGGTCTCCTTCTTGACCTGCGCCACGGCTTCCAAGCCATCGTTGACAATGACCAATTGGTGCGGTGTGTTTTTCAGATAGACATCGAAAATGATCTGATTTTCTTCCGTATCTTCGGCCAGCAAAATACGCAGGCTCCTGGTCGAAACCCTCGATTTCGGGTCCAACGTCATGGCGACGGCAGGGGTTTCAGATGGTTTGACGGGGCGTACAGGCAAAGTGAAGGAGAAGGTGCTGCCTTGACCAATGGTGCTTTCCACCACAATCTCTCCACCCATCAAGGCGACCAATCGCTTGGAAATGGCCAGTCCCAAACCTGTGCCACCATAACGCCGGGAAATTCCAGAATCCGCCTGGGTGAAATGTTCGAAGATGCGGTTCAATTGATCCGGGGCGATGCCAATACCCGTGTCGGTGACGCGGAACTCGAGCATTCCAGGTTCCCGGGCATGGAGTGCCAAAGTGACGTGCACCCGTCCCCGATCGGTGAATTTGATGGCGTTGCCCAGCAGGTTGATGAGTATCTGGCGAACCCGTCCATCATCGCCCATGATGGTTTCCGGGATTTGGGAGGATACGTCTACGTTCAGCGTGAGTCCTTTTTCCTCGGCGGCGATCTGCATTAGACTGGAAGTTTCTTCCACAATGTGACGGGGAGAGAACGGAGCGTCCACGATGACGAAACGACCCGACTCGATGCGGGAGAAGTCCAGCACGTCGTTGATGACCGCCAGCAGGGCTTTGCCTGAACGGTGCATGATCTGGATGAGGCGACGCTGTTCCGGGTTGAGTTCGGTTTCCAGCAGCACCTCGGACATGCCAAGGACCACGTTCATCGGGCTGCGGATTTCGTGGCTCATGGTGGCGAGAAACGCTCCTTTGGCGTGATTTGCACGCTCCGCCAACTCTTTGGCTTCGGTCAATTTTTGTTCATTCTCCCGCAACGTGGCCTCAATCCGCTTCTGCCTGGTGATGTCGGTGGAAACGCCACTCAGACCCCAGATGTCGTTGTTGTGGTCGAAGATGGGTCGTTTGGCCTCCAGATAGATGCGCACTTCGTTAATACTCCGTGGGTCTACCATCATTTCCTCGACGGTGGATTCTCCCAGCTCCAGAACCCGACGGTCCACTGCGGCCAACCGATCCAAAGAACTTTGGGATGAGAAAAAGTGTTCGTCTCTTTTCCCCAACAACGTTTCCGCGGAACACCCGAACAGATCGAGGGTTTTGCGGTTGGCGTATTGGTAACATCGCTGCCGGTCCTTGATGTAGATGTAGGCATCGATGTCGTCCATGATGTCCATGAAGCGTCTGTTTTTTTCGTACTCCTCGCGCAAGGTGTCTTCCATTTTCTTGCGTTCGGTAATGTTGTCCATGACGAACAATAAATGCTCGATTCCATGTTGGGTGAATGTGGAAAAGAAAACATTCAGCCAGACATGTTTGCCAAACGAGGTCGGAGAGACCCATACTTCAGCTTTCTGGTCCTGGTGGGTCGACAGGGTCAGTTCCGCCATGTTCAACAAACCACATCGCTGCCATGAGAGAATTTCCCGAAAATTCTGCTTCATCACCTGCTCGCGGCTGGCACCGATGAGGGCGCCCGAGATCTCATTGGCCACAATGCATTGGCCTGTGTCCGCACGGTAGGCCAGAATCCCCACGTTGACCGTGTTGTACACCTTTTCGCTCAGCCCAAGGGCATCCTGCAATCGATTTTGAATCTGGATGCGTTCGGCCACTTCAGCTTCAGCCCGCTCCTTGGCGTTTTTCAGGAAGGCATTCATGGATTGCAGTTGGGCAGCCATCTGGTTGAAAACCTTACTCAGGTGGCGCAATTCATTCCCAACCCCGGGATCGTTTTCCAGATCACTCCTGGCCGAAAGGTCACCGTTTCCGAGATGCACCGCTTGGCGTTCCAATACCTTCAGGGGGATGATCACGATTTTGCGGATCATGCCCACGTTGAGTCCCAGCACCATCAACAGGAACAAGGTTGACCAGAACAGATGCCTCCAGAGTGAAGCAACCGCCTCGAAATGGTCTTCGGCGTAATGCAACTCGAAGTAGAGTAGTCCAGAGATGTCTTGTTGCGGCAGACGAGAGGAGTATCCGCCAAACAAGGGGGAGACAAAGCGCAGTTTGAATGCCCCTTCGATATGTTCCAGCACCAGACGGCGGGTGGTGATGGCTTTTTGCACCATGGGGTGATCGAGGAAGATCGGTGGCGGATGGTTGGGATCGGATTGTGCCAACATGTTGCCTTGGCGATCCAGCACCAACAGGTCATGGACCCGGCTGGTGCGTACATTTTCGAGGATGCGTTGCAACAGGAGGGGATCGATGTTGGTATTGAGGAGCGCATCGTGGCTCATGACGATGTTGGCCAGGATCGGGGCTGCGGTTGTCGCCAGGACAGCGGCCAATTGCCGACCATCGTTCTCGATTTCCGCAACGAGCTTTTTGTGCTCCATGAACAAGTCGTGGACCTGAATCATGGCAAACATGACCATGATGATAGAGGTGGTAATCGCAGAGAGCATCACAGCAACAGAACGCCGGAGGACGATCTGATTGTTCATGGGGATCCTGTTCCCGTGCTGCGCCTCTTGGGTCATGGTTCAAGGGGCATTGGCGATAGGTACAAACATTTCATGGGGGTCTGGGGTGGTTTTGATCAGGTTGAAACGCAGAAGAAACTCGGACACCTGTTTGGCTGCATGGACACCGGTACCGATCATCCCCTCCACGCCCAGGACGCGCTGGTTAACCTCCTTGTTACCCATCTCAATCCCCTTGAAAATGGTATTCATGAGCGTGACATCGCTGTTCTGATAGCGGGCGATGGCGGCATAGGTTGCGTCAGGGTTTTGCTTGGCATAACTCAGCGCCCGATGCCACCCCCGGATCATGGCCTGGATTTCTTGATGACGTTTTTTGAGGATGGTCGGCGGGAAAACGATGCCGTCAATGATCAGGTCAGGAAACGCGGCGCTGGTAAAGAGAATGTGGGCATCCTGGCGGTGCGCATTACGGGCAAGTTCTGGTTCCCATGTGACTGCGATATCCACTTGGCCGTTGTTGAACGCATCCATGATGCGGTCTTCGGGCAGGTTGATGATCTCCACTTCGTCTTCATTGACATTTCCCATCTGAAGCGCCTTGACCAGGGTGAAGTGGTTGGTGGCGCCGATGGTCACACCCACACGCGCCCCGCGCAGGTCGGCAAGACTTTTATGGTCGGGGCGGGCGATGATGCCATCGCCTCCCTTGGAGATGTCTCCCACCAAGACCATCCTGGCGGGGATTCCCCGATCATTCATGATCACCACCTGGTCCAGACTGACATAAGCCCCGTCCACATGGCCATATTCATAGGCACGTTGCTCATCCGCCAGGGAGGTGAAGCGTACCAGGTTGACCGTGACCCCTTCCCGGGCAAAAAATCCTTGATCATGGGCGATCTGGAGGAATTCCAGGCCGGGCCAGAAATGGATACCGATGCGTAATGGCAGGGCTTGGGTATGGCGTTCACAGCCGGCCATTTGAATAACCGACAGTATCAGCAGGGAGATCAGGGCGGAATAAAGTTTGGATGACATGGTAGAAGTTTTCATGTGACCCGTAATGGAAAGCAGCATTCAACGAGAACGGCTTATTAAAGACCTTTTTTGGCTCAGGCTGATACTGAAATACCATATCAGAGTTCATGTACCATGTCTAATCTGAATTCCGATTTCTGTTTTCCTCTGGTCCAATATTACATCGGACGGCGGTTTTTTCTGGAATGCCATATGGAAGGACTATATTATCTTGTATAATAAAAAACACTAATCATTATTGGTTTGCATTTATATCAACAATGTGTTATTGTTATTTTTCTCATGCTCGGATCACATGTTTGTATATCGTGCCCAATCGGATGTCTCATCCTGTTGTGTTGTTGACGGATCCAGGCGAGAAGGGGGTTCATCAAGAAACGCCCCTGGAAGATTGAGTCGAACCGCCCCCATGGCACTCAAATGAACATCTGGAAGCCATCCCATCATGGGTTGATGCCGGATGGCTTGGTGACGGAGACTTCATTGGCGGAACGGTTGGCGCAGCACGGGCTGAATATCGCATGAAACGATACGTTATGATGGAAGTCACTTGATGCGGTTTTCATTTCACAGACACAAAACAAGGGACAGGATGTCCATGGGTACAGGTTGGCGTTGCGCGCGAAGTGTGAAGGTGCGAAATCGATCTATTGATTGTTTGTTTGTTATGCACATGCCATGATCATTATGATCCAAACCGAATACCTTTGGGAGCATGTATGGCCACTGATCGTCCATCGGAACATCTGCAATCCGTTGCAGAAACCGGAAATCAATACGCTGCCCGGCTTTTGCTTCTGGCGGATCTTGAGGATGTTCAGGCAACGAGTTCATCATTCTGGGAACGGAAGTGGATCATGTTTTATTCCTTCTTGGGCAAGGTGAGCAAGACCGTTGATCATGGCGCCATATTGGAAAGTTGTTTGAAACAGAGCGATTTGACATTTGGATATGTTTTCATGCTGGTCATGTCCATCGGTTTGGCAACACTGGGCTTGTTGCTCAATTCCCCAACCGTCATCATCGGCGCCATGCTTGTCTCACCCTTGATGAATCCCATCATGGCAATAGGTTTTGCCTTTCCAAATTTCAACATCCCCATGCTGTTCAGAGGCGGTGGAACCCTGCTGGTCGGGGTCATTCTTTCGGTGATCACAGCGTCACTGCTGGTATCGCTTTCTCCCATGAATGATTTGACCTCTGAGATTCTGGCAAGAACCCGCCCCAATCTTTTTGATTTGCTGGTGGCACTCTTTTCAGGGCTTGTTGGCGGTTATGCCACGATTCGCGCCAATCATGCGGCGATTGTGGGTGTTGCCATCGCTACGGCACTGATGCCCCCTTTGGCCACGGTAGGATTTGGAATTGCCATTCAACAGGCATGGGTGGCCCAAGGTGCTGCCATGCTCTTTATCACCAACACCGTCGCCATCTCTTTGGGCGTTGCACTGGTGGCTGCCTGGTATGGATTCGGACGCATTCATGTGCGCAAGGTGGTGCTTTGGCACGGCGCGATCATCCTGTTGATTGGATTTTCCCTTTTTGTTCCACTCTTCAATTCCTTGATGGATATTGCCGAGGAAACGGGTATCAAGCATGAGGTGCGAAAGACGCTCCAGTCCCTGGTAGAAAACAATATGTCAAACCTGATGGGAGATTATCGTGTGGATCTGCTTCCGGATCGTTCCGTCAAGGTCATGGGCATCATCTATGTCGAGCATGTTGGGCATGAATTGGAGAAACTGATCCATCAGGATTTGGAAGTGTCTTTGAACCGTAAAGTGAAGGTTCTGATCAAACAAATTCCTGTTCGTGAAATGGACGTCTTGAAAGAAAAGCAATTGCCTTTACCAGGCATTCCCATTCCTTCTGCCGTAGCCAATCCCATCGCACAGATCCCCTCTCTTGCTGGAGAATCCATGCCAATGGAACCTGCAACCGGGCAGGATCAGAACTGATCACTGGAGGAGATCATGCCTCCTTGAACCGATCCTGGCCATCCCATGCCACGAAGGCCAGCCGCCATGAGTCATGGATGGCGGTTGTCCGACTGGGCATCGCATTTCATTCATGATTCTGGGGTGTATTTGGCGGCCAAGGTTGCCCGCCATTGTTCAGGGGGCATGTTTTCTTTCATGCGGTTGCAGGATTTGCAGGCGGGGACACAATTGCTTTTGCTGGTCCGTCCGCCACGGATCAACGGTATTTTATGATCCATGGTCAGTTCCTTGGGGGCGAAGCGTTGTTGGCAATAGCTGCATTTGCCTTCACCAATGCGGTTTTTCCACCATGCCGATTGTTTCAAAACTTTCGCTTTGCGCCGTTCCACCTCCATGGACTCGGGATCGGCAGGAAAAAAATCATGGTCCATGGGAAAAATCACCTTGCTTCAGATGGGGCGTGATTGAAAAAATGAACAAGAGGATTGGAAGATTTCCGCAAAGGGGGGATCCCGATTGATCCAGATCATTTTTTTTCTGTTGGATTGCGCTTCTGTTCTGCCAAAGAAGCGAAGGCATCGTCATAGCGTTTGATTTCCCGATCCCGCAACAGGTTGACGATGAAGTTTTTAGAATGAATCTTGCGCGCCTTGTCAAGATACGCACGGGCATCGTCGATCAAGCCGGCACTCAACAACCAACGGACCTGTTGCAGGCAGGTATCCAGGCGCAGATCGTACTCCTGTGAACGGTCAAACTGTTCCATGGCGGCATTGAGATTGCCCAAAATCGCATAGACCCGGCCCGTCAGCAAATGCAGGCTGCTCTTGGTGATTGGACCACCAAAGGAGGGATTGTCCAGAAAGCCTAAAAGAAGTTCAAGATACCGTTCCGGAGGAATCGAAGGGCATCTTTTTTGCTCGAATGCGATTAACGTGTATTCGAGAATACCGGTGATGGTCGCCTTGTTGCCATCTTGCTTGCGGGTGACCTCCCGGATGAAGGTGTCGTCTATGACGATGGGTTGATCGGGGTGGTCACAGCGGACTTTCAACTTGACCAGTTGGGCCGAAGGATCTTCCGGGTGGATGACGCTGTAACGGTCCAACAGTTCCTGGGCGTTATCGACCAGATCGACCGAATAAAGGACATTGCCCCAATTCAACAATGCCCGCATGGAACCGGGATTTTCCTCTGCCCAGACCAGGGCTTGCCGGAACGGTTGTCCCCAGAGCAGGCTTTCTTCCCGGCTGAGAAACCCCAGCGGGACCATGATGACTCCGCCGAGCAGGAGGGTCAGTCTCTTTGTGCGCAGGTTTTGGGCGTGGCGATAGACTTGAAGGAGACTTCCTGCCACGATGAAGGTGATGCCCAACAGGGGGAGGTAATTGCGATGTTCAAAATAAAGTTCCAGGGGCAGAAAGGTCGATTCCAGGAGATGGCCGGTAAAAAACCATAAAATTCCAAAGGAAATCCATCCTTGGGTTCGGCGTAACCACAGGGCGGCCCCTGCCAGGGAGAGCAGGAACAATAAAGACCACAGGGTGGAAACCGGTTGGGTCAGTCCATGGGAAATGGGATAGTCATCATGAAAAAGTCCCAGGCTGTTGATCCGGGGGAGCAGAATTTGCCGAAGATATTCAGTGACGATGCGCCCTTCGGTCATAAGGCGTTCCCCGACCGAATAGGGGCGTGAGGCATAATGTCCTGCCAAATGGTTCCATGTGGCGGCCAGATAGAGGCACATGAGGATCCATGGGCCATGCAATCCCGCCATGCGCCACCCTTTGAACCGTTCTGGCCAGGGGCGGTGGCGCAGAAGCGTGGTCTCAACGACCAGGATGAACAAAGGGAGCAGGGCACCGTTTTCCTTGGCCAGTGCGGCCAGGAGTCCGCCGACGACAATGGCACCGCCACACAGGAACAATCCCCGGTTTTGCCGGGATGTGGCGTGTTCTCCTTCCGCCAGCATCCATTCCCGTCCCTTGAGGTAGACCAGGATGCCCACCAGGACAAACGTCCCGGAAAGCAGCGTCATCCGTTGCACGACATAAAAGACGCTCGATACCTGAATCGGGTGGAGCATCCAGATCGCAGGGGCCAGAAGGGCCAGGCCCCGGCTCCAGAATTCGGACCATCCGGACAATCGTCCCAGGATTGTGATCAACCCGAAGGCCAGCAACCCGTTGAACAGGTGCAGGAGCAGATTGAACAGTTTGAAATCAACCGGGAGTTCGGGCCAAGAGGCGTATTGCAGGGCGAAGGTCAACAGGGACAGGGAACGTCCCCCCGGGCCACTGCGCCCCTCCACCAGAAAACTGGCCCAACTGTAAATGCTCGGATCTTTCTTGATCGCGGATAATCCACCAAGATTGGCATTGTCATCCAAAAGAAAGGATCCCGGCAACCCCGGCCACAACAGTGCCCCGGTTGCCACCATGCATAGAAAAAAAAGAAAAACGGGTCGAACGATGATTCGGGAAGGGGAATCTGAAAAGAAGAGCCTGGAAGGTTCCAGGCTCTTTTTCGTGCGATGCCGGAACGACAGGATCAACGGCACTCCTTGGGGACATATTTGTCGGCAATCGCAGTTGTGCAGGTCCAGCGGATGGTACCGGAGGCATCAGCACCCTGGAACACAATCGTGGAACCGGAAGCGACGGCACTGTTGCCGATCGTTTTGAGCAATACCGTAATCTTACTGCTCGTGATGGCCAGCCGTGAAACATAGGCACTGGTATAGGCGTTCGATGAGCTCATCCCCGCCAGACTGTTGGTAGCTGGCCAACTACCATTGGCTTGGTAGAATTCGCCAACGTGAGACTTGGCCATGCTGGCCAGACTCAACGGGCCGGACATCTTGGCGCGGACGGTGTAATCCATGTAGGACGGAATGGCAACGGCGGCCAGGATACCGATGATCGCGATGACGATCATCAACTCGATCAGGGTAAAACCTTTTTGATCCATGCGATGTTTCATTGTTCCTCTCCCATATGAAGTGAAATCGTTTTCGTCTCAGGGTGACAACATGTATAGGGTATCCTGAACCTTACCGAAAATAACCAGTAAATCATGCGCCATGATTGATGACGCGAATGTTTATCAGCAATGGGGCGCGCCGGGAAAGGTGTGAATTTTACTCGATGAGTGTAAATTTTTCATGCTTTCCGCGATTTCAAAGAGCCTGGAAGGTACCAGGCTCTTGTTTGGGCTGCCGGAATTACTGGATCTAACGACATTCTTTGGGAACATACTTGTCGGCAATCGCGGTCGTGCAGGTCCAGCGAATGGTACCACCGGCATCGGCTCCCTGGAAGACGATTGTGGAACCCGAAGCGACGGCGCTGTTGCCGATTGTTTTGAGCAATACCGTAATCTGACTGCTCGCGATGGCCAGCCGTGAAACATAGGCACTGGTGTAGGCATTAGAGGAACTCATGCCTGCCAGGCTGTTGGTGGCTGGCCAACTGCCATTGGCCTGGTAGAATTCGGCAACGTGGGACTTGGCCATGCTGGCCAGGCTCAACGGGCCGGACATCTTGGCGCGGACGGTGTAATCCATATAGGACGGAATGGCAACGGCGGCCAGGATACCGATGATCGCGATGACGATCATCAACTCGATCAGGGTAAAACCCTTTTGATCCATGCGATGTTTCATTGTTCCTCTCCCGTATGAAGTGAAAATCGTCTGTGACTCGAATATTGAAGGAATACCTTCAAGGTGACAACAGGTGCGAGGGTACCCTGAACCCAACCGAACAGAATATAAACAGCAAATCATGTGCCACTATTGATAACGCGAACACGAGCCAACAACGGGGTGCGCGGGGAAAGGTGTAAATTTTACTTTACAAGTGTAAATTTTCTATTCTTCCCTAAGTTTTGTGTCACATTTTTTGACAAGTAGTTCGTAAACTCCTTCACATTGAGCGAGACTGACAACCTCATGTCCCGCATGACGCAAAGACAACGGAACGTTCGTGACTGCTTCAGTTCCGGACAGGCGAACCTTGAGGAGCGTGCCGGCAGGGAGGGGCTCCAGTTTTAGTTTTACACGGACGAAGGTCATGGGACAGGCTTCGCCGGTAATATCGATGAACGCTTCCCCGGATCTGGAGGCACTGTTTCCCGGTTGGATCAGAGTGGGAGCAAGGGTCTCTTGGGCAGCACATCTGATGCACGCCGGGTCGGCTGTGGGCTGAACGCGGCAATAATGGCCTTTTTTGGCATCGATACGCAACAAAAAAATGTCATCATTGCGTAGAAGGCGGGTCATCCGGGACAAAATCTCACCGGCGGCGGTGAATGCGATCAGGGGAGGCAGGAGGTGGTCGAGGGGGGGCGGGAGGGTTTGTGATTCGACACCGGGATCGGGCATGGTGGCGGGGCAGACGGGTGTGGGGCGTGGGGTCGGGGGGATCGACAACACCCAA
>PEAN01000113.1 GCA_002753735.1 Magnetococcales bacterium DCbin4
AAAAACCACGCGGGAAGATCGCTTCGGGTGAAATGGCGCGTAAAAAACAAAATCAAAATCAAAGTCAAAGTCCTGGGGGCAATCCCTTAAGACCCCTCTTTTCTTTCAATATTCCTATGCATATCAGTCAATTGCCAGCCATCCTCTCCAGTTAATGAATGTAACAAAGTAGAATTAAGCATGACAAGCATCCAGCTATTTCTTTTTTGCCATCTTTATCGCACAATGATGGGGGGGTTGGGGAGATGGGCCCAGTGCGCGTTGTTTTCCGTAGGCAATCTTGTCGATGGTCGCCGTCTCAATACCTGCAATTACCTGAATAACCAAGAATCCTTCAAGGATCGTGACGACCATGTGATCCATCCCGGCTTGCACAACATTGCCCTGCCCGGAGGGTCACTTGTCCAGTAGAACCCAATACCCTGAATGATTGTGTGCTTCTCCTGATGCAAGTCGCATTTGTCCTTTGATCACGGCTCAGGCAACCCGAAGGTCCCCGGCATGGAAACAATTCTCAAGATGATGGAAGGAGTCTCCTTCTTCGAAGCCTTCACAAACGAGGAAAGACACCAATTGGCCCAAAAGGGCCACTTTTTCGAAGTCTTCCGGGATGGAGATGTCATTATTCAAGAAGGTGACTTGAACGATTCGGCACTGTTCGTCATCCTGACTGGAACGGCCTTCGTCCGCAGGGACGAATTCAAAGATCACATCATCGACTATCTGGAAGCGGGTTCAGTCGTCGGTGAGGCATCATTCCTGGTCAACGGCCGGCGGCGCATGGCCAGTGTTGTCGCCCAGGGAATCGTCAATGCCTTCAAACTCGACCGCATGGCTTTGGAAGAATTTGAATGCCCGTTCCGACTTAAAATCACCAACGTGCTGGTAACCATCGTCGTGGAACGATTGGAGAGAGTGCATGAAGCCATCGAAAAACTCATGGGCTGAAATCATTCATCAATCGCCCTGAAAAATGCCCGTCTGCGATCTTTGTTCTCACAGGCATCCCGGAGCCAAGACACCTTCCTTCCTGTCGAAGCCGCCAGTCCAGATTGATTCATCGCCCGACCGTCGGCGGTTTTTGCACGATTCCCCAAGGGACGGTCAATTCCTTCATGCATGCTTTCTCAACACATTCCAACCATCATCGCCGGCTCCTTCCGGCACCCTGAAATCTTCCATGCCGCGCCTGCCACCAATATTGTCTCATGCATGGACTCAGTTCGCTGCTGTGCGCGTCCCGGAGGATCGAACATTCCGACGCTCCCCGACTGGCATGGCAGTCGGTTTTCGTCCCAGGACATAGACGGGTACCACTGAGGATTGCACCAATACGTCCTTCTTGACCCTGATGGTTGGAACGGCAGCAATCTTGGGCGCCGGGACTACAGAAACCTTGGCCAACGTAATCGCAGCTGTCGCCTTGGCCGACGGAACCGGTACAACCCTGCTCGGCGTAACCGCAACAGCCTTGGGCAGTGGGACTGTGACCATCCTTGCTACGGGAACCGGATCAACCTTGGGCAACGCGACGGGATCTGTCCTCGAAGAAGTAACGGCAACCGGAGTAATGAATGCAACGGCATCTGTCTTTGACGACACAATGGTTTCCGTTTGGGACGATGCGATGGCATTCGTCTTTGAAAAAGGTGCAACATCAATCCTGGTCAACTCCGCCAGGGAAAGGGGGGGAACCACTCGGACATCCACCATCGGTGACTTTTCAGACGTGGAAAAAATCATCTCCTGGCACCTTGAATCATTCGCCCGAAGCGCGCGCATCAGATGTGGGACATCCGCATCCAACTCCCTGTCATCCACAGGGTTCAAACCCAGACTGACGTAGAGCCTTCCAAGGGCACTCTGGTACCGGGCAAAGGCTTCATAACGTTGAATGCGTCCCAACGCACTCGTGGCGGCGGTTTGGACATAGTTGAACTGGCTGTCCAGCCCCAACTCGGTTCGAAATGCGATGTCATTCTGCAAACGGCGGCGGACTTTGTTCTCCATGACCACACGTTGCAGGGCGCTTCGGGCAGCACGGTATTCGTGAAGGGCGATGCGGACCTGGCTCAATACCGCCATATGCATGACGTGACGACGGATCTGCACAAGTCTTTCCCGATTCTCGCCCAAATCCAATTGCGGTTTGGCATTGAGGGTCCGCAACAAACTCATGCTCAACCTGGCACCCGCCTGGGCCCAGTGTTGGTAGACCAGAAAAGCGTTATCATCAAAATTTTCAGATACACTCAGTTCCAATCCAGGGAAAAGCCGAGCCATCCCCTTGCGGGTTTCGTCTGCTTCAACACGGGCCTGGTATTGTTCGATACGCAATTCCGGCCTGAGAGAGAGCGCCATGTTTTCCAACGCCCCCAATGGCATGCTCAACTTCTGGAAGCTGATCATGTCGCCGCTGTCATCACTCAGCCTGAAGGAAACACCCGGTTCCAGGTTGATCAGAGCTGCCAATTCCTCCTTGGCAACAGCCAAATCGGCTTGAGTCTTCTCCAACTGCCTGGCGATATCCAATAAATTGAGTTGAAACTGTAATGCATGGACCGGGGAGCGTAATCCTTCATTTTCCACCTGGCGCGCCAACGCCAATTCCGCATCGGTCGTTTGCAGAACCGCTGCGATTTCCTTCTCCAACCATTGCGCGGAAGCCGCTTTCCAAAAAGCGAAGCGCACATCTTTGATGAGGTTATGCGCCGCCTTGCGTCTTTGTTCCGCCTGAATCAACCGCTTGTTGCCCTCCTGACGCGCCTGGAAATAACTTACGCCAAAGTCAAGCATGTTCCAACTCATGGCCAGGTCCATCGTCCCATTCGCCGTGCCACGGGAGGTCGTCGGATCCTGCGACATGATCCCGGTCGTCAGGGATTGACTGACTGAACCCGCATTTCCGGTTCGGTTGGTATATCCGGCGCTTGCCAAAACCTTGGGCAACATGTCCAATTGGAAAAGTTCTTCCTCACTTTTCGCCACCGATTCTTCCATCCGTTTTGCGCGAAATTCCAGGTTATATTTGATTGCGCGTGCCATGGCTTCATACAAGGTCAGCGGCTCAACAAGCGCTTTCTGGCCCTTGAACATCTCCATTTCGTCCAGTTTGGCCATTTGCTCCCGCTCTTGGGTTGTGATGGCGGGAACGAGTACCGAACACCCTGAAAGCAGAGCGGTTGCCAGGGCGACCAGCATGCGCCATCCCTGCCCAACAGATGGAAGGATGGATGGTCGCGGCGAAGGCTGGGATGAGGCTGACTTGCGCAAGGCAACACTCCCTATTCCAAAATGAGGACACACTTTGGAATGATTGCCAAAGCATGATACGTGCCAAAATTCCCATGAAGAATCAACGCTTCTGGAGCTCATGAAACGTCACACTCTGCAACATGGTCAGACAGGGGGGACAGAACTATGGAATATCCCATGATGAATCAGCATCAAATCGCCAGAACAGTCAAGCGCGGAATCAACTGTAAAAAAAAATATCATCCCTCGGGGAGATCGCGAATATTAATCATTGATATGAATGGTTTTTTTTGTACACTCCTTGGCGTAAGAGTTGCTTGAGTAACTGGTAGGCATGGTACCATGCGGAATCAATCCTCTAAAACAGGAGACGCCACGCAATGAAACTCTGGCATTGGATCTCCAACAAACTATCTGATCATGTTCCTCGGAATGGACAGGGACAACAACCTGAGGTCACCGGCCAAGCGCCGACCCGGGATCCGCGCTATAAACTGGCCATGCGCCTGGAGCGACGGCTGATGTTCGATGGCGCCGGTGTCTTGACCACGCTGGCGGAACTCCATCACGACAACCACTCCGATTCCACAGACCAGACCGCCAAACACGATGTTGACGGCGGCGATCACCCCTTCCCGTCACTCCCGTCAGAGGCCAGTTCATCCGCCCCACGGGAGATGATCGTCGTCGATCCCACTGTGGCCAATTATCAGACCCTGCTCAAGGGGCTTCCCAAAGATGCCCGGGTTGTCGTTCTCGACCCCAACAAAGATGGCGTTGAGCAGATCCGTGATGCCCTGTCGTTGCGCTCGGGCATTGAATCCCTGCACATCGTGTCCCACGGTGGCCCCGGCTATCTGTCGCTGGGTGGGTCCGCCTTGGATACCCAGAACGTTGATGCTCACACCGAGGCGCTGCAAGAGTGGGGAGCCTCCCTGGCCGAAAATGCCGATATTTTAATCTACGGTTGCGATGTCGGGGCCGGCACTGCCGGTGAGATCTTCGTTTCCCGACTTGCGGAACTCACAGGTGCCGACATTGCCGCTTCCACCGACGCAACCGGCGCAGCGGATCTCGGCGGCAATTGGATTCTGGAACGCTCCAATGGTGAAATCAATTCATCCATTTTTCTCTCCGGCGCAGCCCGGGTTGAATACCAGGACATTCTCCCCTCGGCCAATCCCATCATCACCAATATCCACGGAGACTCCGTGGCCTTCGCTGAGGGAAACGCCCCGGTTCAACTCGACCTGGGCGGCAACGCCACCGTTTCCGACGCCGACAATGTGAACTTCAATGGAGGAACCCTGACCGTCGCCATCACCGTCAATCGGGATGCCGCCGAAGACGTCCTGAGCATCCAAAACCAAGGTGTCGGTGCGGGCCAGATTGGGGTCGCGGGTGCCAACATCACCTATCAAGGGACGCTGATCGGTACCTATGCCGGGGGAAGCGGAACCAATGACCTTGTCATTTCACTCAATGCCAACGCCGACACGGCCAGCGTATCCGCCCTGCTGCACGCCATCACCTATACCAATACCGACACCGCCAATCCCACATCCGGCGCCCGCAGCATCGCCTTCTCCATGACGGATGGAAGCGGGGGCGCTTCGGCCATGTCCACCGCCGGAGTGACGGTTTCGAATGTCAATGATCCACCGACCATCTCCGCCGGCGGCGTGTTGAACCATCTTGAAAACAATGCCGCGACCGTCATTGACAACACGATTGTCCTCTCTGATGTCGATCACAGCACCCTTCAAAGTGCAACCATTTCGATTTCATCAAATTATCAAAACGGTTCCGACCTCCTCTCCTTTACCAATACCGGGACCATCACCGGATCATGGAATGCCGCCACAGGGACTTTGACACTGACCGGCAATGACACCGTTGCCAATTATCAAGCGGCGTTGCGCAGCATCAAGTTTCAAAACACCAACGATGCCCCCACCACCCTTGCACGGACAATCTCCTATCAGGTCCATGATGGCACCACCCCCAGCACCGTCGCCACCGCTACCGTTAACATCACCGCCATCGACGACGCGCCGACTGTCACAGCGGGTTCCGTGTTGAATTATACCGAAAACGCCCCCGCAACCATCATCGACAACACCATCACCGTTGCTGATGTTGACAACGCCACGTTGCAAAGTGCCACCGTACAGATCACATCCAACTATCAAAACGGCTCCGACCTACTGCTTTTCACCAATACGGCCAACATCACCGGAGTCTGGAACGCTGCATCCGGAACCCTGACGTTGACCGGAACCGATACCAAGGCCAACTACCAGGCAGCGCTGCGCAGCATATCCTTTCAAAACACCAGTGATGCCCCGACCACGACGGCACGAACGGTTTCCTTCCAGGTCAACGATGGTTCCGTCTCCAGCACCGCCGCAACGGCGACCATCAACGTCACCGCCGCGAACGATGCACCCGTTCTGGCCGGTCCCGGCACATGGTATCTGCCTCCCGTGGTGCGTACCGACACCGTCAACCCTGCGGGCACGGTCATCTCCTCCCTGTTTGCTGCCGGAGATATTACCGACCTTGATCCCACCCCGTTGCAGGGCATTGCCATCTTCAACAGAACCAATGCGGGTGTGGGCAGTTGGCAATACCGCATCGACGGCGGGGCCTGGGTCAACATACCCGGCGGTATCAACAGCAACAACACCCTGCTGTTGAAAGGTACGGATGAACTCCGTTTCAAACCCAACAACTCAAACAGTGGCCAACCCACCCTCTCATTTCATGCCTGGGATCAAACCAATGGGGTGGCTGGCAGCACGCCGAATTCCACTGTTCGCGGAGGTACGACCGAATTCAGTCCGGGATCCGGAACGATCCGGGGAACCGTCAATGCCGCACCGGTATTGGACAATTCCGGGGCCGTCACCATGACAACCATCACGGAAGACGACCTTGCCAACGTTGGGCAGTCGGTCAGTGCCATCGTGGGATCCTTGATCACCGACATTGACAACGCCCCTGTAGAAGGGATTGCGATCCAAAGCCTGACGGCCGCCAGTGGGAACTGGTATTATTCCACCAACGGGGGGACGAGCTGGAGTCCCTTCGGTGTGGTTTCGACGGCCCAATCGCTGCTGCTTCGCCCAACCGACATGATCCGTTTCGTTCCTGACGGTATGAATCCCCCCGGCAATGCCGCACCCGGAACCGCCAGCTTCAACTTTGTCGCCTGGGATCAATCCGGCCAATCCACAACATGGACTTCCGGCACCAAGGTTTCCACCGCATCCAGGGGACTGGCCACCCCCTTCTCCACCAATGTGGAGACCGCAAGCATTTCCGTCACCAATCTCAATGATGCCCCGGTGCTCGTTGCTGCCGCGCCCACCATCCCCGATATCATGCACACCGATACCAACAATGCCGGGGTCACCATATCCACTCTGGTGGGAGCCACCATTTCCGATGTGGATGCCGTAACCGCCCCATTGGAGGGAATCGCCATCCATACGATCAGCAATAGCGCAGGTGGTGGGTACTGGGAATTTTCCACCGATAACGGCACCACATGGACTGCAACGGGGGCGGTGAGCAATCTGCAGGCGTTATTGTTGCGTCCACAGGACAAGATCCGTTACCAACCCAATAACGTCCTGGACACCAGTACTTCCGCCAGCTTCAGCTACCATGCCTGGGATCAGACGCAAAACCTCGGCGCTCAAGGGACCAAGGCCGATGTCACGGTGCGTGGAGGAACCACCGCTTACAGCGTCGCCAGCGATGTGGCAACCATCAACATCAATATTGCACCAACCCTGGATGCCACAGCCACCCCCACCTTTCCCACCATCACGGAGGACGCCACCACCAATACAGGCGTTGCGGTTTCAACCCTGATGGGTGGTGCAACCGATGTTGATGTCGGTGCAGCACGCGGTATCGCCGTTTACGGCCTCACCAGTGGCAATGGCACCTGGCAATACAACAACGGTGGCGGTTGGACCAATGTCGGTGTCGTAGGCTCCGCCTCCGCCCTGCTGCTGCGGGAGACCGATCTCATCCGTTTCGTCCCCAATGCCATCAAGGCAACTTCGGGCACCATTTCCTTTTACGCCTGGGACCAGACCAGCGGCACTTCAGGCACCAAGGTCAATGTTACGACACGAGGTGGGTCCAATGCATTCAGCATCAACAGCAATACCGCCACCATCATCGCCACAGAGGTCAATGATACCCCGGCGATTGCGTCCGGAGGGATCGTCACCTTCACCGAAGGGGGCGCAGGCACAGCCGTTTCCAGTGCTCTGACCCTCAGTGACATCGATGACCTGACCATCGCCGGCGCCACGGTACGCATTACCGGCAACTACGTTTCCAGCGAGGATGTCCTTGCCTTTACCAACCAATCCGGCATTACCGGTTCGTGGGATTCAGCGACCGGTACCATGACCTTGACGGGTTCAGCCACCAAGGCCCAATACCAGACGGCCCTGCGTTCCGTCAGCTATCAAAACACCAACACCGCCCGCCCAAGTGTTGCCAACAGGACGGTAACCTTCACGATTACCGACGGCAATTCAGACGGATCCGGTGGCGGCGCCTTGAATGCCAGCGCCACGCGCACCATCGCCATCACCGCAATCAACGACGCGCCCATTCTTTCCACAACCGGCGCAGCATTATCCGTGACCGAAGGAGATGCGCCAACCGCCATGGATCCCGGCCTGACACTGTCGGATATCGATGACGCCAACCTTTCCGGGGCGAGGGTACAAATTACCGGCAATTATCTCGCAACCGAAGATCTTCTCTCCTTCACCAATCAAGCCGGAATCACCGGTTCATGGAATGCCGGACTCGGTCGATTGACCTTGACGGGAGCTGCAACCAAAGCGGATTACCAAACCGCATTGCGTTCGGTCACGTATCAAAATACCAATACCAGCAACCCCAGCATCCTCGCACGTACGGTAACGTTCAGGATCACCGACTCCAACTCTGCCGGCGAGGGTGCCGGAACCTTGAATGCGACGGCAACACGCAACATCGTCTTGACCGCCGTCAATGATGCACCGGGCGTCTCCACAACCGTTGCGCCACTGGCCCATACCGAAAATGCCGCAGCCGTCGCCGTGGACGCCGGTTTCAGCCTGGCCGATGTCGATGATACCAATATCGCCGGTGCTGTCGTGCAGATCACTGGCAATTATCTCGCCAGCGAGGATCTTCTTTCATTCACCAATCAAGCCGGAATCACCGGTTCCTGGAACGCCGCCACCGGTACCTTGACCCTGACAGGGGCCGCATCAAAAGCGAGTTATCAAACGGCATTACGTTCTGTCACCTATCTCAATACCAACGGCAACGATCCATCAATTGGCACACGTACCGTGACCTTCTCAGTCACGGACAGCAATTCCAACGGCCAAGGTGCCGGGGCCATCACGACCAGCGCAACCCGGGATATTGTTGTTTCCGCAGTCAATGATGCCCCGGGGGTTGCCACCACGGCAGCACCCCTGGCCCATACCGAAAGCGCACTGGCGACCGTTGTGGATGCCGGCTTGAGTCTGGCCGATGTCGATGATGCCAACATTGCCGGTGCGACGGTACAGATCACCGGCAATTATCTCGCCAGTGAAGATGTGCTTTCGTTCACCAACCAGGCGGGCATCACCGGTTCCTGGAACGCCGTCACTGGAACATTGACCCTGACGGGGACGGCGACCAAGGCGAGCTATCAAACGGCATTACGTTCCATCAGCTATCTCAACACCAACGACGATAACCCATCGGTGGCCAATCGCACCGTGACGTTTTCCGTCACGGACAGCAACTCCAACGGTCAAGGGGCCGGGGCCATCACCACCAGTGCAAGTCGAACGATCGTCATTACCGCCATCAATGACGCCCCGGGTGTCACCGCCACAGCCGCACCGCTGGCTTATACCGAAGACAATGCCGCCATTGCAGTTGATCCTGGCCTGAGTCTGGCTGATGTCGATGACACCAATGTCGCCGGTGCGACAGTGCAGATTACCGGCAATTACCTCTCCAGTGAGGATCTTCTTTCATTCACCAACCAGGCCGGCATCACCGGTTCCTGGAACGCCGCCACCGGAACCCTGACCCTGACGGGAACGGCGACCAAAGCCAACTATGAAACGGCTTTGCGCTCCATCACCTACGTTAACAGCAACGCCGGCAACCCCTCCATCGGCACGCGAACCGTGACCTTCTCGGTGACCGATGGCAATTCCAACGGTCAAGGGGCCGGCGCCATCACCACCAGCGCAACCCGCGACATCATCCTCACCGCCGTCAATGACGCCCCGGGTATCACCGCCACAGCCGCACCTCTGGCTTATTCCGAAAGCGCAGCGGCAACCGCTGTAGATGCGGGCTTGAGTCTGGCCGATGTCGATGATGCCACAATCGTCGGTGCGACGGTGCAAATCACCGGCAATTATCTCGCCAGTGAAGATGTGCTTTCGTTTACCAACCAGGCGGGCATTACCGGGTCCTGGAACGCCGTCACCGGCACCTTGACCTTGACTGGAACCGCTTCCAAGGCAAGTTATCAGACGGCATTACGCGCCATCACCTACCTGAACACCAACAACGACACCCCGTCGGTGGCCAATCGCACCGTGACCTTTTCTGTGACCGATGGCAACTCCAACGGTGAAGGGGCCGGCGCCATCACCACCAGCGCAACCCGCGACATCGTCATCACCGCCATCAATGACGCCCCGGGTGTGGCAACCACCGCCGCACCCCTGGCCTACGCCGAAAGCGATACGGCCACCGCTGTGGATGCGGGCCTGAGCCTGGCCGATGTCGATGACGCCAACATTGCCGGCGCAATCGTGCAAATCACCGGCAATTATCTCGCCAGCGAGGATCTTCTTTCATTCTCCAATCAAGCCGGAATCACCGGTTCCTGGAACGCCGCCACCGGTACCTTGACCCTGACAGGGACAGCATCAAAAGCGAGTTATCAAACGGCATTACGTTCAGTCACCTATCTCAATACCAATGGCAACGATCCATCAATTGGCACACGTACCGTGA
>PEAN01000002.1:0-93529 GCA_002753735.1 Magnetococcales bacterium DCbin4
TGTGGTTGTCCAGAGTGAGGGTCCCTTTACTCCCCTGGGTGACGATGCGGAAGGTCAACGTCTCTCCCGTTTGATCCGGTTTGATGGGAAGAACTCCCTGGATCGGTTGGCCCACCTGGGCGATGAGATTCTCGGCGGGGGGCAAAAATTCAGGCAATTTGTTTTCCACATGAATGGTCATGGGAATCGGTGCCGTCTCCCCCGCTCCGTCACTGACGGCAAAGGTAAACGTATCAGGTCCGAAGGTGCCGGGGTTGGGGCGATAGGTAAAGGCACCGGTCGTGGGATTGTCCAGAGTGAGGGTTCCTTTGCTTCCCTGAGTCACAATCCTGAAGGTCAGCGTCTCTCCCGTTTGATCCGGTTTGATGGGAAGAATACCCTGAATCGATTGGCCCACCTGGGCGATGATGTTTTCGGCGGGGGGCAAAAATTCAGGCAATCTATTGACCACATGCATGGTCACAGAGGTCGGAGTTGTTTCGCCGATGCCATCGTTGATGACAAACGTAAAGGTGTCCGGTCCGACAAATCCCGGCTTGGGTTGATAGGTAAACGCCCCGGTCCGGGGATCGGTGATGGTGGCGGTCCCCTTCTCACCATTGGTGACGATCCGGAAGGTCAGGTTGGTCTCCCCCTCCTCATCCTTGATGGGCAACACCCCGGTGTAGGTCGTTCCCATTTCGACATGCAAATTTTCCGTAAAGGGGATGAATTCGGGAAGGCGGTTGACCGCCCGCAACATCACCGTCGCCTGTTCCTGGATCGCCGCCTGTTGCGCCGTCGCCTGGGTCAAAATATCGCCATTGAATTGGACCAGTTGACCCGCCAACGTCCCCAGGGTCATCTCCCCACCCGTTGCGACATTGCCACGCACACTGTTCAACAAGGCATCCTCGGCATCCCCGCTCAATCGGGTACCGACAACCGCGGCAATGTCGCCGGTCGTCAGAATGAAATTTTCCAACGATACATCACGGGAGGCCGCCATGACCTGGGCCGTCTGTTCCATGGTGTTGGCGCTGTTGCGAATGGAGGCCAGAATCTGCTCGGAACTCTGCCCCTCCTGCCCCTGGGCGACCTGGGCCATCGCCGCCATGGGGGCGGCAATGGTATCGCGCACCTGGGTCAGGCTTCCCCCATTTTCCAGAACAGCATTGGCCATGAAGGCGGCCGTTTCGGCAATGTCCCGGGCAGCGTCCTTCATGACATTACCACCCGAAGCCAGGGTGCTTTGCACCTGATTCAGGACCACATCCATCGCCGCGCCATCCAAACCGGAACCGGCCAGACCCTCCGTGATTTCCGCCAGCAAACTCCCCTGTTCCTCAATGGCCTTGAACGAGGCTTCCAGGTTGGTCCGGGAGGTTTCCGCCGCAGAAGATGCCTCCTGTTGCAACCGGGTCAATGTTTCGGTATCCATGATCCCGGTCAGGGTGGCCGTTTTTTTCAGTTCGGTGATGGCGCTGGCGGCGGCATTGGCGGCCAGAACCTGAAGATTACTCCCCTGATATTCCGATGAACGACCCACTTTTTCCACCAACGCCGGTCCCACCGCCCGGGCCAGATTGTTGGCAACGTTCATGGCGCTCTCGGGCAGGTCGTCGCCCGTCAGATCGACATTTTTCAGCTCATCGAACAACTGTCCCGCCATCGCTTCCGCCAGCGCCGCCTGCTTGTCCGGGTCAAGCGTGGCCGCCTGGGAATGAAGGATTGCGGTGTTGTCCACCACCAGCTTGGCCATGTTGGTCAAAGATTTGACCGCCGCCCCCGAAAAAGCGGAGGCATCCACCGTCAGGTCATAGTTCTTGAAGGTTTGGGCCGCCTGAGTCACCAGGGCACCCGCCATGGAATTCAACACATCGTTGTCCATGGTATCCGCATCCTGATCCGCCGCCATCTCCACCAGGGCCGAATCCAGGGCGGTCGCCGTATTCCTGGCGGCATTCCCCGCCTTGGTCATATTGGCCTTTTGCGCATCGGTCATGGCCGAAAAATCAACGGCCATGTCACTCATATAGCTGGTCAGGGAACTGGCGATCCCCTTGCCCATGTTGGTGGCGACCAACAGTTTTTCCTTCTCATCCAGCTTGCTCTTGTCCTTGCCCGATTTCAGCGAATTGGACACTGCCGAAGAGACGATCTCGCCAAAATTTTTGACCTGGGTCCCCAGGGTGGCGACGTTCGCCCCCGATTGGGTCAGATCCACCGTGGAGGTATTGATCAAGTCCGACATTTGTTCCCGGGTGGCGGCCAGGATCAGGGCCAGGTTTTCTCCACCCTGATCGGTCTTGCCGATGGCAATCAAGGGTCCCTTGACCAGTGCCATACTGTTGCTCAGCACGTTGGTCAGGGCATCCCCCCCGGTCACCCCTTTTTTCTCGACAATTTTGGCCACCGTCGCCGCCGCCGATTCCACAATGGCCTCCAATGAAGCCCGCTTTTGGCTGTCGGAGCCGGTCAACTCACTGTTGGCGCTGGTCAACACCTCCTCAAACGTCTTGGCATAGGTTTCAGTATTGGCCAGGATCGCCGAGGTATCCGCCCCGGAAGCCGCTTCCGCCTGGATCAAGGTTTTGACCTCCCCGGCGGGTCGCCCCTGGGAAACCAATTCCCCCGCCAGCCGCGCCTGAAAAGCGGGACTCGACATCAGGTTTTTGGCCACGGAAGGATCCTTGGTATCGGTGGCACTGGCCAGAAGGTCTTCCGGTTTGCGGGTCGGGTCCATTCCCGCCAGGGTATCGATCAAGGTATCGGCCAACCCGCCCGCCTTGGGATCGCTGGCGGTTCTGGCCTTGAACGGTTTGCCCGCAAACGTATCGTAATCGATGGCACTGCCGAAGGCGGTCTGGACGACGGTCTTGGCCTTTTTGGCAAAACCATTGTCACCGTCACCCACATCCAGATTGGCAAGCGAACTGCCGGTCGGCACCATCTGCGAGGTGATGGTCTGGGTGATGGGATTGATGTTGGTGGTGCCGGTCGTGCCGGGTTGGCTGGGGATGATGGAACGCAACACCTCCTTGCCGTTGGACCGGGTGACACTCATCATCGCCGGAAAGGCAAACCCTGCCGGAAAGGAAAATCCCGCATATTGCCCGCTGGCATCGGTCGTCCCAACCTCAACCGTGGTCCCGGTCGCCGATTGGACCGTCACCTTGGCATTGGCCATCGCCAAACCATCCGCCACCGTGCCGGAAAGACCGCCCGTCGTTGTTCCAGTTACGGTTTTCCCGTTACTCGTTGCGCCAGTACTGGCCGAACCACCTTGAGCGTCACTGCCAGCACCTCCTCCACAACCCGATGCAAACAAAGCAAATGCCGCCGCCGCACAAAGACCCATCCATCTTTTCGATTTCACAGCCTTTTCCCCTCTGTCCAAAAAGACCGAATCCGGCTCATGGAAGACCTCTGATCATCCAATCCCATGATTAAAGCAGTATCATGCCCCCACCCCCCAAAAAATCAAGCAAATTCGTTAAATCTATTAAAATATTCTCGGAATGTTTGGCATGGAATTTTCGCAATATGGTAGACTTGATCTTGGTTCGCAGCATGACCCACCCCCTTGGAGAAAAACCATGCGTCAGACAAAGACCATCGACGATATTTGGAAATTATTTCAGGAAACCAACCGTCTGTTTCAGGAGTCCAAGGAAAAGAGTGAAAAAGACTTCGAGGAGACCCGGCGCATCATGCGGGAAAACAGGGCGGAGACCGAACGCATGTTCCAGGAAACCGAACGAAGATTCCAGGAAACTGATCGGGAATTCAAGGAAGTCGCTCAGGGATTCAAGGAGACCGAACGTGTCGTCAAAGAGGTTTCCCGCCAGATCGGCCAGTTGGGGAGTCGTTGGGGTGAGTTTGTCGAAGGGTTGATCGCCCCTGCCTGCATCGATATGTTCACCAAACGCGGCATTCCAGTGGATGAGGTATATCCACGGATCCGGAAAAAACTCGGCGGTCAACACATGGAGATCGATCTGTTGGTGGCCAACACGGTTGCTGCGGTTTTGGTCGAGGTCAAGAGCAACCTCAAGGTGGAGGATGTCAGCAACCATCTGGAACGCTTGAGTCAATTCAAAAGTTTTTTTCCCCGCTATGCCGATTGCACCATCTACGGTGCAGTGGCGGGCATCGTCATCGACGCCGACGCCGACCTGTTCGCCATGAACAAGGGATTGTTCGTGATCGCACAGTCGGGAGAGACAGTAGACATCGCCAACGACCCAAACTTTGTCCCCCGAACCTGGTGACCGGAAGGCCGTTTGTCGGATTCACGCTGAACCAGGCACGCCCTGCTCCACCTTCTCCAGGAGCAACCGCGCCCCCATATGCCCTTCATCCTTGTCGAGAATCTTGCGACAACACTTCCTGACCCCCTCCCAATCCCGTTCCGCCAACAACAGATTCCCCATTTTGATCATGGTGACGAAATCATCCCGGACCACGCTGGTATAATCGCGATAAACCCCAAGTGCCTTGGCCGTATCCCCCGTCAAACGCAGCAGTTCGGCATAGAAAGGAAAATGAATCAGTGAATTCTCCGCCAACCGTTTGGCCACGGCACAGGCACTCACCAGTTCCTTCTGACGCAGATAGATGGTCAATTGCCGTTGCCATCCTTCCAAAAGCAAAGGCTCAAAGGAAATTTGCCGATACCATTTCAAAGCTTCATCATAATCGGCCTTTTTCTCTGCCAAAAGCCCACGGATCAACAGGATGAATTGTCCCTTCTCCTCCATGTCCCCCTGTCCGATCCCCTCCATGAAATGCTGCAACCGTTCCATTTCGTTGTTTTGAAACATCGCCATCACCTTGGAACGGATGGCCCGAGGAGAAGCCAGACGGTTCTTGCAGTGATTTTTATAATCGTGTTCCGTTTGTTGCATCAGGGCAACAAACGCCTCCTGACAGGATTCCAGGCGTTTTCTGATTTTTTCCGGGAAATCGACCAGGGCCTCTCCCCGCCGGGCCAAAAAGATCGCCACCCGACCTTCCTGACCATCTTTCTCATATTGTTCCAGAATACGCTTGATATTCGGGGAAGGTTTCTCCTCCTCCATGCGGGTTTGAATCCGCGCCCGATTGTCGTCGATGGTTTTCAACAGATTGGTCGCACTGTCGCGATAAACTTCATAATAGCGGCGACCCGTGGTTTCGATCTCCTCATCACTCCATTCCCTGCTCTTGTCAGGCCGACTGAGTTTCAGCAGGTCGGCAACACTCCATTTTTTGACCAGGCGGGATACCTCGTTATGTTCCGTATCGAGGATGGTTTCGATCTCATCCATCCGTTTTTTAAACTTGAAATCGGGTGGCTTGCCCCTCCGACCAAACAGCCGATCGTTGCAGTCGATTGCCTCGGCGGTCAGTTTTCTGACCACACGAACCTCCTCCCGCAGGCGCATCAACTCCCCTTCGACCAACTGATAATGATTCATGCGATCCCGGGAGGTCTCCACGGGCAAGGTTTGCTCGATCACCTCCCAGGCACCAAGGTCCACTTGAGAACACTCCAGTTCATCCCAGGATCGAAACGCCACCCCTTCGATCTTCGCCGCAGCGGCAGCGGGATTGATCACCTCACATTCCTTGGATTTGGCATATTCCGCCAAGGATTGCAGGGCGGGAATGGCATTGAAGAAATCACTGCTGGTCTCGGCACGCCACCCGCCATTGGTTTCGACCCACAGCTCCGACCGGTGAACGTACGGTCCGGTCGCCATCTCCACGCTGCCACGGGCATGGGTAAACCCTTCCCGACTGAAACACAGATCCAGCCCCGCCAGGATGATCCGGGAAAACCCCATTTCAACGGCACTTCCCAACGCCTGGTGACTGACGGTGATCCCGGGATAATGCCGCGGCAACGGATTATGCTCGGAGAACCAGGGGAACAAGGTTCCCATGAACAGGCTCCGCCCCCGCCACAACCCCATCAGCCGTGGATTCAAATGGTACATGTTGACCAGCAGGCTTCTTTCATGAAAATCGAGAATCTGCTTGCTTTGGTGAAAAATGATCTCGTGTGGATCGATGGCAAAGAACATGTCGGGGACAATCCGCTCGCGCGCCAACTGCACCGCGATACGGGCCACCGCCATGACAACCAACCGGTCACGGTTTTTACGGACCCAGGCAAAACTTTCATCCAAAGAAGGTCCACCCCCTAAAAGCACCGCCGTCCGCCCTTTGAACACCTGATCCAGGATATGGACTGGCGTACGATTCTCCGCCAGGTTCTCAAGGCATTTGAGCATGAAGATGCGAGAACCGAGTTCCTGTCCGACCGCAATCTGAAACTGTCCGAGACGCTCGTCAAAATCATTCCACAGTTTGACATAACCTTCGTGAAAGCCATCAATCACCGCCATGGACCGCCAGGGACGGACATTGCCAATGTAGAAATAATCCTTGAGCGAAAGTTCCTCCGCCTTTTTCATCCATTCATCCGGGGTGGCCACGACCACATGATCCGGAAGTTGCCGGGGAAGAAGTTCTTCATCGTACAACCGTTCAAGCAGTTCGGGATATTCAATGAACAGAAAGCGACTCCCCTCCCCAGTCTTTTTCTTGGCAATCCAGTTGACCAGCAAACCCCCATCCGTCCCGGGAATGAGGTTCAGGGAATCCTTGCGATCCACCATGCCCCCGAAATGACGTTGAAAATAGTTTTCCGAACCGATCTTGGAAAACGTTTCACCGTTGATCGCGGGAAAATAATGTTCACCAAAAGGGTTGGTGAAGATGGAACCAAAGGGAGTGGCAGTATCGCTCATGGTCGGTTGTCTTCGGTTTGGGGCGAGTGAGGTCTTGATCTTTACTTTGAAGCGGGCCTATCTTTGGTTAATCATTGTCAACCGGATCCAACCTTGAATGCACATCATGGCACCAGACCCGTACGATTCCGTTCAGGCAACGATCCTTGAAGCGGTTTCCTTATTGAAAAACCATCAGGGACAAAGCGTTGTTGCACGCATCAAACCGCTGCTCACGCAATTTCCAAGCCATCCACGATTGCATCACGTTCTGGGACTGGCACTGGATCAGTGCGGCGATATCACCGCTGCCCTGCATCATGTCAGCCGGGCCATCACCCTGGAACCCGATCAGGTCGAACCCTATCGATCCTTGGCCCTGCTTTTGAAAAAGAAAGGGAAAACCTGGGCTGCCGAAGCCAGAATCAAGGATGCCCTGACATTGCAGCCCAACCACCCCGATCTCCATTTCATCCTCGGGGATCTTTATATGGATCAAGGGGTGATGGATCAGGCAGTCGCAGGTTTTTCCCAGGCCATCACCCACAAACCGGATTTTTTGTCCGCCTGGATCAATCTCGGGTTGTGTCACAAGGCGATGGGACAACTGGACCGCGCCCGACACTGTTTTGAACATGCCCTGACCATAGATTCCCAAAATCCACAGGGACATGTCAACCTTGCGTTGACGTTGTTGCTGTTGGGCGACTATGAACGGGGATTTTCGGAGTTTGAATGGCGTTTTCACCTGCCGGAAGGCAATGGCCTGCCAGCCCCACCCCCCGCGGCAACCCCACGCTGGAATGGCGAACCGTTGCAGGGAAAAAAATTGCTGGTCCTGGCAGAACAGGGATATGGCGATGCGATTCAATTCGCCCGTTTTCTCCCGCGGCTCCGCGCCATGGGTGCCGAAACGCTGACAACAATTGCAGCCCCGCTTGAAGCTTTGTTTCGGGGACAACCAGGATTCGGGGCAGTGCAATCGACGACCCGATGGGAAGGGGACTTCGATTATTTCATCCCCATGATGAGCCTGGGACGATTTTTTGCCCGCACCCCCGATCAGCGCATCTCCACCGTCCCCTATCTGTTTGCCGATCCGGAACAATCCCGCTATTGGCATCAACGACTCCCCCGGGATCGGTTCAGGATCGGACTGGTCTGGGAAGGCAAACCGCTTCACGGCAACGACCCCCTGCGGCGCCGTTCGACCCGTCTTGAAACCTTGGCGCCCTTGGCTCAGGCAGGGAATCGGCATGTGTTCATCAGTTTGCAGAAGGATGCCCCCCGGGAACAGTTGCAACAGCCCCCTCAACATATGACCATCCTGGACCTGGGTCCCCAATTGCACCATTTTGCCGATACGGCGGCCGTCATGGAGCATCTGGATCTGGTCATCACCATCGACACCGCCACGGCCCACCTGGCAGGAGCCATGGGCAAACCCGTCTGGATATTGCTGCCAATGGCCCCCGACTGGCGCTGGACCATGGACCGCAGCACTTCACCATGGTATCCCACCTCCAAACTTTATCGACAAACCCGACCCAACCATTGGGAAGATCCGGTGGCACAGATGGTCATCGACCTGAAAAACCTGCCATGAACCAAGAGAACCTCCAAGCATTGCTGCAACAGGCAAGCGACCATTATGCCCAAGGCAATCTGGCCAAGGCGGGTGCCCTGGCCAATCAGGTCTATGGCGCCCAACCCGACAACCATCAAGCACTCTACATACTGGGAATGGTCGCCAATGCCGCTGGACGTGATGCCCTTGCGGTCACCCTCCTGCAACAAGCCATCGCGCTGCATCCCCACCACCCTTATTATCATTTTCATCTGGGCAGCATCCTGCAAGGGCAGGAACGCCTGGAACGGGCCAGGGAATCGTTCGAAGCAGCATTACGGCTGAAACCCGATTTTTGTGAAGTTCATTTGAACCTTGGCAACCTTCATTTTGCCGATGGACAGTTTCAGCAGGCGCGTGAATGCTTCCAAACAGCGATCACCTGCAACCCTCATCATGCCACTTCCTATTTCAACCTTGGCATCATGGCTCAGGAAGAGGGAAATCATGACGAAGCGCTCCGGTTGTTCGATCAGGCACTGCAATACAACCCCGACGCCCCCCAAACCCATATGGCCCGAGCCTTTTCCCTGTTGATGTGCGAACGATTCCGGGCAGGGTGGCAGGAATATGAATGGCGCTGGCGCATGGATAATCTTTCCCCCAGAGTCTGCCCCAAACCCCGCTGGCAGGGAGAACCCTTGCACGGTCAACGCATCTACATCTACACGGAACAGGGATTTGGCGATGCGATCATGGCTTGCCGTTATCTTGAACGGTTGCAATCCCAAGGTGCCAGAGTCCACTTCGAGTGCAAGCCGGAACTTTATTCGCTGTTTGCCCAATCCAATCTGGCCGACAAACTACACGCCCGCCATCCCGACGATGGCGATCCACCCCCATTTGATTACGATTGGCATCTGCCCATCATGAGTCTGCCGGGTTTCTTTACCGAAACGCTGTCCGATATTCCCTCAAGGATCCCCTACCTTTCCGCCGATCAGGAACGGATCGACCATTGGCGCACCCGCCTCCATTCCCATCCCGGCTTGAAGGTCGGACTCAACTGGTCCGGCAACCCCCGGGCCACTGCCAATCGCCACCGTGCCTGTACCCTTCAGGACCTCTATCCCCTGACCGGCATTGCGGGAATCCGTTTCTTCAGCGTGCAAAAAGGGCCTCCCGCCGAACAGTTGCGCTTCATCGACAAGGAACGGCGAATCGAAGACCTTTCGGCGGAACTGGTCGATTTTGCCGAAACGGCGGCAGTCCTGAGCAACCTGGATCTCCTGGTTTCCACCGATACTGCCGTAGTCCATCTGGCAGGCGCATTGGGCGTTCCCACCTGGACCTTGTTGCATACCGGCTCCGAATGGCGCTGGCTCGCCCAGCGCGAAGACAGCCCCTGGTATCCCGGCATGCGCCTGTTTCGACAACAAACCCCCAAGGATTGGCATTCAGTGGTCCAACGGGTTGCACTGGCCCTGGCACAACACCCCATGATCCAGAAATGAAATGGATTCCAGGCAACCGCCCCCTGCATTTTGATGAAGGCAGGTTGTAAAACTTTGAAACCTGATCACGGAACAGAAGCAAAACACTGAAACAATCCCGAAGCCCCCCTTTGTTTCTGGATCATCTTCCATAATGGAACCATCAACATGGTTAAAAAAATCATCCTGGCATCGGTCATCGTCACGGCCATTATCCTGTTTTTGGCCCTGGACCTGGGCCGTTATCTCAACCTGAGCCATGTCCAGGCACAGAATCAGGCGATTCATGCATTCCATCAAGCCCATCCGCTGCAAACGGCTGCCATATATGTCCTGATCTATATCCTGGTCACCGGACTGTCCCTTCCCGGAGCCACCCTGACCACCCTGGTGGGAGGAGGGATATTTGGGGTCGTACAAGGGACCATTCTGGTCTCTTTCGCTTCCACCATCGGAGCGACCCTCGCCTTTCTCGCCTCGCGCTACCTGTTCCGGGACCTGCTGCACACCCGGTTCCGCGACAAACTGGAACGCATCGACCAGGGAATCCGCAAGGAGGGTGCCTTCTACCTGTTCACCCTTCGTCTGGTCCCCGCCTTTCCTTTTTTCATGATCAACCTGCTCATGGGACTGACCGCCATGCGCACCACCACCTATTTCCTGGTCAGTCAACTGGGCATGCTCCCCGGAACCATCGTTTACGTCAATGCCGGGACCCGCCTCGCCGAACTGGAATCGCTCCACGGCATTCTTTCCTTCAACCTCATGGCCTCCTTCGTCCTGCTCGGAATTTTTCCCCTGGTGACCAAAAAAACCATCGACCTCATGAAACGGCGTCAGGCATTGTCCGGTTATCCCCGACCCAAACGCTTCGACCGCAACCTGATCGTCATTGGCGCGGGAGCGGCAGGATTGGTGAGCGCCTATATCGCCGCAGCGGTCCGGGCCAAGGTAACCCTGATCGAAAAACATCGCATGGGGGGTGAATGCCTGAACACCGGTTGCGTCCCATCAAAAGCGCTCATCCGCACCGCCCAATTCATCCACGACCAGGGCCAGGCCAAACACCTCGGATGCCGCACAGCCAGCGTTGACTTTGAATTTTCCAGCATCATGGAACGGGTACACCGGGTGATCCAGACCGTGGCCCCGCATGATTCGGTCGAACGTTATACCGCTCTGGGGGTGGAATGTATCCACGGAACCGCCCGCATCACCTCGCCGTTTGCCGTCGAAGTCAACGGACAAACCTTGACCACCCGCAACATCATCGTCGCGACCGGACGCACCCCCCTGATTCCCAACATTCCCGGCATCGCAGAGATGGAATACCTCACCACCGATACCCTCTGGAATATTCGCCAACAACCTCGTCGCCTCCTGATCCTCGGCGGCGGGCCGGTGGGTTGCGAATTGGCACAGGCGTTCCAACGCCTGGGAACCCAGGTCACCCTCGCCCTGCGTGGTTCAAGGCTCCTCAAAAAAGAAGATCCAGAGATCTCCGCCCTCATTGCCAAAAGGTTTGCCCGGGAAGGTATTCTCCTCCTGACCGACCTGACGTTCCAACAATTCCGCCGGGACAATGGAGAAAAATGTCTGCTGGCCCAACATCAGGGAACAACACGAACCATCCCATTTGACCAATTGCTCATCGCCATCGGCGGTAAGGCCAATGTCCAAGGATTTGGACTGGAAGAACTGGGTGTCCAATTGAACGAAGACGGCACCCTCCAGACCAACGGCGTTCAGCAAACCAGCATCCCCACCATCTACACCGCCGGAGATGTCACCGGTCCCTTCCCCTACACCCATACCGCCGCGCATCAAGCCTGGTATGCAACCGTCAACAGCCTGTTCGGTGGGCTGAAAAAATTCAAGACCGATTATTCAGTCATCCCCCATGCCACCTTTACCGATCCGGAAGTCGCTGCCGTTGGGCTGAATGAGCAAGAAGCCACCGCTCGTGGAATCGCCTTCGAAACCACGGTCTATCACCTGGATGATCTGGACCGGGCCATTGCCGACGAAGAAGCCCATGGCCTGGTCAAGGTATTGACCGTGCCGGGAAAGGACAAGATTCTCGGGGTCACCATCGTCGGTCGCCATGCCTCCGAAATCATCGCCGAATACATCGCAGCCATGCGCCATGGCCTGGGGATGAACAAAATACTCGCGACCATCCACATTTATCCAACTTTTGCCGAAGCCAACAAATATGCCGCCGGTTCCTGGAAGAAAGCCCATCAACCGGAGCGTCTGCTCGCCTGGGCCGCCCGCTTCCATGCCTGGAGACGGGGGGGCGAAGGATGATGGGCCAAAAGGAAATGATCAACACGTTCTGTTTCTGCCTTATCACATTCATTGAATGAATGTGATAAGGCAGAACTGTAACAAAGAGGGGAACATCAAGCTGATCCAGAAAAAATCAGGCTCTGGGAAGCCCCCGGCAGAACCGGGGGGTTACCCATATCGGTCATTTTGAGACTGTCACCGATGTCAACTCATGGCACTGTTGAAACTCGTGGTCAGGGGTTATCAAGATAGATATGACCCCAATTGCCACCAACCCGAAGTCTGGTCCAACCGCTTATGTAGGAGTGATATGTGCCCTCCATCAGTTCATGCCATGGACCGGCATGAGGAAAGGGAACATCAATCTCCATCGCATCCATATTGAAGTTGAGTACAATAATGAATTTTTGATCCGTTCCATCCGCTTTTTGTCCTTCCCGGCGGAAAATCATGATCTGGCGTTCGGTATCAATACCATACCCTTCCGTATTGAGACGGATTTGCCAGGTTTCCCAAAAGTCGGGATAGAAGTAGTTTGATCGCAGAGCCGGATAACGGAAGCGTATGCCGATCAATTTTTGATAGAGTTGAAACACCTTCTTGCCATATTCCTTATGCTTCGCAGATTGTCCATCCATATACTGATCACCCAGAAGCTTCCAACGCAACGGACGTGGCAGAACCCGTCTTCCGCTCCCTTGGTCATCTTCCGGCATCCAGTGATCTTCGGAAAACTCCTGTCCATTCTGGATCATGATGGATCCCGGGGCGGTAAAGAGGGCGATGGCCCAGGGCTGGGTTCGAAACCAGCGCATCCCACCCAGATTATCCCGGGCACCCGCCTGCCAATTGACGTGGGAATGATCATGATTGCCCAGGTACAACGTAGGCACCTTGTTAAAATCATTCATATACCGGTTATTGTTGAGCGTGTTGAGTGAATTGACCGGCAGTTTGTAATGCCAAAGATGATCAAAACAGGTTCCATAAAGGGCATTATCCCAGTAACTCGTCGCTTTGGTTCCTCGAACCACGCTGATGGCAGAAACATCCAAATGCTCCAAAGTCATGGAAAAATTGTCAATTCCGTTGGCACGGGTGTGTTGATCAATCTCGGCCATGAGCTGAACGATGCCACGAGTATTAAAAGGAATATGGAAATTTGTGGTATTGTCAAACCGGATGCCATCGATCTTGAATTCGTCGATCCAGTAGAGGCATACATCGCGGATGAAATCCTGAGTACATGTGTGATTGTAGTTCAGATCCCGTAAACCGGGGAATTCGCCGCCAAATTTCCCGGTATATGGGCATGCTTCCTCGTATTCGTACATGTCTTTATAAGGAAACATCATGGAAACATGATTGAAAACCCCGTCCATGATGACATGAATTCCCATTTTGTGGCAGGCATTGATCAACTTTTTCAGCCAGGAAATTTTTTCGGTGGGCCGAACTGGATCATGGGCCAAGCGGTATTCCACGGCAAAAAAGTGAAACGGCTCGTAGCCCCAGTCGTAATCCTGATGTTTCCATGCAGTCCACGGCATGAAAAGAATGGCATTGATTCCCAATTCCTTCAGGTAGCCCAATTTGTCATGCACAGCGTCCAAAGGAGCACGGCATCCGCGAAAACCGGCGGTGAAATCGTCAATGTTCATTTCATAGACCACCAGATCACGCAAGGGAAGGCGTTGGCTGATGGCATCGACCTTGTTGTCATTCGGCTGGCTGCCGCCAACGACAATGGCAGCGTTTTGATGGTCGTCACCGCTGTAGCGGGTATAAGGATCACTGACCCACCTGGAGCTGCCGTCGCTGAACCGAACTATATACTTATACTGATAAAATCCGGCTGGAAGTTTGGAAGTTTGGCAACTCCATACCTCGCCTTCAAGGATCGAGGACTTCGTCAAGGAAATGCCATCAGCAAAATCCCAGTTTTTCTTACCCATGTGTTGTTGGAAATCACCCACAACCCGGATCTCTTGGATGCCTGTTTGAAAACCCACTGGAAAAAACAGCTTGAACTCAACTTTTCCCCCAGTCGAATCCCCAGTGACCTGATAGGAGCCAAACTTCTGATCCGTGTGAATTTTTTTATTAAATGACATACTACCCCCAAAGGTTTGATTGATGGAATGAACATTCATAGTGGTCTATGCTGTTCTTTGTACGTCATTTTATAATATCTAATATGATTGATAACTGCTATATGGAAAAACTTAAAGCTGATTAATAGTAAAAATTTAATGAAAATCGATTTTATTATTTTTTTGCGTTAAAATTTGCTGTTTTCATGACTTTAATTTACAGAAAATTCATTCAGACTAATATTATATCTGCGTGTGAATTATATTTATATTATAATCTTGCAGATCAAATTCCTGGGACGTGCTGACATTCATAATCATTATTACAAAAAAAACGATGCCTGAGGAACTACCCCCAGACCCTATTTTTCTTGAAAATGAACACCAACACAATTTGAAAAGCAGAGGGGCTTAAAACGGTTACCTACTGAGGGGCGATTCCAGAAACCCTATTTGCAGTCGATTTCACGACACCAAGGTTGCCCAAACGTTGCCGGCAAATAAATCAGAATCAAAGGGGCAAAGGCCCCTTTGATCCACTTCAGATACATCCACTTGCTTACCAATGTTCCCTGCTGCCGAACAGATGGCAAAGAACGCCATGGGTGTGGTGACTTTCGACATGGTGGGAATAATTCCAATAATGGCTGTGACCATGGGAATGGCCAGCGACCGGGACCACAACCACCTTCTGACTTTCCTGGACGACAGGCACAGTCATCATGGCAACATCGTGCGCGGATGCAAGCGAGGAAGCACCGAACATCAACGCCAAACCGGCGACAGCACCAAGGATCTTGTTCATCGTTTGCCCTTTTTCTGGTTTGAGTTTCCGAAAGTTCGAATCTAACAGAACCCTCGAACCCATGCAAGCCGGATCCATCCCCGCATCGCAGATGAATATGTATAAAAACAATATTTTACAGCATGATACATCACTGCCGGAGGAGAAGACCAAAACCTGAACTCACTTGGAAACCGACAACGATTCCAATTTTCCCAACGACAACATCCCAAGGACCCCCAGCACCCGGAACCGGGATAGATTAAGCCCATGACGACTCTTGACCTTCTCGGTTTCAGCCGCGAAAAATTCATTCTGGGCATCCAGGAGGTCCAAAGAGGTCCGGGTCCCGACCTGGTATTCCTTGGAAACCCCATCCATGGCATCCTTTGCCGCGGTCACCCGAACTTCATTGGCCTGATCGACCGCCTCATTCTTTTCATAGTCCAGCAAGGCAACCTTCAACTCACGCAGCGCAGTCATACGTAACCGTTCCAACATTGCCTGCCGTGATTCTCTCTTGGCGACGGCTTCCTCGACCTGAGCGTTGGTCAAGCCCCCGGAATACAACGGCCAGGAGAGTTTCACCGTCATGGAGACATCCTCCTCCGGACCCGACACACCCGAGGCGGGATCCCAGGTCCGGGTCCCGGACGAACTCAAACTGGCTGTCGGCAGATAGCCCGCCTTCCGGGCTTCGACATTGCTTTGTTCCGCCTGAACCCGTAAACGCTCCGCTTCCATGTCGGGCCTTTTTTCAAGCAATCCGGACAGCTCCGCCAAAGGACTCCGAACCAGATCCAGTTGAATCAGGGGAACTTCAATCCGTTCGGGGATCTCTTCGGCAGCCAGTTCCATCAGGCGTGCCCTGCTCGACTGAAGATCCGCCTTGGCAGAGATCCAACCCGCCTTGGCGGCATAAACCCGGGCCAAACTTTGACTGACATCGGTTTGGGTCAACTCACCCGCCTCAAACCGGATCCGTGTTGCATCCCAGTGCGACCGGGTCAATTCATGATTCTTCTCTGACAACTCCAATACGTCCCGTCCCTGGACCAGAGAAGTCACCAGTTCAACAAATTCCAGGAAAACCTTCTGCCGCACCCCCTCCAGATCCATCTGCGCCGCCTTGACGTACGGTTCAACCCGACGGTAGTCACGAATCGCCTCCAGATTGAACAAATCCTGCGACAAGGACACTGTTGCCGAGGTTGGATCCGACTGGCTGCTCCCTCCCTTCCATTGACTGGAAGCCAGGGTATTGTCCCATTCCAGGGAAACACTGGGCAGCAATTGTGACCTGGCCTGGGGTACCAGTGCCATCGCGGCATTCAATTTTTCCCGGACATCCCGGATTTGCGGATTGTGTTCCAATGTCCGCGTCAACAGACCCTTGAAGGAAGCCGATGTTGTTTCTTCCGCCAGTAGTGTCGTTTGCGGCCACCCCACAAGGAAAAGCACCAAAACCACCTTCCACCGGAATACCGTTCTTTGCATGGCGAACATTTTTTCCATTTTTCTTTCCTGGGATTCGGTAACGGCTACTTGACAATACCACGCCATCAAGGTAGATAGTTGTGCCAGCAGTTGGCGAATCGTCTAACGGTAGGACAGAGGATTCTGGCTCCTCCAGTCCAGGTTCGAATCCTGGTTCGCCAGCCAAATTTGCCTAATTTGCCTAATTTGCCTAATTTGCCGGATCCGAAGCTGCACTTGATGGTGCAGCTTTTTTTTTTGGGACCTTGTTCCAACTGGGTTGCCTTCGGGTGAAAGGGCACGGAAAAACAAAGTCAAAGTCAAAAACAAGATCAAAACCCCAGGGGCAATCCCCCAGCCCCCTTTTTTCTTTCAACAATCCCAAACCGGGGAGGTACCCGGGCAGTCACGATGACTTTTCAAATGTCAACAGGCCCTAGGCGGTCAGACTGCCATGGCAATGTTTGTATTTTTTCCCACTGCCACAAGGACATACCTGGTTGCGCCCCACCTTGTCACCATCACGCCGATAGGGAGCGGGCGGATTTTTATCCTCCCTTCCCTCGGGATCCCCCAACGCACCGGAAGCAGGGTGATTCATGGTCATCGCCCGTTCCCGCTCCTGGGCACGTTGCACCTCCATCTGATGAATCTCTTCCGGCTGCCGAACCTCGACCCGTGACAACACCTCGACCGCCTCCGACTTGATCCGGGTCAGCAAACCATCAAACAAACCAAAGGCTTCACGCTTGTATTCGTTCAACGGGTCTTTTTGGGCATAGCCCCGCAAATGGATCCCCTCCTTGAGATGATCCATGTTGAGCAAATGTTCCTTCCACAGAAAATCAAGGATCTGCAACAGGATGGTCTTTTCCAGATAACGCATCACGGAAGACCCCATCCGCTCCTCACGCTTCTGATGATGCTGTGTGACCCGTTCCAACGTCCGTTCCAACACCACCCGGGGCGTCACCCCCTCCTCCTCCTTCCAGGCTTCGACCTCAACGACAACCCCGAACTGCCGCATGATGCCTTCGGCAAATTTCTTGGTCTGCCATTGATCGGCATAGGACTCCTCCGGCAGATGGGTCGCCACCAGATCCTCCAACAAATCCTGCCGGACATCGGCAATGAACCCGGAAATATCCTCCGACTCCATCAATTCGCGCCGCTGTTCATAGATGACCTTTCGCTGCTCATTCATGACATCGTCGAACTTGAGCAGATTTTTGCGAATGTCGAAATTGCGCCCCTCAACCTTCTTCTGCGCCGACTCGATGGCCTTGTTGATCCAGGGATGAACAATCGCCTCCCCCTCCTCCAGCCCAAGCTTGACCAACATGTTGTCCATCCGTTCCGAGCCGAAAATCCGCATCAGGTCATCCTGAAGCGACAGGTAGAACCGGCTCGACCCCGGATCCCCCTGCCGTCCCGCCCGGCCCCGCCACTGATTGTCAATCCGCCGGGCCTCATGCCGTTCAGTCGCCAGAATGTGCAACCCCCCCGCCTGCAAAACCGCTTCCTTTTCCACCTGGCATTCCTCGCGAATGACCTGGGCGAGCCGGGCAGCCTCCGCCTCCGGCAGCTCTTTGGCCACCTCGTTTCGGATCCGCATCTCCGGGTTGCCACCCAACTGAATGTCGGTACCCCGCCCCGCCATGTTGGTGGCAATGGTCACCGCATTCTTCCGCCCCGCCTGGGCGACGATCAACGCCTCACGCTCGTGGTATTTGGCATTCAATACATTGTGGGGAATCTTGGCCTTCTTGAGCCGTTTCGACAAATCTTCCGATTTCTCAATGGAGATGGTGCCGACCAGAACCGGCTGCCCACGCTCATGACAATCGGCGATTTCCTCGATGATCGCCTTGATCTTTTCCTCATAGGTGCGAAAAACCACATCGTCGTGATCGACGCGCACCATGTTGCGATTGGTGGGGATGATCACCACTTCAAGGTTGTAGATCGATTGAAATTCCGCAGCTTCCGTGTCGGCGGTTCCGGTCATCCCCGCCAGCTTGTCATACATGCGGAACAAATTTTGAAACGTGATGGAAGCCAACGTTTGTGATTCGTTCTGGATCACAACCTGTTCCTTGGCCTCCAATGCCTGGTGCAAACCGTCGGAATAGCGCCGCCCCGGCATCATCCGCCCGGTGAACTCGTCGATGATCACCACTTCGCCATCTTTGACGATGTAATCCTTGTCCCGCTCGAACAACGCATGGGCACGCAGCGCCTGGTTGACATGATGGACCACTTCGACGTTGCCCACATCATACAACCCACCTTCCTTGAGCAGATTGTTCTCCCGCAGCAGGGTTTCGATCAACTCGTTGCCCTCCTCGGAAAAAACCACCGTACGCGCCTTTTCATCAATATTGAAATGGGTCTCCCGGGTCAATTTCGGAATCAGACGATCCACCTTGTAATATTTGTCGGTATTATCCTCGGTGGGACCGGAAATGATCAGCGGCGTCCGGGCTTCGTCCACCAGGATGGAATCGACTTCATCGACGATGGCAAAGTTCAGGTCACGCTGCACCATGTCCTCCAGACTGAACTTCATGTTGTCGCGCAGGAAGTCGAATCCGAACTCATTATTGGTGCCATAGGTGATATCGGCACCATAGGCATTGCGCCGTGCCTCGTCGTCCAGACCATGGACGATCACCCCGACTTCCATTCCCAGGAAACGAAAAATCTGTCCCATCCATTCGGAGTCCCGGCGGGCCAGATAATCATTGACGGTGACCAGATGGGCACCGCGCCCCGAGAGGGCATTGAGATACAACGGCAATGTGGCCACCAGGGTTTTGCCCTCGCCGGTCTTCATTTCGGAGATTTTTCCCTGGTGCAAAACGATGCCACCGATCAACTGCACATCGAAATGACGCATCCCGGTCGTCCGTTTGCTCGCCTCCCGTACCACGGCAAACGCCTCGGGCAACAGGTCATCCAGGGTTTCACCCGCTGCCAGCCGTTCTTTGAGGCTCCCGGTTTTCGCTCGCAATTGTTCATCATCGAGGGATTCCAGTTCCGCTTCCAAGGCGTTGATACGGTTGATCACCGGGCGCAGACTGCGCAGGTAGCGATCATTGCGTGAACCAAAGATTTTATGGACGATCTTGCCAAACATGGCGCAGCTTCCTTGTTGGTTTTCGATAAAATGTCAAAACATAACACCAAAGCCCCCTTGCGGCAAAGAGCGTTGGTTGCGATAGTGTCTTAAAAAAGACATGTTTCACATTCAGCTCGATCCACCGCTCACCACACGTTGCCTTCATGACCACCGCCGCATCCCGAAAAGATTGGCTGTCAAACCTGCGTGACCCTTTGCATGAATTCATGGAAACACTCAAGGTTCCCGGCCATCCGGGACGTTTCAAGCCCTGTCCCAAAGGAGCCGTCGGTGCCGGAACACAGGCATCACTCGGCTTCAGTTGTTTTGCCCACAAAATCTACTACTCCCTGGGGCTGTGGGAACGCCTCTCCCCCCGGGAACAGACCGACTGGATCGAATGGATCCGTTCATTTCAAAACCCTGACGGATCCCCTTCCAATGGCCAATGGTCCGATGCCTTCATCGATCCCCATCTCCTGGCACATGTTCCCAACCCCCCCTATCTTGGCATACGCCTGACGTTACGCCGTTTTCTTGCTGGAATTCAAGCACCCGAGCCCAAGAGAGATGCCATACGCGCCGAAACCAAACAGGCCATCGCCACCCTGGCCCAGATCGGAGTCAATCCTCACCGCCCCTTTTCCCACTTTCCGCTCCAGGAAAAAAAACTTCAACGCCAACTCCAGGGGTTTGACTGGTCCGAACCCTGGTCGGCGGGGGCACGGACGGCACTGCTGGCCGTCTTTGTGCAAACCCAGGCGGATCTGATCGACACCCATCTGCGGGAACCCCTTGCCCGGGTCATCACCCGGTTTCTCGACCATATGGTCAACCCGCACAATGGCACCTATTATCGTGGAACCACCCCACCCACACGTGGTCAGATGATCAACGGCGCCATGAAGGTACTCAACGCCATGGACTGGCTGGAACAGCCCATTCATCACCCCGAACGATTAATCGATACCACCCTGGAACAAGGTCCTCCCCCTGCTGGCTGTCATGTGGTTGACTGGATCTATGTCCTCCACCGTTGCGGTTTGCAAACCCAACATCGTAGAAAGGAAATTCAGGATCGATGCCTGGAGCTCATCGATCTGATCAAAACCCACCAAAACCAGGATCATGGGTTTTCCTATCAACCCCACATCGCCCAGACGATCTACTACCATGCCACCATCTCCCGGGGTCTCGACGAAGGTGACATCCATGGCACCTGCCTCCTGGTATGGGCACTCACCATGATTGCGGGCATTCTCGAATGGGACATCCCCGGGTGGAAGATCATCCGACCATGAACCAGCACGCCAACTTCAACCAGAGCGCGACATCGTACTCATGACCGACCTCCATCAACTGCATCTGGTCTTGTGTTTTACCGACGGCGTTTCCCTGACCACCTGGGAACAGGGAGGGCTGTTCAACCGCGAAGTCGCCCTGTACCTGGCACTGCGCCCTCATCTGGGGCAGATCACCTTTGTCACCTATGGCGATGGTCGGGATCTGGCATTTGCCCATCGCCTCGAGGGTATCCGCATTCTGTGCAACCGATGGCAACTGAACCGTACATGGTATTTGAGAACCTTGACCCCGCTGCTCTACACGAGCTGGAAGCGTCCGACGATCTTCAAAAGCAACCAGGTCCGAGGTGGTGAACTCCCCCTCCATCTGGCCAAACGTTTTGGCCGGCCTTGCATTGCCCGTTGCGGCTATCTGGTTTCCGACAGCATCGAATGGCGTGAAGGGATGGAGGCGGCATCCACCCGGAAGGCGATGGCCATGGAAGAAAAGCTGTTCAGCCAGGCCGACTGTGGTGTCGTTACCACACCCCATATGAAATCGATATTGGAGAAAAATTACGGGATCGAACAAGGCAGGATCCGCGTCATTCCCAACTATGTCGATACCCAGCTTTTTTCTCCAAAACCAACCTTTTCGCCCCACCCACGTCGGATATTGTTCATCGGTCGGCTGGAACGGACAAAAAATCCGTTCGCCCTGGTCGAAGCCCTGCAAGGATTGGATGTGGAACTTTGGATCGTCGGCGATGGCTCCGAACGCCAGGCTCTGGAAACCGCCACGCGTGACATGGGGATTCAAACCCGTTTTTTTGGCATCCGTCCACACAACGAACTGCCTGAACTCATCAACAGCGCCACCGCCTATATTCTCCCTTCCTTCTGGGAAGGACATCCAAAAACATTGCTCGAAGCCCTCGCTTGCGGGGTTCCATGCATCGGTAGCGACATCCCGTCCATACGTGGAGTCATCGACCATGGCAATACCGGCCTGTTGTGTGGATTGGATGCCCCCTCAATCCGCCAGGCGGTCGTCACCATTCTTGAGCAGCCCGAACTGCGCGAACGACTTGGCCGCAATGCCCGGACCTATGCGACGCAACATTTAAGCCTGGAATCCGTTGTCACGCGGGAACTGGATCTTTACCGCACCCTGCTGGCCGGCACACCTTAGCGAAGTGGCAAGCATACCGTGAACCCACCGACCGTCAGTGTCCTGATGAGTGTCCATAACGGCGAACGCTTCCTGACGGAAGCGATCGTAAGCATCCATCGACAAACCTGGACCGACTTCGAGTTCATCATCATTGACGATGCCTCCACCGACACATCAGGCGCCATCATCCACGATTGGGCCAGTCGCGACCACCGGATCATCCCCATCACCAATGAGACCAACCTGGGACTGACCCGATCCCTCAACAAGGGAATCCGTCTGGCCCGGGGACGTTGGATCGCCCGGATGGATGCCGATGACCGTTCCCTCCCTGAACGCCTGTCCCGCCAACTCGACTTCCTTGACCATCACCCCGGGGTCGGACTTCTGGGAAGTGCCGCATGGGTCATGGATCCTGAAAAAAATTCTGGCGACACTTGCCAGATCAACCCTGCCACCCACCCTGAAATCTGCTGGCGTCTGGTACTGGCCAATCCTTTTTTTCACGCTTCGGTCATCTTTGACCGCCGGATTGCCCTGGACAATCCCTACGATGAATCATTGCGCTTCGGTCAGGATTTTGAATTATGGGGTCGATTCCTTGCGGTCACAAAAGGAGCCAATCTGGCGGTACCCCTGGTCCGGCTGGGACGACATGAACAGCGTGTCAGCGTGCAGCATGCACAACGCCAGTCAGAGATTGGCAGGCGGATCATCAAACAAAGACTGCTCAAACTGATGCCAGAATCTGAATGGAATGATGATCTCATTCGCCAGATGCGCCAAATCGTCCAGACCGACTGGCCCACCCCCACCGAAACCCCGGAGGCATGGAAACGGTTATTGGACCTGTTCCTTGCCTTCAATCGGCAACGTCCTCATGACCACACGCCAATGCAAAACATCCGCTCCCAACTGGTCAGACGCCTGCTTTTCAGCCTTCTGTCCCCCGGGGGCGTTCGGCCCTCCAGGTCATTACTGCGAATAATCATCACCGACTTTCCCCTGGCAACGTTGGAAGAACTGTTCAAACACATGCGGAAACGGGTATCATTGAACAAAAAATCCTGAAGAAAAACACGTACCCATTGACCACGAATAGTTCGAATCATTCATCAAGGTCCCCGAAAGCCATGTCGCTGCAACTCAGATTATCGATCATCATTTCCGTGGCCATCACCCTTCAGGTCGTTTTGACCATGGTGATTCAGGAGACCATGGTCACACCCCGGTTCATCGCCCTGGAAAAGAAGGAGGCGGCCAAAAATCTCGACCGGGTTGTGGAATCGATCCAGAGAGAACGGAAACATATTTCCCTGTTATCCTCCGATTGGGCCGCATGGGAAGATGCCTATGAATTCGTCAACCATCCGTCACAAGCCTTCATTGCCTCGAACTTGAATCCTGAATCACTGGCGGGCATCCGGCTCAATCTGATCTACTTCTACGATCTTCAGGGAACGCTGGTCTGGGGCAAATATTATGATGCCGCCAGGAAGGCATTCGTCCCCTGGCCCGACCTGCCGCCCCGCATCACCGATGCCATGAAAACATTGATCACCCATAAGGATGAAAGAGACGAGCATATTGAACTGCTCATGAGTTCGACTGGACCCATGATGCTGGCGGCACGACCCATTGTTCATACCGGGTTCAAGGGACCCATCCGTGGCACCCTGATGATGGGACGGCTCCTGGATCAGGAGTTGTTTCGGGAACTGGTCGAGCAGACCCATGTTTCCTTCCAGGTGTTTGCCTCCGGGAGTGATGGCCGATTCAGCGAGGAACAACAGGCCATCGTCGAACAACTGACCGCTGGCAACCCGGTCCTTTGGCAGGAAGACGATCAGGATCACCGGGTCGGCTACACGCTGATCAAGGATTATCAAGGACGTCCCGGCCTCTTGATCCGCGCCGAAACCCCCAGGGAAATCACCAATGAAGGTCAATCCGCCTATTGGGGGACGCTATTTTCCACCCTGATCCAGGGGCTTGTCATCCTGGGGATCCTGCTTGCGACCCTGCATCGACTGATCATCCGCCCCTTGAACGACTTGAATGCCCGGATTGCCACCGTCGCCACGCACGGTGACCTGACCAGCCGAACCGGGATCCAAGGCAATGATGAAATCGGATTGCTCGCCCGACAATTCGACACCATGGTTGCAAGCCTCGCCCGCCTCGTCGGCAAGATTCACCTCCATTCCCATGCCCTGGATGCCACGGTTCATGCCTTGGGAGCCAGCAAGGAATCCCTGGAAAAAGATGCCCGAACGACCCAGGAACTGGCGCAGGAAACGATTTCCGCCTACCAGGAACTGGAAGAAAACATGGAAACGCTTCGGCAGGCGGTCATGATCACCAACCAGGAGGTGGCGGGCATGACCACCGCGACCCATGGCCTTGGATCCAATCTGGAGAACATCGCGCATGCCACCACCCAGGCCAGCAGTCAGATCGATACCATGGAAACCGCGGCCCGGGAGATCACCGGCCACATCGACGGAGTTCGCGAAAACCTGGGCCAGGTCGAAGGAGCCATTCTGTCGATCTCCCAGGCGGTCAACGATTTGTCTTCCAGCCTGGCCGAAGTTCGCACCCAATCGGGGACGACCGCCTGGGAATCGGAACAAGCCCGTCACCATGCCGATGACGCCGACAAGGTCACTCAAAGGTTGTCCAACTCGGCCACGTCCATCGGCAATGTCGTTGATGTGATCAACAACATTGCCGAACAGACCAACATGTTGGCGTTGAACGCCTCCATCGAGGCGGCCGGGGCGGGCAGCGCCGGAGCCGGATTTGCCGTTGTTGCCGACGAAGTCAAAGTGCTCGCCCAGCAAACCGCCAAGGCGACCGAAATGATTTCGGAACGGATTCAGGAGATCCAGGACATTTCCCGGGAAAACGGACGCGCCTTTGCCGCAGTCATCACCTCCATCAACCGTATCCACAATGGCAACCAGACCATCGCCCAGGCGGTGAAACTGCAAAGCAGCCGACTCGAGGACATTGCACAGTCACTGTCCGGGGTCACCCACGCTTCGAGCGAAGTGCAGCATCGGGTCCATGACCTTGGGCAGTCCGCCTTCAATGTCACCCAGTCGGTTGAACATGTCGCCCGGGAAACCCGTGACATCGCCCAATCGGTCGATCATGCTTCCGAGGATGCCCAAAAGCTGGTGGCGCAAAGCGGCACCATGGACGCCACCGCGCATCGAATGCATGATGCCACCCTCCGAGGCAATGAAACCACCACCCTGGCCCGAACGCGCCTGGATGCCATTACCCGTCAGATTCATCTCCTCTCCGGCATGATCCACCATATGGCCCACCTGGTCGCCACCGCAGCCGCTCCCGGTCACCGTCTGTTGGAAGCGGCAGAGACCCTGAACATTGGTCCCAGTCCCTTCGATGTGGGTCTGATCAAACGCCAATTTTTGGAGTTATCCGCCGCCATTGAAAAGGCACAATGGGAACAGGTGGAACCCGCCCCCATGAATATCACTTCCCTGTTGCAGGAATTCAACCAGCAGGCCATCCAGAACGTCGTTGAGGCATGCAAGCATTCGGCACACCCCCATGAACCATTTCAGACCTTTTTTTCAGAATTGCAACAACAATGCACCAACGTTACTCTGAATGACCGCCGCCAATGCAGCGATGTTCTGTCGGCCATGCAACAACGTTTTTTTTCAATTCTGGATGAACTGTATCTGCATGTTCGTAAACAGTCCGCCAAGAAAAATTGACAAACCGGTTTCAGGTCACACAAAGATCGGGTATGCCGTTTCCTCCCTCAAGAGTCCAACATGCCCGAATCATCAGCTCCCATCGTAGTGAAGGATGATCATGGATTGGTTGCATGCACTCATATTGGGTATTGTTCAGGGAATCACTGAATTCCTCCCCATCAGTTCTTCGGGTCATTTGATCCTACTGCCCCGGTTTCTTGGCTGGCCTGATCAGGGATTGAGTTTCGATGTTGCAGTCAATACCGGTTCGCTGGTCGCGTTGGTCGCCTATTTCCGCAAGGATGTTGCCCGGTTGCTCATTGCCTTCGTAAAAACCCTGCGCCCCGGGGGGTGGAACCTTGATTCCGGTGATGGCCGCCTTGCCTGGTGGCTGGGAATCGGTACCATTCCCATCGGACTGGCGGGGCTGGCGTTCAAGGATCTTGTGGGGACGGTCGCACGCAATCCCCTGATCATTGCCACGACCGCTATTTTCTTTGGGCTGTTGTTGTGGGTGGCAGACCAAAAAGGACAACGGTTGCGCACCCTGAAGGATACCGGTTTCAAAGAAGCCCTGGTCATTGGCTGCGCCCAGGCACTGGCCCTGATCCCCGGCACCTCCCGTTCCGGGGTCACCATGACGGCGGGGCTGTTCCTCAATCTGGATCGAGAATCTTCGGCTCGTTTTTCCTTTCTCCTGGCCATCCCCGTCAGTGTGCTTGCAGGAATGCTGGAAATCATTGAATGGATTCGTCAAACGCCCGCACCTGAAGAATGGTTGCCCCTGGCTGTCGGATTCATTTCCTCGGGAATCACCGCCTTCATGGTCATCCACTGGCTGTTGCTTTGGATCAGAAGCCGATCCTTGACTATTTTTGTCATCTATCGCCTCCTCCTTGGCATCACACTATTGCTGGTATTTTGAGAAATCCCATGGAACCCCCTTCGAGACCGGTATCCTCCCACAGCACCAGGACCCCATCCCGGCACAGTGTATGGTTCACCTATGCGATCATCATCGTGTTGACGCTGTTGCTGGTCGAGGGTGTGGTACGTGTGCGCCAATGGTGGTATTACGGTGCAGCGGAAACCTTGGACAATGCCTATCATGATGATCAAAAAACGGGCTTGCGCACCCCCATTCCCAATTATGAATCCCGATCCACGAAAATCAATTCCCTGGGATTCAGAGGCCCGGAAATCACAGTCCCCAAACCACCGGGGACCCTGCGCATCGCCTTCTTGGGAGGCTCCACCACCTACTGCGCCGAAGCCAGCAGCAACGAAGCCGTCTGGCCTCATCGGGTCTGGCAGCAACTCCAGGAAGCATTCCCCCAGATGCCCATGGATTATGTCAACGCCGGCATCCCGGGAATCGCCGTTCCCACATCCCTGAAAGATTTGCGTCTGCGCCTCGCCCCCCTGCAACCCGACCTGTTGATCATCTACCACGCCAGCAATGACATGTCCTGGGAAGCCAGACAACTGGCCATTGCCCAGGGTTTGTACCAGAAAAAAAAGGAAACCGGTCTGTTGGGGGAATACTCCCTGTTCTGGTTTCTCATGGAAAAAAATCTACGCCTGTGGAAAGTGCAGCATCAGGAACGGGACGGCCATCACCATCTATCGACCCTGCCACCCGACTTCGGCCAGCAATTCGGCAAGAATCTGACCGAACTGGTTCGGGAGTCCCAAAATCTTGGTGGCTTGGTGGCACTGATCACCTGGTCACAACAGATGCGTGCGGACCACAGTGCTGCTGACAATCTCAAGGCAGCCGCCTCCTCCCTGTACTACATGCCGTTCATGACACCCGAACTGTTGCTGCAAGGATTTGGCATGTACAATCAAATCATCATCAAAACGGCCCGGGAAACGGGAAGTATTTTGATTGGTGACGAAAATGCCATCCCGGGGGATCCGCTGCATTTCAACGATTCGATCCATTTCACCGATGCCGGCAACAAGGCGATGGCAGACCGGGTTGCCAAGGCATTATTGACTTCGGAGGCATTCAAGCAACTCATGATCAATAAACAAACGAAACATCCACCTTCGCGGGAATGATGGGGAGTGGCCCCAAGATATTTGATTGTTGTTTTTTTCCATGATCCGGAGCCTGTCCAACATGTCCAGGAAATACAGTGCATTGGTCGTTCTACGTCCAGGAGAAGCGCGGGCTTTGACCGGCCAGGCGGTCGCCTCCCTGGAGCAGGTCCAAAAGAAGAAACATTCCGGCCACATGGTCATCGTCGGCAGCGGAACCACCCGACATGTTGTTCATCATCTGCTTGGTGAGGATCCGGGTCGCGACAACTTTGCCGTCGGTCAGATCAGCAATGCCCGTTTGGGAGAAACACCCCAGGCCATTCGGGGTCCCGGTCCCTATTTGTTCGACCAGGGGCAGATTTCCCGGGGGTGGCCCGCCCCGCTGCTGGAGAAATTCGGTCCCGGCGATATTTATGTCAAAGGGGCCAACGCCATCGACCCTGACGGGCACGTAGCCATTCTTTTAGGATCACCCGTTGGTGGCAGCATCGGCATCGCCCTTCCCATCCTCTACGCCCGTGGCGGATCCTTGATTATCCCCGTCACCCTCGAAAAACTCATCCCTTCCGTTCCGAAGGCGTTGGGTCTTCTGGGGCAGGGAATCACGGATCACGTCATGGGAACTGCGGTCGGACTCATTCCCATCATGGCTGGCAGCGCCACCGTTGTCACCGAGATCGATGCCATGCGCATCCTCACCGAGGTTGAAGCCACCGTCGTCGCCTCCGGTGGCGTTGATGACTGTACAGGATCAAAAGTTATCCAGTTTCAAGGAAAAAAAGAACATGTTGAAAAAATGTGGGACATTATCGACAAATTACGCCACAATGGTCTGACAGATGCTTGATCAGGTTTTGAACAACGCCAACCCACGGTTGCCCTGCCTCAACCCGAATATGTGACAAGGAAAAAAACATGGAAGACATGCTGGATGAAATTGCCCAAAGGGCCAACCTTGCATTTTCCAATCAAATGGAAATGTTGACCTTTTTCCTGTCCGACCGGCAACAGTACGGTATCAACGTTTTCAAGATCATCGAAGTGATCGAAACGCCGAAAGAGATCACACAGATGCCGGAGACTCATCCGGCCATCGTCGGCGCCATCGATTTTCGTGGCAAAGTCGTGACCGTCATCGATTTGGGCATGACCATGGGACTCACTCCCATCGCTGTCGGCAAGGAGTTGAGCTACATCATCGTATGCGAATACAGCGGCATGATTCAGGGACTCATGGTCAGTCAACCCAACAAACTGATCACCCGGAGTTGGCAGGACATCAAGAGCCCGGGCAACAGCTTCCAGGAAGCGGCCTGTCTGACCGCCTTGACCTATGAACAGAATGGCGATGCCATCCAGATTCTCGACATTGAGAAAATTCTTGGCGAAATCATCGGTGCCGACGAAACCATTGCCGAGGAACTCCTGGCCAAGGGACGCCAGTTGGATATATCCAAATTCAAAATATTGGTCGTCGATGATTCAAAAGCGGCACGGAGCCAGATTGAGAAAACCCTGGAGCAAATGGGCGCCCCTTTCGAATCCTTCGACGCAGCAGCCAAGGCGCACGCATATCTCATGCAAAATTTTGAATCCAGTCCCAAACCACTCTACAACCTGATCATTTCCGACATCGAAATGCCTGGCATGGATGGATTCACCTTCACCCGGAACATGAAAAAGCACACCGATCCCCGTCTTTCCTCCATCCCCATGGTACTGCACAGTTCGATGAGCAACGAATCCAACAAAATCAAGGCTCAGGAGATGGGAGCTGACGATTTCATCCCCAAATACCAAGCCGACTCCATCGCCACCATGGTTCTGAAATGGCACGAAAAAACCATCCACACATGATGAATGTCAGCCCAAGGTCCAGGCCCATTCCCGCCAGGCATCCATCAATGGGAAATAAAGTCCCAATCGAATGGGTCGTTGTTCCATGGTGCTGATCAAACGGGCATAAAGGTCGAGTTGCTGCTGGTAGCGCAACACTTCATTGGCCAGAAACCCTTCCCGATCCCCACCTTCATGGCGGCTGGTCTTGAAATCGACGATCCATCGACAACCCTCATGATCCACGAAGGATCGATCGATGACGACACTGATCATGCGCTGATCGATCACCCCCGTGACCCCCCACTCGGAACGGGCTTCGCGGTGATTGGGATCCAACAGCCAGCGCCCTTTTGCCGAAGCAAGGACGGTATTCAATCCTGCAATCACCTGATCGACCCTCGCGCTGATGGAATTCTGCGACATGCCCAGATCCAGGAGATGATTTTTGACGGCACCTCGATGTTGTTCAATCCGATGCGTCGACCAATGATCCACCCCTTCCATCGCCATTCGAGCCAGAAAACGGTGAATCACGATCCCCACCAACCGCGACTCGCTACCCACCCAATCAAAGACGACCGGCGTATGTAACATCACGGTCTTCTCGGCCACCACCGGTTGAGGCCAGGGTGGATGCGCCGGCGGAGTCCAGTCCGCCGGCAGGCGACGAGCCACCGGCAGGGGAACCGCGACCGGCTGTTCTTCGTCAGGCGTCGCATCACCGTCCGATTTGACAAAGGATTCCGCCACCGAAGACCACAGGACCGACAGGAAAGAACCCACGGCGGGCCGGGTCTCTGCGTCTTGAACCAAACCCAGCAAAAACAGATGCTTTTTGGCACGAGTCAGGGCAACATACAACAAGCGGCACACTTCATTGCGTAACTTTTCCTGCTCGATGCTCTGGACAAACTGGTAAATGGGATCGCCCTCGTTCCCATCCCAACGCCCAATCGGCGCCAGCAAAGGGGCCAGATCGGCATCGGCATCACTCCCTGCAAGCATGGGAGGATCTGTCCATAACAAGAGGCGCGCCGAATCGGGTCGGGGTCTACGGTCCAATCCGGGAATGATGACACAGTCGAACTCAAGTCCCTTGGCCTTATGGATGGTCATCACCACCAGTCCGGGATCCGCCCGGGGATCGATGTTGGAAAACAGGGAAGCCACTTCCTGTTCCAGGATTTGGGTATCCAGGCGGTGTTCCCGGCCTTCAAGCCGTTCCAGGAGGTCAAAGAAACTTTTTGCATCCTCCCAATGGCGCGGACTGAAAAGGGTTGCCGGACCCCCCAACTGCCGCCAGGTCCCTTCCACCCAGCGCCGCAATGCCCCGGGACCAGGAAAGGCCGACCATTCCCCCCGCTGCATCCATGCCGTGTTCAAAATCGGGCGTACCCGGTCGAGAATGGCCTTGCCCAAAGGAGAGACCACGGCATCCACTTGCGGATGATTGCATCCATCCCGCAAAGGCGCCTTGGGATCCAGTTGGACGATGGCATGGAGGTCCGATAGCGACAGACCACACCAGGGGGCGCGAAGGAGTGCCAACCATGCGATCCGGTCTCCCGGATGAATCAAGGCACGGGTCAACGCCAGCAAATCCTGGATCACCGAGCGTCGGGCGAGGGGATGGAGTTCCACGGCCTGGTAACGCAACCCCCGGGCATCGAGCGCCGGCAGGATTTGGGCAAGGTGATTGCGGGTACGGGCAAGGATACAGACACTCTGGCCACGTTTGCGTGCATTCTCTGCCATTTCTGCGGTTTTGTACGCTTCATCATCCCGGTTGTCACAACCCGTCAGAACCACCGCCATGCCCGGCTCAGGGGTGGATGCGGACCGTGATCTTTTAAATTCGACCGCCCCTGTTTCGGGACGCGGCATTTTGGGAAATGCCGCCATCATGCTGTCGTTGACCCAATCGACAATCCCTGGCAGCGAACGAAAATTGACTTCCAGGAAGAGGGGCACCGTTGCGACCGGTCCCAAGCCCCGCTGTTGCACTTTGAGGAACAATCCCACCTCCGCCTCCCGAAACCGGTAGATCGACTGCATGGGATCGCCTACGAGAAACAGGGTATTCCCCTGGTCAGGGGTCCAGCCCGCCACCAATCGTTCCAACAATTCGAATTGCAGGCGGGAGGTATCCTGGAATTCATCCACCAGGAGATGACGAATGCGATAATCGAGCCGCAATGCAAGATCGGAAGGATCATCAACCGCCCCCAACGCCATGATGGCCCGCCGCGCCACTTCCACATGATCCACGGCTTCCCGGCTGGCGAACTGCACCATCAGATTGCCTGCTGCCACTTTGAGCAGCGTCAGCAACGCTTGAAGGATATGCCACTGTTGCTCCGAAAACAGCGCTTGCGGCAATCGTCGAACCTTGTTCAGTGCCCCATCCAATTCGTCTACCGTCCCCAATTGTTCGACCAGGGATGATATCCGTTGTTTCATTTCCTCCCACAGTTGCCCCGCCACTTTTGAATTCGCCTTTGACTTTGGCGGAAAACCGGAGCGGGCATCCCAACGCCTGCGCCACGTTCCCGCCTGAGTCAACAGGGTATCGGCCAGTTGCTGCCACAAGATGATGTCGGTCACCTCAATCCCCGGGGGGGTCAATCGCCCGATCCAGGGGGATTCTTCCTCTTGGTCATCGGTACGATGTGTGCGTGAAAAATCCATGAGCATTGCGATTTCCGACCAGGCGGATCGGGGCATCATCTCTTTGAGGGCGGCCAACTCGACGCGAATCATGGCGGCCAGGGAATCATTGAGCCGATGGAGCAGCGCTTCATCCACCCCTTGTGCGACATGACGCAACCATTGGTCCCGACGGGACAACAGCGCCGCCAACATCGCTTCGATGCTGTCCCAATCGTTGTCCAGGTGTTTGAACAGATCGACGACCGCCCACTGCCATGCCACATCGTCATCGAAGACATCCAAGGTGTCCCGTGCCGCCTGTCGGTAGAACGATTCGGGATCATCGGTCAGGATCCCCTTGCCTCCGAGTTCGGTCAGGATGGGCAATTGCCGCACCAGGGAATGACACAGGGCATCGATGGTCATGATCTGGAGGCGGTTGGGATTTTCCCGCAGCCGCCATTGCCGTTGCCGATCCCGTTCCAGCACCACCTGGGCCAGTTGCCAGGTTTTTTCCTCAAAGGGAGAGGAAGGGGGAGCATCCGGTGACAAGGATTTCAGGACGCGATCCTTCATTTCCGCCGCCGCTTTCCGGGTAAAGGTAATGGCGACGATTTCTTCGGGTTGTTCCACCTGGCCCAACAGGGCAAGCACCCTTTGGGTCAACAATCCTGTCTTGCCTGAACCGGCGGGGGCCTGAACGATGAAAGAACGGTGAATATCAAGCGCCTCTGCACGCGCTGCCTGATCCTTTAATGTGACCATTCCCATTCAAAGCCCCAAGTCAAAAACAAATCATCAACAAGGAAAAGGGGATCCCGCATATGCAGGAAACCATTATTTTTTCAATCATTTTCAGGAGATTCATTGATACGGCACAGGGGATGGAGATCACATTGATCACACGCGTGATCCAATGGTGTCACACGCGCCTCCCCCCGGGCGAAATCATCCGCCAGTCGATCCATCACCTGACGCCAATGATGTTTCAAGGTTGAAAAATCGGTCGCATCCCCGACCTCATCCTTAACTTTCAACCAAGCCACCCCCGGAAGCAGATCCTCCCGCTCTGCAATCCCCATGAACCTTTTGAAATTGCGTGATATCTGCCCATAAGCCATCGCCACCAGATTCCCTTCAAGCGCCAAAGCATAGACAGGCATCTGAGGATCTTTGGGACGCGTACCAAACCAGTCACCATATCTGACCTGGCCCGTTTTGTAGTCGATGAGGATTCGCGCTCCATGCTCCAGATCATCAACCCGATCCATTCGGAAGTGCAATTCCAGATCCCGCAAAATCAAAACCCCTTCCGACTCGGCAGACAAAACCGTGAAATCGGTCAAACGTCGTTCCTCTACCCGCATCCATTGCTGTAACAAACCCACCTGCCGCTGCCGTTCCAACACCAACAACCCCTGCGGTACCTGTCGCCCGGCCAACTTTGACTTCCACAGATCCATCACCCCGGTACATGCCTGCTCAATGAGGCGTGTACGGTCATCGTCCGACAAGGCACGCCAGTTTCGCATGGAAAACCCGGGACGCAATACCCGGGAAAGAACCTGATGGGTCAATTGCCCACGCAACGAAGGCGACAAACCCGTCTGAACCTCGGGAATGGAAACCGCCTGCAAACGATACCGGGCAAACGCCTGGAACGGGCAAAGTGATTGCGATTTCAACACCCCCGTGGAACATGGGAAAGGGGGATTCCCCCCCAGTGGGGGAAGCGCTTCATCAACGATCTCAAGCAGTACAGGTGCTGCAAACGTCTGAGATTCCACCCCACTGTCCTCCGAGACGACCACAGGATCCGGGAGGAACTGCTGCAATAGCGGACTGACACGCAATTCCATATCGTCCTCACGCCGAGGGGCACTGACAACGACCACAGGTGCCAACCGCAACAAGGATTGGGTCAACTTTGCAGCAAACGCATATTCACGTTCGCTGGAAGCGCGCGGCATGCCGTGGCTTCTTTGAAATGCGCGTGGAAGGAAAGGATTGGGTTGTGGCCGAGGGGGCCAGACATCATCCGATAATCCCATGATCCAAAGCGCGGCAAAGGTTTCACCACCCGCCTCAAGCGATCCCAGGATTTGTACCGGGGCATCCTCCCCGCCCTTGGGCTGGAACAAGAGTTCACCCACCGCATGCGTCAAAGCGGCAAGGGCCTGGGAATCATTCAAGCGGGCCGTCACAACCTCCAAAGAAACCAACCCCGCCAATACCTCTTTCCAGGTCTCAATGATCTGGAATTCGGAACTCGAAAGCCTGCCTTCCCCCGGCCAACCAAAAGTGGCCAGAATTTCAGAAAACCGCCGGGGCCAGGCAGATGGCGGAATGGACGAAGACCCATGGTCCAGGAGTGGCGGCAGACCGACCAACCGCTCAAGCATTCGTGCCAGGTCAGGCGTCCCGCCGTCTTCACCGATCATCATCTGCAACCGGGTCAAAGAGACCCGCCGCCAACCAGATTCGCGCCATCGAAGATCAAGCAATGCCCGGGAAGAATGTTCCGATCGCCCCGCAGTACAGTAAGGGCTGTGCAAAAGACGTCCCGCCTGTTCCAAAGTACATTGACCCTCCAGAGCCAAACGCAGGAAAAACAAGGCATCGGCAATCATCGGATGCTCCAACAACGGAAATCCCATGGAGACATTAAACGCGGGATTCTCCGGAAGGGCATTCCATTCCATGGCACCGGGATGGAACACATCGGTGAAGATACGGATGATCTGTCTGCGCCAATGACCCAGATCGGGATGAATGATCCCCACCCCATGTGCGGATAAGGAAGAGGTCATCCCTGCGTCAACCCACTGTTTCGCCCAACGCGCAGCCGCCCGGATTTCTGCCTCATGATCGGGCAACACGTTCAAGGATGGAACAGTGGCACAGGTTTCCGGAACATACGGTGTCAACTCGATCCCGCGTGCATGCAGCAATGAAAAGAAATGATCCATCGCCGGAGTCGGCGTATCAAAACCAGCCAGAACGATCCCGGCAGGAAGTTGCAACCGATCCAGATGACGTTCGACAAACGCCATCAACTGACTGGAGGAGATGACCCCTTTGCGCTGTATCTGCTGCGTCCACACGTTCGCCCACCGGATGAACGCCTCGGCATCCTCGTGGCCCCGGGATTGGAGCGAAGGTGGCGGCAAACGCCACTCTGACAACAATGCCCACCCTTCACGCGCCAAGGTCGCGGTTTGACGCGGCCAAAGAATTTTTTTCCTCTGCCAGGAATCTTCGGCGATGATCCGTTCCCACAAATGGTGTTCGGCCAGATCCGACAAAACCCTGGGGGGGGGCTCACCCAGCCGTTCCCCCAGATCCAGACAATCCATCCATTTCTTACGTAACCATGCCTGTAATGGAATGATTTCGGCTGAAGACCAGGAAGTGTTGCCTTGGGATGCCTTGAAGGTATTCAATCTTCTGGTAAGGTGCCTGGAGAGTCGCCGGTTGACGGTAAGCAACACATGTCCCCGGTCAAGACAGGAGCAAAGCGCCGCGATGCCTTGGATTGATGCGGATAAATTCATGTGACCGTCCAATGCGATGAAAAAGACAAGACGCCGGGAAAAATGCCATGGGTATCGAGCATAGAAGAGAATACCGCAATTCAATAACATTAAAGGTCATGTTCGCCGCAAGACGCCCGATCATCATGACCATGGTCAGCTTGTGTCTCATGATTGCATCGATCCCGGGGGGAACGGAGGGCAATCCCACATGGGATGAGTTTGCCACGTCAATGGAACGATGGAAAGAGGGAGAACCATCCACCCCCCTGGATGCCCTGTTCGACCGGTTGGAAGCTGTGGGCGTATCTCCAGGGAATCTGGATCTCGGAGTCATTCATGCCATCTACAAACTGGCACAACATCATTGTACCCATCGGCAATGGGACCGCTGTGAATTTTTATTGACCAAAACGTTTCGCTGGCTGGAAAAAAGTCATGGCCCGGATGACATGATCCTGGTTGATTGGCTCATGGAACTTGCGACCGTCTGGTTTGCCAAGGATGAAGATACGCGTGCCATCCAGGCATTGAACCGCGGGTTGCGCATTATTGAAAAAAGATATGGCGAAAATCATCTTTTTTCCTCATTCATCCACGAACGCCTGGCCGAATTTTACCGACACACCGGCAAGGAATGGTTGGCAAGGTCACATGAGCAACGTTTGGTTGCATTGTGGAAAGAGGCCATTGAACCCAACACGATGGCCACGGCGGTTCTTTTGGCAGACGACATTCCGCGACTCTGGCAAGAAGGCAAAGGTGATGATGCGGTGGCAACCCATGCCAGGATTCAGGATATTTTGAAAGAAACACTAGGTTCCCATCAGGATGTTCGGGCATCCCTCATGCTGACCCATGCCCGGCGTGCAACGAACCTGTCCGATGAGGAAAGAATCGGCATGTTGCACGAAGTACTTGAAATCAAGCAGCGTTTGCGCGGCAAGCACCATCCCGGACTGATTCCAGTGATGATGGAACTGACCCGGTTGTATCAGAAACAAGGCAGGACGGATCAGTCGCGCCCCCTGCTGCAACAATCCTTGCCATTGGTAGAGGAGTTTTTCGGACCCAACCATCCTGGAACCGCTCATGTTTATTTCAGCCTGGCGGAAAATCTACACATGGAACATCAGGATGAAGAAGCACTGACGCTCTATCATCGTGCCGCAGCCATCCTTCGAGGCAACGCCCCAGCCCATAACGAATTTTTGGCACGGATCGTTGCCACCGAGGCATCGATTTACACAAATATGGAACAACACGTCCAGGCGGAACAGGCACAAATGGAATACCTGACCCTTCTCGCCGCCAAGGACGACACGAAGCCCCAACTTCTGCTTCAGGCGCAACGAGATCACAAAGAGATTGTCGCACAACTACGACGGCAGGCAGGGGAAGAACATAAACTTGAATCCAAAAATTTTCGTTCCCTGGTGACACTCGCCCAACAGAATCTGGTGCGCATGGGACTTGATCCCGGTCCGGCCAATGGTTCCATCGGATCAAAAACCTACAAGGCGATCCGAACCTTCGAAAAACGGATCGGATTGACAGAGAGTACAACGTTCAATATCAAATCAATCATCAGGCTCTTGGAACACCTGCCACCGTAATGGTACATTGGATCAAATAATTTTTGCCGACGGCGATGGACAATCGTCATCATACCAGCCCAATGTTCCGGCACTCCATGGAGGATGCAATGGACAAGAATCGTTATGCATGGATTCAACCGATTTCGGGAACTTTTGAAGAAGCGGTCGCCAAGGTACGCCAAGCGTTGATGCAGCAGGGGTTCGGCATTCTGACGGAAATCGACGTATCGACCACGTTTCAAAACAAATTGCAGGTTTCCTGGCCGAAAACCCTCATTCTAGGGGCTTGCAACCCCCCGCTGGCACACAAGGCCATGATGGCGGATCATGATGTCAGTGTCTTTTTGCCCTGTAACGTCGTTGTCCGCGAAACCAGGCAGGGATCCCTCGAGATTGCCGTCATCAACCCTGAGATTCTCGGCGATATCATTCAAAACCATCAACTGAGCGAAGTCGCGGCGGAGGTTTCCAAAAGAATCCGTCTGGCCCTGGATCAGCTGGCAGCCTGATTCATGCCTGCCCTGTGTGGGGAGATGTTTGTTCTGTCATGCGGCAGGGTGATGGGATCGGTGGTCGATGTCAGGAAAAACAAGAGGTTGCCGAGTCGCAGTGACAAGAGAATTATTGCGTGGAATTGGTGAAAAATGGGGAAATCCGGGAAAATTTGCACGTCTTTTGTCACTCTTTTGGTTGAAACTTGCGTGCGAATGATTGGTAAAAGCCAGTGGTGGTGCGGGATTGGTGGGATTTTCGGGGAGGGGGCCGGGGTCCGGTCGGGCTTGGATGATCGGATGATGTGTCCCAAATGAAAATTTTTGCATCCGATCCTGTTTGACTCGTTCAAATTATAGATGATTGTTTGAGACAGGTTTTTGTCAGCGAGTTGCAACTGCGTACTTCGTCGGAACCGGCCTGACAGCTGATGGAATCACGCAGTCTTGACGACTCAGTGAGAATCTTGTCGATCCGTTTGCGTTCTTTGGTGGCATTGCTCAAAGGAAGCCAGGGTTTACCCTGGGGGTCTTTCTGGGCGTCGAATCGGTCCTGGGTGACGGTGATCAGGTATTCCCCGATGGCACGCATGGCCGGGGTCAGGTCATCGGCAGTCTGGGCAGATCGGTGAAAAGGTGATTGACGTGGGACAGATCAACGGTGAGGGTAATGCCCGCCATCAGAACACCGCCCCTTCCGGCATGTCAGGGTCTTCGGGGATTTCGATGGCGGGAAAATCATAGCCCTGCAAATCCCAGAAAGGCAGGGGAATGGCGCCGAGATCCTTCAGGGTCAACCGTTCGCCAAAAGAATGGGAATAGCAGGGGATGATCTGAATTGAGCCGCTCCTGAATATCTCATCCACAAAACGGGAAATCATTTCGCCATCAGGACCTCCAAAGTTTTCCGTTTCCTGATCGAAGCTGAACCTGACCGGAGGCGTAGTGCCTACATCAATGGCTCTCGGCTGCAAATCAAACCCCATGTCGCGGACTCCAATAGTAAAGCAAACCAAGCGTCAGCCGGACCATGGATGGATCCTGGTTAACGGCTCTCAGAAGCGTCTTGGCCGTACTTCTGTGATCGATGAACCAAATAGCGCCTGGAAGGCCATGGTCATCACATCAAGGGTTTTTCCATCATACGCTCTTCCCTGGTAGAATTCGACGTATTTGTCTTTTCGTGTCACCTCATTGCGACCATAACCTCGTTGAGGTAGCAAGTCTATCAAACGTTCCAGCGGCTCACCCTGGGTACGCTGACGATGGGCCTGTTGAAAAATTGCATCCAGTTCCGGCATGACTGATTGCAGTCGATGAGCAAATTCATGTTCGGCGGTGTTGTCGGTTCGGGTGATGATGGAACCCTCGCCCCTGGTACCCGTTCAGACTCCCCACCCCTTTGATGGGTACCAACCAAATTAAAGAGGTAGACAAATCACTTCTGAGTTGCGATAATTTGCACATGTTGTCATTTTTCTGAAGCAGATTGGCTTCTTCCGATGCGACTGACTCCTCATGATTTGATGCAACTGGACAATGGCTATCTGGAGTCCCTCACCCCAGAGGCTTTGCGCAATGTCAGCAAGAAATTGCTCGCCGATCTCAAAGAGGCGGTTGACCGGTTGAACCAGAATTCTAACAACAGTTCCGTTCCCCCCAGCAGTAGACCATCCTATCTGGGGATCCCCTTTGGCGAAGGGTCGGATTCGACCCGGGATTCAGATGAAACCATCGGTGCCAAAGGCGAAGTGCCAAAGGCCGATGCGAAGCAAAAAGAAGACAACCATGATTCGCCAAAAAACGTTTCAACGGGGGATGAGTCATCGTCATGTGATCAAAGTTCAAATCCGCGCCGGAAACCAGGAAAACAAGTTGGAGCGCCTGGATTCGGCATAAGTCAACGAATGACTGTCCATCGTATCGAAGAACACCGTCCCGTCAGCTGTTCGGCTTGTGACCAACCCCTACCGGGAGATACGCCGTTTGTAGTACACCTTGGTTTTCATGTCCTGGATCTTAAACGGGGAGATTCCACCCAGCCTGGCATGCAACTGATTTGTACGCTGCATAGATATGGAGAAGTCCAATGTCGCTGCGGGCATGTGACCAGAGTACAGCCTGGACAGGGAACCATCTACCAACCGGAAAACCGCAAATTGCCCACGGCGCTCGGCGAGTGGCGATTGATCGGACCAACCTTGTCGTCTTTGATCGTTTGTTTGTCATTCCGGATGCGTCTGTCTCGTTCACGTATCCAGGAATTTCTTCAAGATTGGCTGAATCTGCGACTCAGCACCGGCACAATCCATAATTGTATTTCAGAGGCAGGGTTGGCGGCAGCTCCGATCGAGAAAGAGTTGATTGAGGAGGTTCGGAAGTCCGGGCTTCTTTTCGTTGATGAAACCCCATGGAAAGAATGGGGCAAGGTTCTCTGGTTGTGGGTCTTCGTGGCCGGTCCGGTGGTGCTGTTTTTGGTTGGACGCCGCACCCACCAGGTTCTCATGCAGGTGTTGGGTGACCTTTTCGCAGGCTGGCTGATGAGCGACGGACATGTAAACTACCGGGATTATCACAAACGTCTGCGTTGCCATGCCCATTTGATGCGCAACGCCACGGGATTGTATGAGAGCGTGGACAAAGAGGCGGCAGAATTTGGAAAAATTGCCATGTTTGCCCTCACCATGGCTTACAGGCAGGTCAAGGGCGAATTGACACCAACCAACCTGTGTCCAGTCATGCTTTCCAATTTCAAAGCGTTTTGCGAACTTCACAAAGACCATGTTCACGAAAAAACAAGGCAGTTGGCTGTTGAGTTTCTTCGCGACTGGGACGCCATCTGGCGAGTTCTGGATTCGCCGGAATTGCCGCTGACCAATAATGAGGCTGAACGCGCCTTACGCCACTGGGTGATCGCACGGCTGATCAGCCATGGAACACGCACACCCGAAGGGAGTCATACCTTGGGGGTATTGGCTAGCGTTATCGAAACCTGTCGGGTTCGGGGTATCTCGCCATGGCCATACTTGGCATCGGTCATTGCTGCAGGTCGCTGTGGGAAAGAAATCTCCCCTTTACCCTTGCCGATGGTGGCTTGAATCAGAATCTGCCTGAAAGTCTGAACGATTGCCATCAGGTGGGGGGGAGTCTGAACGGGTACGAGAAGGGACCAGGGTGTTTTGATCGTCCATCATGATGCGACCTTTCCGATCTGTGCAAACGTTCCGGGGGGGTGTTTTGTGAAGATTTTTCACCCAAAACATTCACGAACGTTGTTTTGCACTCGAGGCAGAGTTCAATCAGGTAGCCGTCTGGCGACCGGGAGATTTCGCCCGTGCCGTGGCGTCCGCAAAATTGACATACGCACCAACTTGTCATGATTGGTTCTCCCTTATGCATGAGCAGGAATACTTGTTCGGCGGTAACTGTGATATTTTCCAAAACCCGCCCGCTTTCATGCGGGCGATTATTCTGTGCCAAAGGTCGTTCGGCGCCTTCTCCATTTTTGAATGAGTCCGGGGAATCACATTCCCCGGACTCTTGCGCCCCCGGTGAATGCCCTGGATGGGGTAACCGGGGGATGATGCGTTCAATAACGCACACTGTTTCCCTTGATGGTTTTGAACGGCACCTGCCACCGATACCTTTTCCGTTGCCCTTCCAACCGCACCAGAATGCCGTAGCGTTCCATCTTCCTGGCGGCACGATAGACACTGGAGCGATGTTTGTAGCCAGTCATGTTCAGGATGGTTTCCATGGGAAAACCGAAATCCAGGGCATCCCGAACGCCCTTCCATTTGGGGTGATCCGCGAACAGGGTTTTTTAAATTCGGTCAAGATAGGTCTCCCGACCGACCCGCAACGCCTGCTCCATCCGGTTGAAGGTTTCCAGGAAACGGATTTTCCATTCCATCGCCTCCCGTCCGGTGAACCCCATCGCCAACAGGGCAAAGCCGTCGCGGGTGATGGTGTAACAGGGTTGTTCCTTGCCCCGTTCATCAAGATAGGTTGACGGCTGAAAATTCAGCCGCCAAAACTCTTCTGGAACGTATTCTTGGATGTGTTCGATATTCTGCAAAACGTTCTTGTGCTTCTTCCCAAAGTGCCCGGCCACATCCAGCGGAGTAGTGACCAGCCGTCCGTTCGAGAGCTGAATATTGGGGGTGGATTGATCGGTCATGTTCGGGTTCATGATTGAATCTCCGGTGAGGGCGCTGTGGGCTTCATGCCCAACGCCACCGCGATTTCGTGGGCGCGCCCATATCTGGCCTTTAGTTGGCCGTTCAAAACCCGATAGACCTCGTAGGGTCGAAACCCACGGGCATGCGCCCAGTCCTTGACCGTGATTCCTGGGCGGAGAAAATTGCGTTCCTTGACCTCATCATTGTAGGGCGTCATGTGTGGCATGTTTTTCCTCTTTTCAAGTTTAGCGTGGTACGGGTTTTAGACTGGTTTTGTCGTTCGATGGGTAAATAATATTCCACAAACGTGGAATATGTCAACAATGGAAATTCACGTTTGTGTAACTTTTCTGATCGATTGAAGGAAGAGAGGAAGCGACTCGGGCTTGTCCAGGCCGATATGGCTCGTGCTGGAAATGTCGCAAAGAGTACCTATTGCAATTACGAAGCTGGGGAACGTGAGCCTGGAATAGGTTTCCTCGCCGCAATTGTCTCTACCGGGGCCGACGTGACCTACATCATCACCGGGGTGCGAAGTTGTGCGCCTAGCGTGCCTACACTGTCACGGGAAGAGGAGTGTCTGTTGGACAATTACCGTCATTCGCCGGAGGATCAGAAGGCCATCATTCAAGCGACGAGTGCTGCATTCGCGCAATCGAATCAGGTGAAAAAGACGGGCAAGAAGGCGGGATAGTCTTGGTTTGGGGTGGAAGGCAACCGTAAGAAGAGAGTATCATGGGGAAGATTCTATCCAGCACGGGAGATTATCGACGCATTAAAGGCTGCTGGCTGGGTGCTGTCGGATGTTTCTGGCAGCCATTATCAATTTGTTCATCCAGGAAGGCCGGGCAAGGTTACGGTTCCGCATCCCAGAAAAATCATTCCGATGGGGACGATCAAATCCATCGAACGGCAAAGCGGTTTAAAAATACGCTAGGAGAACCCAATGGATGTGAGACATTACCCCGTCATCGTTGAGCGAGGGGAAAACAATGCCGGAGAAGTTGGGTTTGGGAGTTTTTTCCCAGACTTGCCAGGATGTGTGTCTGGCGGAGATTCGTTGGACGAAGCGCTGCTCAATGCGGAGAAAGCGTTGGCGATGCATATTGGAGCCATGGTGAGAGATGGCGAAGATATTCCTGCCCCATCAATGTTGAGCGCAATTGGGCATGACCAGGAAGTCGATGAGGTGTTGCGGGCTTTGGTGCGGGTGGATGTACCGGCAAAATGGGTAACGGTCAACGTTTCCATGGCAGAAACTCTATTGCAACGCATCGATGTGACTGCCCGGGAAATAGGCATGACAAGATCAGGCTTTCTTATGGAAGCGGCCAGGAGGATGGTGGAGCCGATCTAATCCTTCATGCAATGTCTAATGACCAACAGGCGTCCATCATATTTTTTAGATTGATAACGTGCCCATGGGCACGTTATCAATCAAATGAATACAAATCACACCCCTTTGCCCTTCACCCCATGATCACCACGCAACGATAATATAGATACAAAACAATATCATATCAATAATTATCACCCCATCCATTCTCCTACATCATTCACGAAACGAATCCATAATTCCCCATTCCGCCGAAATATTAGGGCAACCGGGGACAAAATCCACCTGTTTGAGCCGGTTGTTTGGCTGCGGGTATTGGGGTGTTGATATTTCAATCGTGAATAACGTTCTCGTTGGACCCGATTGAAATCATGATCTTTGTGGAGTAGGATTCATGGGGGGATTGAATCGGTGATCAAGTGATGTTTGCAAAGAAAACCGGGAGATGGTCGCATGACAACGATTACGATGGACTTCAATGCCCTTTCGGGTCCGTGGCAGATCAGCCTTCCCGTCTTGAATATTTCGGATAAAACACTTTATTCCGATCTTGTGTCGGAATTGTCCGACATCAGGGAAAGCCTGGCAAATCTTTCAGGTAAGGCCATTGAGTTTTCAGCCTTGTGCGATGATCTTGCCGGGAAAGCGGAACATGCGTTTGAGATGGGAGTGGCTGTTGATTTTGAACGACTTGCTGACATTGTTCAGCATAACGAGAAGAACACCCGGAAGATCAGCGAGCAGTTCATGGATTCCATGGACAGGATGTCACGGCAGATTGCGAAAACCTTTCCTGAAATGCTCCCTGATTGTCAGGAAATCCGCCGCGGGATTGGGGAGGTTTATGACAAACAAATCGCCGATCTCCGGGGGTTGAGATTCCGGCTGATGGCGTTGGCGGCGGAGGCGGAGGATGACGGTTCCGGAATGGTTCTCGAATCTCCGGAAGATGTCAAACGCTTCTTTCTCAGCCTTGCATGAAGACAAGACTCAGCGAGACACCCGGTTTCCGCCGTGACGTAAAAAAGATAAGCGCCGAAGTTCACAAAAGGCTGGAGAAATCGTTAAATCAATTTCTTCTGGACCGGAACCACCCGGGCTTGCACTTTGAAGTCATCAAGAAAAGTCGGAACCTTTACTCCATTCGGGTTGGAAGGAATCACCGGGTCATCATGAAGGAGGAAGCGCCAGACAGCTACATCCTTCTGCGCGTGGCCGTACATGATGTGTATCAAAGACTTTAAGCGGCCAGGATGGCGGCGATGGAGATCGCCTGAATTCCAACTCCATCCATTCTCTTACACTGACGCAATCACCCGATTGAGAGTTAATCCTGGCAGGATAAAACATCCATGGAAACCATTTCAATTCAACTCCCCGATGACGTATTGACGCGATTGCGCGAGCTTACACGGGCGACCGGGCAGGATGGGAATGAATACCTTGTCGAAGCCATTCGGGAGTCCCTTGACGACCTTGAAGATCTGCATGATGCCCAACAGCGCATGATCGAAATCCGGGCGGGCCGGAGCAAGACGACCCCTCTTGAAGAGGTGATGAAACGTTATGGCCTGGAAAGTTGAACTTGATGCCGCGGCGGAACGGAAACTGGACAAGCTTGATCCACAGATATCGCGAAGAATCCTGTCATTTTTGTACGGTCGAGTGGCCACCCTGGATGACCCGCGCAGCATCGGTGAAGCCCTCAAGGGTTCCAGCCTGGGCGATTTCTGGAAGTATCGTGTCGGCGACTATCGGATCATTTGCAGCATCGAGGATGACGTTTTGCGCATCCTCGTCGTAAAGGTCGGCAACCGGCGTTAGGTGTATCGATAATTTCCCCGCACCGTCCCGCAAAAAACATCTTGACGCAATAACTCAACCCGTTCTTCAAACCCTCCGCACGCCCGACCCACGGGCGTGAAGTTTTTGTCTTGCCTTCCCCTTCCTGAACTCCTTCCACTGCCGCCAACCTCCCATGTCCGCCAAGATGCCGGACATGAACCTCACTCAATCTCATCTCATTGCCGCATGCGCAGCCAGTCTCGACCCGGACGGGAGTCATGAACTCCTGTTGATTCCGGCGGGGAGCTTCCAGGCCATCGATGGCCGCCCCGGAACTCTGAAGGGGGGCCGGATCGACGCATGGGTCATGAATGCCGCAGCGGCCGAGAAGGTCGTGGCGGCATTCAACGCCACCGCGCGCCACTTGGTCATCGATTACGAGCACCAGACCGTCCATGCCGAGCGCAACGGCCAGCCCGCCCCGGCGGCAGGGTGGATCGAGGCGCTGATGTGGCGCGAGGGGAAAGGGTTGATGGCTCAGGTGCCTATGCCAGCCTCAATGACACCAATTCCGCGATCAAAGGGGTCAAAGAGGCTGGAGCGACGCTGGAGCAACTGTACGAGAAGCAGGGGCAGACCGCCAAAAAGGCGCTGGATGAGCAGACCAAAGGGACCGGCGCCCTGCAAAAATCATTGGCAGATGCCCAGAAAGAGGTCGCCAATTTCAAGGCCAAACTGGATTCCATTTCCGAACACACCGTCAAACGGGTCGAACTGAAGGCCGATGTGGACCAGGCCAGGAGCGAGTTGAGCGAAATATCCCGGCAACTGAACGCCCTGCGGGACAAAACCATTACGGTCACGACGCGCCACGTCGAGGCCAGATCCGCCGGCGGTCCCGTCGGTTTTGCCCGTGGTGGTACTGTGCCAGGGGGGTGGGGTGGTGGAGACAAGGTCAGGGCGTTGCTGGAGGCGGGAGAATATATCCTGCGCAAGGAGGCGGTCCGGCACTACGGGCTGGAATGGATCGAAGCCATGAACCAGATGCGATTGCCGTTGAACATGCCACGGTTTGCGCAGGGCGGGATGGTTTCCGGTATCAGGATCCCGCAAATCCCCCGTGTCGCGTTCGCCCGGGGTGGTGCAGTCACAGCCGCGGCAACCGAGGTGATACGGCTGGATTTCTTCACAAACAACCATCGCGCCACATCCGTCACGGTTCCGCGGGATGAGGGCCTTGCGCTGGTTCGGACGCTGCAGGAATGGCGGCGCGGGTTGGGATCATGAAAAAACTAGGCGGGGTGGTGCTGCCCGACTCCATCAGGTGGGTGAACGAATATAGCTGGTCGCCGGTGGCCCACACCACGACCCGCACCCTGGCCGGCAACCATCATGTCTGGGTTGCCGCGATGCACGGCGGGCGGCCCATCGATCTGGCCGCGGAACCCTCCTTCACCTGGCTCACCCAATCCCAGGTGGATGCCATCATGGAGCTGGCCAATCAGCCGGGTGGGATTTTTGAGTTGGAAATCGATGACCGCCTGTTTCGGGTGATGTTCCGGCATGATGATCCGCCCGCAACCTCGTTCTCGAAAATCCGTCATGCGAAGGCGTGTGAACTGTTTACCGGATCCATCAAACTGGTCCAAGTGTAACCCAATCAACTGAAAGCGAAAATCAATGGCGATCACTCAGCCTGAACTGGTATTCTACAAACCGACGGCGATCAACAACACCGGCTCCAACGGTGGGCGCATGTACACCCAAGCCATCGCCTTGGCCGCGATGAACAATGTCTGGCCCAACGTTTCCCAGGCGGAACGGGCAGCCGGGCTGGTCACTTGGCGGAAAGTGTTTTTCAAGGTCGATAACGCCTCCAATCTGTCGTTGATCGGACCAAAAATCTGGGTCAGCAAACCGACGCCTGGAGATGATCGGGTGTTGATCTTCCCCGGAACCCAGACCGACACCCAGGCGACCAAGATTGAAACACGGTTCTATGGCTGCGGGTTTTTGGACGCGAATGTTTCCGCTGGCGCGGGATCGGTGGATGTCAACGTGGAGGATCCCACCGACGTTATTTTCCAACCCGGCGATCTGGTGTGTATTTCGAACAAAACGAGCGTCAATGATCCCTCCGGGACCGTTCAATTCGTGACCGTGGACACGGTATCCTGGAACGGGAACAAAGCCACGCTGACCTTCGCCATTGGTGAGGAGCTTTTGGACGGTTATACCACTGCCCAGGGAACCACCGTGGCGTCAGTCCACACCCCGGCGGACATTGCCACCTCCTGGGAGGCGTGGGGCGGATCGACGGTGGCCGGGACCTGGAATGGGACCTCCCCGGCAACCCCACCCACCACCATCGTTCCGGTGCTGGACAACATTGGCACCATCTACCAAACCTGGACGCTGACGTTTACCGACGCCACCAACTTCACCTGCACCGGGGATACGGTGGGGGGTGTGGCGGGAGGGACCATCGGCAGCACGTTCGCGCCGAACAACCCCGCCTTTTCCCGGCCTTATTTCACTCTGCCCGTCACCGGTTGGGGCGGAACGTGGGCGGCAACCGAGGTGTTGACCTTTCGCACAATCCCCGCTGCGGTGCCGATGTGGTGGAAACGGATCGTCCCGGCAGGCGCGGCCAGCACGGCGGCGGATGAGGTGGTCGTGAGTTTCAGTGGAGCCAGCGCATGACCGTCGCCGCGACCAATCTTCTGCTGGATGTGACCCCGGCGGAAGCGGATGAGCCGTTTGAGTTGATCACCGAGGAATCCCTTCAGGAAGGGTCAACGCCGGTTGAGCTGGCGTATACCTCGGCCACTGTTTTTGTCGAGGATTTGCAAAAATGACAGGAGAAACGAGCACGTTTGTGACGTCGATGAGATTGACTCCAGACACTGTAAAGAAATATTGCAGAGGAGATTTTCGAGTCACGGAAGAAAACGATCCTGATGTCATAATCGGCAGGAGTTTGCGGGGAGTTACGTCGGGAACCCCATTAGAACAGGCGGATCGCGTATACAACTATTTGGCCGCATTTCATGGTGGCGCGAACAGCCGAAACTTGAAGTCGTTCTGCCCCGCAATGTTCAAAGGGCCGCGCCCGGAAAATCCACCCCCGCCACCGCGACCAGCGGTAGTGCATTATGATCCGCCGCCGCCCAAGGTGGCCATTCCCGAACCACCCCCGGTCCCCAAACCGCCCCCGGAAACCAGGCAGGTCTATTCGAGCGTCCTGGATGTGGTGAAACCAGGGGTGCAGAGGGTTCGCCTCTATTGTTCCGAGGCTGTGGCGAAGACCGCCAACCTGACCGTCAGCAGCGATTGCACGGTTCGACTGATCGGGCGCAGGTATGAGCCGGTGACGGAAACCATCCATTTCAACCGGTCAACCCGTGGACGGCTGCGGTATTTCTACGACCGACAGGAGCCGAAAATTGAACACAAATCGCAATTTTGGCTGACCGACGGCCGGGAGGCGGACACTCCCGTATTTGACCGGCAGTCCGGTACTTTTGTCTCGATGAGCGAAGTCACGGGATCGATGATCGTGACGTATTCGCCCGGATTCTCACTCTACGAGGTGACGTATCGTGTCGGCAAATCATTGGTGTCCGAGGAACATTTCAACCGCATGCGTGACGCATGGTTGAAGGGGGACATCAATACCGTTCCCATTGTCCCCGTCAGGGTGTACGCCCAGTCGAAATGGCACGCCACCCAGGCGTCATTCCAGCGTAAATTTTGGCCGACCGGGACGGCTCAACTGAGCTTCAACAAGGGTTCCCAATACACCGAGCAACCAGGGACCCGCGTTTCGGAGACGGTCCGGGTTTACAGTGCGACGGATCCAACCGTGTTTATCGATATTCAACGGGACAAATATGTTGAGATGAAAAACAGTGTGACCGGCGAGCCGTTCATCATGAGGCTGTACTGATGGCCATGACAATCAATCTCGGCCCGTTCGCCCGCATCGTCGGACATAATTTGGGCGGCAAGCGGATGGACAAGATCGCCACAGTGACCCTCGAAAACAATTTCATGACGAGGATGGCCTTTGGTGACGGCGGAAACAAATTATACGCCGTCATCTCAAAACCAGTTTCCGGCCTGCGCATTCAGGAATACACGCTGTCCACCCCCTGGATGATCGAATCCATGACGCTCACGAAAGAGGTTGTAACCAGTGGTTTTTTCATTGCTGGAGACAGAGTATTCATTCCTTCGCCGGGGAACACCGCGTTCCTTTTCGAATATTACCGGTCCAGGGTGGTTGTATATTCTCTTTCTGTCCCGTGGGATTTGACTTCCATCCCCCCAGACTGGACATCTTCTACGGAATTCACACTTCCGGGGGTAAACGGTTATGCCTGCATGAGTTCCGATGGATTGAGGTTATTGACCTACCTTGGGGGGTTTAACGCAGGACATGCGCGCTACGGTATCCAACAAACCATCCTTCGCGCCCCTTGGGACTTCAGTTATCTTTCCTGGCATGGATGGAGTTACACGTTTCAATCCTTGCCTGGATTCTCGGCGATTGCCTTCAGTCCCGATGGCGCTTCCCTGTTTGGACTGGAAGAAAAGGATGACCGCGTGATCGTTCACCGATATTCCCTGCTCCCTTGGGGTTCAACGGACCCTTGGAGATTGTTGGATGCGATCAAATTGGTTGGCAGCTACGAGGTTTCTCCCGTGCGCGGTTCCCCGGTGGGATTGCTGGTTTCCGACGATGGCCGATACGTCTACGCCTTCGTGACATTCGCCGAAACGTCAACCATCACCCAATTCAAGGTGTAGGCCGTATGGGTTACCCAGAGATCATCATTGCCGATGCGCCAACCTACTACTGGCGGCTGAGCGAGGCATCGGGAAATCCGGTTTCGAGCATGGGTACGGCAACTCTGGGCGTGAGCGGCACTTGGACGCGTCAGGTTGAGGGTGCGATTATTTCAGATTCCGCCACCAATTATGCCATGAGCGCGGCAACAACAACTGGACTGTGTTATCTGACCCGCAATAGCGTCAGTCTCAATTGGGCAAAATTTTCGTACGAATTGTGGTTTATCCAACCATCAGCAAATGCTGGCAGCGATCTGTTCCTGTTCAATCATAGTACCGGTCCGCAGCTCAAATGCAGACACGGCGGATCTGACCGTTTAACGTTTGTCCTCAGCAGCATCGTATTGCAGAGCAGTACCTCCCATCAGTTGGATGTTTGGAATCATGCTGTTGTCACGGCTGGGTCCGGAGTTGTCAAAATTTACCTGAACGGACAACTCGTCGGATCAGGAGCCTTGGATACAGCGGGCAATACATCACCATCGCTGGCGTGGGGTACCAGCCCCTCGGGGACGGGAATATTGTATGGCTCTCTGGACGAGCTTGCATACTACTACAATAAAGCGCTGACCACCGACCAGATTTCCGAGCATTATCTGGCCGGAAGACCGCCGGTTCCGGTTTCCGGCAGTATTTCAGCAGCATGGAATATCCAGCTTGAATGTACAGCAAGGGCATCCTATTCGCTGGCGGCGACCATCCCTGCCCGGGAATTGACCGCCAGCCATTGCCTGGAAGCAGGGCAAGCCCTGTCGGCCCCGTTTGCGGTAACGGTCGGTCGGGAGATTTCCGCCCCCAGCGACATCACCGTGGAACATGAAATCGCCTCTTCCCGCGCGCTTCTGGTCGGTCAGGCGATCATTGCGACCTATGCGGTGGGTATCGAGCAGGTCCAGCAGGTGTTGTCAGCGCCGTATTCAGTGATCGTCGAGCAATCACTGGTTGCGCCCTGTTCGACAATCGTTGGTCGATCCCTGACCGCTCCCTATTCGGTGGCCGCAACCCGGGCAACACAATCCCTGGCGGCGCCGTATCGTGTAACGGTCGAATCGGTCCTGGCGGCACCCTATTCAGTGGGCGCAACCGTCGTCAGTCGAGACCTGGCGGCTCGATATGACGTCACCATCGAACAGGAGGTATCCGCATCCTATCGGGTCCTGGTTGAACGGGCACTGGAATCCGCCTGCTCCCTCAGTGTCGGCGCCAGCGTGCATGCACGCTATTCGGCGGCGGATTTTATTGATCGTGACCTCGCAGGGGCATGGTCCATTGATGTCGGGTCGGCGATCACAGCCGGATTCGAGGTGCCGGTGTGCGCCGAATTACGCAGCCTGTACGGGTGGGGTGTGAGCGGTTCGATTCTGGCCAGGTGGGAATCGCAACAGGTTGTCTCACAACAGATTGTTGCGCCTTATGTGTCGGTTGTCGAGGGTGTGGCCGCAGAGCTGAGGGCCAGATACGGCCTGCTCGAATACAATCCCGTCGCCAACGAACTGACCGCGTATTGGAGCCTGTTGAGCGGTTTGGAATCGCAGACCCGCGTGGCCGAGTTCAGCGTGGTCTATAAGGGCGTTTCGCTATGAGCGTCGTGGCCATCAACATCGGGATCTCCGAGGGGGGCTACGCCTGGACCGGAACCGTGACCCTGGATGATCTGGCCGATTTTCAAAGGGTCACCATTGGCGATCCGATCACGGTCACCATTGGCGGGGAGGTGTTCAGCCTGATGGTGGACAGCAAAACGCTGTCCCGCGATGGCGTCAATGCGCCTGTCATGTCCCTGTCGGTCATCAGCCCGACCGCCCTGCTCGATGCGCCGTTTGCCCGGTCCGTCGATTTGACGATGCCAGTGGATACGACGGCAAGGGCGGTCGCGGAATCGGCTGTCGGTGCTGCAATCCTGTGGGATTTGGTGGATTGGATGATTCCGGCAAGTCTTCTTTCGTTTTATGCCGCGACCCCATTGTCCATCGCTCGGGCCATCGCAACATCCGCCGGAGGTATGGTGGAGACCATGCCGAACGGGGCGTTGCGGGTCCGGCACCGTTTCCCGGTCCCGGTGCCCGATTGGGAATTAACAAACATCCCCGACCATCACGTACTCACCGATGTTATTGATAATCTGTCATGCATGGAGACCTATTCCGTCCCCGAGCTGGTGGACCGGGTCGTTGTCCGATCCTCCGAGATGAAAGAGGCGCTCCTGTCCATGGAAGTTGACGGCAGACCGAGCGGGCTGAACGGCGGCATCACGGCGTTCAAGGGAGGGATGACCGCCTATTTCCTGGTCCATGCCGATACGGAAAAAATCAGGGAGGTCACCGTCGATCCATCCGTCGGCAATGTTGTCGAGGCGTCGGCGCAGAACTATCTGGCCACACAACTCGTTCATTTCGATTCGACCAGGCGCACCGTTGCGCTGGAAACCCCAACCTCCAATATCGTCAAGGTCGTATGGTACGGCAACAGCCTGGGTAAGCTGATCCTCGGGAAGGATGGAAAAACCGTCACTTCCGAATTGCCCGGGACGGGGATTGCCCAGGTCCATTATACGGTGCAAAGTTTCGCGTTCGGGGTGCAACTGCCGAAAACAGTCGGAGATGCGGATCGTTACCCGGTTAACGTCGCACTGACGGGCCGCGTGACGGATACCTCTGAACTGGTCTGTCAACGTGGGGAGGGCGATCATCCAGGAGAAGATGTCGTCGATCCGTTCCTGACCACCCTTGATGCACGCCTGTCACGCGGCAGGGCCATCATCGACCAGGGATCGGGATTGCGGGAGGTCAGCCTGACCTGTGTCCACCGCCCGGGGATCATGCCGGGGGATCTGGTCAAGATCCACGATGCCATGATGGGCCGCTCCTGGGTCGGGAAGGTCACCGGAGTCAGGCACGACGTGCGGTTTTCGGTGATGACCACCAGTCTGGAGGTTGCCCGTGGCCAATCCCGTCCTTGAGCTGCGGCATTTGCTCTCTTCGACCCGGACCGAAACAGGGAAGGTCCTTGAATTGACATCCAAGACAACCGCCCTGATCGCCACCTCAAGCGGCAGTCGCGAACTGCCCTACGAGGGCACCCTGGCCATCGGTGACATCGTTATGATCAAAAACGGACGGGCCGCAAAACGGCGCATGTCCGAAACCGCACCCGTTTATTTTGTATGACGAGACCGTACAACCCATTGAACGGAGGATGAGATGAATACGAGCGTGTTCGACAGCGTCTTGTTGCGCGATGCCCTGGGGGTCTCCGAGTTGATGACCTCCCGGTACGCCTATGACGCCAACGGCAACGTGGAATATATCGGCCTGGCCAAACCCGGAACCGCCGAGGACGCCCCGGGGTGGCTGATCCGGAAAATTGCCTACGACGCCCAACAACGACCGGTATCGGTCACATTCCCCGACGGCCGCGCCAACATTGGCCAGGTATGGGATGCCCGTGCCGGTTACACCTATCTGTAAAAAGGAAATGCACCCATGCCATATCAAATCAATCCAATTACGGGCGCCATGGACCTTGTCGGTGGCGCTCAAGGTTCCCAAGGGATTCAAGGTCCACCCGGACCTGCCGGTGCCGATGGTGCCCAAGGCCCGCAGGGTCCCCAGGGGATTCAAGGTATTCCTGGAGCCGATGGTGCCCAAGGCCCGCAGGGGATTCAGGGACCTCCCGGACCCGCCGGGGCTGACGGTGCCACGGGACCGCAGGGGATTCAGGGATCTCCCGGACCCGCCGGCGCCGATGGAGCCCAAGGCCCGCAGGGGATTCAGGGCCCACCCGGACCCGCCGGCGCCCAGGGTCCCCAAGGAGTTGCAGGCCAGGCGATCCTTCATCGCGATGCCTGGGATTCCGGGACCGCCTACATCCCGGGTGATGGCGTGACCCATGGCGGGTCGAGCTATTTTTGCAAGGTGGGACACACCAACCAGGAGCCGCCCAATGCCACGTATTGGGGTTTGTTGGCGGCAAAGGGTGATCCCGGCGCCCCAGGTGCCGGCGGGGTGTCCGGGATGGTTCCCGGTGGACTGCTGATCGGGGCTGCCGATGGGAGCGCGACACAGGACGCCGCGCTGTCCTGGGATAACACGTACAAGCGTTTGGGGATTGGGACCAACACGCCATCCAATGTGGTGTCCGTGAGGATGGCCGCACCGGCTATCGTCGATATTACTTCTATAGCCACTCTAACCCAAACAAACGCGCATTCATCTGCCGTACCAACATTGGCGAATATGACGGACGGCGCAATATCCACGGATCAAGGGACGTGGATTACCGATGGGACCGTCGAGTTGGCGTTTCCCTATAGCGTAACAATGACGAGGCTCGCGTTTTACAGCGGGACGTTTCCCGTAAAAAACGCGTTGGTGCAGGCATGGAACGGTTCTACGTGGGTAACGCCCCTGCTGTCGAGTACAATAAACTGTACTTGGAACGGATCTAGTCTGGAGTGTAACAATCTGACGGGATGGATAACGTGCAATTTCAGTGAAATTGCAACGACGAAGATCAAATTAAGCTTAAATTCACCCTATTGGGCAGGAGCACAGAACAACATTCGCGAACTCAAAGTAGAAGGCTATGCGGGTTTTGACTCCCTTGCCCTAGACGTGACGAATACAAGTAAAATTGGCTTGGGTACCTCAAACCCTCAAGCCAAGTTAGACATAGGGAACCCTCTCGACACCCTTTCGTTGCGTGTGTACCGCGCAGGATCCACCCCGACCGATGCGATTGCGACCTTTCACTCCAACATCGGCGGGGTCGGGACCAAGGTTTGCGAAATCCGCAATACCGGCGGCGTTTACAATATCGGGACGGTGTTTGGTGGGTTATCCGATGAAAGGTTCAAGGAAAACATCACGGACAGCACTCAAAAACTGGAGGAGCTGCGCGCGGTCCGGGTACGGAAATTCAACTTCATCGGCCACCCGGAATTTCCCCAGATCGGGATGATCGCTCAGGAATTGGAAGACATTTTCCCCGGCCTGGTCACCGAAACCGAGGATACCGAAACCATTCCCGATCCCGACTGGATTCCTGGCGCAGGCCAGACCGAAACAGATCGACCCTTCATCACCCGTCACCCGGGAACGGTGACCAAGTCGATCAAATATTCCGTATTCGTCCCGATTTTGATCAAAGCACTCCAGGAACTCGCCGCCAAGAATGACGCCTTGGAGACCCGAGTGGCGGCGCTGGAGGCAAGACAATAAGACAGTTGAAGTTTTTCTGGTTACGAACCTCTTGACCAAAAAAATATCTCAAAGACCGCAACAGAAAACATATTACAGTTCGGGAGATAGGATATGAAGAAAGGCACCCCCCTTTGTACAGCAGGCATTTTGGCTGGCTTGATTCAGGATCGGCTCCAAAAGAATACGGTCTGCCGGAACGGGTTGATATTCCTCTGCCAAGGAGGCTTCGTGCAAAAAGCAAGGCTCCTCCTTGGCGCTTTCATTCTTCCAGAGGGAACCATTATTCTTGCGGGGGCGAAGGAATCAGCGCCCACAGGTCCTTTTCTCCAAACTTTTCCGGATAATGGAATACCCTCTTCGGGAATAGGTTGTTCAGGTTTGTAAAGTGGGAATCTTTCGGAAAGTCAGGACAGACTGCATGAATCTCAAGTTCTGGATGCAGGTTCATGCTGGTCTCGATTAACGAGTTGATGTATTCGTCACGGTAGGCAAAGCCAACCGAGATCAACCGCTTATGGTGCGCAAGCTGGTTAAAGAAGTGCCGGTGCAATTCCGTAAACGGGTGCTGCACCGGAATTCCTTTGTACCCCGGATAAATCAGCGCCGGGCCGTCCATGTCTTCTGGCAAACGCGGTGCACCTGTAACGCAAACCCCTTTGTAAAAATCCCAAGTCAGAGAGCCGTGAAGTTTGAAATATACGATTTCATGCTCATTGGGTCGGCCAGTCTCCAGGTTATGGGCGAAGACAAGGCTGGAGCCGCGAGGCTCAAAACCATTGAATATTTTCTTGATTCCAAGATCTTCCCAGTATTCATGCAACCCGGAATCTTGACGGACATCCTCGAAAACACCTTCCAAAACAAGATCATAATTGGTGGTGAAAACTGCCAGCCTGCCTTGTTTTCTTATAACGTCGGAAAAAAATGCGGTAAACAGGTCAAACGCCTTTTCATGATCATGTTTCAGGCTTTTCCAAAGATATCGTTTTAATTCTTTGTCCAGCCCAACCGCAACTCCATTGAGTTCGGTCAGGAAAATTCTCGCCTGGTTGGCCAGCGATGCCTTGCTGTTCAGCGTACTCTTGCTGGTCTGGTCGGAAGTTGCTTGGGAAGCCACGCCCCATGATTCTACAAAAGATTTCGCTGTAGCGGATAAATCTTCATAAGATCGGATCATATTTCCCAGAGTGAAGAAGAGATGCTCAATATCAAGATCCTCTGGACTGCCATTGGCCAGACGCTTCAACAATGATTCATACAACATCCGAGCATCCGCGGACGGGGTAAACCCGGTCATGAACCCCCGCGTTGTGGACAAACCAAGGGGCGCACAAGCCCCGGCACCAATAAGAAATAGATCCATACGGTAAACCTCTTTATTATGTTGATTGGAAATGAATCATTCTTACCATAACACATATCACAAAAAAGACTGGCCAGGAACCGCTTGACAATCCTCCTGTCATCGAATACATTGCCTCCCACGGGGTTTAGCGACCCTACCAAGAGCGGAATGCGCACCCGACAGACTTGCGCCTTTTTTGTGTCCAGAATTCGGCATGGTCTCCCATGGTCGCTCTCTGGCCGGGTGTTCCAGGGCATACGATACCCGTAAGGGAAAACCCTGGAGCCGTACTTTTGGGCGGTCGCTAAACACCCGGCCAGTTAATCCAGCGAAACCCAAAGGAGTCTCACCATGCAGAACCTCATTGTCCCCATTCATTTGGAAATTTCCAACGGTCGCCCCACAGCCCGGTCCACCGATGTGGCCGAACATTTCGAAAAGCGGCACGACAACGTGTTGAGGAATATTCGCGGACTTGAAATTCCCGACGAATGGCGTCTCCTCAATTTTGAGGAGACGTATATCCAGGTCAAGACTCCCAACGGTGGTACACGCATGGATCCTGCAATCGACATGACCCGTGATGGTTTCACCGTGTTGGTCATGGGCTGGACCGGAGCCAAGGCGATGCAGTTCAAAATCGCCTATCTGGAGGCATTCAACCGCATGGAAGCGGAGTTGCAGACCCGGGCCGGGACATTGCCGACCCACCGTCACATCAAGCTGTTGGAGCGGCTGGCGGAATTGGAGGCATTCCGTGCCGAAACCTTGGCGCAACGTTTGGAGAACCGCCCCCATCGGAGTCCGCGCCCTTTGACTCCGGAGGAGCGGACGCGCATGACGGCGATGCACCAGCAAGGTTTTTCCCTCTACCGCATCGCCCGCGAAACCGGCCGCCACACCAAAACCGTCGCCCGTGCGATTCGATAAGGAGGGGATCATGGCCGTAGAACTGATGGTAAAGTTTCAATCCACAGATCTGAACGATTTGTCCGATGAAATATTTCGCGCCATAGAGGGATATGAGGATATGTTGTCGGTGCTGGAAAGTTGTGGCGAGATGGCCCTTAACACTGCCTGCGTACTTCGCCCTCTTCTCAGCATTCAAAAGACCATCCTGAACGAATTCAAGACCCGACAAGCAGGGCCTTACGAGGGTAATGGACTTATGTACAGAACTCAGACGCATAACCGCGGACTACGCCAGCCGCAGACCCACGGACCACACGTTTCACCCGAAGCCTGTTGATCCCCCCAAGAAGAAGTGACAAAAAAACCGCCATGGGATTTTCCAAGGCGGTTTTTTTGTTGCCCGGCCCAAAACCGGCCATGGCGAAAACTCAAAATTCAGTGACAAGAGAGTCCGCGATCAGTGACAAGAAAATTATCGCGTTACACCAAGGCGGTTTTTTTGTTGCCCGGCCCAAAACCGGCCATGGCGAAAACTCAAAATTCAGTGACAAGAGAGTCCGCGATCAGTGACAAGAAAATTATCGCGTTACATCAGTGACAAGAAAATTATCGCGTTACAGGAAAACGCTTCGCGCGTTGCTGACTTATTGCTGACTTGGGAAAGCAGGGGTTTGTCGATGATCTCGACAAGCCCCTGTTTTTATTGGTGAGCCGTGTTGGAGTCGAACCAACGACCCACAGATTAAAAGTCTGTTGCTCTACCGACTGAGCTAACGGCCCCCACCATTGAAGAGCGCACATCCTAAAACAGGATCCCACTCCTTGGCAACCCCTGTCTTCCAAAGATTGGACATTTCAGCCTTCAAACCTGACCTGACATTCGCACCCCAAAAACCTGGAAGGATGCAAGAAAAGGGAGATCAGGTCTCATCATCGGCTTCAAGCAAAGGCGATTTCGTTCCCCTGGGCCGATCAAGAATGACTTGAACCTGATCTGCGGTCCGTTTGACTTTGGAGGCCCACCCCGCCTTCCTGTAAAGATCCCTCAGTTCGGTCACAATCGCCAGAAAATAGTCATCGGCATCCAAAAAATCGCTTTGATCCTTTTTGGACATGATGGCTTCAGGAATGGCAAAGGTAACCGTGTAGGGAAGGTTCATCCCCTTGTGCAAACGGCTGGACACTTCCTTGTCGATCATTTTTTCCAGCTTATCCGTCTCCTGGGCAATGGCGACCTTCCTTCTTTTGGCAAATGCCATCCGGTTTCGATAGAGATCCTCTTCAGAAATGATTTGAACCGCCATATCGGCTCCTCACACATCAAAACAGGTTGCACGCTCGTCACAATAACAGACGGACCACGACGAATTCCAAAGCATCTTAGCGTCTACCAAAAAACCATGCAGACATCATGCCGCTGCCAAATCGGTTCGGTCTGAAGGCAGATTTACCCATCCTGTACACATGTCACACCTTGCAAACAGGAGTCCCTCGACTTTACCTTCCCTTGAAAGCCTTCCGCATCCAACGCGCAAAACAACCCGATGCACGGTTACGAAAACGGAAAATTTGATGAAAATCTATTCCATTTACAACATTAAAGGAGGGGTTGGCAAGACCACATCCACAGTCAATCTTGCCTATGCTTCAGCATCTCAAGGAATATCCACGCTAATCTGGGATCTGGATCCTCAAGGGGCCACCAGCTATTACCTTTGCCACAAGACTGGGATTCCTGGAGGGGTCAAAAACCTGATGGAACAAAATATTCCTTTATACGAAATGATCAAATCCACCGGATATCCCAATCTTGACCTGTTCCCCGCCGACGCCTCCTACCGCTATTTCGATCAATATTTTGCCGAAACCAAAAAACCTGATGGTTGCCTGAAAAAAATGATCAAATCTTTCCGGAACCGGTATCAACGTTTGTTTCTTGATTGCCCTCCCGGCTTGTCTTTGCTGAGTGATAACATTTTAAGGGTGACCGATATTCTTTTGATCCCCCTGATTCCAACCCCACTGTCGTTACGGTCCTACAACAGGTTGGTCAAACATTTGTTAAAACATGATCAATGGAAGTTGAAGGTTGTGCCATTCTTCAACATGGTCAATAAGAACAATTCCATTCACAGAATTGTCACGACCAATGTCTGCGAAAAACTTCCTATTTTTGCAAAACAGACCATCCCCCATTCCAATATCATCGAAGCCATGGGGATCAAACGTTCCCCCCTGGCTATTTATGCACCAGATTCAATGGAATACAAAGCGATTGTGTCATTATGGCAAGAAGTGATTGGTCGCCATCCATAATCTCTGAAAATCTACCAGGATTGATCCCATAAAGGCATGGTCAAAAATGAGATCTACAAAGTCTTTGTTTTATTCATCGTTGAGCATGGCACGCAGGCTTGCCGGGAAACGAACAACAAAAACATTCGGAATCTATATGTTTGGCAACACCCTGGACCGGGCGTTACCCTTTCTCATGTTGCCCATACTGACACGCTGGCTCTCTGCCGACGACTATGGGATTATCGGCACATTCATCGTCATAACAAACGCAACTCATGCTGGCAATCTCAATGGCTGTCCCCGGCGCCATCGCACGTGCATGGATTCACAAAGGATCGAACTTCAATGACGAAGATTTCTCGACATATATATTTAATGGAATTCTTACAAATGTACTTCTTTTTCTCCTTGTCGGAGCCATTTTACTGATCAGCATTAAATATATTTCATCAACACTACATATTGACGGCCAGATAATAATAATCATATTTGTGACAACATTTATTTTATAGATTCACGCCATCAAGGCCCGATTGTGGCATATTCAGCAAAAACCAAAAAAGTTCACCACTTATCAAGTGACCCGAACACTGCTCAATTTTGGGCTTTCCGTCTTTCTGCTCTTATTCTTGTGGATGGATTGGCGGGGAAGAATTGGAGGCGTCGTCCTGACAGAGGCACTCTCTGCAATCGCTTGCTTTTATTTGTTAGTTCGTGAAGAAAAGATACGTATGATTTTCAATAAGGACTATTTCTTCGATATCTTGAAATTTGGCCTCCCTCTATACCCCCACTCATTGAGCATGCTGGTCATCACGGGTGCAGATAAGATTCTGATCAACCATATGGAAGGTCTTTCATCCCTTGGAACCTACAATGTTGCATACTCCGTTGCAAATATTATTCTATTTATTGCAGCTTCTGTTGATTTCAGCGTCACACCTTGGATCTATCAATAATTAAAATCCGCAACCCAGAAAGACAAAGAAAAGGTTGTTCAATTTATCTATACAATTATCATCATCTATTTCTTGATTGCGATATTTATTGGAATCATTTCTGAACCATTGATCAACCTCATTGTTGGCAAAGAATTTCGGGATGCATCCAATTATTTGATGGTTTTGAGCATTGCCCATGCGTTCTTTGCCGCTTATCGTCTTTTCACCATTCCAATATCATTCTCAAAAAGAAATTCTTTTCTAATAAGGTCATCATCAATGTCAGCGATCATCATCATACTGATCAATCTTATTTTGATCAGCCATCTTGGAACCGCAGGTGCTGCATGGGGTACCCTGTTTGGATATTCAATCCTATGTTTCTCTACATGGTATTCATCCCATAAAGCGCATCCGTTACCATGGCTTGGCATTTTTTTCCCAATGAAGGAAGCTCCATGAGCCAGCGTCTGAAAAAACATCCATGATTTGGAATCATCACATCCTGGTCAAAGGATCACCCCCCCAACCCTGACATGACGTGCAGCGCGCGGTGATTATCTTCATCCTGGAACATATGTCCCTGAGGTTTTTGCTGCACGGCTTGAACAACCATCCTCCGTAAATAATCGTCGTCCACACCTGATCTCATCGGCCCCTTCAAGTCCATACGTCCCATATTGCCCAGACAAAACACCAGCTCACCCCGTGAAGTCAAACGCATACGATTACACGTTTCACAAAAGTTGCGCGACTTGGCTGAAATGATACCAATCGTCGTTCCGCTCTCCATGTAATAGAAATAATTGGCCGGGCCGTTGCCAACAGGTTGATTTCCAGTCTTCAGTACATGATCCTCACCGATACTTGCCTGTACCCTGTCCAGAATCTCCGCCGCCGACATGTAGCATTGATCCATACGAAGCCCCGCCTCACCGATTGGCATGGTCTCGATAAAACGCAACACCAATCCATGTCCCCTGGCAAACGCGACCATGGCCGGAATTTCTTCGTCGTTCACCCCTCGCATGACAACCATATTGACTTTAACCGGATTCAAACCTGCAACAACCGCGGCATGAATGCCCTGCAAAACGACCTCCAATCGGCCTCCACGGGTCACTTTGGCAAACGTATCAGCATTTAACGAATCCAATGATACATTCACCCGCCTCAACCCCGCTTGTTTCAACGAATCGGCAAAACGTTCCAATAGCAAGGCATTGGTCGAAAGGGAAACCTCCCGAATCCCGGGAATGACCGTCAGGTCCTGGACCAATCCCACCAAATTTTTCCGTAATAATGGTTCCCCCCCGGTGATCCTGATTTTCTCAATACCCAAGAGGGAGAAAATTCGAATCAACCTTGTCAATTCCTCCAAGGTCAGGAGCTCCCGGCTCTCCACAGACAATCGTTCATCACCAACACGACAATAGAGGCATCTCATATTGCATCGGTCGGTGACAGAAACGCGCAGATAGGTAATCGATCTTCCAAAAGAATCAATCAAGGCCATGACACATCGCAATCAATAGGAATCATCTCTGACATCATGAACATCCTTCAAATTCCAAGGACTGGAACACTCGAAAACCCTTCCGGAACACACCCCTGTTTCCATAGTAGAGGTGATCCTGATTCTTTTCAAGATGGTCGTTTGGCATGTAGCTGACCAATGACCATGAAAAAGGGAATCTCATAAAAGAAAAGCCACGCACTCTTGATCGTAATCAATTTGTAACGATTCAGCACCCCCTCCATATTGGAATTATTGAAAAAATAAAAGGGGGCCTAAGGGATTGCGCCCAGGGTTTCGACTTTAAATCAAAAGATCCAATTTTTGCTTTTGATTTTGTTTTCGACTTGAAAAAAAGTCAAAAACATCGCATGGAAACCTTTCTGTTTAAATTCAAAAACAAAGTCAACACCCTGGGGGCAATCCCTTAAGCCCCCTTTTTTTCTCAATAATTTCAATATGGAGGGGGTGCTGAATAGTTAAATCGATTTTAGTATACAGGCAAACCGATTGCGATCCATTTCATCAGATCCTTTGAAAAAAGCCACGCATTCTTGATCGTAATCAAATTTGTAGACAGGCATACCGGATGCGATTCATTTCAACGGATCCTTTAAAATTTGCTGACAAGACGCCTCAAAGACAAAGAGTGAATCGTAGAATGTAAAAAATAAGATCAATTAATTTCATGCATGATGGATCAACTACCTAACCCTTCAGCCATAGAAGACTCAATATTATTATTTATATTGCAATTCGTGGAACGCCTGCATGACACCGTTCCTTGCATGTTATTAAGTTAATTGTGTGCCGTATTGATCAAGTCCCGGATCCCAGTAACAGCGATTTCGTTGGCTTGGAGGAGATGGAATCTTGCCAGTGATCTGAAGCGCATGGGTGGGAACCCCCTCCTCCCCGGGTCCTGGAGCATCATTCCCATAACCATGATCCTGCGCAGGAATGGGGCTTCAAAAGCAAAAACCGTTTCCATTCTGCATGCCATTCCGGAAACAGGCGTCGATTCCGTGGCCATCGCCTGAAGCTTGCAGCCTCCCCTGCTGCCCATCACCCGGCCCATGGCGGCCATCCTCAGTGCCATCGCATCAGGCGCATTGGAATTGTTCCGCCAAGAAAAAACGGATGAACCCTTTTTATTGGGGTCACCGAAACCAGTTATGGAAAAGCATCCACACAGTTGCCAATCCCGGTTCTCCCCATCGCTCCCCCTCCCAATCACACCACCCAATCGTCCCCAAGGCGACTGCCTTCACGGTCGCCGATCCCGCAACCAATCTGGCAACCCTCGTTGTCGCATACCCGACGTTGAAACTCCGCCTCATGGCTACTTATTGATCTGGAATCGTTGGCAGTGCCTGATTTCCAGGTATATTGGTCGATGAAGTCATCATAACTGTCGCATCCCCCACTCGCCTCAATCTCCCATGAAACCCAACCAGAAACCCACCTTGCCTTGATACGATCCGCGCAATGTAAAATCTCTTGACATAGAGTACAAATTGGCGTCACAATTCGCCCTCGCCAAGATTTGTGACCTTTATTAATCATTCATATATATTTTGCATCCCCCTGGTCCTGCCGCGCCTCATGATCCTTGGATTCATCCCAGGGTCGTATTTCTCGCCTGGAGCAACCATGCCCGCTGATCAAATCATTCAACCCTCAGACCCTCGATATCACCTGTTGGAAAGAGAGTTGAAACAAACGCTTTCGAAAAATTTGAATGGCATGGACAAAACATATCCAATGCTTGCCAAATTGCTGCGAAAGAAGGTAGGGGAAGAAAAATTTACAATAAAAGCCACTACGTCCAATGGAAAGATGACCAGTCTGATTCTTCGCCTGGGAAACTATCAATCGTATGAAATGCTCAATCCAAATATTCAGGAAAATATTGAAAAACGCATGAGCAATTTGGATATCAGAACCACGATACCCTTAATCATCGGCGTTGAATCCGGTTACGATTATTTGGTCCTCAATGACTTTACCAGGATTACTGATACTATTTCTCGTGACTTGAAGATCGAAAGACCGGTCTATGTCATCGAACCTTTGCTTGAACGCTTTCTCATCATCCTGTTCATGTTTGACCTGCGTCCGATTTTTGAGGAAGAACGATTTTTTTTCTTTGTCGGAGAAGATGCCATCCTTCAGTTTGCTAATTTCTTTAGAAATCCAGACGTCATGTTTCCCAATATATTTATTTACATCAACGATGAAAAATTAATGTCGGAAAAAATTAATCGTCTACTCTTGAAATGCATCGATCAACGCAAACAGAATCTTCTCATCAACATTGAACGTGTTCAATCCCATTATCAATCCCTGCCCCCTTCCTACTGGCAGACAAGTTACGGTCCCAATCCAGGACGTCCCCTTCGCATTATCAGTTTGACTTCCCGTTTCACCACATTCCTACAATATGCGACCCGTGATATTCTTGAGGGATTTCAGAAGTTAGGACATGAAACCAAGATCCTCATCGAACAACACAACACCCATAGGATCAATACCCTGTCCACATTCGCCGCTTTTGCCGATTTCAAACCTGACATGATTTTTCTCATGGATCACTTCCGTTGGGAACACGACTTCCGTTTCATGGACCAGGTTCCCGTTGTCACATGGATCCAGGATGCCCTGGACAATATTCTGACGGACCGCACGGATATTCATTTGACCGATAGAGATTTCGTTTTTTGTTTTTCCAACCTGTGGCTCAGAGATGGCACCTTCAACCGCCCATTCTATCAGGGTAAGAAAATTCACTTCCTCCCCGTCGGTATCAACACTAAATTTTTTCATCCCGAGAAAGAAATTGCTAGAGAAATTGATGTCCTTTTCGTAACACATCTGATCAATCCAATACGAACTTTGCTAACCTTTCGGAATCCATCTTCGAATACTTCCAAAGAACGCGAAATAATCACCATTGAAGACTTTAAGATCGATCATGACACCATGCAGCAGGTGTGCAGAGAAATCATCCATAATTTCGATACACTGACCTACCAGCAACTGTGCGAGTACGTCGTCCGTCCCGATTTATTGCAGATTCTGGGAAAAAATGCATTCGAGAAATATGGTATTGACGGTGATCGGGTTCCCAAATCATTCCTGTCTGGCATCGAATCCCCCATCTGCATGGAACTGCTTACCCTGATCAAAGCCATCCCCATGATTCATCTGTTTAAAAATGGGATTAACGTTCAGATCTATGGAAGAAACTGGGACCGGTTCACTGAATTGAAACCCGCGCTCAAAGGACCGGCAAATAATGGTTTCGAGTTGAACCGTTTGATGAACAAGTCGCGCATCTGCATCAACAACAGCGCTGGCACCTCGCTGCATATGCGGGCTTTGGAAATTTTGGGATCAGGTGGTTTCCTGATGACCCGAAGAATTCAAAAGGAACATGATACGGCAAGCATTCTTGATTTTTTCACCGAAGGCGAAGATTTCGTGTTTTTCGACAATGAAGTGGATCTACTGGAGAAGACCCGATATTTTCTCACGCATGAATCCATCCGTCAAACCATCGCCGAACAAGGATATCGCAAAGCCTGCCTCACCTTTGGCTATGATGCTTTGGCACGAAACATATTGGACGTCGTATCCCGGGGTGTAATGAATCCGTCTTCTGACAGACAAGGTGTTGACACATGAAGAAAATAGCAATTTTTCTCCCTTCTCCCAGCCCCTTTCATCGTGCCCTGCTCCAACAATTGACCGAAGCCTTCACCCATCTGGGTCTGACCGTACAGGGTGGAACCACCCTGTTGGCAGAAGAGAAACTCCTCGAATTCTGCCGAATATTCCAGCCCGATGTCCTGTTTGAAATGAACCGCTGCCGTTGGGAGATTCCTTCCCTCCCCTCCACCATCATCCATGTTTCCTGGATCGTCGATACGCTGGGGCGCAAAATGGAACAATTGGGGGGTAGTGAACTGCTTTATTTTTTCGGTTACAACTGGTTTGCCGGTTACCCGCACAAAAATGGCGGCATCGTGGATTGGTTGCCACCCGGCAGTTGCCGCCGGACCTATCATTTCGATTCCTGGCATGAAGGGATCCACCCCAGTTCATTCGTCGGTCACATTTCCTTTCCCTGGACCCGGGCCGAGCTGGGACGACCACTGACGGCAGCACCCGATCCGATCATTCGTTTCGGCGATCTGTTGCCCGTCTATGAACAAAGCCTGGATCAAACCTCTCAACAGGGTTTTGCCAATGATGATTATGTCCAGCTCGCCATCAAATCCCTGAAAGAACGGTTTCCAGTTCACCCAGTCCTCGACAAGGTTCTATATTATGACATTGGTTGCCGCGTCATCCGGATGCGCAATCGCAACCAGTTGTTGCATCTGGCGCTCTCGACCCGATTCGCCCCGGTCATCCATGGCACCGGGGGTTGGGAAGCCTGGCCAGAGTATCGCCCCTTTTTCAAAGGACCGCTGGAACAACCGGCCGATGTATGCCGTCTTTATCAAAATTCCCGCCTCAATCTCCATGAAGGGGTCGGCATCCACTTCCGGTCCATGGATTGCATGTCTGCCGGTGGTGTTCTTTTTTACCTTGCATCTCCAGATGATGATCAACCGGGTGGCATCAATACCCTGTTTGATCCCGGGACACATTTTGTATCGGTAACCAAAGAAAATTTCATCGAACACTACCATGAACTGATGAACCAGCCGGAACAACGGAAAACCATCGCCCAACAGGCGGCCCGGGAAATTCATGCCCATCATACCTGGGAACATCGTGCCGCAAAGATCATGGCTGACTTGAACCGGTGAACGATCTGCCGCCGCCCTATTGTCGAATGGAACCATGAACGATTTCTACGCATCGACGGTTCATAACCGGATCAATTCGGATGCCGAATCAACCCGACAACGGTATCGGCAAAGAATTGCCCGGGAACTCTCCTGGATGGGCTGGCGGGAGGAAGCGATTGCCGGAAAAACCATTTTCGATGTCGGAACGGGATGGCAGGCACTGACCTTCATTGAACTGGGGGCACGCGAAGTTCATCATCGTGATCTCAGCAGCGCCCAGGTCGATGCCCTGAACCGGGAAATGACACGGCGTGGAATCGGCAATCTTCATTCCCGTCAAGGAGATTTGTGTTCTCCCTGGGATGTGGACGGTGCATTTGATTTAATCTTTCTGCTGGGGGTGTTTCACCACCTGGCCGATCCTGGTGCCATGCTGGAGCAGGCGCTTGAACGGTTGAAACCGGGAGGATCGCTCTATTTACGTCTCTACCGCTCCGGCACCTGGAGTCGCTGGCTGACCGCCCATCTGCGTCCCGTCGCAGCCACTTTGAGTCCGTCCCTCATGGAACGGGTGTATACCCTGCAATTTCCCCTTGAACTGCAGCGGGATGGAAGCTTTCTGGGCAACATGCTGGATGATTTGTTCACCCCGGTCTGGGGTGCCTTTCACCCGGAAACATTTCTGCACAATGCAGCGTTCGCCGGGGGAAGCATCAAGACAGAGGAAGATCGATACCATTGGGATTTTTCAGACCGGGATGAAAATTTTCGCGTCCTGTTCACCCGTTCGCCTCAGGGATCGACCGCAGACAGGGCGACCCGCAACCAACATCCCGTCGTCATCGCTCCGGTCGATCAACGCACCCTTCCCCTGACCGATCCCCAAGCCCGGCGCATCGGTCACCTGCTGCAACAATCCATGGACGCTCTGCTTGAACAATCCCATGAATGGGAACGGGCCTGCGCTCTTCTGACCCTGTATCGGCTGGTACGGCGGTTTCACGGTCTTTCCTATTTCACCCTGAGCCGTCCCGAACCTTCTTCCATATCTGCTTTCGTCGGTGACCTGCAACGGAAGCGGTTGGAATCCCTCGAAATCCTACTTCAACGTTGGGGGAGTTCTGAATCTCGATGAATGTTCTCGGTATCACCTCAAGCGCCGAAAGTGGCGCAGCACTTTTTATCGACGATCTTCCCGTGGCCGCGGTCAATGAGGAACGGCTGTCCCGCAAAAAGCTCGACGGTTCCTATCCCCACCTGGCCATCGACTGGTGTCTGCAATCGGCCGGATTAACCCCCGAAAAAATCGACCGGATCTGTTATGGCTTCAGCCAGGGGTTTGCCCCGGGCGAAACCCTGAGTGGTCTGTTCGAACGCGCCATTGATGGCTATGGCAATGACCCCGAAGCGTTACAGATCATCAAGGAACGTCTGGTGGTCGAACACCGTGTCGATGCGCAGGCTCGCGATGATTTTTTTGCGCACACCCGAAATAAATTTCCCGCAACCATTCCCATCCATCATTGCAACCATCATGAAACCCATCGCGCCGCTGCCTTTTTCCCCTCGCCATTTGCCAGGGCATTGGTCATCACCGCCGATGGCCGGGGCGATTATCTATCGCTGACCATCTCCCGGATGGAACGCAATCCCAATCGGACAGAACTGCTTTATCGCGCCTACAATTGGGAAAGCCTGGGCTACCTCTATGGACGGGTAACCCATCTGTGCGGCTTCACACCCAACCGCCACGAAGGAAAGGTGATGGGTCTGTCCGCCGTTGGCAATCCCGAGGTTGCCCTCCCCCTGATGCGGCGCATGATCGATCTGGATGCCTCCGGAAGGATCAAGAGTCACCCCGGTCCCTATTATCGCCCCTTCTTCACCCATTTTTCCGATGCCCTCCTCCAGGAAGCCGCCCTGTTCTCTCGCGAAGATCTGGCAGCGGCGGTTCAAAGGCATCTGGAAACAATCGTCCTCGAATTATTGACCCGTTTTCTGAATCAAACGGGTCTGCGCCATGTGTGCATGGCGGGTGGGGTTTTTTCCAACGTCAAACTCAATCAAAAAATTCGGGAACTCCCTGGATGCGACGAAGTGTTTGTCTATCCCAACATGACCGATGGCGGCATCTGTGCCGGAGCGGTCTATGATTGGATGTTCAAAAACAACCGACCGCCCCACCCTTCTTTCCCCAGTCTGTACCTGGGACCGCGGATTGATGTCGAAAAGTTGCGAAATCTCCTCGAACAGGCACAGGTCCATCCCACCCGTCCGGAACCTTTGATCGCAACTGTCTGTCAACTCCTGGATGAGGAAAAAGTGATCGGTCTGGTCCAGGGCGGCGGTGAATTCGGTCCCCGTGCATTGGGCAACCGCAGCATGCTGTGTTCACCAAGGAATCCCGGCAAATGCGATGAAATCAATCAACGTCTCAGCCGAAGCGAATTCATGCCCTTCGCCCCATCCATCGCCGAAGAACTGGCAGAACGGTGCCTGGTGGGATATGCCTCCGATGCCATTTCAGCACGACATATGACTTTAAGTTTCCATGCCACGGAGGAGATGGCCCGAACATCCCCGGCGGTCGTGCATGTGGACCAAAGCGTCCGTCCACAGGTCGTACGTCATGCCGACAACCCGTTTTTCCATGATCTATTGCTGGCTTGGCATCAAAAAACCGGAGTTTCAAGTTTGCTCAACACCTCGTTCAATCGCCATGAAGAGGCCATTCTCAGTTCCGAGGAAGATGTGTTGGCAGCAGTCAAGGAAGGGTTCATGGACGCCCTGGTGTTCCCCCCCTACCTTCTGATCCTGTAACCGGACCACAACTCGGACTGTGACGGCGACTTGGTTTGCGTTCAAGGGGAACGTCCATGAATCGACACCATGATGCACCAGAGGGCAACGGACGGATGTGTCTGTACCGGCGCGTCACCGATATCCCCTCCCCACCCTGTCTGCACCCTTGGAGTGATGTATGGATCAATGCGGCAGGATGGGTATCATGTTGCCCCCAAAACCGAATGTGGTGGGGCAACCTGCGTGAAACCCCGTTGGAGCGGCTTTGGAATTCGGACCGGGCAGGTCGGGTTCGCCGCAACATTGCCAGTGGATGCTACCAGGAGGCCGGGTGTGATCGAGAATGTCCCTACCTTCGCAATTCCTTTCAGGGACCAGCACACGCCCCTCCGGTTTTGGAATTGATCAATCCCGAATTTTTTGACCCGATGGATGGTTCGGATTATTCAAAGAACATCAAAGAGGTCGAGACCGCCTACCGGGAACGTCAGGAACATTTAACCTGCCAACCACTCTTTGTGGATCTTCAAACCACCGTCCGCTGCAATTCCGACTGTTTCATGTGCCAGCAACCCCATCGGGATGAAATGCATCTCCCCATCGCCCTGATGGAATCTCTGGCGCCTTATCGGGCAACCGCCGGATTTTTCCGCTGGCAGGGTGGGGAATCCTTTATCAGGAAAGATTTTACCGCATTTTTGGAACGCTTTGATGACCCGGATCACCCCCATTGCCGCCGTTCAGTGATCAGCAACGGTTCCTTTCTGGGTGCCGAGCTGCTCAAGCGTCTGATTCTTGTTGACCGTCCCCCGTTTTTCCTGATTTCCATGGATGCCGTCAGCGAAGAGTGTTACCGGAACATCCGCCGGACCACCAATCATGCCAAGGTCATGACCGCCCTGGAAACCCTGTCCCAACTGCAAATCACCCTCGGACGAACCGATCTGGTGACCTGGAACTATGTGGTGATGAAATCCAATTTCAGCGAGATGGCGTTGGCCATGGACTTGGCGGAACGATGGGGCATCAACCTCAACTTTGCCCCACTGCAAGGGAAATACCCGGAGGAAAACCTGTTTCTTTTTCCCGAACTCATGGATCGGGAAGAACTATTGCTTCGCCTGGCGGACATGGAAGACCGCGCCAAAGAACTCCGGGTCCGAATCACCGGATTTTCCGGCATGCGGCAACGTGTATCCAACCGGGACACGTTCAGGTCGGACCAGCCCGAAACCATCATCCCAACCCCTTGATCAAGGGAGAACCCACCATGGAACCCATGCAACCTTCAAACAATTCCCCCCCGCGATGGAAGGTTCCCTTCATTGATCTGCGGGCGACCTGGGCCAGGGAACGTCATGATCTGCTGGGCATCATGGACGAAGTTGCTGCCGATGCGCGTTTCATCCTGCGTCAAGAGGTCGAAGAACTGGAGTCCCGTGCCGCCGCCTTTCTGGGGGTCAAGTACGCCGTCGCCGTCGGCAACGGCACCGATGCCATCACGCTTGGACTGAAGGTGGCCGGGGTTGGACCGGGGGATGAGGTGATCACCGTCGCCCACACCTTCGTAGCCACCATCGCCAGCATCGTTCACTGTGGTGCCACCCCGGTCCTGGTGGATATCGGAACCGATTTCCTCATGGACCCCCAACGCCTGCAGGAGGCCATCACCCCGCGTACCAAAGCGGTCATCCCGGTTCACCTGAATGGCCGTTGCTGCGACATGGAACACATTCTTGCCATTGCTGCACGTCATGGAATTCAGGTCATCGAAGATGCCGCTCAAGCCTTCGGTGCCACGCTGGATGGCAAACATGCCGGATCGTTCGGCTTGACCGCCGCCTTCAGCTTCCATCCCATGAAGGTTCTTTCCTGTTGTGGTGACGGCGGTCTGGTGACGACCAACGATGAAGGGTTGGCCGAACATGTCAAACGGCTGCGTCACCATGGACAACGCAACAAAACCGAAATCGTCCATTTTGGCGTCAACAGCCGGCTGGACAATCTTCAGGCGGCCATTCTCCTGTACCGGCTGGACCGACTCAAAGAGACGCTTGCCCGCCGTCGACACATTGCCCAAAGATATCATGCCGGGCTGTCTGCCGCCCGCGGGATCACGCTGCCACCGCACCCCGGCAACCCCGGCGACCGGTATCAGGATATTGTCAGCACCTTTGTCATCCGCGTTCCCGACCGGGATGCCATGCAACAACATTTGACGCAACAGGGAATTGAAACCTTCGTTCATTGGTCACCGCCACTGCATCAAAGAAAATCCCTGCACTTGAGCGCATCCCTGCCGGTAACCGAAGCGGTCAGCGACCAGGCGCTTTCCCTTCCGGTTTTTCCGGAAATGACCGATGAACAGGTCGACTGGGTGATTCGATCGATTCTGAACCGGGACCACGCGTGATCGAGAAACACAAGGAATCTCATGGCAAAAATCATCATTACCGGAATTTGCGGGTTCATCGGACGCCATGTGGCCCATGCCCTGGTGGCCAGGGGGGATGAGGTTCACGGCATCGACCTGGCCGATGCCACCGCGTTGCCTGCGTCGGTCATCATGCATCGCGCCGATCTGGCCGACCTTGAAGCCTGTCGGCAACCGTTGACCGACGTGGATGGGATCATCCATCTGGCAGGTATCAGCCGGGTCAGCGAGGCACGGGCCCATCCTGAACGGACCCTGCGCGCCAACATCCTGGGATCGGCCCATCTGTTTCAGATCGCCGCCGCACAAAAAAACAAACCGTGGATCATCCTCGGCTCCACCCGTGAAGTGGAACTGTTGCATCAACGTGGTCAGCCACGCTCGTTGCAGGAACTCTATGCCATCAGCAAATCAACCATGGAATCGCTTGCCTTCAGTTTTGCTCGTGAAAGCGGCAACGCTCTGCTGGTCCTACGGCTGTCAGATGTCTATGGCGATCCCGGGGACCCCAGCAAAAAGCTGTTTCCCACCCTGATCCGCCGGGCCAGGGAACACCTTCCCCTCACCATCGACCCCAGCAGTCATGGGGTGCAATTCTATTTCACCCATATCGATGATGTCGTCCGCAGTGTGATTGAAGGCTGCCACCGGCTTGCAACCGCCGCCGCTCCCATCTACGCCCTTCAAAGGGTATGGGACTGCAAGCATCCCACGGGAAGCCTCGAACTGGCACGGATGATCACGGCCATCGGACACTCCAGCTCCACCATTCAATCCCCGCCCCCGACCGTGACCATTGACCCCCAACCCGATTCAAACCTCCAGGAATTTCCCTTCACCCCCTCCATCTCGCTCGCCGAAGGGATTCGCCGACAGTTCGATACGACCGGAAAACATGGATGACCTCCGACAACATGCCCACCCGATGGATCGTCGTCAGCAAGGATGAACCCCGAAATCGCGCCGCTCAACCCTGCAAAGAGATACCGGACATGGTGTTCCCGACAGAATCTGACCAGGTCAAGTTTGGAATGGCGGCATCTCCTTGTCACGACAGGGACAAAAATGATCATTTTATTGACACCAGGAGCACAACCACCCCTCACCATGGACCCAAACTGGTTGCAAACCCGTAGGTTTTGATAATTGGCCAAATTATTGCAAACTTTCCGGCAAACCATCAATTGCAAGGATTGTGTTGGCCAGGGAGTGTACACATCATGGAGATGGAACGGTTCACATTCAAAACATGGTTGTCGGGAATATTGGCATTCCTGATGCTGACTGTGGTCGGCGAAACCTCGGGCAATGAAAAAAACATGGCCTTATCGGGAATTGAACGCCAGGTCAAAACCGAAGCACCGGAACAAAAAACAACACGCACGCCACTGCATACGGCCATCGAAAATGGCGATATGGCATTGGCGGAACGCTACGTCAGTGAAAAGAAATGGATCAATGACCGTTATGTCTTTGGCCTGACCCCTCTGCATTTCACGGTCATCCGGGACAACCAGCGCCTGGTCAAGAAACTATTGCTGGCAGGTGCAGATACTTCGTTGGCGGATCATCGGGGTGATACCCCCTTGCATATGGTGGCGGCGCACCAAGGCCCCCTGGAAATTGCTCAAATGCTGCTCGATGGTGGTGCCAATATCAATGCCATCAACCAGCAGGGCGGCACCCCATTGCATTGGGCGGCGGGTGAAGGCAATCTGGCACTGGTCGGTTTGTTCCTGCAACGGGGAGCCAAACCCGACATCACCGACGTCAAGGGTGAAACCCCCCTGCACTGGGCCGTCGATTCATCGCGGCTGGACGTGGTTCGCCACCTCCTTCGTGCCGGCGCCGATCCGGGAAGGATCAATCTGAGTGGACGTTCGCCATTGCACCTGGCGGCGAAAAATGGCCAGTTGGACATCGCAACCCTTCTCATTGAACGTGGCGTCGACCTGGGAACACGGGGCGTGTCAGGCGATACCCCCCTTCATTGGGCGGCGGGACAGGGCAATGTTGACATGGTTCGTCTTTTTTCAATGCGAATCCGCGACCTCAATCCCCGGGCGAAACATGGTGAAACCCCCCTCCACTGGGCCGTCTTCCGTGGCCATTATGATGTGGCGGCATTATTGATCGCATCGGGTGCCGACTGTAACGCAATGGACGCTTTGGGCAAGACCCCTCTGCAACTGGCCCGCGCCAAAGGCCATGAAAAAATCGTCCAACTGTTGTTGCCCAGAAGTACCCTCAATACCGTTGATCGGACGCAAAAACCGGCCCCGGTCCCCAATATTTGAAAAGATCCGTCCCAACCCATGGACGGCACCGGCCATCTCCTGCCGGTGCTGTACATTTTTTCATATCCTTTGACCACAATCGGCATTGGATGGTTGCCAAGGCGCGATGATCGGTGTATGGTTCCCCCGCAAAGAATGCTTCAGACGAGTCACGAATGGGGTGTGGCGTGACGGTGGCCCGGAAATATCGTCCTGCAAAATGGTCCTGCAAAATGATTGACGCCTGATATCCACCAACCCCCCTTACCGGATCCGAAAATCAGCGATGCCTATTGACAAACTTAAAATTTTCTCAGGAAACGCCAACCCGGAACTGGGACGACGCATCTGCGAATATCTCTCCATCGACCTCGCCAATGCGACCATCCGGCATTTTTCTGATGGTGAAATTTTCGTCCAAATCGATGAAAACGTCCGCGGTCGCGACGTATTCGTCGTACAGCCCACCTCCTCCCCAGCCAACGATCATCTGATGGAATTGTTGATCATGGTGGATGCCTTGAGGCGGGCCTCGGCGGGGCGTATTACCGCCGTCATCCCCTACTACGGCTACGCCCGGCAGGACCGGAAGGAAGCGGGGAGAACACCCATCACTTCCAAACTGGTTGCTGATCTTCTGCAGGCTGCGGGCGTCGAACGTGTGGTCACCATGGATCTCCATGCCGGCCAGATTCAGGGCTTTTTCAACATGCCCGTCGACAACCTCTATGCGACGCCCGTCCTCCTGGGTGCCGTCCGGCAAAAGGGGATCAAAAACGGCATGGTCATTTCCCCGGATGTGGGCGGTGTGGTCCGGGCCAGATCCTATGCCAAACGGCTCGACCTGGAACTGGCCATCATCGACAAAAGACGCCCTGCCGCCAATGTCGCCGAAGTCCATCACATCATCGGTGATGTCTCGGGAAAGAACTGCATTATCGTCGATGACATGGTGGACACTGCCGGAACCCTGGTCAAAGCGGCGGATGCCTTGATCGAACACGGTGCCAGCAGTGTCATCGCCGTCGCCAGTCATGGCGTCCTGTCGGGACCGGCGGTCAAACGGATTCAGGATTCTTCTTCCCTCGAACGACTGGTCATCACCGATACCATCCGTCTGTCCAAGCAGGGCGAAGAATGCCCCAAAATCGAACGGCATTCGGTCTCCAGCCTTTTGGGTGAAGCCATCCGGCGCATCAGCGATGAAGAATCGGTCAGTTCCCTGTTTGTCTAAACATCGGGCGAAAAGCATCATTTACAGCGTTATCTGACGCTTGGTTGTACTGTTTTTTTAACGGCCGGCACCCCTGGAGGCCGGTCGGGATCGGGGGCGTACCCCCTTAATACCTTCAATTCAATCATGGAGTCGTATCATGGCAGTCATCAAAGCCACCAAAAGAGACGGGACCGGCAAGGGGGTGGCCCGTCAACTGCGTCGGGATGGTCGTGTCCCCGCAGTGCTGTATGGCGGTCCCAAAACAAAAAGCAACCTCAACCTGTCTCTGGAAATGCGGGAATTGTTGAAAACCCTCGAAGTTGAAGGGTCCAACATTCGGGTCAAGGTCATCGAACTCGTCATCGAAGGGGCCGGGACCGAAAAAGCCCTGATGCGTGGATTACAAGTTCATCCCGTCAGTGGCAGACCGGTTCATGTCGATTTCATGCGGTTCGACGCGCACCAGAAGATTCAGGTGATGATCCCCATCCATGTGGTCGACGAAGATCAATGCCCCGGCATTCGGAGCGGCGGCATCCTTCAGCTCGTGCAACACGAAATGGAAATCCATTGCCAGGCGGGTGCCATTCCCGAATCCATCAATATATCCGTCAAAGGGTTGGAAATTGGCCACTCGATCCATCTGCGCGACATCCAACTCCCCCAGGGAACCGAAGTCCATGGTGATCAGAACATGACCATCGTGACAATGGTCGGAATCAAGGCAGAGCAGATCGAGGAAGGGGCACCTGAAGCACCCGAAACAGCTACCCCGACAACGCCTGAAGCCTCCTGATTTCCAATTCAGTTGGGACATTCATCATGATCCTTCTGGTGGGTCTGGGCAATCCCGGACCCAAATACCAGGGGACGAGACATAACATTGGCTTCGATGCTGTGGAATGTCTCGTCCGTCATTTTGGCCTTTCGACCGGCGGGACCCGTTTTGGAGGATGGTTTGGTACAGGACGGGTTGAAGGACAGTCGGCCGCATGGCTGTGTCCGCAAACCTACATGAACCTGTCGGGAAACTCTGTGGGAGAAGCGGTTCGGTTTTACCAACTCCCCCTGAATCAGGTGGTGGTCTTTCATGATGATCTGGACCTGGCACCGGGTCGGATCAAGATCAAGCTGGGGGGAGGTCATGGGGGACACAATGGCCTGAAATCGATTCAGCAGGTCCTCTCCTCCCCCGATTTTCTGCGTGTCCGTTTGGGAATCGGGCGCCCACCGGGGACCATGGATCCCGCCCGTTATGTCCTGGACTCTTTTGCCATGGAGGAACGGACCATGATGGATGCGTCCCTGGCCAAACTTCCCGACATGATCCCGTTCCTGTTGCAGGGTGATGTCTCTGGCGCGATGAATCATCTGGGACGCATGGTACAGCAACCCGGGAATCCAAAAGAAGTATCCTGAAGCTTGTGGAGGCAGTGGTAACGTCATGGCTTTGCAGTGTGGCATCGTGGGTCTTCCCAATGTGGGTAAATCGACCATTTTCAATGCGTTGACATCGGCGGGGGCGCAAATCGCCAACTATCCGTTCTGCACCATCGAACCCAACGTGGGCGTGGTCACGGTTCAGGATCCGCGTCTCGAAGCCATTTCAAACATTGTACAACCTGCCAAGATCATTCCGACGGTGATGGAATTCCTTGATATCGCGGGCCTGGTCAAAGGGGCATCCAAGGGCGAAGGGTTGGGCAATCAATTTTTAGGCAACATACGACAGGTGGATGCGGTTGCCCATGTGGTCCGTTGTTTTGAAAATGATGATGTGACCCATGTTCATGGCACGATTGATCCCGCCTCCGACATTGAGGTCATCGACACCGAACTGATGCTGGCTGATTTGGCAAGCGTGGAAAAACGGCGTGATACGGTCATCCGCAAGGCCCGTTCGGGAGACAAGGAAGCTCGTTTTTTGACTGCGGTCTATGACAAGGTGATTCTTGGCTTGAACGAGGGCAAACCCATCCGTGCCCTTGGTTTGTCACCCGAGGAAAAGGTGGCCATGCGTGATCTGTTTCCTTTGACCGCCAAGCCGGTATTGTATGTTTGCAACGTCGATGACCAATCGGCGGCGGCGGCCCAGATTCCGGGACAGCATCCCCTGACCGACGCCGTCCGTGCCCGGGCTGCCCGGGAGGGAGCAGAGGTGGTTGCCATTTGCGGCGCCATGGAGGCGGAAATCGCCCAGCTTGAAGCGGAAGAAAAGCAGGCATTTTTGGATGATCTGGGACTCAAGGAACCGGGCCTGGATCGGCTGATCCGGCACGCCTATCGCCTGTTGGGCTTGATGACGTTTTTTACCGCAGGACCCAAGGAAGTTCGAGCCTGGACCGTGGTTTCAGGGGCCAAGGCACCCAATGCGGCAGGCGTCATCCATACCGATTTTGAACGGGGTTTCATCCGGGCCGAAGTGATTTCCTATGACGATTTCGTGGCGTGTGGCGGAGAGTCGGGTGCCAAGGAGAAGGGAAAACTGCGGGTAGAGGGAAAAGAATATACGGTCGCAGACGGTGATGTCATGCATTTCCGCTTTAATGTGTAAGAAACAAAGAGTCTGACGGAAATCCCCATCTTTCATACCCGCGCAGACGGGAATTTTTCTGGGACTTTTTCAAACGGTAAAATCCTTGACCTCGTCCTCCTCCACCTCCTTGCCCTCTGCCAGAAGACGCCGATACTCACGATGGCTGTGAAAGGCGGAAGCCAGATAGATACCACTCAGCAAAAACAGCGTCACTGCCAGATGAATCGTTAAGACAGCAAGAAAAACAACCACCCCCACCAATGTCAAAAACGGACGGGACTTGTGCCAGTCCAAATCTTTCATACTGCGGAAACGGATGTTGCTCACCATCAGGATGCCCAAGGCATAGACCAACACCAACGGCAGCCACGCCCACCCCCCATAACCACTTCCCGGACGCGGCAACTCCCATCCCATTTCCAGATAGAACAACAACGTCGCAACCAGGATGCCCGCAGCAGCCGGAATGGGCAACCCCTGGAAATAACGCTTGAAAACCCGCTCATCCCCCACATAGTGCTGCACATTGAACCGGGCCAGACGCAACGCGCCACACACCGCATACAAAAATGCCCCCGCCCAACCCACACGATTGAACGGAATCAAAGCCCATTGATGAATCAACACCGCCGGGGCGATGCCAAAGGAGAGAAAGTCGGCCAGGCTGTCGTATTCCTTGCCAAAGGCGCTGGTCGCATTCATCGCCCGAGCCACCCGGCCATCCAGGCCATCGATGATGCCCGCCGCGACGATGGCCAAGGCACCGCGTTCATACTGCCCGGTCAACGCCGCCATGATGGCATAGAAGCCAAAGAACATCCCACCCGTGGTCAACAGGCTCGGGAAAATATAGGCACCTCTTTTCCCTGTCATTTCAACCACCCGTCTCCAACTCCAACCGCGCCATGACCGTCTCGCCCGCCCGCGTCCGATCCCCCAGTGCCAGCAGGATCTGCGCCTCCCGTGGCAGATACAGATCCACACGCGACCCGAAACGAATCAACCCGAACCGCTCGCCCCGTTCCAGACGATCCCCCTGCCGCACCCGGCAGACAATCCTTCGAGCCACCAATCCCGCCACCTGAACAAAAACCACCGCAATCCCATGCTCCCCCTTCATGAGGAGTTCCATCCGTTCATTTTCCACGGAAGCCTTATCCAGTTCGGCATTGAGGAAACGGCCCGGATGGTAGGCCAATGCCTCGATCCGACCCGTCATGGGAACACGGTTGACATGAACACTGAACACATTCATGAAGATGGAACATTTACGCGCCGGACCCAACCCCAATGGGGCCTGGGCCACTTCCTCAATGGCCACCACCCGACCATCCGCCGGAGCCACCCATATTCCAGGCTCCGTAGGAGTCACACGCTCTGGATCACGGAAGAACCAGACACACCAAACCGTCAACAACCAAAACGGCAACATGCAGGCCAGATTGGGTAGAATCATACTGGCCAATCCGGCAACCACCGCGAACCCAAGGATGAATGGCCACCCTTCCCTTGCCACCGGACTCCTGATGACCATCGCGCGCAACTCCCCAGAAGATATTCAAGTAAAGAAAGGGGTCTCAAGGGATTGCCCCCAGGGTTTTGATTTTGAGAAGACACAGGCAGAAAATCAAAACCCTGGGGGACTTCGTCCCCCAAACCCCCTGTAGGGGATGTAAAAACAAGATCAAAGTCAAAATCCTGGGGGCAATCCCCCAGACCCCTTTTTTTTCTTGATCATTAGAATGTCAGCACGCCTTGAAAAATCGGTATCAATTTTTGTTGCGATCCACCAGTTTACCCTTTTGAATCCAAGGCATCATCGCCCGCAACCGCCCCCCCAACTCCTCAATGGGATGTTCCGCCCCCAAACGACGCAATGCCTGGAACTGAGGCCGTCCCGCCTGATTTTCCAAAATCCATTCGCGTGCGAATACCCCGGTCTGAATCTCCTTGAGGATCCGTTTCATCTCCTCCTTGGTCCGGGCATCGACAATCCGGGGACCCCGGGTCAAATCACCATATTCGGCCGTGTTGGAAATGGAATAACGCATGTTGGCAATCCCCCCCTCGTAGATCAGATCCACGATGAGCTTGGTTTCATGCAAACATTCAAAATAAGCCATTTCCGGGGCATAACCCGCTTCCACCAAGGTTTCAAAACCCGCCTGGATCAACGCAGTAATGCCACCACAAAGGACTGCCTGCTCACCAAACAGATCGGTCTCGGTTTCCTCCTTGAAACTGGTCTCGATGATCCCCGCCCGACCCCCACCAATGGCGGAAGCGTAGGCCAAAGCGACATGAAATGCCTGACCGCTGGCATTCTGGTGAATGGCCACCAACGAAGGAACGCCGCCACCCCGCACATATTCCGCCCGCACCAGATGCCCTGGCCCCTTGGGCGCCACCAAAAACACATCGACATCGGCAGGCGGTTCGATCTGACCAAAATGAATATTGAAACCATGGGCAAAAACCAACGCTGCCCCCTTCTTCATGTGCGGCGCAACCTCATGACGATACAACCGCGCCTGATGTTCGTCGGGGACCAGGATCATGACCACATCCGATCCCGCCACCGCCTGGGCAACCTCCTGAACCTTGAGTCCTGCCGCTTCCGCCTTCTTCCAGGAAGAAGAGCCGGACCGCAGGCCGACCACCACATTGACGCCCGAATCCTTGAGGTTTTGAGAATGGGCATGCCCCTGGGAACCATAACCGATCACGGCCACCTGGCGGCTTTTAATCTGTTGCAGATCTGCATCACGGTCGTAATAGATTTTCATCATGTTTATCCTTGAAGTCCCTTGAATAGATCGGACCCGGCATCCGAATGATGACGATGGACCACCGGGTAAACTCACTGATTCTTGATCATCCCCCGGTTGCCACGGCTCAGGGCGACCTGCCCCGTCCGCACCAGTTCGATGACTCCCAAAGGTTTGAGCAACTCCAGACAAGCATCCAGTTTGTTGCTGTCCCCCGTCACCTCGATCATGAACGAATTGGGAGTGGCATCCAATACCCGTGAGCGAAAGATATCGGCAATGCGCAGCACCTCTGCCCGGACTTCCCGTTCCGCCGCCACCTTGACCAACATCAGTTCACGTTCCACATGGGCACCTTCGGTCAAGTCAACCACATGGATCACGGGAATCAATTTATTCAATTGTTTGATGATCTGCTCGATGATTTCCTTATCGCCAATCGAAACCAGAGTGATCCTCGACGTCCCCTCATCCCCGACCGGAGCCACCGTCAGCGATTCGATATTGAAACCACGCGCGGCGAACAGACCCGCAACCCGGGAAAGAACCCCCGCCTCGTTTTCCACCAGAACAGAAATGACATGCCTCATCCGTTTCATCTCCTTATACTAAAGCAGGATCATTTCGTTCAATGCCTTGCCCGCCGGCACCATGGGATACACATTGGATTCCTCCGCAACGCGAAAATCCATGACGACCGTCTGATCGGTAGCCAGCGCCTGACGGATTGTCGGTTCCACCTCATCAGGACGGGTTGCCCGCAACCCAACGGCGCCATAGGCTTCGGCCAGTTTGACGAAGTCAGGGGCACCTGTTGCCATGTGGGATTGGGAATACCTCCCTTCATAGAAGATTTGCTGCCACTGGCGCACCATCCCCAGATAACTGTTATTGAGAATGGCGATTTTTACGGGAAGGCGAAATTGACAGCAAGTTGCCAATTCCTGGCTGTTCATCTGGAACGAACCATCACCGGTAATCAGGATGACCGTCTCTCCGGGCAGGGCGACACTGGCCCCCATGGCGGCAGGTAGGCCATAACCCATCGTCCCCAGCCCCCCCGAAGTCAACCAACGCCGGGGCCGATCAAACGGATAGAATTGAGCCGCCCACATTTGATGCTGACCCACATCGGTGGAGACGATGGCATTGGCCTGGGTCAAATCCCGCAATTTTTCAATGACGAATTGGGGCTCGATCCAATCTTTCCCCTGGTGATAACGGAGACAAAGTTTTTCACGCCAAACATCGATTTGACGCCACCACGGTTTCAGATCGGGTTGCTGATCCCGGGCGCCCGGGACCTCCAGCAAGGCGATCATCTGCCCCAGGACATTTTTGACATCACCCACGATGGGCAGATGGACCTTGACATTTTTTGAGATGGATGTCGGATCGATGTCCACATGAATGATTTTGGCATTGGGGGCGAACTGGGAAATCTTTCCCGTCACCCGATCATCGAAACGAGCACCGATGGCCAGCAACAGATCACAATTGGACACCGCCATGTTGGCTTCATAGGTGCCATGCATTCCCAGCATCCCGACAAACAACGGATCGGAGGCGGGAAAACCACCCAAACCCATGAGCGTATTGGTGATCGGCGCCCCGATGAGGCGGGTCATACGGGTCAGCTCGGCGGCGGCATTGGATAAGATGACCCCGCCCCCGGTATAGATCATCGGACGTTGCGCCTCCAGAATCATGGAGACAGCCTTTTTCACCTGCCGGGCATTACCGATGACCGTCGGGTTGTAGGAACGAATCCGAACCTCGCTGCCACAGTCCTCATAATCACAAAGGGCAGCGGTGACATCCTTGGGCAGATCCACCACCACCGGTCCAGGTCGCCCGGTGCGTGCGATATGGAATGCCTCACGCAACACCCGAGCCAGATCGGTCACACGGCGGACCAGGAAATTGTGTTTGGTACAGGAACGGGTGATACCGACGGTATCCGCCTCCTGAAAGGCATCATTGCCGATCAGATCCACCGGCACCTGCCCTGAAATGCATACCAGGGGGATGGAATCCATATTGGCGGTCGCCAGACCGGTCACCGCATTGGTCGCACCAGGCCCCGAGGTCACCAGTGCCACCCCCACCTCGCCACTGACCCGGGCATAGCCGTCAGCGGCATGCACCGCACCCTGCTCGTGACGGCAGAGGATATGGTTCAACTCCGGATGTTTAAACATGGCATCGTAGATGTGCAACACCGATCCACCCGGATAACCGAACACATGGCGCACCTTCAGATCAAGCAATGTCCTGACGACAATTTGAGCCCCAGTCAATTCCACTTCGGCACTCCCATTTCAACCGGACAACGAAATCAAAATCCTTTGGAAGCGGTTCCATCCGACCTCCGTCTCCACGCTCCCGCCGCCATCGGAAACATGGAACTATGATGATTCGCGCAACCGGTGTCAACGGACACCGGTTGCATGATCAACCCTTACGTCAAGGAAAGGATTCACGGCCGCCGGTGCAACGGGATGTAATCGCGCTCGGGTGAACCGATATAAAGCTGCCTGGGTCGCCCGATGGATTCCTTGCCGGAAATCATTTCCATCCATTGGCAGATCCAACCGATGGAACGGGCGACGGCAAAGATCACGGTGAACATGTTGGTGGGAATCCCGATGGCCGACTGAATGATGCCGGAATAGAAATCGACGTTGGGATAGAGTTTCTTTTCGACGAAATAATCGTCGCTCTGGGCAATCTGTTCCAGTTCCAGGGCCAACTTGAAGATTGAATCATCCTCACGCCCCATTTCCGCCAGGACATCATGTGCCGCCTTCTTGAGGATTCGGGCACGCGGATCGTAATTTTTATACACCCGGTGGCCAAACCCCATGAGACGAAACGTATCGTTGGGATCCTTGGCCCGGCGGATATATTCGCCCACCCGATCAACGGTCCCGATTTCATGCAACATGTCCAGCACCGCCTCGTTGGCACCACCGTGGGCCGGTCCCCAAAGACAACTGATTCCGGCAGAAATGGCGGCAAACGGATTGGCCATGGAAGATCCGGCCAAGCGAACCGTCGCCGTCGAAGCATTTTGTTCATGATCGGCGTGCAAAATGAAAATCTGTTCCATCGCCCGGACCAGCACCGGAGAAATCCGGTATTTTTCGCACGGAACCTTGAACAGCATGCGCAGAAAGTTTTCAATATACCCCAAATCGTTCTTGGGATAGATGAACGGTTGGCCAATGGAATATTTGTACGAGGCGGCCGCGATGGTGGGCAGTTTGGCGATCAGGCGGAAGGCGGAAATCTCCCGATGCCGGGGATCGCGGATGTCCAGGGAATCATGAAAGAATGCCGACATCGCCCCCACCATCCCCACCATGATGGCCATGGGATGGGCATCGCGCCGGTACCCTTTGTAAAAATTCAACATCTGTTCGTGAAGCATGGTATGCTGACTGACGATCCTGGAAAATTCCTCGTATTTGGGACGGGTGGGCAATTCGCCCCACATCAGCAGATAACAGACTTCAAGGAAGGTACTTTTTTCCGCCAACTGATCGATGGGATATCCACGATACAATAAAACCCCCTTATCGCCATCGATAAAGGTGATCTTACTGTTGCAGGAAGCGGTCGAAAGAAAACCGGGATCCAGCGTGAACATGCCAAACTCTTTATAGAATTTGCTGATATCAACCACGGGTGGCCCTTCGGTACCATGCAAGATGGGAAGTTCCACACTCTTTCCGGTGCGATTGTCGATAATGGTCAATGTATCTCCAGCCATGGCGTTTCCCCACTGTTGTCTGATAATCATCGGGATGGGTTGCGTTAAGCCGTCTCGCACCCGGGATCCGGAATGGTGTATACCAGTCTCGGTACTTCCAACGTTTCTCCTCATCCTGGAGCCTAAACAATGTTCGACAAGACCGCCAGCCAGATCGACCGCCGGATCGCCAGCCTTGAGAAACATCTCAAGTCGGAAAATCCGGTATTACTGCAAGTCGTACAGAGTTTCCGCGATCTTGATCGTGTAGCTTACCGCATGGGACTACTGGAAAGAAACGAATCTTTTGCAACTCGGGTCCCCTGGTGGCCCATGGTTTCGATATTAGGGACCTTTTCATCGGGAAAATCGACTTTTATCAACAGCTACCTCGGACAAAAGATCCAGCGAACCGGCAATCAGGCGGTGGATGACAAATTCACCGTGATCTGTTTTTCCCGGGAAGAAAAGGTCCGTACCCTTCCGGGTTTGGCACTGGATGCCGATCCGCGGTTTCCCTTTTATCAGATCAGCCATGAAATCGAAAAGGTTTGCCAGGGAGAAGGACAGCGCATCGATTCCTATTTGCAGCTCAAAACCTGTCTGACCGAGAAATTGCGCGGCAAAATATTGATTGACTCCCCCGGATTCGACGCCGATGCCCAACGGACCTCCACCCTGCGCATCACCAATCACATGATCGACCTGTCCGACCTGGTGTTGGTCTTTTTCGATGCCCGCCATCCCGAACCCGGGGCGATGAAGGATACCCTGGACCATCTGGTCAAGGATACCATCAACCGATCCGATGCCAACAAGTTTCTTTTTGTCCTCAATCAGATCGACTGCACCGCCCAGGAAGACAACCTGGAAGATGTCGTCGCCTCCTGGCAAAGATCCCTGGCCCAATGCGGCCTGACGGCCGGCCGGTTCTACCAGATTTACAACCGGGATGCCGCCAGAAGTTTTCCCAGTGATGAGGTGCGAGACCGTTTCGAGGCCAAGAGTCAGGAAGACCTGTTGGAAATCGAAGAACGGATGCACCGGGTCGAGGTGGAACGGGCCTACCGGATCATCGGAGTCCTGGAATACACCGCCCGGATGATCGGAACCGAGATCGCCCCCCGGCTGACCACGCTGCTGGGTCAATGGCGAAATCGGGTTTTGCTTCAGGAAGCAGTCATCGGGGGCATCGCCGTGGCCGGTGCCGGATGGGCCATACACCATTATTCCCTTCCCATACAGTCATGGATCGACAGTGGTCTGTGGCAATCGGGCGAATGGTGGCAAAGCCTGTTGATCAACCTGGCGGCGGCGGCCATGGGGACCTTGTCGCTGTCGATTCATTATGCCATCCGCCGATTCAACAGCAGAAAAATTTTGGCGGACATCCCCCGACAGACACCACAATCCGACCTTCATGACTTACTCATGCGCGGTTTTTCCCGCAACACGCGCCCCCTGCGCTCCATCTTACTGACCCATCCCTCGGGGTGGGGCGGAAGTGTCAAACGACGCTTGCAAAAGGTACTCAAGGAGACCGATCGCTATGTACAAAATCTCAACGATCAGTTTGCCAATCCGTCGGGCAAGGACAACACCCCCAATCCCAAAGTCCAACTGGATGTCGATTGACGCGCCATGAAAAGGTCGGCCCTGAAATGAATGCGCTCCTTGCGCGGCTCCCCTTGACCGTAAAGGTGTTCCTGGCCACGGTCCTGGTCGGGGCCTCGGTATGGTATTTCCTCGACGAGTGGCAATCGCGTCATATCCGCGGACTGTTTCACAACCGGCTGAAAGAAATGGTCGGCGAACAGGCGAGCTATAATCGCATCCGATTCGATCATTACATCCAGGCCCATTCCCGGATGGTCCGGCTGTTGGCAGGGCAGAAAAAATTGATTGAACATCTCACCCGTCTGCCCGCCGCCCCCCCCCCGACCCCCTTGGTGCACAAAACTTCACCTTACTGGCTTCCCGGGCCCGGGGTCATACGCGGATTCATCCCCTTGGGACATATCCTCCTCCTGGGACCGGATCATCATCTGCGTGAACTTTATAACGGCCATACCACGCCATTGCCCGAAAGTCTCCATACCCCTTCCGCCAGCATCCTTCAGCTCAGTCTGAATCAAGACTTCCTGACCCGGGTGGGTCAACGGCCCTATCTGCTTTCCTCCTCAGACATCCTCGACCAGGAAGGGACACGGTTGGGCACCTTGATGCTGGCCACCCCATTGGATGAACATTTCCTTTCCGATATCGCCCTGTCCTTAAGTGACTTCAACGGACTGGTGGCCATTCTTGAAGCGGGACAGTCACGGATCATCGCCAGCAACAATCCACAACGCATCGCTTCGGGTACGATGCTATCTGATCTGGGAGATAATTATTTCATCGCCGGACAATCCTATTTTGATTATGGTTCCTCCGACCTGTTCATCCAGCTCGTCACCCTGGTTTCCGCTGAAGAGTTTGAATCTTTGGGAACCTCCATCCTCGTCGCCGAACGCTCCCAGCGTCTGGTTACGGCATTATCATTGATCTTCGCTGAATTTTTGATTGTTTTGTGGATGACGGGGAAGATCAGTCAGGTCACCCGTGAAATCACCCTGTTTTCCCATGAACTCCTGGGCAAGGATCCGGAAGACAACAAGACCGGGGATGAATTGATCACCCTGCGTACCCGGTTTCAGGGGTTGGCCCGGGAAATCGTGGCAACTCGCGATGCATTGAAAGCCAAACTGGAAGAAAAAAAACGTGCCGAGATGGAAATCCGCAAGCTGTCACAAGCGGTGGAACAAAGTCCCGCACCGGTCATGATCACCGATGCCGCCGATACCGTCATCTACGTCAACCCGAGCTTTACCCGACTCACCGGTTATCAGGCCGAGGAAATCCTGGGAAAGAATTCCAATATTCTGCAATCGATCGATACCCCGCTGGAAGTCTTCGATGATCTGTGGAATACCGTCAGTTCCGGCAAGGTATGGCGTGGCGAGTTTCACAATCGCAGAAAAGATGGCTCGACCTATTGGGAACTCAACACCATTTCACCCATTCAGGTTCCAGGGGAGAAAACGACCCACTATCTGGCCATCAAGGAAGACATTTCCCTGCGCCTGGAGATGGAACGTACCCTGCAACAGGCTCGGGAAGCGGCGGAAACCGCCAATCGGCTCAAGGACAACTTTCTGACCAACATCAGCCATGAGTTGAAAACCCCCCTCAACACCATCACCGGCTGCACCGATCTGCTTCTGGGCAGCACCTTTGGCCCTATTAATGAAAATCAGAAAAAATATCTCCAGGATCTGCGCAAAGGATCGGACCGGTTGGCGGTTTTGATCGACAATCTGCTCGAACTGTCTCGCATCACGACTGATCAATTCATTTTGGAAAACCGGGTCTACAGCATTCACCGGCTGGTTGCCGGTGTCGAAGAGGTCATGATCCCCGAAGCCCGGGAAAAAGGGTTGGCGCTCTCCACCCTGGTCGCCCCCGATGTTCCCAAACGGTTGGTGGGTGATCCCGACCGGCTGCGACAAACCTTGCTGCATGTGGTACGCAATGCCGTCAAGTTCACCCGCCGGGGATCGGTCAGCCTGGGGGTCACCCTGGTTCAGTCGGGAACCAAGCCGGGAAGCATCCTTTTCACCATCACCGATACCGGAATCGGTATTCCCGACACCTTGCAGGGCGCCATTTTCGATCCCTTCACCCAGGTTGATCCAACACCCTCCCGCCGTTATGAAGGGACAGGACTGGGGCTGGCCATCGCCAAGCAGATCGTAGACATCATGGGGGGCGAAATTCAAGTCAAGAGCCAACTGCATCAAGGCAGCGTGTTTTTCATCACCCTTCCCTGCAATCTGCCCGATCCTGATCTTGCCGCCCCCGAAGGTGCCGGACATGAACCCTGGGTCCTGGTATCGGGTAAAAATGCGATGAATCGCCGCATTTTCATCAAACTGTTCAACTCCATGGGGTTCAAAACCCGGGAGTCGGATCATTTTTCGATGGTTTCCGCCAGCGCCACGGGAACGGGTCGGCAGCAGTTCATCCTGATCTGCCTCGACTGCTCCCATGCCCCGGCCAAAGCCATGGATGAAATCCGCAGCATTCGTGAAACATCGGACTGGAATACCCTTCCCATCCTTCTGTATACTTCCGGCAAAGATGACGCCAAGGACAAAACCCTTTCGGTTCCGGGCGTCCATATCATTACCAAGCCTTTAAAAAGGCAACAATTGTATGATACGGTCGAACGGGCAATGATTGAATTCGGATTGGAAATGCCTGTCATTGTCGATACAACACCGCATCCGGGACCCCCTACTCCAGGCAATCCCGATGCAACCGCCTGACCCCACCCGGGCCGCATATGGCCTGTTGCTACCAATAACCCCTTGTTTTAAGGGAAATCAGGAGCGATTCATGCACGGAAAACGAATCTTCACATCTCTTCTGCTGGCATGTATTCTCACTTTGGGTTCAACCCCGGCGGCGTTGGCGATTGGATGGATCGGAATGACCATCGAACCACCCCGAGGGGTTCAGGTCGGTGAAATCATCAAACATGGACCGGCTGACAAGGCGGGATTGATTCGCGGAGACATCATCCGCAAGATTGACGGCCAGGAAGTCGTGACCATGGACCAGTTCATCCTCGGGATCCGCAGCCGAACCCCCGGCACGGTCCTGACGCTCGGTGTTTTGCGCAATGGTCAGGAGTTGGAAATCAAGGCGACGCTTGAAGATGGTTGGGAGCACCAATCGGTTGCCCAGACGCCCATCAACCGCATGCGACCCGATCTGGGTGAAATGGGGTCAACTCTTTCCCCGATGAGGGATTTCCCCAACCCCTCCACGGCGGCACCCGAATGGAACAACGGCTTTTCCCGTTTCCCCTGGGAAGCTCCTCCCGAATCGGCACCACCGACGACCTGGCTGGGGATTGCACCCACCATGGCCCAGGGCGGCGTAGGCGTACAGGCGGTCGCTCCGGAGAGCCCGGGTGAAAAAGCGGGTCTCAAACCGGGTGATGTCATCGTTTCCATCAATGGCCAGGCGTTAGCCACGCCCCAAGCGTTGGTCCGGTTGTTGGGAACACTTAAACCGGGAGATGTGGTGGAAATCAACCTCAACCGCAATGGCCAGGGACAAACGGTCCAGGCCATGTTGGGGGCACCGCCCATGACCCCTCCCGCCAACCCCGCACCCAATGCACCCGCCAAACCTTGAACCGGGCAAACGACACCTTCACCTGGTGCATTTCCCCTGGCAGGCTCCACGTCATCGTGTGCGCCGCCAGGGAACTTCGCCAGGGAAAAACCGTCCCATGACCGGATGGGTATGTTGATTTTTTCGAGTGTCGGACGACCCCGATCCTTTTTCGGTTTCGGGACACAAGCCCACGGAGTTCGTTGATTCATGATTCATATCAAAACCGAAGCAGAAATCGACGCCATGCGCCAGACCTGCCGCCTGGCAGCCGAAACCCTCCGGATGATTGAACCTCATGTGATTGCGGGAAGGACCACTCAGGAACTCAACGACATCTGCCACGCCTTCATCATCGAACACGGAGCCATCCCCTCCCCCTTGAACTATCGCGGCTTTCCCAAGTCCATCTGCACTTCGGTCAATCAGCAGGTTTGCCATGGCATCCCTGGAAAAAGGATTTTGAAAGCGGGAGACATCATCAATATTGACATCACCACCAACCTGAATGGATTCCATGGTGATACCAGCAAATCCTTTCATGTGGAAAAACCAACCCCCAAGGGGATGAAAATCTGTCAGGTTGCCAAATCCTGTTTGGACGCAGGGATTCGTGCCGTTGTCCCCGGGGCACGATTGGGAGACATCGGCTGGGCGGTGGAGCAGACGGCCCTTGCCAATCATTGCACCGTCGTACGTGAATATTGTGGCCATGGGATCGGGCGTGAATTCCATGAAGAACCCGCCGTCCTGCATTATGGCAAGCCCAACACTGGAACCCTGCTCAAACCGGGAATGATTTTCACCATTGAACCGATGATCAATCTCGGCAAACCAGACATCCGTCACATGCCCGATGGTTGGACTGTTGTCACCCGGGACCATTCCCTTTCGGCCCAATTTGAACACACCATTCTGGTCACCGATACCGGATTCGAGGTTTTGACTTCGTTGGACGACGAATATCGGTAGGGTGTGTTGGCATTGATCATTAAATGAAAAAAGGGGGCTTAAGGGATTGCCCCCAGGGTTTTGACTTTGGGAAAAAAATCAAAAGCGGAGCATGGAAACCTTTTTGTTTAATTTCAAAAACAAAATCAAAGTCCTGGGGGCAATCCCTTAAGCCCCCTTTTTTTTCTTAATCATTTTTTTGAACAAACGGAGCCAACATTCATGCCGGTGTCATCCTCGCCGTCACCAGGATACAAATCGGGTTTTGTCACCATTGCCGGTCGTCCCAACACCGGCAAGTCCACGTTTCTCAATTGCATCCTTGGACGTAAGGTCGCCATCGTCACCCACAAGCCCCAAACCACGCGCACCCGCATCCTGGGCGTACTGCACCAACCAGGAGGCCAGATCGTCTTTCTTGACACCCCGGGAATCCATGAACCGGGATCCTCACGCCTGAACCGGGCCATGGTCCGCACCGCCCGTGATGCCTGCCGTGATGTTGATCTGTTGCTTTTTTTCGTCGATCTGCCCCATGGACTGACTCAGGAAGACTTGAACCTGCTACATTCCCTGCCAGTAGGCAAAGCACCAATTTTTCTGGTCCTCAACAAGATGGACCGGATCGACCGTGCGGAATTGTTGCCGGTCATGGCGCGTGTGGCGCACGCTGGACAAAATATCACCCGGGTATTTCCCATCTCGGCCCTGAACAACGACAACCTGGAACCCTTATTGGCCCGGATCATCGAAACCCTCCCTCCCGGCCCCCCGTATTTCCCCGAAGGACAGATCAGTGATCAACCGGAAACCTTCATCATTGCCGAAGTCATCCGGGAAAAACTTTTTCTCTCCCTGCATCAGGAACTCCCCTACGTTCTGGGTGTCAGGGTGGAAACCTTCGAGGAGCGGCAAAAGCCCCGGGGGATGTGGAACATCGGTGCGGTCATCATGGTCGAACGCGACTCCCACAAGGGGATCGTCATTGGCAAAAAAGGGGGGCTATTGAAGCGGGTCGGGACCCAGGCACGTTTGGAGTTGGAAGAACTGTTGGGTCTGCAACTCCATTTGAACCTGTGGGTCCAGGTCAAAAGCCAATGGCGGGAAAACAGCTCATTGCTGCGTTCCATGGGCTATCCCGACCAACTGGAAGCGGACGAGTGACTTGGCCGTTCGTTGGGTAGATCAGGGATTGGTCCTTGATCGCATTGCCTTTCGCGAATCCTCTCTGGTTTTGCGCATGTTGACACGCACCCACGGAAAACAAACCTTCATGGCGCGTGGCATACGCAAAAACAATCGTGATGGTCGCCGATCAGTCCTGGCAGGCTTTCATACGGTGGAGATTGAAGGCAGCGCCAGGAGCGAAGCGGCCATGTTGGTCTTGACCCGGGCGGAAATCATCCGGGCCAGACATCACCTGCCCCTTCAGGGCGCCACCCTGGCAGCGGCCCAGGTGCTTCAGGAAACCCTTAATCGATTGACCGCCGATGCCGACCCCTGCCCCGGGGTATTCGATTTATCCGCCTCCTGTCTGGATCTGTTGGATGCGGGCGCCCCCCCGTTGATCGTCCTTCCCTTCTGCCTGGGACGCATCATCCACCTGATGGGATATGGCTGGCGACTCGATGGTTGTGCCGCCTGCGGGCGTCTGGAAGATCCTGCTTTTTTTTCCGTCAAAAGACAGCAGATCGTTTGCCGTCCCTGTGGCACCCCCTACGCCCAACGCCTGCTCCCCGTCACCGAGGGGGTATTCCTGGCCATGCACCGGCTCAACTGGCCCCCTGATCTCCTGGGCATCCCCCTGCCGGATGCATATCTGTATTATCGTATCACCATCAATTGCCTGGCCCGGATGGCGGGTGGACCACTGTTGACCGACGGACCGTTTCGCGCGATGATGGCAAAATCTCAGTTTTCGAATACACAGGAACAAACCGATGATCGACAAGGAACTTTTGGAAATTCTGGTGTGTCCCCAATGCAAAGGGGAATTGGCGCTGGTGGCAAAGAAGGAGGAACTGGTCTGCCGTGTTGACCGTCTGGCCTATCCCATCAGAAACGGCATTCCCGTCATGCTCATCGACGAGGCCCGCCGGCTGGATGACGAAGAAGGTTAGGACGTATTTCCCCTGCAATCAACCATGAAAGTAGAAGGAATCTGGGGGACTGCCCCCAGACCCCTTTTTTTTCTTAATGATTTTTCTGATTGTCGACACGCTCTGATATTTTTTTGGCGCGTAAACAACAAAATCAAAATCACTGAAGAAGAACCTTGGGGGACTTCGTCCCCCAAACCCCCTGTGGGGATGTAAAAACAAAGTCAAAATCAAAGTCAAAACCCTGGGGGAAATCCCCCAGACCCCTTTTTTTTCTTAATAATTTTTCTGATTGTCGACACGCTCTGATATTTTTTTGGCGCGTAAACAACAAAATCAAAATCACTGAAGAAGAACCTTTTCGT
>PEAN01000002.1:93640-152649 GCA_002753735.1 Magnetococcales bacterium DCbin4
TTTTTCTGAATGTCGACACGCCAAAATATTCTTATAGAATATTTTCGGCAATCCAACGCAACAAAGATCCCAATACAATCATCAATCCCGATCCCCCCGAAAAGACCAGTGCCAAACGTCGTAACCATTCTTTGTTGATCCTCGTCAACAGGCGATTGGACAGAGAAAATCCCAACAGAATGGCCGGTACGAACGACATCCCTTGCCACGCTTCTTCCCAACCAAAACGGTCGATGACCGTCAATGAGGCCAGGGAAATGACAATGCCCAAGGTGAAAAATGCCCCCAGTGTGGCACGTAACCGTGATCCCGAAACATGCTGCAAGGCCAGAAGCATCGGTGGTCCCCCGGCGGAAGTCATCGTTCCCATCACCCCCGAAAGAAATCCGGCCGCACCCAATACCTTCTGGGAAGGGTGGAACGGACGTATGTTGAGGCTCATGATGGCCGCGACCACAATTAATAATCCCATGGTCGAAATCAAAAGTTGCGATGGCAACGCAACCATCGCCGCAGTACCAGCCAATGTACCTGCAATACGTCCCACCCAGGCCCAGCCGATATCCCGCCAATGGACTGCATGACGTTCTCGCCACCACGTCAGGGAGGTCAGAAAAAAAGTGGCAAACATCATCGGTCCAGGAATCAATTCCGGCTTGATCAGCAGAAGCAATGGAGCCGCAATCAAGGCGATTCCAAAACCAATGGTTCCTTGAATCAAAGCACCGATTGCAACCGCAAACCACGCTGGCAGCAGTTGCAACCAAGGCATATCAATGAACATGTATGTCGGCAGGAAACTAAAGAAGGGAAGAAAGATAAAAATCACTTCGGGTTGACAACGGGCCTGCACAATCGTCCAGACCCGTTGTCAACAAAGACCGGTGACCAGGAAGGAACTCCTGGTCACCCATCTGAAGAGCTCTTCTACAATCCCATCCCCATCTGAATATAACCACAGGGACAGGCCAGATGACACACATGGCAACCATTGCACCGGGTGTAATCGGTGTGCATCACTTTGCCCTGAGGCCGTTTGAAGTCACGCTCGATGGCTTCTCTCGGGCAATAGATCCGGCATTGGTCACACACAAAGCAAAGACCACAACTCATGCAACGTTTGGATTCGGCCAGAGCCTGTTCAAAAGTGATGGTCTGGGTCGTTTCCTTGAACGTTTTGGTGGCTTCTTCAAGGGAAATCTGAGTTTCTTCATTCCGCTTGGACGGAGGATAGAAACTCAAACGCATCTCGGAATGTTTCACCGGACGCGCCTTGTGCGGGGCGTTGATATTGTCACCATTCAGAAAGGCATGAATGGCACGAGCCGCCATGCGACCATGTCCGACGGAACGGGTGGAAATACCCAAACCGATGACATCGCCACCCGCAAACACACCCGGGGTTCCGGTCGTGAAACTTTTATCGACCGACAACCAACCCCATTTGTCCGCCAGGGTCTCCATCCCTTGTTCCAGTTCTGGAACCTGGCCGATCCCCATGATGATGGTGTCACATGCAATCACAAATTCAGATCCCGCCACTGGAACCGGGCGACGCCTGCCCGAACTGTCGGGAGCCCCGAGTTCCATGCGGATGCATTTGACACCTGTCGCCCGTCCCCCTTCGGTGACAATTTCCACCGGAGCGGTGAGCAATTCAAAATGGATCCCTTCATGCTCCGCTTCGACCACATCCTTGGCGATGGCGGGCATTTCATCCTTGGTACGGCGATACAAAACCGTGACCTTGGTGTATTTGGAAACCCTGATGGCCGAACGGGCCGAATCCAGAGCCGTTTTTTCAATGGAAACCGTCTCTTCGTCGTGCTGTGCCTTTCTATCCACTGCCTCGCGGGCCTGATCGTAGGCATCCGCGTTCCCCGATGCCTCGGCAGCATCGAGTTCCGCCTGGAGCCGCAATGAAACGCGCGCGGCGTCCATGGCACTGTCACCACCACCGATGACGATCACCTGGGAACCGATTTCCACTTTGGCCCCCGAGTTGACCCGATTCAAAAAGCTGGCGGCAGTGAACACATTGGCGGAATTTTCCCCGGGGATGTTCATGACGCTGCCCTTGTGCGCCCCCAGGCCCAGAAATACAGCGTCAAACTGTTTTCTGATCTCATCAAAAGAGATGTCCCGTCCAATGCGGGTGTTGCACTTCAGTTCCACCCCGAGATCGAGGATGTTCTGAACTTCCGCATCAAGGATATCGTCCGGAAGACGATAGGAGGGAATGCCATAACGGAGCATGCCACCCGTCTTCGCGAACGCCTCGAAAATGGTGACCTTGTGACCTCTGCGTGCCAATTGATAGGCGCACGAAAGTCCCGCCGGTCCCGATCCCACGATCGCGACCTTCTTGCCCGACGATTTGTCGGTCAGCTTTTTGTATTTCAGCTTGCGGTTCAGGCCGTGGTCGCCAATGAACCGTTCCATGTTGTTGATGGCCACCGAACCATCGGTCAGATATTGCCGGTTGCATCCCGATTCGCAGGGATGGGGGCAGATCCGGCCATGAGTGGCGGGAAGCGGATTCTTGTCAGTCAACAGTTCCCAAGCCTGATCCATGGCCTGTTCATGGGAGATCTTGAACATGCCCGCCTGGGCAATGGTCGTCAGATAACCCCGAATATCCTCACTGCTGGGACATGCATCCCGGCAGGGGGGAATTCTTTGAACATAGGTGGGACATTTCCAACTGGTGCCATTACGGACAACGATTTCTTCAGGTACAGGGCGCCTGAGCCTTGCTTCCAGATCTTCTCTGGAAACCTGATTCAAAATGGACGACTCTAGCATTAATGGATTCCTCCCGGAGTGAACAGGTTACCAAACAACCGCATCAGAGTCGGAGCATGGCCGACCTGTTGAGCGTGGAAAGGGCTTCCGGGCTGTCATCGATGTGATACCGGGTAAAGGGGAAACCGGTCTTTTCAAAAAATCTTTGCCACCCGATCCTCTCGATCCATTCTCCGAGACGTTCCCAAGGTTTACCACCCTCCTTGTACGCCTTCAAGATCGTCTTGACGGCTGCGGAAACTTCAGGCCACCGCGGGGGGTTGTTGGGGATTCCCCATACCGCCAATTTCATGAAGGTCGGTGCGCTACGGGCATTGGACATCTTGCCCCCGACCCAGATGGACAGGGTGTCGGTCTGGGCATCCCGGATTTCCATGCTGGGGCATTGTCCATGACAGGCACCGCAATACATGCATTTTTCTTCAACGACTTCGACGGTTTCCATCCCGTTGATCGTCGCCGGACGAATGGCGGCGGCGGGGCAGATGGCGACCACCTTCGGAAGTTCGCAGATTTGCATGTTTTTGTGGTTGATGCGCGGGGCATGGTGGTGTTGCACGATGATGGAAATATCACCATGGCTCGCACAGTTGATCTGGCAGCATGAAGAGGAGATGTGGACCCGGTTGGGGAGTTGTTCGTTCTTGAAATCCTCAATCAGATCGTCCATCAACGCCTTCACCGAACCGGCAGCGTCCGATCCGGGCAGGTTGCAGTGCAGCCAACCCTGGGTGTGGGAAATGTTGGAAACCGACGGACCCGTACCGCCCAAAGGCCAGCCGAGTTCCTTCTCGACCGCTTGGATCAGCGGGTCGAGATTTTCCTTCTTGCCCACCAGAAACTCGATGTTCGAGCGGGAGGTGAAACGAAGAAATCCTTCACAATACTTGTCGGCAATCGCACATACCTTGCGGACGGTATCTGCACTCATCGTCCTGGGGGATCCCGCCCGCACGGTGTAGAGCTTGTCACCGCTCTCGCCGACGTGAACAAGCACACCCGGACGCAATCTTTCATGATAATCCCACTTGCCATAGTTCTTGGCCATCAGTGGGTGCAGATATTTCGTGTAGTCGGGAGCGCCCTGGTCCCGGGGCGCCAACGTGGTTTGACTCATAGTGCTGTCGACTCCTGTTTAATAATGATATTCCTGTTGGCGATGATGGCAGCAACCTACATGGTTTCTCTGCCTTCCGACTCACGATTCCACACGGGTGGATTCTGCTGGCGTTCACCATCAAACCTGCTGGGTCCCAGTTCCTCGAACTTGATGTAGGAGGTCGTACGGGGACGGTTGATCATCCGGGGATCGGGTTCGATCTCGACACCCTTGAGGAAGGTCAGCATGCCGATGCGGTAAATGAACTCACCAATCCGTTCATGGTCCATGCCGTTGTCATTCCAGAATTCCCACACCTTTTCGACAAAGTCAGTGAAATTATCCCTGTCTTCATCGGTTTCAAGCTTGATGAACGGAATCAGGACCGCGCCCATGGTGTCGCCGATCTTGAGGGTCCGCTTGCCACCAACGAGAATGGTCGCCCCACGATCCTTGCCCGGCTTGAGGGCTTTATGCATGACGTTGATGCAGTGCATGCAACGAACGCAATCACTGTTATCCACCACCAGTTCCTTTCCGCGAACCGACAGGCAGCGGGTGGGGCAACGGGTGAGGACGTTGTCGATCAAATATTCCATCCCCTTCTGGTCAATGAATTCGGCAACCTTCTTTTGGTCAACCTGCATGGCGCCCCGCCAGGTTCCGATGATGGGCATGTCGGAACGGACGATGGAGTTGGCGCAGTCGTTGGGGCAGCCAGAGAGTTTGAACTTGAATTTATAAACAAACTCAGGGCGGTGCAAATAGTGGATGAAGGTGTCGGTCAGGTGCTTGGTCATCTTCATGGTGTCGTAGCAGGCCATTTCGCAACGGGCCTGGCCGACGCAACATTGCAGGGTACGCATGGCTGCGCCCGACCCGCCAATGTCCCAGCCATTGTTCATCAAATCTTCAGCGCATTGCAGGGAACCGGCATCGTCGAATCCCAGGAGGAGCACGTCACCCGACATGCCATGGAACTGCAGGATCCCCGCACCATTCTTCTCGGCGATGTCGGCTAGGTCACGCAGGGCGTCGGTGCTGTAGACCCAGCCCGGGGGCTCGATCACGCGGACGGTGTGAAAGTTGGCCAGACCGGGATATTTATCCGATTTGTCGGACCCCCGGGCGATGATGCCGCCGCCGTAACCGGGGGCGTTGATGATCTTGCCTTGCCAATAGTTCCATTTGGTTTGATAGGATTCTTCCAACTGGTTGAGCAGCTGCGCAACAACTGGCCTTTTTTTGGAATACGCCTTCAGGTCAGTCACAAAACTTGGCCAATCGCCCGATTCCAGTTCATTGAGCATCGGGGTGTTCAAGGCCATTTCCTTAGCACTCATAAAATGACTCCTTTTAACTGTGTGAGATTGCTTTCCAGTGTGCATGCCCCGACGAGAGCCGGCTCCACTTCAAGCGGCGTATCATGATCGGCTTGGATCACGGAATCTTTGGTATCGACGGATTCTACATGCCTGACGCATCCAAGACAACTTTGAAAGATCACATTCTCAATGTTTCGGCATTCAAGATTCCGCGAAATCTCAATCGCCCGATTCATGTGGTGACGGTGATGGTGTTCGTGTCCGCCAGGGATGTTCATGAACGGGTGATACGCTACTATGAAAAATTAACATACATGAGATAAAACGCAACCATTTTTACGGCATCGGGGCGATTCTTTTCTGCGGATCCAGCGCAAACACTATTGGATCATTCGTTGAACCTGTCTGTAATCACTACGGTCTTTAAAAATAGTTGACCACCACGTGGAGGCGCCGCTTCCAACCTTTTGCCAACGGCGACTGCCATGACGATGCAATGGTCTGCCGGCAACCGGATCAGTTGGGCGGCCATGTCGAAGTCGAACCCGATCATGGGACAGGAATCCAATCCCATCCCTTTGGCGGCCAGCATCAAGGTTTGCGCCGCCAGTCCGCCCGAGCGCATCGCTTCATCCCGCTGGCGTTGCTCATGGTTGCGATAATACTGGTCCATGTTGCGTACAATGCGGGTTCTGGCCTCTTCGACAGCATTCATCCAATAACGTTCCGGAGATTTTTTCCATGCCGCGAGATCGGCCAGGATCAATACCAGAAGTGGGGCATCGACGGCTTGGCCTTTGCCATGAAATGCCTTGGCCATTTCCTGGCGCAGTGCCGGATCGCGCAGCCAGAGCAAGCGCCAGTTTTGCATGTTGAAGGCGGTCGGGGAAAGCAAGGTCAGACGGAACAGTTCCATGACCTGGGCGTCGCTCACGGGATGGTTCGGGTCAAATTTCTTAATGGCGCGCCGTTGTTCGATGGCATCAAAAACATCCATGCAGGTGCTTTGCCTTTGTTTACGGATGAATTCAACGAATTGGGACAATTCATGATCAGAGGCCATCTCATCGGCGCAGGCACATTGAATGGATCCGTAAATATGAATTTCACCGTCATCACGCAGGGCTGCTCCGCCATAGCCGCCGAATGCGACAAACAACCGTTCCAGTTCCGCTCTCTGAAACGTTCCGCGGGTGAGCCAGGTGATGATCTGTTGTTGGGCATTCATGAAGGACGACTCCATTACAGGGGCAGGGCGATCTGGTTGAGTTTACTCAGTTCTCCGGGTGGAATTTTCTTGATCCGTGTTCCGCCTCCCGGAAGTGGCGCCAATTCATAGGCATCAATGATTCTTCCATTCATATCGATCAACCATGCGTGACTGATTCCCGCCTCAGTGGAGAGCAATGCCCGGGCTTCGCGCCGCGCCTTGTTGCGGCTCCCTTCGATGGCCACCGTGGAGTTGATCTTGCCATAGGTGCGGATGGTGAACGGGGGGGGACCGGGCAATGGCTTGGTGGTTGGTGATGACGAAATGGTTTCCTCGGTTGTGGGGGGTGCCAGGGGTTCGGTGATGGGTGATGTCGGGGTGGTTTCCTCGACCGTGGGGGGTGCCAGGGGTTCGGTGATGGGTGATGTCGGGGTGGTTTCCTCGACCGTGGGGGGCACCAAGGGTTCGGTGATGGGTGATGTCGGGATGGTTTCCTCGACCGTGGGGGGCACCAAGGGTTCGGTGATGGGTGATGTCGGGATGGTTTCCTCGACCGTGGGGGCTGTGGCAACAGGTACTTCTGGAGCCGGGGGCGTAGGAGCGGGTTCCACCATTTCCTGATTCAGACATCCCTGGAAATGCCCGTCGGCACGAACGCAGAAACAATGTTCAAAACCGGGATACCAATGACCATCCCCCATGGTGATTGCGGAGCCGTCCTTGAAAATGAACCGTTTCTTGCCAAACGCCTCTTCCACGCGAACCGCCTGCATACCGCACAGGGCATCGAGCAATTCTCCCCGGGACGTTTGAAACTGGTGGCCATCATGGTTGAATTGACGGGCAATGATGGCAGCGATGGTGTCCATGACCTTCTCCTTGGGGAAGGGTTTGATCATTCAGGATGACGGGTCTTGAGTATCTTCATTTCCAACAGGATACGCAGCCGTTTTCGAAGAAAGACCCGGGTCAGTCGAAACCAGCGCCGGTGGCGGAACCGGTTGATCAGTCGGGTCTTTCCCGGGAAATCCAGCAGCAGAATGCCAAAAAATACCAGCACGAATCCAGGACCCGGGATCCCTGGAATGGAAAGAAACAAGCCGATGATGATGGAAATGATCCCCATGGCCTGGCGGATAAAAAAGGTTGCGACTCCAGTGGAAGGGTTCCACAGAGAAGAAATTCGCATCAGTTTTTCGGGAATCCTCGGAAGAGGCATCCTGTTTCCCTTCAAGGCTTGGTAAAGGATCCATTGCATGATACTTGATTTCCGTGTCGAAAGGCAGGAACCTGTCATGGTCCGTTCCCACGGCATTCAGGGTTCACCCTCTACTCCGGCAGGAAAGCCATCACCATGGTGAGTCTGGCGTGGCCACGTACCATTTCCCAAAGGATCATCGCCGGTTTCATCATGGTGGTGAGCCTCATGGGATTGGTGACCTGGTCCGGTTTGGAGCTGCTCGACCGCACCCGGCAAACCTTGGAACTGGTGGTGACGGTCGATGCCCACAACCTGCGCCTGGCCACCAGCATGGTGCAGGATTTGATCGCCCTGCAACGGGCGGAAAAAAATCTTATCCTTGCCCGCAATCAGGCAGAAATGGACCAGTATGAACAGGTCATGGTCACCATCGACACCGATCTGCGCCAGCACCTGGCAACCCTGGTGACCCTGGTGGGGGCCGAAGACCGGAAAAAACTGGATCAATTTCGTTCCGTATTTGAAAGCTACAGTCTTGTACAGCAGGAAATTGTCCGTCTGACCCGGGAAAACTCCAACGTCGAGGCGCGTAACCTGTCGCAGGGGGCGGGACAGGAAATCTTTACTCAGCTCGCTTTAGGTATCGAAACCCTGGTGGATCGCAGTGAATTGCGTGTGCGCCAGACCTCCACGATCCTTGCCCATTCGGCGATGGCCAAGGCGCACATCGCCAGTCAACTCCTCGATGATCTGCTGGAAATCCAGAAGAATGAAAGAATTTTGCTGTTTGAAGTGGGAAAGAAGGAATCGGAGCAGTTGATTCAACAGATTACCCTGTCGCGCCAACGGGTTTTGGAAACGACGGCCAAACTGGAATCCCTGGCCAGTCATACCGAGGAGGAATTGCTTTCACGTTTTCGGGAACGTTGGCTGGAATATTTCGATACCAGCGAACGCATGATCCACCACCTGCGGGAAGGGGAAAGTATCAAGGCACGGGAGGTCTACAAGAAAAAAGGGCGTGCCCAGCATGAAATCGCCCTCAGAATCTTTCGGCAGCTCATCCAGCAGACCGACATGGATGTCCTCAAGGCACGTCAAGAGATGGAAAGCGCCATCGAAAAAGCACATCTGGGCAATCGCATCAATCGTGATCTGGTCAAGATTCATCGTGCCGAGAAGGATCTGATCCTGACGCAAGAGATCCGCAGGATGGATGAATATGTCGCCCGTATCGTCCTGTTGCAATCCAATGTGACCGATCAACTGGAACGTCTGTCCCGTTTGACCGCGCCAGAAGAGATGCCAACGTTGGCAACGCTCAAGGAACAGTTTGACAAATTTGTCCAGATCACCATGCTGGTCGTGGAAAGGGCCAGGGAAAACGCCAACCATCGCGCCTTCGATCTGTCCACCGGCAAGGGAGGGCAATTGATGGATCATGCGGAACACATTCTCCTGGATCTGGTCAACCGGAAGGAAAAAGACATGCAATCGGCCTTGAGGCAGGCGGAGGACACCTATACCGCTTCACGCTGGGCCGGTGTGGGGATTTCCTTGTCGGCCATCATTCTGTGTGCCTTGATCGCCCGTTGGATCATCCGCACCCTTTCCAACCGGGTCCGTTTCCTGGTGCGCCATGCCGATGCCATTGCCCTGGGACGGATGGCGCTGGATCCGCCCCCCCGTACCCAGGATGAGCTGACGGTCATCGGGGATGCCCTGAATGCCATTTCCGAACGCTATCTCGCCATTGCCGACATCGCCAATCATGTGGTCGAGGGTGATTTTTCCAACCGGCTGCAATTGCGCAGTTCCCAGGATCAAATGTCCCGGGCGATCAACGAAATCATCGAAAACATGGAGACGATCATCAGTCAGGCCCATGCCATTGCCCAGGGGCGATTCGATATTGAAATTACGCCGCGTTCCCCCCATGACCGGTTGCGCCATGCCTTGAAGACCATGGCGTTCAATCTACAGCAGGCGGATCTCGAACACCGGTTGCGGCGGTGGAAACAGGATGGTTTGTTGGACCTGGCCGAGGCGATGCGGGGCCGGCATTCCATCGAAGATTTGTCCAACCAGGTAACGCAATCCTTGTGCCGCCATCTGAATGCGGTTTCCGGTGTGATGTATCTGGTGGTCAGCCGTGCCCGGGGTGAAGGTTTGCAATGTACCGGGAGTCATGCCGCACCCGAAGGGATTGACAAGAACCGGGTCCTTGATCTGGGAGAAGGGTTCATCGGTGCGGCGGCCAATAACAAAGGAGCGACGTTGTGGCGGGATTTGTCCCGGTTTCACTGGAGCATTGCCACCGGCATCGGAACCGTGCAACCGGAGGCCCTGTTGCTGGCCCCCTTCCACAACGATGGGAGGATACGTGGCGTGATCGCCCTGGCATTCCTCGAACCTCCCGCAGAGCGGGTCGTTCAGTTTTTCGAGGAAATCATGGATTCCATCGCCATGGCGTTCGAAACGGCCCAGGCCAGGCCCTTGGCAGATGCGCTCAACGCCTCCCGGACCATGGCGGCGGAGCTGCAACAAACCAACGCCCGCCTCCGGCAGCAATCCATGGATCTGGAACAGGCCCGGACCATTCTCGAGCAGCGCAACCAATCGTTGGTCGAAGCCCAGGAAACCCTCGAAAAACAGGCGGAAAAACTCAAACAATCCGATCAGTACAAGAGTGCGTTCCTCGCCACCATGAGCCATGAACTGCGAAGCCCCATGAATGGCTTGTTGGGGATGGCGCAACTGTTGGAGAAAACCTCCCTGACCCCCGGACAAAGGGATCAGGTCACCACCATCGTCCGGTCGGGACACAGTCTGTTGCTCATGATCGACGATATTCTGGATCTGTCCAAGATTGAAGCGGGCATGATCACGTTGCAGCGCCGCAACTTTGAACTGGTCCCGGTGTTCCGCTCGATTCATGACCTGATGACGGTCAGGGCGGCAGAAAAGTTGATCGATCTGCGGATGGAGATTCATCCCGGAGTTCCCCGATATCTCATAGGTGACTCGGGACGGTTACACCAGGTGGTGTTGAATCTGGTGGGCAACGCCATCAAGTTTACCGAAAAAGGATCGGTTCATCTCCAGGCGCGTGTCGAAGCTGGTGAAGGCGGTCACGACTGGTTGCGTATGGAAATCCGGGATACCGGAATCGGTATCGGCGCGGAGGTTCGAGCGCACCTGTTCCGACCCTTTTCCCAGGGGGGGGAACACATTTCCCGGCGTTACGGCGGCACCGGACTGGGGTTGGCCATCTGCAAATCGTTGTTGACCGCCATGGGGGGCGACATCGGCATGGAAAGTATTGCCGGGACGGGAAGCCTGTTCTGGATCCGAATTCCCCTGGAGGTCGGCAATGACCCTCCGGGGGTGGTGGATGGTCTTGCTGCAAAACCGGCGCTCATGCAACCCATCCATGTCCTTCTGGTGGAAGATGAACCAGCCAATCAACAGGTCGCCCTGGGAATGCTGGAATATCTGGGGGTCCGTACAACCTTGGCCCATTGCGGTCGGGAGGCATTGGAACAGTTGCAATCGAATCGGTTTGATCTGATCCTGATGGATGTGCGGCTGCCCGATATCGATGGTCTGGAGGTGACCCGGATCGTGCGACATTCATCCAATGGAGACATCGCCTCGGTTCCAATTGTTGCGCTGACCTCCTGCGCCATGAAATCGGAAGTGGATCGGTGTCATCAGGCGGGGATGGATGGATTCCTGGCGAAACCGGTCTTGCTGGAACAATTGGAAGAATTGTTGCACGCCCTGGCGGGGAAAAAATCGCTTGCGCTGATCCCCTCGGAGATGCAACCCGAAATGAAAAGTGACAATCATTCGCTTCTGGATACGGCACCTTTGGAAAAAATGCGGGGCGATTTATCCCGGGACCGGTTCGGTCGGGTGTTCGCTTCCTGTCGCCTTTCCGTGGAACAGGCGACCGCCACTCTGTCGCAAACCCTGGAAGCGGGCGATCATGCACGAATGATCCCATTGGCACACAAACTCAAGGGAATGGCAGGGACCATGGGGCTGGTGCGACTCTATCACCTGGCGGGTCAACTCGAACATCAAGGGGTCGATGAAACACAGGATTGGTCGGCCATGGCGGCGGACCTGCGACGCTTGTTGCACGATTCCATTCACGCACTGGAACTCTATGCCCGGGAAAACGGCGTTGTGGATGGAGGGCGGGGATATCCCGATTCGTAACCGCGGTTCAGGTGTCCGTCGCCAGACGATAACCGTAGCCGGGAACCGTCAGGATCAAGGTTGGATTTTTGGGATCGTGTTCAATTTTTTTCCGGATCCGGCTGACCAGCACATCGATGGCTCGATCCGAAGAAGGTTCATTGCCTTGGGAAACCGCATCGATCAGTGAATCGCGCGATTTAACCCGCCCCCTGGAGAGAACCAGTGCTGCCAGCAGATCAAATTCCGCCCGTGTCAGGTGGGCGTCATGACCATGATCATGGATCAGGGATCGATGTCCCAGATTGAGACACCAGGGACCCAGGCGTTTGATCTCTTCCGTCCCCTGGACATTGGCGCGGGTTCGGGTCTGAGGTGATTTCCCATGACGATCCAGAATGTTGCGGATGCGCAGCACCAATTCTCTGGGATCGAATGGTTTGGTGACATAGTCAACGGCCCCCAGTTCCAGCCCCGCGATCCGGTCCTCTCTGCCACTCCTGGCACTGACGATCATGAACGGGGTTTCAGATCTGGCAGCAATCTGCCGGCCGACGACCAGTCCATCTTCATCGGGCAATTCCAGATCCAGCAGCACCAGATCCACCGGTTGCCGTCCCATGATCTGATGCAGTTCCCGGGCGTTCCGGGCCTTGATCACCCGGTATCCTGACTCTTCCAGATAGGCCGCCATCAATTCCAGCAAGGCCACGTCGTCTTCAACGACCAGTATGTTCGAGGTTCTGCCAGCCAAGGATCAGCCTGATGATGGGAGATGATTGCGTATCGCAACGGAGAAATGATGAAATTGTGACTCTAGAAACATTCTGGACACATTATAGAAATACCCTGGACAATGGATTCGGTTACCTAACAATCGACAACGAATGCGGATGGACTCTGGATGAATCTTATAACCGTCCACCCGACTTCCGGCAACCTTCCATGCCATGGGCATGACACCCAATGATTGGAATGGATTTACGATCTGTTTGATATTACAGGAGATTATCCGATGATGGTCAAGAAGATGGGATTGTTGGTCGCTTCCAGCCTGTTTGTCACTTCGCTGGCGTTTGCCGCTGCGCCCCAGGAAGATCAGGAAATTGACAAGAGAACCTGTCAGAAATGGGCACAGGAAGATGGTATCGCTGCCGACAAGATGGAAGGTTACATCAGCAAATGTATGGCGGAACTGGCTGGAACCGTAGATCAATATGGTGGCCAGGATGCCATTCCCGACAGTGCTCCTCCCACGGGAGCGGCTCCTGCTGGTGCAGCAGCTCCGGCAGCTCCAGCCGCAGCAGCCCCGGCGGCGGCAGCCCCAGCAGCGGCAGCCCCAGCAGCAGCAGCTCCAGCCGCAGCAGCTCCGGCAGCTCCCAAGGCAGCAGCTCCGGCAGCAGCTCCGGCAGCAGCAGCTCCAGCAGCAGCTCCGGCAGCTCCAGCGAAAAAATAAAGCTGCAACCAAAGCGGTATTGATCGAAGAAAGACCGGTTCAACCCGGGTTGGGCCGGTCTTCTTGATTCAAGCTGCGTGGGTGTGGGCGGCGGGGCCAGCGCCCGGGTCGATATTTCGTGGTACGGGCAGTTTCCCGGCCGGATTGACAAACAGGCGGCGGTTGACGAACAGGCTGTTGCCTTCCTGTTTTTTCGCTTCTTTTTTGGCTTGGCTGGCAAGGGTTGCCACTTCAAAATAATTACGACATTTGTCCACGTCGGGAGTGGCGATGCCGATGGAAAGACTCAACAAACCAAAAAAGGTCGGGTTCCCCTGCCGATTGGCCGCCCGGATCCCTCCTGCCGCAACGTCGTCTTCGTCATAAAACCGGGGAACCATGGCGGCAAACGCGGTCAGGCAGTCCTGGCAGACCTGTTCCCATTGGCCGCTGCGAAGAATCATGATGAAATCATCACCACCGATATGTCCCAGAAAATCCCGTCCGCGGTCCAGGTGACTCATCAGTACCATGGCGGTGGCCCGAATGACGGCATCTCCCTTGGAAAAGCCATAAATATCGTTGTAGGGTTTAAAATTATCCAAATCGCAATAGGCGATGGCGAACGGTTGCCGTTGTTGCAGGCATTCCTCCACGGTTTCCTGGATCGGTCCATTGCCTGGCAGCATGGTCAGGGGATTGGTATTGCGCGCACTCAATACCTGTAACTGGGTGATGCGGCGCAACAGGTCCATGACATTAACCACCCCTTTGTACATGCCATTCCGGGTGACGATGAATTCACTTTCCTGAAGCTCTGTCCGGCGACTGGTCAAGGTCTGACTGACCTGTTCCAGCGGGGTATCCTGTTCAAATACGGGTTGCAGCGTATCCATGACCGTATCGATGGGTTTGCGATCATAAAGCGAATGGCCATAGGCGGAAAGAAACAGACCCAGAAAGCTGTTGCGATAAATGATTCCTTTGGGTTTGCCATCCTGGATGACCGGCAGGGATCGCAAATTTTCCCGGATGCGAAATATCTCCACCACATCCTGGCACAGAATGTCCGGTTCAACGGGTTTGATCCATTGAACCAGTTCCGCCAGGGTGGTTCCTTTATGCCCGGTCATCCCGGGGATGACTTCGCTTGGGGATGAAGAGGGGATTGTGGATGTCACCGGTGGCCAGGGTAGTTCGACTTCCTTTTTCAGCAGGGTTGTGGGAGTGCCGATGAAAAATCCCTGCATGAAATCGACCTGCAAATCCCGCAGCAACAACAGCACATCCGGGGTTTCGATCCCTTCGGCCACAACCTTGCATCCGGTATCGTGGGCCATACGGATCATGGAACGGACAAAATCCTGATTGAGGGGGTTGGTTGCGATGTCCTTGAGAAAGCACCGGTCCAGTTTGACGTAATCGGGTTTCAATTCGAACCAGGCCCGCAATCCCGAATGTCCCGCCCCCAGATCGTCGATGGCGACTTCAAACCCTTTGGATCGATAATGGTCTACTGCCCGCACGATGATGTCATAATCGGAAATGGGAAGGTTTTCAGTGATCTCGATGACGACCTGATTGGGATCGATGTTCAACTCGTTCATGAGTCGGGAGGTGGCACCTCGGGGATGTTCCGGGTCGAGCAGGCAATGGGGACTGACATTGAGAAACAGTTTGGATTGGGTTGCGTATTGGGAGAAGGCTTCCAGGGACAGTTTACGACACAGCACCTCCAGATCCCGTGTCCGTTCCAATGAATCGGCCATGGCAAACAGATCTACAGGCATGTGCAGTGGACTGTCTTCCGGTCCCCGGATCAATGCCTCATGACCAAATATCTGTTGTTGATTGGTGGCGATGATGGGCATGAAATGGGGGATCAACCGGGTTTGTTCAAGGATGGTGTTGAATTCGCAGGCCAGATGATGATCGGTGGACAGTCGGTGATCCGAGGTGATCTCTTCCCCCGGTTCCGGGCTGACACATTGAAAGGCACGTCGCGTATGTTGCACTGTGGCGATTATTTTTTTGAGCATGACTCCGATTCCTGAAAATGGATTTGTTGGCAGCGACATGACCGTAAAACGCCAGATCCATGCCAGTCGGGGGATTGGGGGGGTATGTGGGTGGGGATCGCGTGGGAAACCGTTGATTCTGGGATGGGTTATGGCGTGGCCAGGGGGGATGCGACCATGTGAGGGAGCGGTGGATGGGATGGTGCGAAATGCAAAAAGATTTTCGGAATCGAAAATCTTTTTTGGGTGGGAGAAACCGGATCCGGGAGAACAAGGGACTCAAGGGATTGATGCCAGACCCCTCATTGATCGGCATCATGGATCATCATCGTGAAGCATCCTATTTTGCCTTGTCAAAGGTGATGCGGGGATCGACCATGACGTAGACGATGTCGGTCAGAAGTTTGGTTAAAAGTCCCAGCAGGGTGAAAAAATACAGGCTTGCCATGACGACCGGATAATCTCGGTTGATGACCGATTCATAGCCCAGCAGACCCAATCCATCCAGGCTGAAGATGGTTTCAATCAGCAGACTGCCGCTGAAAAAGGCAGAGACGAATGAACCGGGAAAACCGGTGACCAACGGGATCATTGCATTGCGAAAGACATGGCGATAGAGGACCGCATTCTCTCCCAATCCCTTGGCACGGGCCGTCAGGACATACTGTCTTGAAATTTCTTCGAGAAAACTGTTCTTGGTCAGCATGGTCATCACCGCGAATGAACCAACGACCGAGGCAGTGATTGGCAGGACCATGTGCCACAGGTAATCAAGGATTTTTCCCATCAGGGAGAGTTCCTGCCAATGGTCCGAAACCAGCCCCCGCATGGGAAACAGATTCCAAAAACTGCCGCCACCGAACAACACGATCAGCAGGATGCCCAAAACGAAGCCAGGAATGGAATATCCGGCGAGAATCACCGTCGAGGTCCAGGAGTCGAAACGGGTTTGGTGCCGGACCGCCTTGCGGATTCCCAGGGGGATGCTGACCAGATAAGTCAGGAAAAAGGTCCACAATCCGAGGGAGATGGAAACGGGCATTTTTTCCATGACCAGATCGATGACCGAGCGGTGGTAATAGTAGGAATCGCCAAAATCAAATCGCAGATAATTCCACATCATCAGAAAAAAACGTTCCATGGGGGGTCTGTCGAACCCGTAGAGGCGACGCAACTGATCGATCTGTTCAGGATCCAATCCCGCCGCGCCACGATAGCGGCCCGCCGAGGCTGAGGCCGCCACCTCCCCTCCCCCAGACTGGTGCCCCTTTTCCAACAGAGAGACCATCCGTTCCACCGGACCGCCCGGAACAAATTGAATCACCAGAAAGGTGACCGCCATGACCCCGAACAGGGTTGGAATCATCAATAACAGGCGTCTGAAAATATAACTGAGCATGGCGTACGTTCTGGGCGTGTTGACATTCAAAAAATTATTAATAAAAAAAAGGGGTCTGGGGGATTGCCCCCAGGGTGTTGATTTTGATGTTACAGCCCACACAGGGGGTGTGGGGGATATAAAACCAAAAACAACACCAAAACCAAAAACAACACCAAAACCAAAAACAACACCAAAACCAAAACCTGGAGGACTTCGTCCCCCACACCCCCTGTGGGGGATGTAAAACCAAAATCAAAAACAACACCAAAACCAAAAACAACACCAAAACCAAAAACAACACCAAAACCAAAACCTGGAGGACTTCGTCCCCCACACCCCCTGTGGGGGATGTAAAACCAAAATCAAAATCTAAAGTCAAAGTCCTGGGGGCAATCCCCCAGACCCCTTTTTTCATTCAATAATTTTATTGAATGTCAGCAGCCCTGGTGGATGACCCATATCATGGTTGGGTTTCCTTTTTGATCCACCAGGAAAGCAACCACCCCTGCGGCGTATAATACAGGGGCAACGTTTCCGGGCGGTCGAACTGTTTCCAATAGGCGATTCGATGATAGTTCAAATGCCAGTTGGGGATCAGATAATGACCTGCAAGCAACACCCGGTCCAGGGCATGGCAGGCAGTGATCAGAGCTTCGCGGTTTTCAGCATAGATGATCTTGTCCACCAAGACATCAATCGCAGGATCTTTCAAACCGATGATGTTGCGGCTTCCCTGGATATCGGCGCTTTGCGAATGCCACATGTCACGCTGTTCATTGCCAGGGGATTGGGATTGTCCAAACACGCCAACGACCATGTCGAAGTCAAAACTGTCCATGCGGCGCTGATACAGAGCGGCATCCACCGTACGATAGCTCATTCGGATCCCAAGTTTTTCAAGATTGGCCACATAGGGAGCCATGATCCGTTCGAATGCCGGAGAGTTCAGAAGCATTTCCACTTCAAAGCGCTTGCCCTCGGCGTTGACCAGGATGCGGTCGCTGCCCAGTTTCCATCCCCCCTGGCCCAACAGTTCGACCGCCCGGCGCAGATTGCCGCGCAATCCTTCAGGGCCGGTGGTGGCAGGGGGTTGCGTCACCTCGCCGAAAACCGCCGGGTCCAGCTTGTCCTTCAAGGGTTCGAGCAACGCCAGCTCTTCAGGCGAGGGTTTGCCCTGGGCCGCCAGTTCGGAGTTGGAAAAATAACTGTTGGAGCGCACATATTGTCCGTGAAATAAATTTTGATTGCTCCACTCAAAGTCAAACGCAAGTGTCAGCGCCTGTCGGACCTTGATATCCTGAAAGATTGGCCGACGCAGGTTGAAGACAAACCCCTGCATGCCCGCCCCGTTTTTGTGGGGCAGGGTCTCCTTGACGATGTCACCGCGATCAAATTTTTCTCCCCGGTAATCTCTGGCCCATTGTTTGGAATTGTTTTCAAAGATGAAATCGAATTCACGCGCCTTGAACCCTTCAAGGGCGACCACCGGATCCTTGAAATATTTCACAGTGATCCGTTCAAAGTTGTACATCCCGCGGTTGATCGGCACCTTCCATCCCCAATAGTCGGGATTTCTTTTATAGGTAATGATCTTTCCCGCCTGGAACCGTTCCACCAGATAGGGGCCCGATCCCACCGGAATTTCCATGGCACCACCATCAAACTCATGGGTTTGGAAATAATCTTTGCTCAGGATGGGCAATTCCCCCAAAATCAGAGGCAGTTCCCGATTGCGGCGGGCGAAATGAAACCGTACCACCTCGGGAGAAACGATTTCGACATTGCTGATATCTTTGAAATAGCTGGCATAGAGTGGGTGTGCCTTGTTTGACTTCAAGGTATCCAGGGAAAATTGAATGTCGGCAGCGGTGATTTTCTGGCCATTGGAAAAACGGGCTTCGGCCCGCAATGTCCCCTGCACCGACAGTTGATCCGGGGCAACCTCAATATCTTTCAGCAACAAACCATATTGAGAGAAAGGTTCGTCCTTGGATTGCACCATGAGCGATTCAAACAGGAGGGAACCCAACAGTTCCGGGGCCATCCCCTTGAGGGTAAAAGGATTCATCTTGTCGAAACCGCCCACCTCATGCAACGTCAGCTCTCCCCCGACAGTCGCCTTGGGCGAGGTATAGTCGAATCCGGAAAAATCGGCGGGATATTTCAGATGGCCGTCCAGACTGATGCCGTGTGCAGCCAGCGCTTCCCGGGTACACAGGAACCAAACGGAAAGAAACAGGGCCAAATATTTGATTCTCATCGGGGCACGACCTCCATCATGATGGGACGATGGGGAAAGGATGAACTGATTGCACAATGTTTGCAAGCGGTTGAAACAGCGATCCGATGGATTGGACGATTTGTCCCCAGGGTTTTGATATTTCGACGTGAAGGAGGGTGTCATGGATCTTCGTATCCGGGAACCAGCGGTGGCCGGAACATTCTATCCCAAGGATCCGCAGGCATTGCGGGCCATGATCCATACGTTTCTCGATCAGGTTCCATCCCCTTCCGAAGGGGAACCTTTGGCCATGGTGTTGCCCCATGCCGGTTACGTCTATTCCGGCCTGACGGCGGCGCATGGATATCGTTGCCTCAATGCGGCACCCGCCCATCGACCGAGGCGGGTGTTTCTTCTGTCTCCCAGCCACAGAGTCTATCAGGAGGGGATTTCGGTGGGCAACTATTCCGCCTTCGCCACCCCTCTGGGTGAAGTGCCTGTCGATCATGACCTGGTGGCGTCTCTGGCAGCACTTCCCGATGTGACAACCGATCCGGCATCGCATCAAAAGGAGCATGCCCTGGAGGTCCATCTTCCCTTTCTTCAGGAAACGCTGGTTCATATTCGCCTGGTTCCCATCGTTTTTGGGGAAATCAGCGGTGGCCATCTGGCCGATATCGTGGCCCGTTTCTGGACCCCTGGCGACCTTGTGATCGTTTCCTCCGACCTGTCGCATTATCATCCCTATGATCAGGCCAAACGTCTGGACGCACAGTGTCACGAAGCGGTTTTGTCGGGGAACCCCAGGACGATGGCCCAGTGTGAGGCGTGTGGCAATACGGGAATGGCTGCCTTGCTGGAACTGGGACGCCGACAGCGGTGGCATGCCAAATTATTGGATTATCGCAATTCAGGAGATACCGCCGGCGACAAAAGCCGGGTGGTGGGGTATGCCAGTTACGCCTTCCACCCCGGGAATGCCACCGTTGAAGTCGTGACCACCGCAGGAGCATCCATGGAAGAAAATACCGAGGGTGCCGTCCTGGAGCGGCTTCCAAGCTTGGCACGTGCCCATCTGGAGGCTTTCCTGGCAGGAACCCCGGGGGGAATCAACCGGGAACAACTGATGCAAACGCACGCATCATTGGCACGGCAAGGGGCCTGTTTCGTCACCTTGACCAAAAAGGGCCGTCTGCGTGGTTGCATTGGTTCACTTCAAGCGCACCGCAGTCTATTGGACGATCTGTTGGACAATTCTGTGGCGGCGGCCATTCGGGATACCCGGTTTCGTCCTTTGGTGCGCAAAGAACTTGATGAAGTGGCCGTGGAGGTTTCCATTCTGACCCCGGCGGTTCGATTGGTGTATGAGGGGACGCAGGATCTTCTGGAGAAACTACAGCCGGGGGTACATGGGGTCATTTTATTCCATGCGGGCAGGAGGGCGACGTTTCTGCCCCAGGTGTGGGAACAGTTGCCGGATCCCCAAACTTTCCTGACCCACCTGTGCCAAAAGGCGGGACTCGATGGGATGTGTTGGCAGCATCATCCCGAAATTCAAGTCTATACCGTCAGAAAAATCAAGGAATCAGTCAATTAACGGGAGGAATCATGGCGGGCTTCAAAGCGCATTTCGTGACGGCGGCCATCACTGGGGGTTGGGTGGGAACGGCGCTGTTGCAGGGAGCGGTGATTGAACCTTACGGGGTGTTGGCCGGTTTTTTCCTTACAACCCTCGGCGGACTCTTACCCGATGTGGACGCCGACCATTCCATCATCCTGGCCACCGGCATGACGGTGATGGCGGTCATTGCCTCATTTCTGTTCATGTTCAGTCAACGGGAGGGCCACAGCGTGATGGAACTGGTTGCGCTCTGGTTGGGCTGTTACCTGTTTTTCAAGTGGATCGTCTTCGGGTTCGTGACCCGCCTGACCATCCATCGGGGATTGTTCCATTCGATTCCGGCGGCGGTGCTGGGCGGGGTGCTGACCGTTATACTGTTGCAGCACCTGTTTGGTTGGTCGGAACGTGCTTCGTGGCTGGGGGGGGCGTTCCTGTGGTTGGGTTACATGGTCCATCTGATCCTTGACGAAGTCACCAGTCTCAACGTGTTCCGCCTCCAGGGGGTTGGACATTCCCTGGGAAGTGCCTTGAAATTTCATGGTCCCGGCCTTTTTTCCACATTGGGGGTCTATCTGGCGATCTTTTTTTCGCTTTCGCTACTCCCGGAGGCTTCCAGATGGTGGTATGATTGATCCTGGTATTTCGTAGCCTATTTCAAGATTCCGGAGTGGAACGGGTGGTCGCTGGCCGAAGGTATGATGCGGCTGGAGGAAAGTCCGGGCTCCACAGGGCAGAACGCCGGGTAACGCCCGGCGGGGGTAACCCCAGGGAAAGTGCCACAGAAAGCAAACCGCCGGACAGGACCTTGTGTCCTCCGGCAAGGGTGAAAGGGTGCGGTAAGAGCGCACCGCGCTTCCCGGTAACGGGAGCGGCATGGTAAACCCCGTTCGGAGCAAGACCAAATAGGGGGACGTTCAGGGCGGCCCGTCCAGTCCCCGGGTAGGTTGCTTGAGGTGGTCGGTAACGACCATCCCAGATGAATGGCCACCTCCCGCCCATCCTGGAACGATGGACGGGTACAGAACCCGGCTTACAGTTCCACTCCGGTTCCCCGATCTGCCCTGGCGAACAAAGGGTCTGTGGAAGCTCCACAGACTGTCTTGTGATGATTGCGTTTCCGCTTGACCCAAACCACTCGCGAAAATCATTCTCGGGTGCAAGAGGGCGTAAAAAACAAAATCAAGGTCAAAATCCTGGTGGCAAACCCCCAGACATCTTTTTTTGGGCAATCATTTCATTGAATGTCAACACGCCCTAGCGGGAATCCTCGATATCCTTCTGAATATCAACGATTTTCTTGGATGCGATATCACGAATGTGATAGGCCCCATCCTCACTCTTCCGCAACACCCGACTGACCGTCACCCATTTTCCATTGGAAGCGACAATGCGGTTCCAAAAAGATCGGGGAATGGTGACCACACCATTGGGATCAAACTCCAGAAAGAACGCCTCCCGGGGAATGATCTGAATAAACAGCCCCATTTCCGACAAGGACCCCCTGACCAGTTCAAATTGCTCCCCCTCGCAAAACACCGTCCGTCCCAACATCCTGCCAATAAAAAACCGAACATGATGGTCATCAGGCGCCGAAATACTGAAGCCCGCTTCGGAGCCCTCCAGATCATCGGGAATCATGGTATAAGGCATTTGCCAATATCGAACGATCGCAACCTTCCCGGGTGTGAATGGCGCTTCACCAGGGGCACCTGGAAAAACCTCCCCCTTTGTATACCATTCATCGTTTGCTGGATTGACGGGTTCGACACGCAAAGGTGCCAAAGCAACCACAGACAACGGCCCTTCCACTGTTCCCCCCTGAACAACGCCGGTCACTTCTTGTTTGGACGACGCCCCCGCAACGTCCTTTGCAGCCGGAACTGTTTCCTTCATGACCCCGGCACTTTGAATCTCCTCTTTTTTCTGCCCATCGATACGATGGTCTTTGGCGCCCTCTTCCCCGACAAATGAAGTTTTGGATTTTTCCCCAACCACCGACACCACGGAGGCGACAACAGGTTCCGAAACGGTCGGTTTTTCTGAAGCGGCCGGCTTCTCGGAAATCACCGGCTTCTCCGTAACCTCCGGCTTCTCTGAAACCACCGGCTTCTCCGTAACCTCCGGCTTCTCTGAAACCACCGGCTTCTCCGTAACCTCCGGCTTCTCCGTAACCTCCGGCTTCTCCGTAACCTCCGGCTTCTCCGTAACCACCGGCTTCTCCGTGACCTCCGGCTTCTCCGTGACCACCGGCTTCTCCGTGACCTCCGGCTTCTCCGTGACCTCCGGCTTCTCCGTGACCTCCGGCTTCTCCGTGACCACCGGCTTCTCCGTAACCTCCGGCTTCTCCGTAACCACCGGCTTCTCCGTAACCACCGGCTTCTCGGAAACGAGCGCAGACTTTTCCTCACGAGGAGCAACAGCGGAAGACGGGGAATCACCTTTATTTTGAAGCGTAGTTTGCGAAGGATCCGTTTCAGCGGAACCCATGTCCACCTTTTGCACCACCACATCTGACCTTGGAACCGAAGGAGAAGCCGGTTTTTCTTCGACAACAGGGACCGAAGTCGAAGTGTGTGTGCCCGTGTCCGATGTTGCAGCAGACCTGGAAGCTTCATGTGGCAACGCAGATGCGTTCTGGCCGGCAGAAGGGTGCGTTTCAAGCTTGGGGGGAGCACTCGGTTTGACCATGCCACCCCGATCCGGCAAAACCACCGTCATTGGCCATCCAGAGCTTGGAGTCGCAAACGGTTCATTCTGGAACCACCGCAATGACAGACCTGCCACCACCCCCAAAGCGATGATGCCACCGCCCCAGACGAATACCATTTTTTTCCGTCTGACCTGCTCCAACTCCCGCCACAATTCTTCTTTTTTTTCAAGAATCGCCATGGTCCAGCTTTCGCCGGCAATTTTCTTCTTGAACCCTTCCTCACCCCCAAACAATTTGTAAATCTCTTCAAAAACGGCCCGACGTTCACCCGGAGTCCGATCCTGAACCAAAGAGAGACCGGAAGATTCTTCGACCTGGATTCTGGCCAGGAAACCGACGACGGCAAGTTTTTTTACCCGCAAATCCCCCCCCTGCAGGGCATCCAGATAACGATGCGCCATGGTGGGTTGGACTTTTTGATAGAGCCATTTTTTGAAAAAGGCATTCAAGAAAGATGATGTCATTGTCGTTCCATGAATTGGCAAACGGGCAAAACCTGGCAACAGCACGGAAGAATTGGCCGACAGGTGACACACGAAAGCTGCGAGCGCAATGAAACTTCGCCCCTGTCTTCCGCCAACCCCCCCTCAAAGATGCAAAAGTACTCGAAATGGTGCCATGATACAACCGATTCGGGCAGGATTTGGATCAACGACGATTACCAGCATGGCATGTGGCGGAACATGAATGCAGCCAAAGAAGCGCAGGATCAACCCGTAGGAACAATACAAGAGATGCATCATCACCTCAGTCAAAGGTGCGTAGCCAACCACCCCCTGCAATGAACACAAGGTTTTCAAGTGTTAAGCGTAGCGAATATTGCAGCGATACCCGATGGACGAATATGAGAAAGCACAATCAGGATCCGTGCGTTCATACCTGTGCAGAAAACAGGCTATATTCTTTTTTTGAACGCAAAGAAACGATCCAAATCCCGCTTGATCTCACTGCGACTGGGACGACGGGTTGGCGATTCATGGGACAACAGGGAGTTGGCGGCAGCACGATTGTGAATGATGTTGGCCAACCGCTTTTCCTGTGTCATGCGGATCAAACCAGCCAACCCACCCATCCCTGGATCAGATGCAGGATTGAAACTGACCCGGACCACACTACCGGCTTCACCAACACCACCCCTGAGAATGGGAAGGGGATAATCGACCAGGGTGCCGCTGACCTTGACCTCCGCACCGCGCCGGGGACGAATGGTCACATCGACCCGCGTTTCACGCAATAACCCGGTAAAACCGTCACTGCCCACGGGAAGACGAAGATCGGCATTTCTGATGTTTAATTTGACGATTTTTACAGCAACGGCTTGGCCACCCATTTTTTTCAAGGACACATCAAAATCAGCCCACTCCTGACCTTCAGAGCCGATTTTGGAAGTCATGTCGCCAAAAATGGCCTGGGTCACGACGTGACCGAAATTGTCTTTTGATTCTCTGATGTGAAGCCCGATCCCTCTGGGAGAAATATGCACCACCACACAGGGAAACACCCGATCTTCCAGGCCAGGAAGCTTCAACCGAACCCCTCCCCGGGAACCAATGGCACACCTGGTTCCAAAGATTCCGCCAATGGCGACGCCACGCAAGGAAATATTGGTCGTTTGACCTGAAAGCACTTCCCCGGACTCCAGGGTGAACGAACACTCGATATGAAACGGTGAACGATCATGTGCCCGTCGGTTGAGAATCGGCTGGCCCATACCCATCACCCTGTCTGACTCATTGCCAATATTTTTTCTGAAAATACCATGACATCCATTCCTCGTTTGCACCCCTGACACAGAATACACGACAATCCTATCGATTCCAAAGTAGAAACGGTTGGAACGGACCAGATGACAAGTCCTTTTTCAGTTCAATACACAAAAAAGAAACTCTATTACAGAATAAAGCCTAAAATCATCATCGGCACGCGAAAAGAAGGTGAAGAAGGGGGGGGAAATCGATAAACATTTAATCATACGGTATACTTGAAACGGATACCTTATCCATGACGTTTTTCGACCGGTCGAATTTTTTCGCGAAGAATTAAAAACAAAAACATGACATTGGTAAACAAATAACGTTTCCACATCCTTCCAGGTTCCTGAAGAACGCGGTAGAACCATTCCAGACCACTCCTTTGCATCCATACCGGCGCCCTCCGAGTGATACCGGCGACGATATCAAAAGTGCCGCCAACCCCCATGACAAATTTTACTCCCAATTGGTTTTTCCTTCGTTCAATGAATTGTTCTTTTTTGGGAGAAGTAACACCGACAAAAAGCATGGAAGCCCCGGATTGTCGTACCTTGTCAACCAAAGCCATTTCGTCGTCCCAGAAATAGCCGTGATGGTATCCAGCAATTTGGAGCGAAGGATATTGTTGACGCAGATTGGCGACCGCCTGTTCCAGGACTTCCGCCCTGGCCCCCAGGAGAAAAACCCGCTCACCACGTTGCGAAGCCAGGGTCAACAAACGGTAGAACAAATCGATACCTGCCACGCGTTCAGGAATGTCCAGATTCAGGAAACGCCCGCCAAAGACGACACCCATGCCATCAATATTGATGATGTCGCAGGAAGTTACCGCTGAACGTAGCTCCAAATCGTGACGCATGTGGACCAGTTTGGCGACATTGACCACCACATGCTGGGTGAACTGGCCATGTTCCAGTCGTCGCGCGATCTCATCGACGGTGAACTGCATCGTCCATGGGTGCATGGGAAAGCCGAAAATCCGTACAGTTGCGGGCATTGTTCAGACCATTTGTTGTTGTCGCCACCACAAAGAGAGCATCACCAGGGAAAAGATTTGACGACTCCGATCCGGTTGCCGTGCAAGATGCTGGCGCCACAGACGTTCAACCCCATTGCGCTGAAGTCGTCCGGGATAGAATGCATGGGAATCCAGGAGCAAAGACTCAATCCACTCTTTCCAAGGTCCCCGGGACCAGGATCCGAAGGGAACGTTGAAACCTTTCTTTTTACGATGAATGATCGAAGCAGGCAGATAATTTTGTGCCATCAGCCGATGAACGATTTTTGTCTTGTGCAACGCCACGCGGAACGGTAAGGGCAAAGATTCAACGAACTGCACCACCTCCAAATCCAACATGGGCACCCTGGCCTCAAGAGAGACCGCCATGGAAATTTTGTCGCCATAAAGCAGCAGATCATCTGCAAGATTCATTCGGGTATCCAGCCGCATCATCAACTCGGTCAAGGAACACCCCCCCTCCTCAAGCCAATCCAGCCAGTATTGGATGGATTGCCGGGCACCGCCATCGCTGGCACGTCCAGTCAGGTCCAATCGTTGCTCAACTGGAAACAAGGAACAGGCTTCCTCAATTTTGCGAACCGGAAGTTCCTCCTTCAAGGTACGCAGTCCCCGTTCGAGGATTTCCGGCATGGCAGGCCAATGTTTTCCCAACCAACGATTCATCATCCGCCAAAATGGAGGCCAAGGAAACAAAGATCCCAACAATTCCACCTGATAGCGCCGGTATCCCCCCCAAGGTTCATCACTGCCCTGACCGGTCAGCACCACCGTCACATCCTTGCGCGCCCTTTGGACCAAATACCACATGGCCAGGGTCGAGGTGGTTCCCAATGGTTCCTCAATGGCAGAGGAAATCTGGGAAAAGGCATTCTGGATATCATCCGGTGAAATTTCGACGGCCGAGAAAGGCAACTCCAACAAATGGGCGGTTTGAGCGGCATCGCCGATTTCGCAATCGGCGTGTCCCTTGCCGAAACCGACCGTGAAACAGGACAACTTCTGTCCTTCATCACGCGCCATGGCGGCCACCAGGGCCGAATCGATGCCCCCCGAAAGCAGAACGCCAACCGGCACATCCGAGGCCAACTGCCGTCGCACCGCCTGTCGCAGGACAGATCGATATTCAACGGCAGCATCCTGAATATTGCCGGAAAAACGATGGGTCACCGGTCGAATGTAACACCACCGGGTCATCTGGTTCAGAGACAGATTGAAACAGGAAACATGACCCGGAGGCAACCGTTCGACCCCGTTCCACAAGGTTTTGGGTGAGGGGACATACCTCAATGTCAAAAATGCATCCAGGGCCTGTTCATCCACCCCGGAAGCCACGACCCCCATGGCCCTGAGACCACGAACTTCAGAAGAAAAAGCGAAAACTCCGTCACGATGAACGTAATAGAGCGGTTTGATCCCGAACGGATCCCGAACCAGATAGATCTTGCCTTCCAAACGATCCAGGGCCGCAAAGGCAAACATGCCATTCAACAAGGGTAATGTTTTTTCCAATCCAAGATGGGACAGCAGACCGACCAGCGTTTCAGTATCGGAATGACCTCGAAAGGGACCCGGAAGTCGCTTGCGCAGTTCCAGGTGATTGTAGAGTTCACCATTATAGGAAATGCTCCAGCGGCCATCATCGCTTGACATCGGTTGATGTCCTGCGGGTGACAGATCCAAAATGGACAAGCGGGTGTGGGCAATCCAGACCGGAACGCTCTTGATGACGAAATTTTGTTCTCCATGGCTGTCAGGGCCGCGGTGGTGCAATGCGGCAAGAACCGCAACCGATTCCACAGCACGACCGGCAATGCCAACAATTCCACACACGCTTCATTCTCCGTAAGGCGCCCTGCGTGATCGTTGCTGCTGCTTGTCAATTAATTTTGCCCGTTGATACAAAAACGGCATGATTCCCCAACGCAAAAAATTTTTCCCCCAACGGCGACCCAACAGGTCGATACGGCAATACCAATGTTGACCGTCAAAAAAAATCCGCTCCACCGTAGCGCGCAATTGTTCCGCCTCGTCCAGGAGATCAAGATCCACCAGCAGTCCCATATACTCCGCCTGATCATACAAATCCCACCGGAACGGATCGGTCTGGCTGCGAATGACGAAACGGCGGCACAGTCCCGCCTGGTGATCGAACATGTTATCCCTGAGAAAGACCATTCCGCAAGCAACGACCGGATCAATCAATTCCCGCATTTCAGGAAAGATTCTGCCAATCTTGATTAAATTCTTGATGGTGAAACATGAATGGAAACAGTCGATGAAATTTCCCGAGAACTGTTCGGCATGGTAATAATTCCATGACCCGTCACCGTTCTGCCGACGCGCCACCCATTGAACCATACGCCTGCACTTTTCCCGTGCAGTGTGTCGGCGTGAAGCATGCCCGTAGGTTTGATGAAGGGCATAGGCATAAGCGGCGTAGGTATTGGCATTGACGACGATCCATGGCTCGGGTTTGGCCGCGTAGGCCAACGCCAACTCGTCCCCTGCGTCGTGCATGACCGGCAGCGATTCGAGAAAAGGCCAGGTATCATCAAAAATTTCTTTTCCTTCCACTTCATGACGCGGAACCGCCGCCAAAAGGAGAAGGGCTTCCATGACGTATGGAAGATGGGTCACCACCGGCATATCCGCTTCATAAAGACCATTCTTCGACATCCATACAAAACCATGCCCCCAGCCATGGAATTTCCGCGCCCCATGCGGATTGACAGATAACGAACGAATCAGTCCCAGAAAATCGCTGCCATGCGCGTGCAACAGTGTTTGCTTTTCCCTTTCGGCAAGACCAAGCAAAAGCAGGGTCTGGGCGATCACAATCGGATAGACACGGGGCTGAAGGTGCGCCAGATGACGGGCGAACTGCGGAAAAAACCAATCCATACTTCCGAAAACAACAGCGCCGATTTTTCCTGACAACCGGTTTTGATAAAATCGCTCTTTCGTACGAACACCAAGAGCAGTCGTCCAAAGGTCCTGGGGATCAAACGCGGCCAGAGTGCTCAGATCGATGCGCGTCCCGCTCCACGATTCCAACGCCTTCAATCCCGCTGCATGAATCTCCATGATTTCCTTATCTTTCTTTTCAGAATTTCCAGGCATCGGCAACAAAACCTGAACCAGCAGAGCCTACCCGGATATTCTTCTTAAAGACTTGCCAGCCTTGATATTCATTCAACCACGACCCGTGCGCTCAAGTGTGACGGCCGAGATTGGAACTGTTGTAAAACTGATGGCCGGCAAGAATTTTTTTGAACAGCATGCCCGTCACCGAGGAAACGTCACACGTACGACATAACGTTTCCGATTTCCTTCCCCGGGTCAGAAGATTGTGTCGGATGTCCGTATAGATCGGATTGTTCCAAATCTCTTCAATGGTCGCCGAATGGACATCACCCAAAGTCACCTGCCCCAAAGCATCGTTACAACATTTACTCACCTGCCCACTGGGACGGATGACCATCTGGGTAAATGGAAGATAACATCCCGAATTGGCATACCCCAGATAATCCTGAATATTTTCTGCTGTTTTATTTGGGGCATTGCCTGCACGATTGGCCAGCAATTCATTTTTCAAGCGCATGATGACCGTCAAATCCAGGTTCAACGCCTGATTCTGTTCCTTTTCGATCTCTTCCAATAATTTTCGGACCGGTGCGATCAAGTTCAAGGAATCATCGTAATTGTCGATGACAACCTGATCCAATCCCGCTGCGATCAGACGCGTCAGGATCGCATAATTGATCATCTTGCCGTTGGTATAGATATAAATGTGCGCCTTGGGCAGCTTGGAACGAAAATATGCGCTGATATCGGACAATCGTTGATCGATCAATGGTTCGTTGTTGCTATAGAGGGCGAGGAAACCAGAAAATTGAACTTTTTCCAACTCCAAAGCAATTTTCTCCAACAAAGCTTCCGACATCAGTTGTTTTTTTCGCGGATCATCACGAACATTGACAGGGCAAAAGGGACAATCATTGTTGCATCGATTGATGGTTTCGATTTCCAACATCACCGGAAACCTGAAGTTCTGCCTGACATAATAGGCACAGAAAAGATCAAATATGGTCGATTTGATTGCGTGAAAATTTCTTCTGAACGGTCCGCGCTCGATCTTTTTAAACAACTGATGAACTAATTTATTGTTATTATCTGTAATTCGAACATTAATCATTTCAAAACAGCCCTGACCCGTTCATCTTTCTCAGATGAACCATTCACAAAGGATCCATGAGATGAAAAAAAGGAAAACTTATTGAGTCTATCAGATCGATCTCTCAAGTGTAATGGAAATTCTCCGCCAACATCGACCCCAGCTCCATCGACCTGTCGAAACATCATGATCCCCCCTTTTGTGGATGATTCCCCACTCCAGATCGACGTTCGCCTTCCATCAACCAGGACGGAATATTGACGTTTCCCGCCCAAAAAAGCGTCAACTCATGATGGCAATCATGGAATGATCTATGTAAAATACTGATTATAAATGCAATTATTTGACTTACGATATTGGTATGACGCTTGCATTAATAGCGACATCTACTACTGCAAAGAGAGAAACTTTCAACCAAGAAAGCATGACTGCAATGACTGAAAAAATGGTCCGGGTCGTGATGGAAAAAACAATTATTCTTCAAAGCTATGATTCATCGATTCCAAATGCGCACGTGCAAACCAAAAGGCAAATGAGAAGCGCACACGCAAAAGCCAACGAGTTCAAACTTTTCATGGCACTTTCCGCCATCAGTTTGACACTCTCACTGTTGCTGTTTCTGGACCTGCATGCCGCGGGATAAACCAACCGCGTGCGTTGCCGACACCAAGGAGATACATATGCGCCTGATCAATTCTCAAATCATGTTCCCCAAGGGGGGAAAACGTCTCCCCCCAGCCGGGGCGCTGGCCAACAGACTGCTCAAGGCGGGCATTATCCCATTTGTCGCAGAGTCTCCGCGACAAGGAAGGCAACATCGAGGCTCTGAGCGGCGTTGAGACGGGGATCACAGGTCGTCTGGTAACAATTCTCCAGATGCTCCTCGCGCACTTCCTGGGATCCACCAACACATTCAGTCACATTCCCACCGGTCAACTCAAAATGAACCCCACCGGGCCAGGTTCCTTCGGCCCGGTGAATGGCAAAAAACTGTTCAAGCTCCGACATGATATGATTGATGGAGCGGGTCTTGAACCCATTGGGAGTGCCGTAGGTATTGCCATGCATGGGATCGCAACTCCAGACGATCTTGAGTCCTTCCGATTTGCAGGCATTGATGATTCGTGGCAGACATCCGCCGATCTTGGAATGACCGAAACGGCAAATCAGCGTCAAGCGTCCAGGTTCGTTGCCGGGGTTGAGCCGGGAAGCAAGGGTCAACACATCATCCACACTGATCTCAGGACCGATTTTCACCCCGATGGGGTTGTGGACGCCACGCAAAAATTCCACATGGGCACCGTCAGGCTGACGGGTGCGCTCGCCAATCCACAACATATGCGCCGAACAGTCATAATGACGGCCGGTCAATGAATCGATCCGGGTCAAGGCGGTTTCATATTCCAGAATCAGCGCTTCATGACTGGTGTAGTATTCAATCTCACGCAGGATCGGGGTATTGCCGGAATTGATCCCCAATACCTCCATGAAACGCAGGTTGTCACTGAGTTGATCCGCAAGCTTGGCATACCGTTGTCCCTGCGGACTGGCGGCAACGAAGTCCTGGTTCCAGGTATGGACCTGCTTCAAATCGGCGAAACCACCACTGGTGAAGGCCCGCAGCAGATTCAGGGTGCTTGCGGATTGAAAATAGGCCCGTTCCAAACGAGAGGGATCGGGCTGCCTGGCTTCTTCGGAAAAATCGGAGGCATTGACTGCTTCACCCCGGAAACTGGGCAGTGAGACCCCATCCTTGGTTTCCATGGGACTTGATCTTGGCTTGGCGAACTGGCCGGCGATGCGTCCCACCTTGACGATGGGTTTGCCCAGACCATGGGTCAGGATGACCGCCATCTGCAACAGCACCTTGAGCTTGTCCCGGATGGCATTGGCAGTGAATTCGTTGAAGGATTCAGCACAATCACCGCCTTGCAGCAGGAACGCCTTGCCTTCGGCGACGTTTGCCAGTGCCGCCTTGAGTGACCTGGCCTCGCCGGCGAATACCAACGGTGGATAACTGGCCAGTCGGGCACAGGTGTCAGCAAGCTCCTTGGGATTGGGCCATTCCGGTTGTTGCTTGACGGGATGGTTCTTCCATGATTCGGGGGTCCAGCGTTCAGCCACGGTCTTCTTCCTTAGAAATGCTTGAGTTGAAAATGGAGCGATCCGACCTACTCATACGCCGGGCAAATGATTTCCATGCCAACGGCGTCCAGAATCCATGGTTTGTCACTTTCCCAGACCAAAGTCAACCGCGACCGTCCTCTTCACGCCATGCCCTGGAAACAAATGAGGCCGGCGGCGTCGACAGGCTGCGCCCATCGATGTTTTCGATGGCCCGGGTCAAATGTTCCTTCAAGGTTTCAATCTTACGGTCACTCAACTTCAAACCAAACATGTCCCGGAGATAGAACACGTCCACCGCCCGTTCGCCATAGGTGGAAATTTTCGCCGTCCGGATCTGCAAACCCTGACGTTCCACTTCCCGGGTAATGGTGAACAACAAACCCACCCGATCCAAAGAGGTGATTTCCAGAATGGTAAACCCCTCCAGACTGTTGTCCACTTCGATGGAAACCGGGACCCGGAACGGACTGGGAGAGACGAAAGCGGGAACCGCATTGGAAAGCAACGCCTCGGGCCAGGTTTTACCCTTGAGCACCGAAACCAACGTTTGCTCGATCCGGTCCAAGCGATGTTTGCTTTCGATGGCCTTGCCCTGGTTGTTCTGAAGAACGAACGTGTCAAACGCCATCCCATCCTTGGTCGTGGTAATGCTGGCAGATAAAATGTTGACACCTTCAGAAGTCAAAGCCCCTGAAATCCGCGCCATCAAACCGGGATGATCCGGGGTATGCAACAACAATTCGGTGGTATTGCTGGCCGGAGTGGTCCAAAACACCACACCAATCGGTTCCTCAAGCAACGGCGTCAAGGCCCGAAAATGATCGACCAACGTACGGGCATCGTATTGGATGAAATAATCGGGATAGAACCGCTCGAAATGCCGGTCCACGGCGGCTTCGTCGTTTTCGGGAACCAACAGCTTTCTGGCTTCGTTTCTCCGGTTTTCGGCATGACGGATGATATCGCTGGTCTTGAACACCCCTTTTTCCAGGGTTTCCAAAGTGAAATGATACAATTGGTTGAGCAGGGACCCCTTCCACGGCGTCCAGACCCCCGGCCCCACGGCGCAAATATCGGCAATCGTCAACAAAAACAGAAGCTTCAACCGGCGGGGATCCCCCATTTGTTCAGCAAAGGTGGTCACCGTCGCAGGATCCCCCAGATCACGCCGGAAAGCGGTACGGGAAAACACCAGGTGATTTTCCACCAGCCAGGCCACCATCTCGATATCCTCCCCCGGCAGACCCAATCTTTGGCAAGCCTCCCGGGCGATGACCGCCCCCTCCCGGGTATGGTCCCCTCCCCGCCCCTTGGCGATATCATGAAACAAAACAGCCAGGACCAGGACGATATGGTTGTCCAGTTCCGCATGGACCTTGGTTGCCAGCGGCAACTGATCCTTCATTTTCCCCTCCTGGATCCGGCACACCGATGCCACCGCCAACAGGGTATGTTCATCCACCGTGAAGACATGAAACATGTCATGCTGCGACTGCCACATGATCCGCCCGAATTCAGGGAGATAGCGGCCCAAGACCCCCACCTGGTTCATCCGCCGCAAGGTCCAGGCCACCGCCTGCCGCCCATTGATCATTCTCAAGAACAATGCCGCCGCCTCGGGACTGCGCTGAAACTCACGATCAATCAATCCCAGATGCCTGCGGATCAACCGTTCGGTTTCAGGATGGATCGATTTGAGATGACGTTGGGCAACATCGAAAATTCTCAACATCAAAATTGGATTGGCTTCGAGCAACTCTGGGGCGCGCAACGCCACCTTGTCCCCCAACAATTGAAAATGGTCCTCCAACCGACGTTTGTTCCACCAGCGTATTTTTAAATGTTCCTCCTGATATTTCCGCAGAAAGATCCGCGACAGATCCCCCACCTGCCTCGCCACCTGATAATAGCGGCGCATGAACTGCTCCACCCCCTGACGACCGGTGCGATCACGATAGCCGAATTCCCGTGCAATCTCGATCTGGTGCTGGAAGGTCAAACGATCTTCACGCCGTCCAGCGCGATAATGCAACGCATTGCGCACCCGGCGCAAAAAGGAAAGACTGCGGGTGAATACACGATATTCCTGCGGGGTAATGATTTCCATGTCCACCAGATCCCGGACACGCTCCACCTTGTAACGGTACTTGGAGATCCAGGCAAAGGTCTGGATGTCACGCAGCCCACCGGGATTTTCCTTGATGTTGGGTTCCAGATAGTAGAAAGAGTTGCCAAATTTTTCGTGACGCTTGGTCTGCTCCAACAGCTTGGCCCGCAGAAAACTGTCAGGATCCTTGTCCAACACCTTCTTGAACAGTTTCCTCTTATAGGTGTCGAACAGCGCTTGATTGCCCGCCAGATAACGAGATTCCAACATTGAAGTCCGAATCTCCAGATCTTGGCGTGCCTGTTGCACACAATCTTCTATCTGACGAACGGCGTGACCGATATCCAAACCCAGGTCCCAAAGACAGTACAGCATCCGTTCGACCAGTTGTTCATGCTTGGGTCGGCTGTCGTTGGGCAAAATGAACAAGAGATCGATGTCGGAAAAAGGGGAAAGTTCTCCACGTCCATAGCCGCCAGTGGCGACCAGGGCAAGGGTTTCCTCCTCCGGGCTGGGATGGGTGTGCAGGATACGGAAGATCCGTTTGAGGACCACGTCGGTCAACGCGGCATGCCCCTTGACGATGAACTCCCCGGAGGCACCGTTCAAGTGGATCGCGTGGAGACGTTCCCGACCCAGTCGGATGGTCGTCCGCAATACGTCAATAACCTGACGGCGAGTCTCTTCGGAGATGGCGGTTGTGGCCATGGGTGGCAACATGGCCTGGAGTTTGGATTCAAACTCGATGGATTCCAGAAAATCCCCAACCGCAAACTCCTTCGGGATCACCGGCAGCTTTCTTTGAGGGGAAACGTGGTTGTCCAAGACCTTTACTCAACCTTGATGGGGTTTGCGGGGAATGTTAGTCTCAAGCTTGGTGGAAACCTTCCCTGATGCATGACCGGTAGACGTTCGTCCCTCCTGGTGTTACGAAAGGGACTCCATTTCCAAGTTTCAAGGACCGTTATGTTCAATAAGTTAATGGGGTTGTTTTCCACCGACATGGCTGTGGATCTGGGAACGGCCAATACCCTGGTCTATGTCCGCGGTCGTGGCGTCGTCCTCTCTGAACCCTCGGTCGTGGCCATCCACGAAAATCCCAGGGGGGTCCGAAAAGTTTTGGCGGTCGGCAACGAAGCCAAACGGATGCTGGGGCGCACCCCGGGAAACATCGTCGCCACCCGACCCTTGCGCGACGGCGTCATCGCCGACTTCACCGTCACAGAGGCGATGTTGAAACATTTCATCCGGAAAGTCCACAAACGGCGTTTATTCTATTCACCAAGAATCATCCTTTGCGTCCCCTATGGCGCAACCCCGGTGGAACGGCGTGCCATTCGCGAATCGGCCGACACCGCTGGTGCCAGGGAGGTTTTCCTGATCGAAGAACCGATGGCGGCAGCCATAGGAGCAGGTCTTCCCGTGACCGAGGCGACCGGTTCGATGGTCATCGACATCGGCGGCGGCACCACCGAGGTGGCCATCATTTCACTCGGAGGCATCGTCTACTCCCGCTCGATCCGGGTCGGAGGCGACAAGATGGATGAAGCCATCGTCGCCCATGTCCGAAGAAAATATCAATTGCTCATCGGCGAAAGCACCGCCGAAAACATCAAGATCCAGGTCGGATCCGCCTATCCCATGCAGGAACGACTTCAGGTGGAGGTCAAAGGGCGCGATTTGGTCAATGGCGTCCCCAAGCACCAGGTCATCGGCGATCAGGAAGTACTTGAAGCCCTCACCGAACCCATCAATGCCATCGTCGAAGGGGTCCGCATGGCACTCGAACGGACCCCGCCCGAACTGGCTTCCGACATCGTGGATCGGGGCATCGTATTGACCGGTGGAGGTGCATTGCTGCGCGGACTGGACCAACTGTTGAGCGAAGAAACCCATCTGCCCGTCTTCATTGCCGAAGACCCCCTCTCCTGTGTCGTCATGGGATCGGGACGGGCCTTGGAAGAACTGGATACCATGTCGGATATCCTCATGGATCGATAGCACCGGGGAGGTCACCCCTTGGACTATTTCCTGGTCCTGATTAAAGAATACCGTCATCCCATTGTCGCTGCGGCAACCCTCATCGTCTCTCTGCTGCTGCTGCTGGCCGTGCGGCCGGGAAACCGTGGCCCCGGATGGATTGAAGATGCCGCGCTCAATGCGGTCGGCAGCATTCAGAGAATCATTCAAAGCCCGATCGATAACGTGCAGGAGTTTTCCACCCGGATCACGCAATGGCATATGCTGGATGAGGAAAACCGCAAATTCAAGCAGGAACTGAAGTTGCTGCGCCCTCTGGGAACCCGGGTGGTGGAACTGGAAATGGAAAACCACCGCCTGCGCCAATTGCTGGAAATGCCCCTTGAACCGGGTCTCCGGAGCCTTGCCGCCAGGGTCGTCGGCGACACATCGACCGCCTTTGCCAACGCCCTGTTGCTCGATACCGGACGCTACCATGGGGCGCGAATCAATGCCACCGTCCTGGTCCCCGAGGGGGTTGTGGGCCGTGTCGTGCAAACGGGAACCCACACCTCCCTGGTGCTCACCCTGCTGGATCTCAATTCACGGGTCCCTTCTTTCGTCCAGCGGACCCGTGCCAAGGGAATCATCGCCGGTTCCAATGGACAAAACCTCAGCCTGGAGTATATTTCCAAGGATGCCGACATCCGAGTGGGAGACCAGGTTCTCACCTCCGGTATTGCAGGGAGTTTCCCCAAAGGGTTGCCCATCGGCCTGGTCAAGGATGTCAAGGCAGGGGATACGGGTCTGTTTCAACGAATCCTGGTGCAACCCGCCGTCGATTTCGACCGTGTCGAGGAGGTCCGCCTCCTGATCCCCGGGAAACAGGTTTCCCATTCCCCCCCCACCAAACTTCCCGATGTGACCCGACCGCCGTGATCCTTTCCCTCATCTCCACGCTGTTGCCGGGAATGTCGATCTTCATGGCCATCGTGGTCCAGGAGACCGCCATCCCCTTTGCCTCCTGGGGGATTCTCCGGCCCGATCTGGTCATCATCTGCCTGTTCTACTGGCGCATGTATCGTCCTGATCTGTGCGGACCGATCCTGGCATTTGGCACCGGATTGCTGCTGGATACCCTTTCCACCACCCCGATGGGCCTGAATGCCCTGTCCAAGATCATCCTGGTCCTTCTGACGGGTCGCTATGGCAAAATATTCCGTGCCCTCGATTTCGTTCTCTTGATTCCCGTCATTGGAATCTTTGTCATCATTGATGAAGCAATCCAGTGGGTCTGGATCGTCATGACAAGCGGTTTCACCTTCCGTTGGGAAGTCCTGGTGGGACGCCCTCTGGCCACCATTCTGATCATGCCGTTGATGGTGCGTCTGCTCATCTTCCTCCATCGCTCCTGGCTGGAGGCCAGATGACATGTATTCCCTTGAAAACGAACATGAATCATTCAAAGTCGATACCCGGAGACGATTGATCGTCCTGGGAGGGTTGTTTGCCGGTGGTGCCATGCTCATCGGGGGACAACTGTTCCACCTCCAGGTCATGAATGGTGGTGAATACCGCAATCTGGCCGAGGACAACCGCATCAGCCTTCAACCCATCCCGGCCCTGCGGGGACGCATCCTCGACCGCCACGGACGCATTCTGGTTGAAAACAGTCCTGACTTCCAACTGGCCGTCATCCCGGAACTGACCGGAGATATCAAGGCGTTGCTCAAACGGATGCAACCCTATCTCGCCCTCCCACCCGACAAGATTGAAAAAGTATTGCGCCAGGTCCAACGCCAACGGGGGTTCCTCCCCTTGATGGTGCAATCGCGACTGACTTGGGCCCAGGTCAACCAGATCGAGTCACGGATCCACACCTTTCCCGGTGCCTCCATCCAGGTTCAGACCACCCGCAGTTATCCCAACGGTGATACCGCCGCCCACCTCCTGGGCTACCTGGGCGAGGTCAACGAGAAGGATATCCTGCAATTCCCATCCATCAACTTTCGATCAGGGGATATCGTCGGCAAAACCGGCATGGAACGGATGTTTGAACTGGAATTACGGGGCAAGGAAGGGTTTCGGGAAATGGAGGTCAATGCGGTCGGCCGACATATCCGCGAACTCAAACGTCAACCCGCCCGCCCCGGTCCTGATCTTCGCCTGACCATCGACGTTGAACTTCAGGCAGAAGCAGAGCGTGCCCTGATGGGGTTGTCGGGATCCACGGTCTGCCTGGACCCGAACAATGGCGAAGTCCTGGCCATGGTCAGCCAACCCTCCTACGATCCCAACCAGTTCATCCGGGGATTTTCCAGTGATGAATGGAAACTGTTGGTCACCGATCCCAAACGTCCGCTGATCAACAAGGCGATCCAGGGACAATATCCTCCTGGCTCCACCTTCAAGATGACCGTCGCCCTGGCGGCACTGCGGGAAGGAAAAATTTCCCCCTATACCCGCCACTATTGCAGTGGCAGCGTCACCCGTGACAATCATACCTTCTATTGTTGGAAAAACGGTGGCCATGGTCAACTCGATCTGGTTGCCGCCCTTGAACAATCCTGCGATGTGTTCTTCTACAAGGTTTCCGAGGCGTTGGGGATTGACGCCCTCGCCCGGCAAGCCAAAAATCTTGGGTTTGGTGAAACCACCGGGATCGGCCTTGAAGGGGAACGACCGGGACTCATGCCCTCCCGTGCCTGGAAAAAAGCGACCTACGGTCATTCCTGGTATCCCGGTGAAACCCTGATCACCGCCATCGGTCAGGGTGCGGTCCTGGCCACCCCGCTGCAACTGGCCAGCATGATCGCCGCCATCGCCAATGGTGGCCGGATCTATCGACCGACCTTCGTCCCCACGCCCAAGGATCAATCACCCACCCCGATCCACACAACGTCCATCCAGGCATCGCACCTGGATCTGGTGCGCAAAGGATTGATCGCGGTCCTGCATGGAAAAATGGGAACGGCACGACAATATAAACCGGAAAAAGTCATGGCTGCCGGCAAAACCGGAACTTCGCAGGTCGTCAAGCACAAACGGGAAAAATCGGGTAAATTAATCAAGGAAGAAAATAGCAGGTTCAAGGATCACGCCCTGTTCGTCGCCTATGCCCCGGTGGAAAATCCCCGTCTGGCCCTGTCGGTCGTCGTGGAACACGGCGGCCATGGCGCCTCGGCGGCAGCACCCGTGGCCAAAAGGATCTTCGACTTTTATTTCGACAAATACGGAATACCCGAATCATGAACATGCCCACGGATGACAAGAATTTCCGCCTCCTGGGAGGCAACAGTCCCGGCTGGCGTGATCGTCTATCCCGATTCCCGACCAGTCTGCTGATCCTGCTGGGCATGTTGATCCTGGGTGGATTCGTTGTCCTGTACTCGGCAGTCGGTGGTGGCGAAAACATCGATTATGTCTGGCGGCAGGCGGCACGAGCGGCATTCGGACTGACACTGTTGCTGACCATCTCCATGGCGGGCAGCGAAAAAATCTACCGCCGTTATGCCTACCTGTTTTATGGCCTTTCCCTGCTTCTCCTCATCGGCGTATTCCTCTCCGGCACCATCGGCATGGGCGCACGTCGCTGGCTGGAGATCGGCGTGCTGAACCTGCAACCTTCTGAATTGATGAAAGTGGCCCTGGTATTGGCCCTGGCCCGCTATTTCCATGATCGTTCGGTCTCCTCCGGCATCAGCATCGCCGACCTGTTCATCCCCCTGCTGATGATCGCCCTCCCGACCATCCTCATCGTCAAACAACCCGACCTGGGAACCTCCATTCTGTTATCGGCGGTCGGGATGGCGGTCATCGTCGCCGCCGGTTTGGAGTGGAAAATATTCATCGCCGTCATCACCCTCCTCGGGGCCTCCATGCCCATGGGATGGAACATGATGCACGATTACCAGCGTCGCCGCATATTGACCTTGTTCTCTCCCGAAAAAGATCCCCTCGGCGCAGGTTATCACATCATCCAATCCAAGATTGCCATCGGTTCGGGAGGGATTTTCGGCAAGGGATTCATGGCGGGGAGCCAAAGCCAACTCAATTTTTTGCCGGAACGGCACACTGACTTCATTTTTTCGGTCCTCGCCGAGGAATGGGGGTTTGTCGGAGGGCTGCTTCTGCTGATCACCTATTGTATGATCATCCTGCGTACCCTGATCATCGCCTCCACCGCCTCGGACCGGTTCGGGTTGTTATCGGTCGTCGGTTTGACGGCGTTATTCGCCTTTCAGGTATTGGTCAACATGGGGATGGTCATCGGTCTGCTGCCGGTCGTCGGGATCCCATTGCCGATGATCAGCTATGGCGGCAGTTCGATGCTGACCTTGATGATGGCCATGGGCTTGATCGCCCACGTCAGCATCCATTCCAAACAACACGGACGAACCATTTGAACCTGTCACCACAAAGGGGTCGAGCATGAAACTTTCCGAACTGGCGCAAACCCTGAAGCTGGAACATGTCGGGGCCGATGTGGACGTCAAAAGGGTCGTCCCTTTGGAACAGGCCACCATCGACGACCTTTCCTTTGTCATCGATGCCCATTGGCTTGAAAAAGCCCCGGCCACCACTGCGTTGATCGTACAAAAAAAACTGCTATCCCGGGTCCAGGACCGCCCGTGCCTGTTGAGCGACCATCCCCCCCTGGATGCGGCTCAGGCGGCCATCCACCTGGGAATGCTTCCGTTCGGCCTGGCACCGGGAATCCACCCGCAGGCGTTGATTCATCCCGGTGCCCGTTTAGGGACCGGAGTCGGAGTCGGTCCGGGTGCCCACATCGGCGATCAGGTCACCATTGGCGATGACAGCCTCATTCACGCCGGGGCCGTCATTTTACCGGGAACCATCATCGGGGCACGTTGCATCATCCAATCCAATGCCGTCATTGGCGCCGATGGATTTGGCTATGAATTCGTCCAGGGACGGCACGTCAAGATTCCCCATTTCGGCAATGTCATCCTGGGTGACGATGTGGAGGTCGGTGCCTGCACCACCATCGACCGGGGACGATTCGGACCCACCAGGATCGGCGATGGAACCAAGATCGACAACCAGGTCCAGATCGCCCACAATTGCCAGATCGGCAAGGGTTGCATCATCGTCGCTCAAGTGGGAATTTCAGGATCGTGCATCCTTGAAGATTATTGCGTCCTTGCCGGTCAGGCCGGTGTCGTCCCCCACATCACCATCGGCAAAGGGGCACGAATTGCTGCCGGGACCGGCGTAGCGGAAGATGTCCCCGCAGGCGCAACCTGGTCGGGATGGTGGGGACAAAATCACCGTGACAATAGAATTCAGATCGTTCTGTTGCGCAAACTGCCGGAGTTGATGAAAAAAATGCGTTCCCTCCTGGAAAAGGGGGATCAGAACACCGATTGACAAGAAAAATGGGGGATCAAGGGACCTCCCCCCTTTTTTTTCTTAACCATGACACCCCAACCCCACATTTCTCTCAATGTCCTTGGCCGGACACCTGAGATGGGAAAGGTCAAGACACGACTGATTCCCCTGCTCGGTCCCCTCGGTGCCACCCGGGCCCACGAACGACTCCTGACCCATGTGGTCCATATCGCCCGTGCCTGGTGCCACGCCGCGAGTAACCGACAGTTCCTGCTGTGGTGTACCCCGAACACCCATCATCCCTTTTTCGATGGATTGATCCCCCCCCATCAACGCCGTCCGCAACCGGAGGGAGACCTGGGACATCGTCTGGCCACCATCGTCGTCCGCCAACTCAAACACCACCAGGGGGTCATCCTCCTCGGCGGTGATTGCGTCTCGATCACCCTGCCCATCCTTGATCAAACCCTGGCAGCGTTGCTCCACCACGATGCCGTCATGGTTCCTGCGGAAGATGGCGGATACCTCCTCCTGGCCCTGACCCGTCATCACCCTTCGCTGTTTGCGAACATTCCCTGGGGCAGCGCAACCGTTGCCGCAGAAACCAGAATACGTCTCAACGGTCTCGGTTGGCGCTGGCAGGAACTCGCCGCGGGATGGGATGTCGATCACCCCCGGGATTGGTTGCGGTTCCAATCCATGATCAGGAAAACCTAATCGATATTAAAAAAACTATTGAAAGAAAAAATGGGTCTCAAGGGATTGCCCCCGGGGTGTTGATTTTAGGAACAAAGTCAAAAGCGGGGCATGGAAACCTTTTTGTTTGAAGTCAAAATCAAAGTCCTGGGGGCAATCCCTTGATACCCCTTTTTTCTTTCAATGATCATCAAAAACGGGATCTTTTCCCCAGTTCCCGGACCAGGCGATCAATGGTCATGGCATCGGCGACCGATACCAGTTTGAACTGAACCCCATATTGCTGACTGGCCTGTTGCGGATTTTTTTCATCGCGCGCCCGGGCGATACGACAGACTGAACCGAAGGTGGATAACGGCGTCCCTTGCAACAGGGAGCCATGGATGCTCACCCCCACTTTATCACCGATTTCGAGTGGTTCATGCTGCTCTGGACAGGAGAAGGAAAGCCCGCCTGAAGAAAGGTCGATCAGATGACCGTTGAATCCGGCACTGCCCCGCTTTTGCACGGTCACCCCCATATTGGCCTGAGCCGGGACCAGTACGCGCTGCTGCTGCCGTCTGTGGCGAATACGAATCCTGCTGGGCATCGACAACTGTATGGCCTGCGCCCCATCCACCATCAATACCTTCTGGAACGTGGTTGCGATTTCATTGGATTCCAGTCCTATGAAATAGCGGACCACCACCTGAGGTGTCTTGCGTATTTTGATGTTCCCGATGGTCGGTTCCAATGGGACGATCAAAAAAGATGAAGGGATTTCCATCCCCGTACCATGATCGGAAAAGCCCGCCCCGTCTTCATCATTGGCGACATCTCCCGGCTTGCTGGTCATTGCCGCGAGCAGATCGCCATCATTTCTCCCCACTCCCAATCCCCCTGGAAATGGCAATACTCGTGAGCCATAGCGTTCGCGACTTTCACTCCCACCCAAAGCAATCTCCAGCAATGCCGCTTCCTGCTGTGCCCGGAGCAGGGATTCGAACACTCTTCTTTTGTCATGGTGCGTGTTTTCCATCAAAAACGATCCACAGCGTCATGAAGAAATGGGATTATGATCGCATCATTGACCATAGATGACGCCTGGTAACCAAGTCGCCATGGACGGCCAAAGGGCAAGAAGAAACAAACCGATTACCTGGATCACGATAAAGGGGACCACGCCCCGATAGATATCGGTGGTCAAAATACTGGCCGGGGCAATGCCGCGAAGATAAAACAGGGCAAACCCGAATGGAGGCGTCAAAAACGAGGTTTGCAGATTGACCCCCATCATCACCCCCAACCAGACCGGATCCAACCCCATGGCCAACAACGGGGGGCCGACAATCGGAACCACGACGTAGGTGATTTCGATGAAGTCGATGATGAAGCCTAAAAGAAACATGATCAACATGACCACGAACATCGCCCCCACCGCCCCACCGGGGAGACTCAACAGCATGTCGTGAACCATGTCATCACCATGAAATCCACGGAATACCAAAGAGAAGATTGCGGCTCCAATGAAAATCAAAAACACCATGCTGGTGACACGGAGGGTACTGAGCATGACTTCTTCCAGGGCGGCACGGTTCATCCGACCCCGCAACATGGCCATGACCAGGGCACCCACCGCCCCCACGGACGCCGCCTCCGTAGGCGTGGCCAACCCGGCCAGAATGGAACCCATGACCGAAGCGATCAATACCACCGGAGGGATCAGCACCCGCAGCACCCGCAACCACAAACCTTGACTTTGGGCACTGCGTTCATCTGCCGGGATGGCCGGGGCACGTTTGGGTTGCAGATAGGAAACCGCTGCCAGATAAATGATGTACATCCCGACCAGAAACAGACCGGGAATGATGGCACCGACAAACAGATCACCGACCGAAACGGTACGCGGGGAGTAGACCCCCATTTTAAGCTGTGCCTGCTGGTAGGAGGCGGATAACACATCACCGAGGATCACCAGGACGATGGAGGGAGGGATGATCTGGCCCAAGGTACCGGCAGCACAGATGGTTCCGGTTGCCAGAGCGGGGTCATACCCCCGGCGCAACATGGTTGGAAGGGATAGCAACCCCATGGTCACCACCGTGGCCCCGACAATGCCGGTGCTGGCGGCAAGCAAGGCCCCCACCACCATGACGGAGATGGCGATTCCCCCACGCAAACGGCCAAAGAGGAGCGCCATGGTCTCCAACAGATCTTCCGCCACATGGGATCGTTCCAGGACCACCCCCATGAAGACGAACAAGGGAACCGCCATGAGGGTATCGTTGATCATGATACCATAGATGCGGTTGGGGACCGCTTCGAGAAAGGCGGGATCAAACATGTCGAGGGCATAACCGATTCCTGCCCCTGCCAGGGAGGCCCCTGCCAGGGTAAAGGCCACGGGATAACCCGCCAGGAGGACCATGGCGACAACAGCAAACATGATGATTGCGGCATATTCTTCCATGGATCACTCCTTATCCCACCCCAGGAGGGTCAGACAAGAACCCGCCATCTGACCCACCCCCTGGATCATGACAAGGCCCGGAAAAACCAGAATCAACCCTTTCAACAGCCAGACCCCGTTGAGTCCCCCCGCCTCGCGCGATCCCTCCCGCATTTCCCAGGCGACCGCCACATAGTCCCAACTCATGACCAGGATGAAGATCATCATGGGGAACAACAGCAACAATCCCCCCATCAGGTTGGTCCATGCCTTGGCACGCGGCGACAAGGGGCGATAAAAAATATCGACCCGCACATGTTCGTCATATTTGAAGGTATAAGCGGCACCCAACATGAAAATGGTCGCATGGAGGTAGAGCGCCGATTCCTGAACATCGATCCGTCCCCAATCGAACAGGTAACGCATGATGACAACGAAGAAAACGGTCAAGACCATCAACAGAATCAGCCAGGCGACGCATTTCCCGGTCCATTCGCTGATTCCATCGCTTACCTGCTTCATGGAAACGAGCAACCGTTTCATCTCCATCCCCCATTTCTGGTACCCGGAAAAACACCCCTACGCCCCCGGTAATTCCGTCTCAACGGGAACGGTCCCACTTTGTCACATTTCTCTCACCAATGCTACCTGATCAAATCAGACCTAAAGTCCCTGCGTCAATCGTCCAATGAGATCACCACGGCGAAAAGTGGCCGACAATTGCTGCATCGAAATTTCCCGATCGCCATAAAGTTCCCGCAACGATTGATCGATATCCCTTGACGAATCCTGGAAATATTGTTCCCCATTGGCATCGATCAACTCCTTGGCCCGGATGAAATTGCGGTGATCCAACCCATCCAACGATGCACCAAGGTCCAGCAACAATCGATAGCCCATCCGCATGGCGATGAAACACGAAGCGTAACGGACGAACACCGGATCGCGTTCCATCGGTCGGCGGCGATGGTTCTCCGCAATCCGATACAACAGAACTGCGGCGATGGTTTGCGCCCCATTGAGTCGATCCGTGAAAATGGTATCGTAAAGTTTTCCGAAATGCTCCCGGGTCAAAAATTTTGCCTGATGCGGGGCACGCCGCCAAACCGCCAATACCGCTTCGGCTGCGACCCCGGAAGTGATCTCATACGCTTTTGCCAGGGTATCCATCCGCTTGCGACGATATTCGTATCCATACTCCCTGATGCTCATCTCCAATTGTCGCTGCCGGTCATCATTGGATCGAAGATCCTTGAGATCCACTGGATTTTGACTGTTGGTCGCCTGAGTGATTTTTAATATGAGGTCACTGTTTTCCCGAGGCAGTTCGTACAGCCTGAGCAATACGCTCGCATGCATGGGTAGCGTCAGGCCGCTACGATTCATCTCTTCAATGGTTTTAAAAATTGTCACACACGTTTGACCGCCATTGACGAGTTGCAGGTTTTCCACATGGACCTGATAATTGCCATCCTGCAAGGCATTGTATTTGAACCGGTCGCAGATCAACGTCAGACCATTATTAAAGAAGTAAAAGTTTTCGGGACAATCGGAAACGAGGGTTTTGCGGATCGACTCGTTCACCCGGTTGCCGTGCAGGCCGAGATAACGCCGAATATTGCGCTCCAACAACCGATCCCCATGACGTTCCATCAAGGCAGCCACTTCGGTGACCCGAATCCGCCCGATACATACCCTGCTGTAATTCATATCCTCGACTACCGCCTTGCCGGTCAACCGCAGGATGTCATCCACGACCTTGACACGTTGCAAAATACGCAGCAATACATCATGGTTGACATGCTCCCAGGTCACCTGTGTGCCGAATCCGCTACGGTCAATTGCCGCCTGAGCGGCGGCATTCCATGGCAGGCCGTTGTTACAGGCAATGGCCCGGACTTTGGGAATCAATCCATCACGAATCATCGAACGCGCAGCTTCCACCTTGGCCTCGATGCGTTCATTGATCGCTACCAGTTTTGTCTCTGGATCAAAAAGGTTACGAAGGGCATGAATCAAGGCATTGATGCCAACTCCTTCAAAGTTGGAGGTTCCCTCCAGTTTTTTTTTGTATTTCCCCTGAAACAAAGTGACCGCAAATTCACCGTCCACCTCCTCGGTCACATGCATGGCATCGACGCCAAAATCACCGCCCCCCTCCGTCAGACAATCGAAAGTATCCTCTGGCGACAAGTCCAATAGGGTTTGGACACACAGATACACAAAAGCGAGCGATTTCAATTTTCCTTCATCATTGATTTTCAATTCCGCCCTGGCTTGGTCACGAATGTCATCCATCACGCCACCCACACGTTGATCGATAATCGACAGATTGATATTCATGATCGTCCTTTTCATGTCTGACCCGCCACCGATCCGGTGATGACTGATCATAGCGGTTCAAACATTTGATACAAAACTGCCTGAGCCGCGGCCTGGACCTTGTTGATTGCCATGAGTGCGCCCCGGATTGACCTTCTCATGATTCCGTGTCCCGTTGCGGAACGAACTGATCGACCTCGGCAAGCGCCTCGTCCACACCATGGGGCAGATTGACGAACATGAGTCCGCTGCCATACATGCGCCGGGTGGTCTGTGGCTCGGCGATGAACACTTCTCTCCGAGCAAACTTTGGCAACTCGGACCGCTCCAACTGATGGCACAAACCGGGATGCAAATGGTCCTTGAGTAGTGGATACCACACCATGATCACCGCTCCGGGACATTTGCGGTGGATCTTTGGAATCAACTGTCCCACCTGTTCATATTCAGTTTTGACCTCATAACTCGGATCAACCAAGACCAGGCAACGACGTGGTGTGGGTGGCAGAAGGGCCAGGACCCCTTCATAACCGTTACGATGGTGGATATGGACATTTTTTTCGCCCCGAAAGGTTTGGCGCAACTGCGCCAGGGTTCCAGGATGCAATTCCATCAGATGAATGGAATCTGCTGGCCGCAACGACAGGCGGGCCAGCCAGGGCGATCCCGGATAATGGGCGGGTCCAAATCTGGCCCTGATTTTTTCGATCACCTGGCGATAGGGATGATCTTCCCTTGGCATCCCATGCGCGAGCAACCGTTGAATCCCCTGTTGCGCTTCGCCGGTTTTGGCAGCCATCGGCGATTCCAGGTCATACACCCCCCCACCCGAATGACTTTCGATATAGGTCATCGGTTGATCCTTGGCAGTCATCCGCGCCAGAATCACTGCCAGGGATGCATGCTTGTGGACATCCGCCGGACCACCGGCATGATAATCGTGTTGATAAGACAGCATGGAACGATGCGGGTTATCAATTATTAAAAGAAAAAAGGGGGCTTAAGGGACTGCCCCCAGGGTGTTGACATTGATTTTTACTTTAAACAAAAAGGTTTCCATGCTCAAGATTTTGACTTCGTTCTTGAAATCAACACCATGGGGGCAATCCCTCAAGCCCCCTTTGTTCTTTCAATAATCCCGAACCGGGGAGGTACCTGGGCAGTTGCTATAAAAAGAAAATCTCCCGATAGAGGACCTCTTCGGGCCGTTTTTCAATCTGTTCGACGGAAGTGGCCAGGCAGAGTTCCACCCGCGACGGCGCGACCGCCTGAATGTACAACTGACGCCCGTGGGAAGGAAGACCGAAGGTGAGACTTTTTTCCTTGAGTTCCCGAGATCCGCGACGCAACTCGCCCAGGCCCGCCTGCGGCGAAGTCGAGAACACCAACACAAAAGTCCCCCGGGTCGGCACCCCCAATTCTTCCCAAACGTAATAGGGACCATTTTGCCGCAACACCGGATGGAAACGACCCCGTTTAAGCCCCCCGACAAAGAAGGAGAACGGTGCCTCACCCTGCCGGTTTTCCGAATTGGGACCGATCGACAGAAACGGTTCGCCAGGAACCAGCTTCAACAAACCGATGGCAACCCCCGTTTTCGCCGTCGGTTTATAGGGATTGCCCGGATCCCCGGGGGGGGGCCGATGGATAATCAATCTTTTATCTCCGATGGCATTTTGGATCCGTTCCAGGATCATGTTTTTTTTCAGTCCCCCCTTGGGTGGCTCCCATTTATGCATTTTCTCCTGGGTCAGCGCGGCAAACAACGCCTGCACCAACAATGCCCGGCTGGCATTTCCCGCCTGCAGGATATGAATTTCCGCCGGATCCACCCCTCGGGAACCAAATGCCTGCTTCATGGCGATAAAAAACCGATGCACCCCCTTGCCGACCCGAGCCACCAGGAAATGGTTGATGTGATTGCGATCCACCTGCAAACGGACCGGGGTCCGCTCACGGGCACGGTTGAGCAGTTCCAATTCAAGGGAAACGAACCGCTTGTCGGGATGGCAGGATTGGAAATCAGCCCGCAAGGTAAATCCGGCATCAACGATTTCCTGACTCAACACATCACCAATCCGATCCGACAAACGGCGGGTCAGCTGAGGTTCATCACCCCCTTCCCCCGTTACCCGATCCTGGTCGCCCAGCACATCCCATTGAAAATTTTCCCACAACATCCGCACCTGAGCCATCACCAGGGCCGTATTGGTCTGGGCAACATGGGAATGATCCAAAAACAATTCGCACCCGGGAAAACGCTCCCCCTCCGGAGGGATGGAAAAAGGGATCCGATGTTCGCGGCACACTTCCAGGTTGTCGCGAAAGACCAGGTAGGCGATGTTGGCCACCAGATTTTCTCCCCCCAGATACATGTCGCCGCTGGCACCAAAATGATTGATGACCTGCTCGTAGCCGTTCTTTTCCTCTTCCTCGGTCGGACTGCGATAAATACCGAAATCAAAATCGGTGCTGCCGCCACCAAAATCGAACACCGCATAGGCGACCCCATCATCGGAGGGTTCAATCTCCAACTCCTCCAAGGCGCAGGCGGCATAGGCAGCGGGTTCGGATGCCTCTTCGGAAACACGGAATCGATGAATTTTTTCCGAATCCATCAGATTGGCCGGAAGACTGCGCATCAACCCCCGGGCAAAACTCGCCCGAATCCGATACTTGACCTCCTTGGGATAGGTCACCGGAAAGGTCATGTAATACTCCAGAAACAAACCGTTGGAACGGCTGTTGATGAACAATCCCAGATAATAGGCATACAATTCGATCGGATCAAACGGATCATCCTTGCCCACCGTGACCCGTTGCCCGGGGACCGGCATGGGAGCGAGCGACGGAGCGATTTCCATCTCATACCCGGTCGCCTGATCGGTAAAACGAAAATGTTCCCCCGAATGCGCATGCAACGGCCATTGTTTGATGGCGGTCACCATGCTGGCGACAATCACCTGATTGGCCTCGTTCTCACGAAAATTGTTCAACGCTTCATGGGAAAAATGAAAATCATCCCAACGGGTCAGGGGACGATAGGCTTCCGACTTCCACACATCCAGCAATTGCGGCAGGTTGATAAACTCCAGAATGGTCGGATTTTGATAATCCTCGGGGACGGGTTTACGGAAAAAATCGCTCATTCCAACCCGGAGCAGGGTGATCTTGCCATTTTCCCGACAGGCCACCACCGTCGAACTGGTGCCGAAATCGATGGCCACCACACCATCCTTGACATCCTTTTCCGGATTGCGGGCTTCCCACGGCTGCTTGAGTTCGACCCCGATCCAACCGGAACCAAAGGGCTTCCTGGGTTGATACAACTCCCACAACCCTTTTTCCATGTCCAGCAGATAGGACTCCTCCAATACCGGAAGACGGGCACGCAGATAATCCCCCTCCAGCAACAATTGTTTGAGTGCCCTCAAGGATGGGGGGACAACGGCATGTTGTTTCCTGCTGGCATCCAGGGTCAGGGCGTAGAGTTGATTCAATTTTTCCGTCACCCCGGCAACATCCTGCGGCAGCAGGGAATTGGCGACGATGAATGAAAAAATATCGCGTTGCGCCACCCGGTGCACCGGAATCACCATATGTTCTTCTTCCGATACCCCCTCCTCCCCCGAACCGATCCGGACCGTCTGAAACCCTTTGCCGTCAAAGGAACGATCCTTCGACAACAACGCCTCGCGGGAAAATTTTTCATGTTCGCGAAACAGCTTTTCCCGAGCCACCGATTTCAATTCTTCGACACTCGGCAGCTCCCAGTTCTTGAAGGTATAAATCTGCAACCGGGAAAGATGTTGAAACACTTCTTCCCCCCGGGCCTGGAAACCGTGCAGCAACCACAGACAACGCAGTTGATTGTCAAAAAGAAATTTGGGCTGTTTGACAAACGAGACAAACCTTTGCTTTTGCAACAGCCGGAGAATCTCCTGGCGTAACGCCCGTATCTCCACCTCCCGTTCCGGATCGACCCGGGGTTGGAGTTGTGGTGTCAACTGATTTTCACGAAACCAGACCTTGCTGACTTTCATACGTTCTCCTGACCCCATTGAAACCTGTTGGCATTCAACGACACTCAGAAAAGGGCACATTCCGTAAAAAGTCAACAGGCCCCGTTCCTGGAATGTACATTTTTTTCCGGTTATAGATGAATGCTGTAGATGAATACCGTACAGTATTATTTTTTTATGGCTGAAAGAAAAAATTTGCGATAGAATCCTAACAGTGTATTTATAAAAATAATTTAGAAATGTAATACGTTTCCTTCTTTTATATCCAGGAAAAAACGGCTTCACCTGTTTCAGCTACCTTTGAGGAGAACAGACCATGGGGATGCGTTTCATTTCGGCTGCACTTTTGATCACGGGAATGGTTTTCCTGTCCGGACGGGCCAACAGTGCCGATGAACGGTTCACCGACCAGGGCAACGGCACGATCAAGGATACGAAATCAAACCTGGTGTGGATGAAAAATGGCAATTGCTGGGGCGGATTGTCCTGGGATGCGGCGGGAAAAGCGATCGAAGACCTGAATGCGGGCAACAAAACCTGTGAAGGATACACGGGCAAGGATACCCTGTGGCACCTTCCGACCAAGGATGAACTGATTTCCCTGCTTGGCGGGGAAAAAGGAAAAGACGGGTTGGCGCTCCCTGAAGGCCATCCGTTTGGCAATGTCCAACAAGGACACTATTGGAGCGCCACCAATGCCGACAAGGAGGGAACGGCATGGTATGTCAATGCGACCAATGGCCATGTTGATTTTTACGGCAAACAGGAAACCTACTTCACCTGGCCGGTTCAGGCGGACAAGAAACCGACCCCTTGATCCCCCTGCCCCTGGAACACAACATTCCGGCCCTGGAAGATGGGCCGGAATATCATCTCAGCAGGGAATGGGAAACCGCCTCGATCACGTTCCGCGATCCACACCTGTTGGATGGCTTCAAGGATCTTCTCGTTACACCGTTTGACCTCATCATCGAATCCGGGCAAGGCCATGACCCAATCCATCAGGTCGGTAAAGCGGACCGCCAGGGGATCAACCCCGGGTTTGGTATCTGCCAGTGCCATGCCAATTCCCTGCACATCGGTCCACTTCATGCCCCCCCTTTTTTTGTGGCTCTTCTAGCGTTAAATGGGGGTAAATACATCGTTTCACTGCAATATAATGATTTTAAATAAATATTAAAAGAAAAAAGGGGGCTTAAGGGATTGCCCCCAGACCCCTTTTTTCTTTCAATAATTTTTTGAGTGTCAACAATCCCTGATCAATGAATGTGATAAAGTAGAAATAGTTACTGTTTTTCAATGGTTCCACATTTCAACCACATCTAACGCTAGAAGAGCCATTGATATTCACGATCATCCTTTTCATGTCTGACCCGCCACCCAAACCGGTGACGACCGATCATACAGGTTCAAATCATCTTATACAAAACGGCCCGGGCCACGGCCTGGACCTTGTTGGTTGCCATGAGTTTTTTTTGGGCGTTGGCCAGGTGGAACACGACAGTGCGTTCAGACAGGTTCAAAATCATCCCTGTTTCCCATGTATTCTTGCCATCGGCGGCCCACCGCAGACATTCCCGCTCGCGCGGGGTCAGGTCAAACCGGATACCGGGAGGCTTCCAGCCGCACAATTCAACGTATTTCATGTGCAAGAAAGGAAAAAACGCGCTGACGACATGAAAACTCAAGGAAATGGCATCCAATCCATCTTTCCTATAATCCTTATTTTGCAACGTCAAAATACCACGGTCACCAAATTTGCCACAAGTTGACAATGAAAAACCATACGCATGGTAACCAAAATCGATGATATGCTCAATCGCCGCCTTGACCGGTGCGGGGTGGTGCGGCAGTCGCTTCAAATCATCATTAATAAATACCCTATCATAGATTAACGGAACTTCGGATGTCCACAGATGCGTGACTCTCGGGCAATGGATGCTGTGAATCGCGACATATCGATCGACAAATTCTTGTTGCCAATTGTGCAATACTTCAATGGTTTGATTATTATAAGAATCAGGGAGTTTGACTGTATAAGCATAGGTCTCAAACCCGAACAATGATAATATCTGACCCAACGACTTCTTGAATTCGTCAATGCTGGAAATTCTATTTAAATTATCATAAAAATCGAAAATTTTATCCATAGCGCATCACCTATCCATTTACCAACCCATAAACAGTGAAAACCAAAGATTAAATCAGATCATATTATAGAGGATTGCGCGCGCCACAGCCTGTATTTTATTGGATGCCATAAGCTTTCTCTGCGCATTGGTGATATGAAAAATCACGGTCCGTTCGGAAATATTCAAGATCAATCCCGTCTCCCAGGATGTTTTGCCGTCCGCAGCCCAACGCAAACATTCTTTTTCCCGTTGCGTCAATTCAAACACCCCACCGGGCGGCCGCCATCCCCGCAACTCGATGTATTTCATGTGCATGAAGGGAAAAAATGCGTTGGCCACATGCAGGCTCAACCGGATGGCATCCAATCCATCCTGCCTTTGATCCCGGTTTTGCAACGTCAACACCCCCTTGTCCCCATGTTTTCCGTGGGTCACCAACGAAAACCCATGGCCCAGATAACCAAAATCGATAATATCCTCAAGCACCGCCTTGACCGGCTTGGGCTGATACGGCAACAACTTCATATCCTGCTCAAAAAATGCCCTGTCATAGATCAGGGGCGTTGGCGCGTGCCACAGGTGCTTGAACCTGGGGCAATGGGTCATGTGTATCGTCACATAACGATCAACAAATTCCTGATTCCAGTTATGAATTGTTTCAAAAGAACCGTCATTGTAGGAATCGGGTAGTTTCGCCGTGTAGACCCAGGTTTCAAAGCCACATTCAGAAAGAAAGTTACCTACTGAACCCCTGAATTCATCAATATTTGCGATATTTTTTATTTTTTCGATGATTTCTATGGCGTGCATCTTCAGAACCCCCCTGAACGACCCAGATATCAGTTCATTATAAAGCAATAATCATAACCATTCTATTTCAACTCAATCTTGTACAACAGCAACTCCAGATACCTGCAATATCTTACAGCTTGAAACCATTGTCCAGTTCGATGCACTCTTTGTCCCACGGGGGAGAAGCACGGGGATCAGAGGGGGGGATTACTTGAAAAAGGGGGGACATCACTCAGAGGGGGGGTATTACTGCGCGGGGGGTTCATAGTCAGAGGGGGGGGCGCATTTGCAGTGGGGAACATTCAAGTCTTGGCAGCAATAAAGACGAACAAGCCCCCTCCTCAACCAAACAATCATTAACCCGGGGTTCCGTTACTTGAAATACAATAATATAATTTAATATCAAACAGATGTTGCGACAATGTCATGCAGGGATCTGCCTACGGCTTGATGGTTTTAAGGAGTTCCAAGGCTTGGTGTTGTTTTGGTGACGGCGGTACGCCCGGGGAAAAGGTTGGGGCATCCTGGATGTCGTTGATTGTTCGGCAGGTGTTGCGGGTCATGGTAGCGAGATCGTTTAGAAGGGTTTGGAAGCTGTGAGTCGTGGATCCATCCGGAAGCCTTTTGGACTGGATCTTATTCAGGGTGACCCGGGAACGCTTGGCCGGGGTAACCAGGATCCGCAGAGCGCCTGATGTTACCGTGTTCTTCAGCGAAAAGCAGGGGACGCCAAGCCTCGGCCATGTGCCACTCGACGTAGTAGGCCAACATGCAGAGGAAAATGTGCCCCCGTACCCGGCCATCCAGTCGATGATGCACAGGTCGGACCTGCAGATCTATTTCCTTGATTGAGCGGAAGGCCTGTTCTACCTTGGCCAACCGTTTGTAGCTGCGAACTGTGTCCATCGCATCCATGCGGTCGGCAGGCAAGCGGGTACGGACAATGTAGATCCCATCCAGATCCGCTCCGGTGTTGATATTCGCCTGATTGATATGCCAATTGAAAGATGCTTCTCCGATTTCAAGCTGGAAGTGCCTGGCCATCTTGTATCGGTTGATCACCCGTCCCACCCGCAAGCCGATCTTGTCCTGACCGCACAGGCGTCCAGTTGCCACAGACCTTTGGATGGGTTCCATCTGGCGGACGGTCTTGGCCAGCAGGGTCAAGCGGGTACGGGCACGTCGGTTGGCCAGATCCTGGTTGTGGCAGGCGACCAGGCGTTCGCCGGGAAAATCGGGATGGGTGAATTCCGCAAGGTTGCGACCGTCGAACAGGCCGAACTGACACCCCTTTTCAGGCATCAGTGAGCGGATGGCATCGGAGCGTAAAGCAGTGATCCAACCAAGGCCCGGCATTTTCTGGAAGGCGTTGATGTGGGTTTGAGTGATCATCCCCCGATCTCCGACCATGACCAAGTTTTGGATACCGAACACTTCCCGGATTCGGTTGACCTGGGGCAACAGGGTCTTGACGTCGGATGTGTTAACAAGGACGCGAGGCGATGAGTTCCGCCATTCCGAGCCGCTGCATGGCGGTCATCACCGCCTGAACATGTCCGTGGTGTCTGGCATGAAGGATCTGGAACGACGGTTCGATTGGCACCAGGGGCTCGTCGCGCAGTACCCGACGGATGCGATCAATCTGCAACTCCGACAGCCCACGCAGGTTGGCCAGGGTGCGGTTCCTGGTCTTGCCGTTCTCGCGATAGGACTCGCGCTGTAGAACTGCAGGCAGGGAATCGCGATTTGGGATGATGTGGATGCATATGCCGTTATGATTGCAATTTATCCAATCCATATCAAGTATAAAATGTCATTTCACACGCCTACAATTTGCATGCCAAGTAATACTTGAATCAACAACCCAATCAAATCGTTAGGCGCAATTTTTCCTCGATTTTTCAGCGGAACTTCGGTTTATCGATCAAAACCCTGGGGAAAATCCCTTGAGACCCTTTTTTCCTTGATCACTTACAATAAAAAAGATCTCCCGATAGAGGACCTCTTCGGGCCGTTTTTCAATTTGTTCGATGGAAGTGGCCAGGCAGAGTTCCACCCGCGATTGCGACCAATGGCCATGTTGACTTTTACGGTAAACAGGAAACCTACTTCACCTGGCCGGTTCAGGCGGACAAGAAACCGACCCCTTGATCCCGCTGCCCCTGGAACACAACATTCCGGCCCTTGAAGATGGGCCGGAATATCATCTCATCAGGGAATGGGAAACCGCCTCAATCACGTTCCGCGATCCACACCTGTTGGATGGCTTCAAGAATCTTCTCGTTACACCGTTTGACCTCATCATCGAATCCAGGCAAGGCCATGACCCAATCCATCAGGTCGGTAAAGCGGACCGCCAGGGGATCAACCCCGGGTTTGGTATCTGCCAGTGCCATGCCAATTTCCTGCACATCGGTCCACTTCATGCCCCCCCCCTTTTTTTGTCCACATGGATATTGACCGAATATTCCGGGATGGTCACGGTGATCCCATCCAGATCATCGGTGATCTGCAACTGACACCCCAACCGACTGGTAGGGGTCACCCCAAAAGCACGGTCCAACATGTCTTCTTCCTCATCATCGGCCGCTTCCAAACGGGGATACCACTCCCTGGCGACGATGACATGACAGGTTGAACAGGCCAGGGAACCTTCGCATGCCCCTTCCAGTGCAATATCATGTTCATGGGCTGCCTCAAGCACCGTCGTTCCCGCGTCCACTTCCACGGTCCGGTTCATCGGCAAAAAAGTAATCCTGGGCATGAAGCGTTCCTCCACGGGGGTATCAATCGGTTCAAGAGCGATGAAAATCATCCACCTTCCGGCCCGTCATCACTTTGCGCACACTTCGATCCATCCGCCGTTCCGCAAAGAAGACCGTTTCCCGATCCAAGGTTTCCCGGGCACGATTGATCACCTCGGGGTCATCTTTCTGGCTCGCCTCCCACAAGGCCAACATCACCCCTTTGACCCGTTTGAGTTCCGCCTCATCCAACAAGTCGCCATCGTCGCGCAAAGCGGCACCAGCGGCACTCAGCACCCGTTCCGCCTCCACCCGGGCCTCATTGAGCAACCGCCGTTGCCAATCCTCTGCGCCATGGACCATCGCTTCACGCAACAGGCGTTCAATTTCCTCATCCCCCAAGCCGTAGGAGGGTTTGACGGCAACCGACTGTTCGATCCCGGTCGTCTGTTCCCGCGCGGACACGGTGAGCAGACCATCGGCATCGACCTGAAACGTCACCCGGATCCGGGCGGCGCCCGCCGTCATCGGAGGGATGCCCCGCAATTCAAAACGGGCCAGCGACCGGCAATCACCCACCAATTCCCGTTCCCCCTGGACCACGTGGACCGCCATGGCGGTCTGACCGTCCTTGAAGGTGGTGAAATCCTGGGAACGGGCAGCGGGGATGGGGGTATTGCGGGCAATGATTTTTTCCACCAGTTCACCCATGGTTTCGATCCCCAGGGAGAGTGGGGTCACATCGAGCAGCAACAATTCGCCCCGGGTGTTGCCCGCCAGTTGTTCTGCCTGAATCGCCGCCCCCAATGCCACCACCTGGTCGGGGTCCAGATCGGACAAGGGTTCACATCCAAAAAGATCCTTCACGAATTGCCGCACCATGGGCACCCGGGTCGATCCGCCCACCAGGACCACGCCTTGAAGGTCATTCGCGCCGACCTGGGCATCCTTCAGGGCACGCCGACACGGAAGTCCCGTCGCCCGAACGAGGTCGGCGATCAAACCTTCAAACCGTTCCCGGGTCACCCGGGTTTCAAACCTGCCGCCGTCGGGGCGGTCCAGCACCACCTCACAAACCATTTCCCGGCTCAATTGTTCCTTGGTCTGCCGGGCGACACGTTTGCATTGTTGCAGCAATCCGGGATCAGGATCGGTCACACCCATCGCCTGCAGGAACAATTCGCTCAGACGGTGATCGAAATCATCCCCCCCCAGGGCGGAATCGCCGCCGGTCGCCATCACCTGGAACACCCCCTTGCTCAAGCGCAGGATGGAAATATCAAACGTCCCGCCACCCAGGTCATAGATGGCATAAAGCCCTTCTCGTCCCTGGTCCAGACCGTAGGCCAAGGCGGCCGCCGTCGGTTCGTTGACCAGGCGCAACACGTCCAAACCTGCCAGACGGCCAGCATCCTTGGTCGCCTGACGCTGGGCATCGTCGAAATAGGCGGGCACGGTGATCACCGCCCCATGGAGCGATCCCCCCAGGGATTCCTCCGCGCGCCGGGCCAGGGATTCAAGAATTTTTGCCGATGGTTCCACGGGGGAAAGTCGGTGGTGGCGGGTCACGATCCGTACCATCCCCCCTTCGCCCGCCTCCAGGGCATAACTGGTACGATGGCCCGAGGCCCGCAGATCATCGAGACTGCGGCCCATGGTTCGTTTGACCGAAGCGATGGTATCGGCGGGATAACGCAGACCTGCGGCAATCGCTGCATCACCGACCAGTACGGGCCCCTCGGGGGGGTAGCAGACCACGGAGGGGAGTGCGATCCGTCCTTCATCATCAGGGATGCAGGCAGGTTTTCCCTGAAGGTCTACCGCAGCAACCAGGGAAAAGGTCGTTCCCAAATCGATTCCCACCACCCGTTTACGATCTTCGGGACGGCGTTCATGGGGACGTAATGATTGCCCCGGTTCGGCAATATCCAACAATAAAGACATCGTATCCCATCCTGAAAGAAAAATGATCCTTACCAAGGTTTTTACTAATGAAATAAAATATAAAGCGGGGCGTGGATACCTTCTCGTTTAAATTCAAAAACAAAGTCAACACCCTGGGGCAATCCCCCATATATGGTCCGCCCCGCGATGCAAGAGGAAATTTCATCGATAGTGAAGGAAGAGTTGCACCCATATATCCGGCCTTC
>PEAN01000032.1 GCA_002753735.1 Magnetococcales bacterium DCbin4
GGCGGAAACTTCACACTGCCGAATGTGCCTGATCCAAAAACTTTGCAGGGAGGTCAATCCTTCCCCATCCATTGCTTTCGTATCCATATCCTGCTCCTTGATGTTGGAAATCTTGGATCAGGATCGCAGATAGAAAAAACGATGGGAACCCTGGGGTTCGTTCGGCGCTTACTTCTTATTCGTCTCAGGTTTGGCATTCGTAGTCACCTCAGGCTTGGGAGTCGCACCCATCCCAGGCCTGGTCACCGTACTCATATCAAGAGTGACCGCAGTCTGCGCCAGCAGTGCGCCGTTGACCGTTGCTCCAGAGTTCACAGCAATCATGGTTTGCGCAAGTATGTTGCCTTCAAAGTGCGAATGGGCTCCAAGAGACACCGCGCCGGCGACCGCCCAGAAGATATTTTTGGCTGAGGCGCCACCGACCAGTTTGACTTGCTTAGAGTTGGCCAGATCCAAGGTTTGCGCCACCTGGAAGATCCAGACATCGTCCGGGCCACCTGAAAGCGTGACATCGGTGCTAATCAAAAGTCCCGAACTCCATTTGTAGATGCCTGGAGTGATGGTTCGACCGCCAATCTCTCCGCCACCCAGTTCAGTGGCATTGGGGGCGGGTCGTCCCGAAGCTTCCGTGTAGGCCCGTTCCATATCGAGTACAGCCGTGGTCAAAAAGCTGGGGTTATTATTCCTACAGGGTAGAGGCCCAGCCTCAGTGACGGTGTAGACCTTCCCCACCACTTCAGCGCAGCTGAGAAGGAGAGCTGCACCAGTAATGGGGCTTGTGCCAACATCGCCAACAACAGAGGATCGATAAACATTGGTGATTCCAGCTTTGCTCAAGATCGCAAAATTTCCAGCAGTGCCCAGATTGACTGGATTCGGACTATTGCCAGCGATGGCGTTGGTACTCACAATCATAAAACCACCAAACATTGCCGCAAGTATTAACATCTTTGAATGCTTATTCATAACTTAAGTTCATTATATCGAATGCGCTTGATAATGGCCCGGTTGACGGTCGGGTGATTTACCACGACGGCCATGGACAGTAATTTGGCTGGAGAGTAGGGCTTTAGTCGCGATGTGCTACAATTGTGACCTTGGCCCTAAACTTCAGAGGATTATTTTTTGCTAGTTGTCAGTGTGGGTGAAGCCCACGTGAGAAGAATGCTTCTTCACTCAGAAGACCGGGTATTCTTATTCGTCTCAGGCTCGGCATTCGTATTCGCCTCAGGCTTGGCATTCGTCTTCATCTCAGACTTAGAATTCGAACCCATCTCAGGCTTGGTCACCGTAGCCATCTGAAGAGTGACCGCAGTTTGCGCAAACAGTGAGCCGTTGACCGTTGCGCCAGTGTTCACGGCGATCAGGGTTTGCGCGAGGATATTGCCTTCAAAGTGCGAATGGGTTCCAAGAGTCGCCGTGCCAGCGACCGCCCAGAAGACGTTTTTGGCCAAGGCTCCGCCGACCAGATTTACTTGTGTAGAATTGGCCTGAAAAAAGGTTCCAGCCACCTGAAAGATCCAGACATCGTCCGGTCCGCCAGAGAGCGTGACATCTTTGCTAATCAAAAGTCCCGAAGTCCATTTGTAGACGCCTGGAGCGAGGGTATGACCACCAATTTCTCCGTCACCATATTCACTGAAATTTGGTGCGGGACGTCCCGAAGCGTCCGAGTAGGCCCGTTCCATGTCGCTTACAGCCGAAACGAGAAAATTGGAGTCACTAATCCTACAGGGTAGCGGACCAGCATTATCAGCGGTGTATACCTTCCCCTTCACTTCATCGCAGGTGAGAAGGATGGCTGCACCGGTGATGGGACTCGTTCCAACATCGCCAACAACATTGGAACGAAAAACATCGGTGATCCCAGATTTGCTCAAAATCGCAAAATTTCCAGCCTTGCCCAGGTTGACTGGATTCGTATTTTCGCCGGCGACGGCATGGGTACTTGCGACCATGAAACTACCAAACATTGCCGCCAATACTAACATCTTTGAGTTTTTTTTCATAACATATCCACTCCATGAGGACGAGTTTCTCTGCCAAAGGCGGAGATTTACAGGCTTTTATTAGCATAAACCCAAAATGATTTACACTTTCACAAGTTAAAATAACGCAACTATTAAGCCAGATGAAAAATTGTAAACACTGAAAGAGTAAAACCTTGATTACACTGGATAAAAATTAAGAATCGGGATTTTGGTCAACTGAATCACATGCAATCAAAATATATTTATTATAAGGTTGTACGGATTGTTTGGCTGAAATATTCTATTTAAATAATTGGTTACACCACTATTTGCTTCTAATCCAGAATAGATTTTTGTCACACCTCTATCTCTTTTTCTGAAGTTCCCCCGGTCATCTTCCAATAAGTACTTATTTTTAAGTTACTTGGAAAAATATCCACTGAATAATGTAGTCATGTAAATATATGGTGGACCCCAAGAATGGGCACTGGGCTCCGACTGTTCTGATTGCCCTTGACCGATGTTAGCTGAGGCTGTAAATCAGCCTGATGAATATTAATGAAACCATCATTTGTCCGTCGTGCCGGCTTGTTGGTGCTGTTATCGACAAGCGGTACGCCACCGTGCATAACGGGAATCGTTTATTGCTGCGCTGCCAAGCCTGCGGCGTCCGATTCTCCGAGACCCATGGGACGCCCATGGAGGATCTGAAATCACCGATCAGTAAGGTGTCGTTGGCCATCAGAATGCGCGACGAAGGTATGGGGTTGAGGGAAACGGGACGTGTCGTTGGTGCGCACAAGAATACGATCGCCGAGTGGGAGGAACGCTTTGCCGGTCAGAAAGAGACCCTGATGCTGTACGGTCTGTGCCATGAGTTTCTGCGTCTTTCCTTTGAAGGGGATGAACTGTACACGATCGTTGGCAAGCGCACGGATCCCAGCCAATCATCGGGTTGGACGTTCAATCATCATGGAGCGCGGCAGTCGATTTCTGGTGGATCAGCGTTGCGGCAAGAAAGACGGCAAACTGTTCAAAGAAGTCATGAGGGGTGTGTGCCGGTTTGTCCGACAGACGGATGATTTTTCTTTCTTTTCAGACGGAGAACGTCGGTACGGACAGACCTTATTTGAACTGTGCTCGGAAGTTTTGAGAACCGGACAGAGAGGACGCCCTCGGCATGTACTGCCCAAAGGGGTCAAGATCAGAATCAAGAACAAAGGCAGCCAGAAGCACAAACGGGGACCGAAACGGCCCATGTACCAAGCCCCGCAACCCGAACATCCAGAAACCATGCAAGACATCCGTGATCAGGATCTCCATGCCAATCATCTGGAGGGACAGAATGCCGCCACCCGTCGTCGCAGCAGTGCCTTTCGACGACGGACGAACACATACTCCAAGACGACGGAGGGATTGCAACGGACGTTGGATGTTCATTTGATCAACCACAACTTTGTTCGTCGTCATTGGACGACGGGCGAGGTGCCGGCTGTCAAATCGGGGCTTCAGAAGGCACCACTCACGGTGGAAGCGATCTTGCGGATGAGGAAAGCAGCTTGATCATGGAGGGAACCGGTGGAGGTGCCGGTCAGACCCACACCAAGTTGGTATCAGCGAACAATTGAAGCCCAGTGCCCAAGGTTTGTAAAACAGAAGACGGAATTGAGAGGAAAGTGTCGCTTAATTCTTCCGAAAAATTGTCCTTGCAGTGGGGTCCACCATAGTTTTGGATTTCCCGTGCCCGAAGGGCATCATGTTGCCTTGAGGAATAGATTGCCGTTCGGACTCCAAATTTTTCGAAGAGCAAAAAGCATCATTCCATGACCGCACGTAGAATCAAAACCGTGGGAGCGATCTCGCAAGACCCCTTTTTTCCCTGGATCATCTTCTTGGTGGAAAAACGGGTTGGAGAATGATAATAAAGGAAGTCGGGAAATTGGCCATCACTTCGTTGGCGAGGGAGGATTCATGGGCAACACGGACAAAACGGCAGCCGCTTCAAAAGATTCCTACAATGCCACCGTCATCCAAAGAGTCAACATCACCCCGCGACTTTCCATTTTCCGGATACGTCCCGATGAAGACTTCAAATTTTCCGCTGGACAATTCACCGTCCTGGGCCTCACCCATGCCGCCCCGCGTCTTCCCGATGCCGATGCCGAAGAACCCGATCCCACCCGGCAGGCACGTCTGATCCGACGTGCCTATTCCATCAGCTCTGGCAGTCAGGAACAGGAATTCGTTGAATTTTTCATCTCCCTGATCGGGAGTGGTCAGTTGACACCGCGCCTTTTCTGTCTCAAGGTTGGCGACCGGCTCTTCATGGGAACCAAGGCAACCGGGGTGTTTACCCTGGATCGGGTTGCCAGCGACAAACAGCTTCTCCTCATCGGTACCGGTACCGGACTGGCTCCCTACATGAGCATGGTCCGAACCCTGGCGCTGGGTGAGGGCTGCCCCGTCCGTCCAATGGTGGTACTGCATGGAGCGCGCTATTCCTGGGATCTGGGTTATCGGGCTGAACTGGAATCCCTGGGACGCGCCTGCGGTGGATTTCGTTATCTTCCGGTCATCACCCGTCCGCAGGACGATCCTTCATGGAATGGATTGACCGGACGTCTGGACCGGATTCTGGACCTGCCTGAATTGTCCAAACAGATTGGTTTTTCCTTGAACCCCCAGTCCTGTCATGTCTTCCTCTGTGGCAATCCCGAAATGGTGGAGGGCGTGGCCACCCTCCTTCAGGGACGGGGATTCGATCCGGGTTCGCGCAAGGAACCCGGAAATCTGCATATGGAAAAATATTGGTGATCCTCATGACCCCCTAAGCGATTCAGGGGTCATCAAACCCATCATTTCAAGGAGAGAACATGTCGGAAGTCAAAACCTTTGAAGATGCCATCCGCTTCGCCATCAGACACGAAGAGGAAGAGGCCAGGTTCTATGAAGGGATGGCGGGACGTTCCCGTAGCGAGGATCAAAAACAAGCCATGCTCGCCCATGCCGCCGAGGAATATGATCATAAACGGCGCCTGGAATCGATCCTTGCCAATGGCCGTCTGCCCGTTTCCACCCGCATCGTCGCCGATGCCGACATGAAAATCGCAGAAATGCTGACCGTCGAAGATCGCGGCGGTCATATCGGATATGAGGATGCCCTGATCCTGGCTGCCAAACGGGAAAAACAAGCCTCCCGGTTCTATCGCCTCCTGGCCGATACCACCTCGGCTCCGGAACTGGCCGAAATTTTTTCCTTCCTGGCGGAACAAGAAGCCAAACATGGCAAACAGATCGAGCAAAAATATGACGATGCCCAACGCGAAGGATGATCTTCGTCAAATGCGCTCGATGGTCTTGACCAGATTGCCTTGAATCGGAGGGGGTGCCATGAGGCTGAAGGTGGGTGATGCCATTACCGATATGATCCTTCCCGACCAGGACGGCCAAGGGGTGGCATTGTCGTCCTTGCCGGGACCCAATGGCGCGGTGATCTATTTCTACCCCAGGGACAGCACCCCGGGTTGCACCCAGGAGGCGAAAGATTTTCAATGCCTGGCCGCCGAGTTTGCCGGTTTGGGGATCAATATCGTGGGGGTTTCCAAGGATGGCCCCGCCTCGCACGTCAAGTTCCGCACCAATCAAGGGCTGGAATTCACCCTGTTGAGTGATCGGGAAGGATTGATGTGTGAACAGTTCGGGGTATGGCGCGAGAAAAAAAGTTTCGGCAAGACCAGCATGGGCGTGGTCCGCTCCACGTTCATCGTCGATACGGGAGGGGTCATCCGCAAAATTTATGACAACGTCAAGGTCAAGGGGCATGCTGCGGCGGTCCTGGCCGATTGCCGTACCCTTTTTGGTGAATGACCGATCCAGTACCGGTGTCCCGGGGCTGTGTCTGGAGGCTCGTCATGAAATTCAAGGGCCATTACGATCTCATGGGGGTGGGAGAACCTGTTCTGTGTCTGTCTGGTTTCGCCAGCGGCAATTGGATATTCTCCCGCCTCATTGAACCGATGTCTGACCGGTTTCAGTTCATCCTGCCGGACAATCGCGGCATGGGCCGTTCCCCCAAGGTGGATCAGGGGTATACGTTGGATGACCTGGCCGATGATGCGTTGGCTCTGATGGATGACCTGAAGATTGAACGGTTTGCAGTCATCGGATTGAGCATGGGAGGGTTTATCGCCCAGTTGTTGGCACTCAAGGCGCCAGAACGGGTACGGGCGATGGTGTTGATGTGTACCACCTCGGGAGGGCCGGTCTATCGTCAAACCTTTCCATCACTGACGGAACAACAGGTACGGGCGATCTATGCCCTGGAACCTTTGGCCAGGGTGACGGCAGCCTTGTCTGAAACATTGTGTCCCTTGCTCAAGACCCGGTATCCTGAAGTGTATCAGGAGGTCGTTGATCAACGGGTTGCGGATCCGACCGATCCGGAGCAGGTGATGCATCAGTTCTTTGCGGTGGAAGCCTTCATGAAGGATCCCCTGCCATTGGATCGAATCGTCTGCCCGGTATTGATCCTGACGGCGGACCAGGATCGATTGGTTCCATTGGCCAATGCCCTGCGCCTGGCTCAGGATCTTCCGCATGCCAGGGTGGTCACCGTCACTGAAGCAGATCATCTGTTCTTCCTGGAGAAAATTCCTGAAACCAGTGCGACAATCACACATTTTCTCAACAACACCGATTGAGTCTGGAGAACGGTTCGGAAGAAACCATGATCAAGAAAAACAAGGGGTCTGGGGGATTGCCCCCAGGGTTTTGATTTTGGTTTCACATCCCTCACAGAGGGCGGGGGGCAAAGCACCCGGGCTTAACTTAAGCGTCTTTCACCCCCCCCCGTAGCGCAATCAACACCAAAATCCCGGGGGAAATCCCTCAGACCCTTTTTTTTTCTTGATCATCATTTCTTTTGACCTGGGATGCTCCATGTGGCGTGATTTCATCAAGGAAAAGGCGGAATCCATTCCGGATCATGCCGCCATCATCGACCGCATCCATCACCGGAGCTGGTCCTACGCTGCACTGGAACGGGAAATCGAGGCATGGACCTGTTGGTTGTACCGCCAAGGTGTCATCAAGGGTGACCGGGTCGCCTACCTTGCCCCCAACCGTTTGGAACACCTGACCCTGTTTTTCGCCTGTGCCAAACTGGGCGCCATTCTGGTGTCGCTCAATCATCGCCTCTCCCCCAGAGAGCTGGCCGCCATCATCTCCCATGTGGAACCCAGAGTCTTGTTGGGGGAAGGACCGCCGACCTTTGACAGTTCGTTCACCTGGCATGACGTCCTGACCCTGACCCGCGACAACCATGATTTTGCCACCATTCCCCGGTACGAAGCCGCCGACGAAGATCCTTTATTGATGCTCTACACCTCGGGATCCACCGGCGATCCGAAGGGCGTTTTGTTCCACGCCCGCATGCTCATGGCCAACATGGAACACACCATCGGCACCGGAGTCCTGGAACCCCGGGATATTTCCATCATCAACACCCCTTTTTTCCATACCGGGGCCTACAACGTGTTCACCCTGCCGTTGCTTTCCATTGGCGGCACCATGATTCTCTTCGAACGGTTTGACCCTGCCGGAGTACTGGATGCCATCCGCGATGATGGCGTCAACGTGTTCTGGGCGGTCCCCACCATGTTCCAGGCGATTCACGACCATCCCCGCTTCGCCGAAACCGACTTTAGCCGAATTCGGGTTCTGCTTTCGGGGGGTGCCCCTTTGAATCTTCCCCTGATCAGGGCCTATCACGAAAAGGGGGTTCCATTCAAACAAGGATTCGGCCTGACCGAGGTGGGTCCCAACTGTTTTTTGCACCAGACCGAAGATTCGTGGGAACGACCTGATTCGATTGGCAAACCCATGCCCCACTCCCAAACACGGATCGTGAACGACCAGGGAAAGGAAGTCGGTATCAATGAGGTGGGTGAATTGTTGCTGGGTGGGCCTCATGTGTGCAAAGGTTATTGGCGCGATGAGAAACGTTTCCGGGAATCGTTGCGCGATGGTTTTTTTGCCACTGGCGACCTGGTACGTCGGGACACGGAGGGTTTTTTCTACGTCGTGGGACGTAAAAAGGAGATGTATATCTCCGGCGGTGAAAATGTCTTTCCGGGAGAGGTGGAAAAGCAGTTGGTCGCCCATCCCGATATTCGACAGGCAGTGGTCGTCTCGGTTCCCGACGACAAGTGGACCGAGGTTGGCTTTGCCTGGATCGTCGCCGACAGGGAGGTCGATCTGGAATCCCTCCGCACCTGGTTGAACCCCCGTCTGGGACGCTACAAACATCCGCAGCATCTCGAACGGATCCCCGAATTGCCCCTGTTGGCCAATGGCAAGATCGACCGGCTGGCATTGGCGGACCGGGCCAGGGAAAAGGTGGGTAAAGGATGATCTTGAGGGTACATCCCGATCAGGGTGGTACCGTCACAGCAATAATGACAACAAGGAATGGCGGTGGCAGACATGATGATGCGCTGGCGTTGGTTGGCATGGGGATTATGGGTTGTGGTGTTGCTTTCGGGATGTTCATCCACCCAGGATGAGGTCAAGGAAAAGTTTTCCGCCGAACAGTTGTATCGTGAAGGGGTCAAGGCGGTCAAAGCGGGCAGTTTCAGCCTTGCCATCGAAAAATTCCAGGATGTGGATCGTCAGCATCCGTTTTCTCCCCTGGCCACCCCTTCCCAGCTCAATCTCATCTACGCCCATTACCGCAAGGAAAATTATGAAGAGTCGGTCTCTGCGGCGGAACGGTTCATCCGCCTCCACCCCCGCCACAAAAACGTCCCCTACGCCTATTACATGCGTGGCCTGAGTTTCTATCAACGTATTTCCGACGCCTATCGTGATCAGCAACGTTCGCGGGATGCCCTGGTTGCCTTTCGCGAGGTGGTATCGCGTTTCCCCGACAGCGACTATGCCTGGGAAGCCAAGCGGATGATCAATGTGTGCAAGGATCGGATGGCGGAACAGGAAATGGTCATCGCCCGCTATTATCTGGATCTGGAACAATACATCGCTGCCAACAATCGGTTTCAGCGGGTCTTGCAGGATGCCGATCTCAATACGACGGTCTATGTCGAAGAGGCGTTGTTCAGCCTGGTATTGACCTCTCTGCGTCTGGGATTGCGTGAAGAGGCGCGCAATCATTCGGCAGTATTGGGACACAACTTCCCTGAAGGGGCGTTCTACAAAAAAGCAATCGCCATGGTGGAAAAAGGAGAGGACATCAGCCGTTGGGAACTGGCCAGCCTGCGCCAAGGGGTCAAGGAAGGCTCCTTCCTGTCACGTTTCGTCAAGGGCCTTGCACCCGCCATGCTGCCAGGTGGCGACATGTAGTTCCAATTTTCCATACAAGCCTTCTTTTAATTTGTCACATGCATCACGGGCTACGGAACGAAATATTCATCCCTTTTCAGGTTGAGGGACAGAGTTGAAAAACCTATTCCCCCTCAAAACCCCATCCGGCCAGACATTGGACGCAATGGGAGCCAAACTTGACAAATTCCAGTGGACTGGAAGGGTGGAATCCTGGACACTTTAGACTGTGGAAGAATTGTTTCACCATGGCCCAACATATCCTGGCACCAAGTTTCGAACATCGTGTATCAGGGTGGTCTGGTGACGTGGGAACTGGGTGCCAGTGGTGACTTGAGGCCAACAGAGATCATGGAAGATCAGAAAGAAAAGAACCGGTCCCAGTACGATACCACCCTGAAGGATTTGTTTGAGAAGCCGCCGCAACGATTGTTGCAGATTCTGGTCGGACGGGAAGCGGTAGAACTGTTGCCAGTGGAATTCGCGTCCACCCAAAAGCGTCTTCCTGATTTATTGTTCTTGCTGAAGGATGATTCGATCTTTCATCTGGAGTTACAAGGCAGCTCCGAGGGCATGGGCTGGCGCATGCTGATGTATTACTCGTTAATCCGTCAGCGTTATCCGAACAGAATCCTGGTTCAGAAGGTGCTGTACGTCGGGTTTAAGGAGTGGCAGCCCGGATCGGTCATTGAAGAGCAGAATTTATCCTTCCGTTACGAGGTGGTTGACATCCGCAGTATCGACTGTCGGGAGCTGTTGGAGAGCCCGTCTTTGGAGGAAAACATCCTGGCCATCCTTTGTCGGATTGACAACCAGAAAGAGGTGATCCAGGAAATCTTGTACCGAATCAGTGAACTGCCGATCAAAGCCAGGGCGGATGCCCTGACAAGGTTGGTCATCTTATCCAGGTTGCGCAGACTGGAAACGGTTGTCAAAGCGGAGGCTGAGGAAATGTCACTGACCTTCAACGTCATGGAAAACGATGTGCTGCGGCCTTTGTTCATGAAGGCACAGATGGATAGTGAGCAGAAAGGCGAGCAGCGAGGCGAACAGAAAGGCGAGGCTAAAATTTTAACTCGCCAACTGCAACGCCGCTTTGGCAGCGTACCCGATTGGGCCAGCGAGAAGATTGCCAAGGCAGATCTCTCCTCTTTGGAGGAATGGAGCCTTCGCATCTTCGATGCCCAGTCCCTGGATGAAGTTTTCTCGGATAAGGTGTGATGTGACCAAGAAAATTTTCGGCGAATTCTTCCGGTAACCGGTCGATACCCAATGCGAGCTTTTTCTTTCCGTGAATATGAGTGCATACGAAAGTTAATTTTCACAACCATATAGCAACCTTTTCGACTCCAATTCGCCTACCGAGGCGGATTCGGAATTTCTCCCTGCTACGTCGCAACCAAAACGGGGAATCATTTGAAACAAGGTACACTCGGTCCACCATTTTGAATGTGAAGGTTTTCTTCGTCTGCCGCCGCCCTTCGGGGCGGCTTTTTTTGTACTACAAATATCACAAATATTTTCAATTGTTACGCGTAATGGTTAGAAAATGCATTTGGTTAAATTTTGGACTTGCATGAGTCGAAATGGGCGGATATTATTCTCTCCACGGCGCAATTCTCCAAAACCCGTGGACCGGCCCCATGTGCGTCCGGAAATCCCGGACCCACTTAACGGTATGATGTTTTTAGAATATCATTGATTCCTGATGCTGGACTGGTTCGAAGTGGAACTCGGTTGGTGAGAATGGAGGGAGTATTCGAACTTAGGTCCGGGTAGTTCTATGGCGCCTTTGATTGTTGGGTTAATGGATATACTTTCCCCATATTTTCCGTGAAACGTCAGAATAATAACATCTTGAAACGGTTGGATATGCCATGCTCCCAATACCATCAGCCATCGGTGCCGCAAAAAAAGTTATCGAGATTGGTCTGCCCGTCGTTAAAGGAGCGGCTAGAATTGGCTTCAGGTTTCTCCAAGGTGGTGTTCATGCTGTTGTAAATGATGGAGAACCAACGGAGTCTTCTCCGGATGCAAAAAGAGAACAAGCACTGATGTCCCTCAAAATCTCACAGCGACTTGAAGCCATTGAAAATGGGCTGAGTGTTCAAGCCTGCTTCAGCAAAAACCAGTTTTGGGCTCTCAGGGAGGAGATCAAGGAACAATTGAATGTTCTCAAAGGGCAAAATGAAGTTAATTTCCTTTCCCAATCCATCCAATATTTCATCAATAGTCATCAGGGACGGGCAGGAGTGGACCGTTCCGTCTCCTATGCCCTTCAATACGACATTAACAGTGTGATTGATCATATAAAACGAGAGAGTGATGTCAGACTTCCTGGCTACTTGATCCACCAATGCGCCAGTTTGGCTGCAACCGTGAAGGATATGAACATCTTTTATAGTACGGTCTTGCGAAATGGCAGAGTAAAGTTTGTTGACTATTCCGATGTAAAGGGTGAGTTGGACCAATGCGTTGGCACGGATGGCCGCCGGAAGAAGTTCAGTGGATACATCCCTTTTGAACACAAACTTCGGTATGTCAGGGAGAAAGAGGATTCGGTTGAAGCTCGAAGTTCGAGTTCTTTCCCCCTGACGACCATCAGTGACAGGATGAATGCTTTCTGGAAGGGTAATAGCTCTAAAGAGTCTGAGCGAAAGAATGACTCCTGGGAGTTTGTGGCCGAACTGGCAAAATCGAGCAATCCCAACAACGAGGTGCTGTACATACTTCGTGAGGAGCTCATGGACAACGAGGAGTTGGAAATGGAGATCGCTGGGATGATCGAAACCATGCCGGAGAGGAGAATTCTGATTGAAAGTGATGCCTGATCATTCCCTCTCTCAGAGGCAAACCCTGGATAAATTCATGCCACTTGCATAAAATCCGAAAAAATTACGAAAATACGTGGACACCATACCAATTAAATTTATCTCCATAAGTGAAATAGGTAAGGTGTCCCCAGATTTCCCAGGGCTATTGACAAAGCTACATTTTTAGAATACGGTCTTGCCTGGGTTACCCGCCCATGCCGTCCACCCTGGCGAAGCCTTCGGGGCAGGGGTTCTCTCCTCAAATCTATTCCTGGCACTTTCTTTTTACGGCGCACAGGACCCAGTGGACACGTCTCCGCATGCGCCAAAAAGGAGAATCGCCATGCGTCTTTTTTTCCCCAACCAGACACGCCCGAAGAAAGCTGCCAGACAACTTTCTTTACACTTCAACGAACAACTCTCCACTTGCCAAAAGGCGGTAGCGCAAGCCTGCGGTTACAGGGATTGGCATGAGATGGAGCGTAGCCATTCGGCTGAAGCGCCATCCCCTCTTGACCAGGCTTTGAGTGTCGTGGGCTTCCGGTCCCGAACAGCCGATATCTGCAAAACGCTCTCGACAGTTCTGGGTGTTGCGGATGGGGACATTCAAGCCGCCCTCCCCACGGTCCGACTCACAGGAGACAGGCCCTACACCTTGGAAGATCATCACGCAATTCGAATTCTCTGCTGGCGAAGCGGCCCTATGCCTTGGCTTGGGAAAGGCAAGCCCGGGGAGGTCTTTCTCATCGATGATAAGGCAAGTTCATTGATGGAAAGGGGAGATCCTCCTTCCCGAGCCTTTAGGAAACAGTCCAATGGAAGTGGTGTCTTTTTCTGCTCGGATACGACAACGGGAGGCATCTGTGCGACCGATGAAACCGCTTCCCCCATTATCCGCCTGGACGACTTCATCCCGCTTAGGCTGTGGCTGCCTTATGGATGGTGGACATTGATGGATGGCAGTGAAGTCCTGTTTTCTCGGGACTACAAACCTCTCTGGAAATTTGATCCCAATGGTGGCGTTGAAAGGATAAACCCTTCAACTTGGATCACAGAGATCGCGAATCAACATTATTATCAGGAAGAAAAGGGTGGCGGGTGGTACACCGAATTGGCATCTCAAGCCGCCAAGGAACGATTGCGCAGACATAAAATCTCTGCATTGCCTCGACTTGTAGACGCACTCCCGTTGCTTGTTGCCAATGGCAAGTTAGAGGTAGGGGATGCGGCTCAAATCCTTGATGGGAATAACCCGCGAAATCCGGGGAAATCCGGAAACCCGGAAATCCGGGGACACCATACCAATTAAACCCGGAAATCCGGGGACACCATACCAATTAAATTTATCGCCATAAGTGAAATAGGTAAGGTGTCCCCAGATTTCCCCATAAGTGAAATAGGTAAGGTGTCCCCAGATTTCCCAAGCAGATCTGTCCTCTTTGGAGGAGTGGAGTCTCCGCATCTTCGATGCCCAGTCCCTGGATGAAGTTTTCTCGGATAAAGTCTGATGTGACCAAGAAAATTTTCGGAAAGTTCTTCCGGTAACCGGTCGATACCCAATGCGAGCTTTTTCTTTCCGTGAATATGAGTGCATACGAAAGGTAATTTTACAACCATATAGCAACCTTTTCGACTCCAATTCGCCTACCGAGGCGGATTCGGAATTTCTCCCTGCTACGTCGCAACCAAAACGGGGAATCATTTGAAACAAGGTACACTCGGTCCACCATTTTGAATGTGAAGGTTTTCTTCGTCTGCCGCCGCCCTTCGGGGCGGTTTTCTTTGCGCTACAAATATTATCATTATCTTCAATGGTTACGCTTAATGGTTAGAAAATGCATTTGGTTAAATATTGGACTTGCAGGAGTCGAAATGGGCGGATATTATTCTCTCCACGGCGCAATTCTCCAAAACCCGTGGACCAGCCCCATGCGTGTCCGGAAATCTCGGACCCACTAAACGGTATGATGTTTTGAGAATATCATTAATTCCTGATGCTGGACTGATTCGATGTGGAACTCGGTTGGTGAGAATGGAGGGAGGATTCGAACTTGGGTCCGGGTAGTTCTATGGCACCTTTGATTGTTGGATTAATGGATATACTGTCCCCATATTTTCACTGAACTTAATGATTTTGGATACATTGTATGGTCTATAAATATAAACACCGTCCAAATTTATCTGTGAAAGCAGATTTTTCTCCTGAAGGCGTTCCTGTTTTCCGTTACCGACTTGAAATAACAAAAAAAAATAATGCAAATAAATCCTCAAAAACTGTTTGCGCAATCATGCAAAATCCCAGTTACGCTAGAGAAGAATATGCAGATAGATCTGTTCAGGTATTAGAAAGAGTCGTTTTTGAACATGGATTGAAAGAATTTGAGGGTGCTGTGCGTTTGATCGTTGTTAATCTATTTGCTTATATCAAAACCAATAATTTTGTTGGAACAGATGCGGAAATCGGTAGTAAGAATAATGATGTAATATCAAAAGCATTTAAGGAATCAAATATTATCCTTATTGCCTGGGGAAAATCTAATCATTTTACTAAAAGAAAAGATTACGTTACTAGCCTTATTAAAAATATGGAGGATAAAACAATACTGGAAACTAGCTGTCATCCATCAAGAGTGAAGTATGATGATTTTATTCAACCGTTCAAATTTCAATGAAAGTTATTTTTTTTTGGGGGGGGGGGAATTCCTGGAATTCCGGTAGAGTAGAGAACTGGCGTGCCAACTGTATGGGGGCGTGAATCTGGGAATCTGGGGGGAATCTGGGGACACCATACCTATTCTGGGGAATCTGGGGACACCATACCTATTTCCTTTATTGGGAATCTGGGGAATCTGGGGAATCTGGGAATCTGGGGACACCATACCTATTTCCTTTATGAATCTGGGAATCTGGGGACACCATACCAATCTGAATCTGGGAATCTGGGGACACCATACCAATCTGGGAATCTGGGGACACCATACCTATTTCCTTTATGGCTGTAAAATTAATCGGTATGGTGTCCCCAGATTTATAGATTGCGATAACCTTCCAAGTCGTGATAATAAAATTGTGCTGTGTCACCTAATTTTGGATTTTAAATGAAACAATTACGAATAACGTTTTGCGCTATTGCGTGCTTCGCCTGGAGTGGTCATGTGCAAGCCAATGACTTTCCTTCTTCATCACACCAATTTACGTCACCACCGCTGGAGGCGCGTTTTGAAATCTTACAGTCCCAGCTGGCTGCAAGGTGGACATTCCGTCTTGACAGATATTCGGGGCGTATTTGGCAATTGGTAATAACGAGCGACGGCGACAGCACATGGGAAGAAATGCCAGTGATGGGCTTGCCAAAGGGGCAAGCTACTGCTCTTCCCCATTTCCAGATATTTACATCAGGTCTTGCCGCTCGCCACACATTCCTGATCGACAACGATACCGGAAAGACATGGGTTTTGATTTCAAGAAAACTGAACAATAAAGACGGAACCGTACATGAAACAAATAGCTGGGAGCTTTTTGCTGACTAGCAGCCTGTCGGATTTGGTATATTTACCTATAAATATAAAGTTATTAATTTATTAACAAAAGAATAATTCTGGTCGGCGACAATCGGGAATACGGGAAAAAGGGCGAATCTACCCTCTATTACCCATCATCTATCTGTTTATTCAGCCATGGCAACCTTCAGAACCGCCATTCGGCGTATATTCCAGGCAAGACTTACCCATTGCCATTCGCCCAGCACCTTGTCCAACCCTCGACGCATGGAAATCTGGGGACAGTATCTCCATTTCCAAAAATCATCATACTCCGGTCGCAAATTGGACATGCATCGGATCAGGAGTGTGGAATTTACGTCCATTATGCCAACCGTGTTCCTTCCAAATGTCAAACCACCACTGCGGTAACGTGCATGTCAACGGATTCTTCCTGGGATTATGGATGGGATCCCAATCGATTGCGATACCAAAAGAGTGCAAGGAAGGTTCTACGCCACCCCGCTTGGGACGAAAATTGTAACCGCCCCCGTGAATATCCAACCGACGTTCGTGCAACCAGGCTCGCACAGTCTCATCATTAGACTGCCTTCCAACCTCATTGAGCGCGTGTTGCCAAACATCCCTCAAAACACTCTGAAAACTTCCCTCCAGAAATCGATGCATGCGAATCCCTGAAACCTTAACTAATGCATCATCCATTTGATAATAAAGTTGCCACCCTGCTGGAGGGGTGATTTTTTTGATGTGTTCCTTCTCCCAAATAGCATTCACCGTCCCGTCCCTCAAACCCGGATTCCCAAACATTCGTTTTATTTCATCATATCCATTCGGCGTTTTCATCGTATTTTCCCTGTAGATGGCAATATATATGATCCCCCTTCGGGGCGATTCAACAGCAATACAGCTCTACATGTTCACTTCGCACTCCAATTGGGAACATGACAGGCTCAAAACCCTGCGATTCGGAAGGGCCACAATCACCAAACCCTGTGGAACATGGCATACGATCAAATATAACATTGAAATAGTAATATCTTACACACATCATTTAAATGATTTTGATTATGACATTGCCCCCATCAAAATTCACCATTCGAGACGTTTCGTCAATGAATTTCATCTTCAAATGAACAGAACGCACCGGGATTGGACAACCCCTTGACTCCAGGGAAAAATGGATGGAAAATCCGTTTCCAAATCTTGGTCCGGGTTATCAAGGCGTTGAATGTCCGTATGTCATGAATTCCATTTCCATGAATGATTCCTCCTCCGTCGGACTGGTTGCGACGCAAACAGTCACCCTGTTCGATCAGGGGGAGCCGTTGCGGCTTGACAGCGGTGCTACCCTGCAACCCATTCAAGTCGCTTTTGAAACCTACGGTCAACGCTCCAGCAATTCCGATAATGTCATTCTGATCTGCCATGCCCTCTCCGGTAACGCCCATGCCGCCGGTCGCCACCATGCGGACAATCCCAAGACGGGTTGGTGGGATGGTTTCATCGGTCCTGGCAAACCCTTCGATACGGATCGATTCTTCATCATCTGCGCCAACAATCTCGGCGGCTGCGACGGCACTTCCGGACCTTCAAGCATCGACCCGAATACCGGTAAACCCTACGCCCTGGACTTTCCCCTGATCACCATCGGCGACATCGCTCGCCTGCAAAAAGCATTGCTCAACCACCTGGGAATCAATCAGGTCCTGGCTGTGGCCGGGGGTTCCATGGGGGGGATGATCGCCCTGCAATGGGCGTTGGACTATCCCGACAGCGTCGCCGGTGCCCTCATCATCGCTTCCACCCCGCGCTTGTCGGCCCAAAACATCGCCTTCAACGCCGTCGCCCGCCAGGCCATCACCCAGGATCCCGATTTCAACCAGGGTGATTATTACCAAGGCTCCAAACCGGAACGGGGATTGTCCGTGGCTCGCATGATGGCCCACATCACCTATCTGTCCGAAAAAGGATTGCATGAAAAATTTGGTCGCCGCCTCCAAAACCGGGAATCCTTCTCCTTCGCCCTGGAAACCGATTTCGCCGTCGAATCCTACCTGAAACACCAGGGATCCACCTTCGGCAAAAAATTTGATGCCAATACCTACCTCTACATCACCAAGGCCATGGACTATTTCGACCCGTTTCCCGACCCGGAAACGACCGCCCGCCGCCTGAAAAAAGTCCATTCCCGCCTGTTCGTCATGAGCTTTGATACCGACTGGCGCTTCGACAGTTCCCGTTCCAAGGAATTGGTACGTATCCTCAACCTGCATCAGAAAAATGTTTCCTACCAGGAATTTCATTCACCCCACGGTCATGATTCCTTTCTGTTGCACGACCATGAATACAAACTGTCACTCAGCGCCTTCATCAACCGGCTGTACAATGAACAGTTGCACCGTCGAACCCAAGGAAATTCATGAGCATGACCCATCGCCATGAACCTCCCCACCCGGCACCGGACCATACCTCCGAACTGCGCATCGACCAGGAGATCATCGCCTCGTTGGTCCAGGATGGGGCACGAATCCTCGATCTGGGCTGTGGCGATGGCAGGCTTCTGGACTATTTGATCAAAAATAAAAACGCACGCGGTTTCGGCGTCGAAATTTCCACCCAGGGGATGCATGCCTGCATCGCGCGTGGACTTCCCGTCTACCATGGCGACATCGACCAGGGTTTGTCCGACCACACGGATGGGGCCTTTGATTACGTCATTCTGTCGCAGACCCTTCAGGCGGTCCGTCGGCCACGGTTCGTCATCCGCGAAATGTTGCGCGTGGGCAAAAAAATCATCGTCTCCTTTCCCAATTTCGGCCATTGGAACATTCGGTTGAAACTGCTGGTCTCCGGACGCATGCCCAAAACCCCCATGCTCCCCCATGAATGGTTCGATACGCCCAACATTCGCATGTGTACCGTCCTGGATTTCCAGGACTTGTGCCGGCAAATGGGAATCAATATCATCGAACAGATCCCTCTCGCCGCCTGGGGAGGCCCCCCCCGAAGCCCCCTGAAAAGGCATCTGGTCAAAATGCTCCCCCGGACCGTCGCCAATCTGTTGGCCCCGGTCGCGGTGTTCCTGCTGGAAAAGGGAAAAGGATGACCCGTTGCCCGCTGTCAACCTTTCTGGATGAAGGGCGTATTACCCAACGTATCGCTCAATTGGCTGACGAACTTCTGCCCCGGCTCCGCTCCGATCCCATCGTCATCGGCGTGATGAAGGGGGGATTCATGTTCACCGCCGATCTCGTTCGGGCATTGAGCCGCCTGGGTGTCGCTCCCCGTATCGACTTCATGACCGTTGCATCCTATGGTTCGGCAACAGCCAGCTCCGGATCCGTCAAGATTCTCCTCGACCACGACGTGGACCTTCACGATCAACAGGTGTTGCTGGTCGATGATATCATCGACTCAGGACATACTTTTCATGCCCTGCAACGGCATTTGATCAATAAAGGGGTAGCAGAATTGATCAGTATCGTGCTATTGGACAAACCTTCGCGGCGACAGGTGCCGGTTACCCTCGACGCCGTTGGCTTCGAAGTTCCTGACCTTTTCTTCGTGGGGTATGGGATGGATCATGCCGGCAACCATCGTGAACTCCCCTGCATCGCATGGATTCCATCATGACGATCTCCTTGGCCAACCAAGCCATTTTGTTTGATCTGGACGGTACCCTGGTCGATTCGGCCCCCGATCTGTGGCGTGCCACCAATCATGTTCTGACCCTTCGCGGACATGCGGCCCTCCCTCTGGAACTGGTCCGCGATTATGTCGGCAATGGTGCCCGTTTCCTGCTGGCGCGCGGGTTTTGGGGACTGGATGCCACTCCGCCGGTGGATGATCCCGACTTTGAATCGGCGGTTCAGGAATTTTTGGCATACTATCGCCTGCACATCACCGATCATTCCCATCCCTACCCGGGGGTGATGGAGGCGCTTGAACTCTTGAAACAACGAGATGTTCCGCTGGGAATCGTTACCAACAAGCCCGAATCCCTGACCCATTTGATGCTGGATCAACTGGAACTGACCCCCTATTTCAGGGTGGTGGTGGGCGGAGATACCCTGCCGGAACGCAAACCCCATCCCCTGCCCATGCAACATGCCATGCGGTTGTTGGAAACCTCGGAACAACAAACCGTCATGATCGGGGATTCGGAAACCGACAGCATGGCGGCCCGCAACGCGGGTTGCCGTATCATCCTGGTGAGCCATGGCTATAATCGGGGCCTGCCGCTGGAAAATCTGCAACCCGATGGCATCATTCACCATTTCAATCAACTCATTGATCTCCTGGGCCAACCCCCGGGTTGAAGAATGGCAACGACTCATGAATGCAATCCCGCAACTGAAACTCGGCATTCCCAAAGGCAGCCTGGAAAAAGCAACGGTCGAACTGTTCGCCCAGGCGGGCTGGACCATCAGCATCAACTCACGCAATTATTTTCCCGCAATCGATGACCCCACCCTGATCTGCAAACTCATGCGCCCCCAGGAAATGGCGATGTATGTCGCCGATGGTACTCTGGATGTGGCGTTGACCGGTTGGGATTGGATCATCGAGCGTGACTGCCAGGACAAGGTCACGGACGTTGCGACTTTGGAATATTCCAAAAGCTCCAACAAACCATGCCGCTGGGTTCTGGTGGCCCCGGAAAATTCTCCCATCCAGGGGGTCCAGGATCTTCAGGGCAAGCGTATCGCCACGGAATTGCAAAGTTTCACCCGGCGCTATCTTGAGGAACGCGGCGTCCAGGCAGAAGTGATCTTTTCCTGGGGGGCCACCGAAGCCAAGGTCGTGGAGGGATTGGTGGATGCCGTGGTGGAAATCACCGAAACCGGTTCCACCCTGCGGGCACACCGCCTGCGGATCGTCGAAGAGTTGCTGGAAACCCGTACCAAGCTGATCGCCAATCCAAAGGCCATGGAAGATCCCTGGAAACGCAACAAGGTCGATCAAATCGCCTTGTTGCTGAAAGCAGCACTCGACGCCCGGCACAAGGTCATGCTGAAAATGAATGTCCCGGCAAGTCGCCTCGACACCCTCATGGCCATTCTCCCCAGTCTGACCTCCCCCACGGTCAATCCCCTGCTCGACCATGAATGGCGTGCGGTTGAAACGGTCGTAGATCGAAACCTGGTCCGGGATCTCCTTCCCCGGTTAAAAGAAGCGGGTGCCATTGGCATCCTGGAATTCGATTTGAAAAAGGTGGTATGATTCCGGATATTGCATACGAATGTCCAGGTAGATGATCAAAAGAAAAAATGGGGCTGGGGGATTGCCCCCAGGGTTTGGATTTTGATCCTCTTCCCGAAGGGCATCATGTTGTCGGGAATCGAAGTCGCAGGCTTGAACCCTCCGCTTCATTTTCTTTCCCGTTAACCGATTTGGTCCTTAATCAACAGATTGCTTAGGAAATATGGAAAAGCCATGAAGAAAAAGCCCCTTGGAATTACCGAGGTCGTTCTGCGGGACGCCCATCAATCCCTGCTCGCCACGCGCATGCGTATCGACGACATGCTTCCCATCGCCGCCAAGCTTGATCAAGTCGGATACTGGTCTTTGGAGACCTGGGGTGGTGCCACCTTTGATTCCTGCATCCGTTTTCTGGGTGAAGACCCCTGGGAAAGACTTCGGCGCTTGAAAGCGGCCATGCCCAAAACCCCGATGCAAATGTTGTTCCGGGGACAAAACATTCTGGGCTATCGCCACTATGCCGATGACGTCGTGGAAAAATTCGTTGAACGGTGTGCCGTCAACGGGATGGACGTTTTCCGCATCTTCGACGCCATGAACGATGTGCGCAACCTGGAAACGGCCATTCGTGCCGTCGTCAAGGTGGGCAAACATGCTCAGGGTACCCTGTCCTACACCATCAGCCCGGTGCATAAAACCCAGTTCTGGCTGGATATGGCCAAAAAGATGGAAGACATGGGGACGCATTCGATCTGCATCAAGGACATGTCGGGATTGATCAACCCCTACACCGCCGAGGAACTGGTCAGCAAGCTCAAGGAAACGGTGAAACTTCCGATTGCCATGCATTGTCACGCCACCACCGGGATGTCGACCGCCGCCATCGTCAAAGCTGCCGAAGCGGGGGTGGACATGGTGGATACGTCGATCTCCTCCATGTGCATGACCTATGGCCATTCCGCTACGGAATCGGTGGTCTCCATTTTCGACGGAACGCCGCGCAACACCGGTCTGGACATCAAGCTGTTGGAAGAAATCGCCACCTATTTCCGTGATGTTCGCAAGAAATACGCTAAATTCGAAGGAAGTCTCAAGGGGGTCGATTCACGCATTCTCGTGGCCCAGGTTCCGGGTGGCATGTTGACCAACATGGAAAGCCAACTCAAGGAACAGGGTGCCATCGACAAATTTGACGCCGTGCTTGAAGAAATTCCCCGGGTGCGCAAGGATCTGGGCTATATCCCCCTGGTGACGCCCACGTCCCAGATCGTCGGCAGCCAGGCGGTGTTCAATGTGCTCAGCGGCGAGCGCTACAAGTCGATTGCCAAGGAGACCCGGGGTATTCTCCGTGGCGAATACGGTGCCACCCCTGCGCCGGTGAACAAGGAGCTTCAGGCCCGGGTTTTGGAAAAGGGAGAAAAGCCGATCACCTGCCGTCCCGCCGATCTTCTGGAACCGGAAGTGGACAAGTTGACCACGGAATTGAAAAAGATTGCAGAAGAAAAAGGGATCAAGTTGGCCAAGGATGTCATCGATGATGTGATGATCTATGCCTTGTTCACCCAGGTTGGTTTGAAATTTTTGGAAAATCGCGGCAATCCGAGTGCTTTTGAACCAGCCCCCGGCACCGAAGCGGCCAAACCCAAGGCGGAAGCAGCGCCTGCGGCAGCCGCGGCAGCCCCCGCCGCCTCCGGGGATGCATCGGATGGCAAGCGGATGGTGTATATTGGCGACGTGTTCGCTTACATGTACGCACATATGGGCGGCGGTAATTTTGTTCTGCCCCCCGCTGGACAACAAAAAAGCTCCAAGGCCAAACGGTCAGCCGCGCCCAAGGCGAGTGCTGCTCCCGTGCCTGCCGATGGCAAAAGCATGGTGGTTCCCTCCAACCTGTCGGGAACGATCAACAAGGTCGTGGCCGAGGTTGGCAAACCGGTGAAGACCGGTGATGTCATCATCATCATCGAAGCCATGAAGATGGAAGCGGAAATTCATGCGCCCAAGGATGGCACGGTGACCGCGATCAATGTCAAGAAGGGGGATCTGGTGAATGTGGGCGCACCGCTCTTGACGATTGCCTGAGTCTGTCTCAAATGCCGGTCGGGGGGCGGGAGGACAACCACCCCTGGCCGGTTGTTAATTGTGGCCACGAACCTTGCGCTGGAATGGCGGACAGGAAAAGTGGCTTTGCTTTATCCCTACAGAAGAATTGAATGGTCCACACCCACTTTATCAGGTATCCTTAAAGATGGTGCCGGGGGGATACCAAGGGAAATGGGTATGGGTCTTTTTTGGACAAAAGGATAGAAAACCCAATGGAAATCAAATTGGAAGGCCGCCAACTGGACATCGGCGATGAGTTGAGGGATCGGATCACCAATCGGTTGGAAAATCTGGACCACCGTTTCGGTCCCATCACCAGTGCCAGGTTCACAATCGAAAGGCATGCGCACAAGAATGAACAAAGGGCCGAGGCCAAGGCGGTGATTAACGTTCCCGGCAGTACCATTACCGCTACCAAGGAATCGGCTACGGTTGTTGCAGCAGTCAACGAAACCATCGATACTTTGACTGAAGAACTCAAAGCACACGCTGAACGCAAGAAAAAGAAAGCGGCGCACCACTGAACGATGTGAATGTCGGGGGGAACTTTCCCCCCGACAAATCCCATGTTGCGCGAGTGGGTTTGTTCTTCCTCCCTGACGTCAGCACTCCCCCCTACCCCACCCTCCGTTTAGAACCGTGCTTGCCCATTGTCAGTTCTTCTTTGTCACTTTCATCAACGGGAAAGGACGGCTTACCGTTCAGTCATCCGAATAAATATCGAGAGAACAAAGGGATCTTTGGGATTACTCCTTCTTCTTCCAATTCTCCAGAATCGAGAATGCCTCTGTGACGTCGGACATTTCATGTTGGAGGAATGGATTTTCGTAAACCATCTCTGAAAGATCTGAAACTTGGAGATTCATTTCTTTCCACATTCATTTCTGGAGCAATCTTTGCCGCCCATTTCCTTTTTAATTGGCTCTTCTAGCCCACATTTAACGCTGGAAGAGCCAAAAAAGTTTCCATGCTGAAGCTTTTGACTTTGTTTACATCGTCAAGGTCAAAATCAAAAGTTTGACCTTTTGATTTTGAAATGGAATGACGACAATGACCATGAAATCAGAAGTTCCATAATCCCTGTTCAGGCAGACAGACCACGCGCTTTCATGGATCACGCACCAAACATGGCGCGAAACCACCCCCTGGCGCATCCAGGGGGTGGATATCCATGCAGGGGGGTTGTTCAAGCGTACACATTGGCAACCATGCAGCCAAAAGCGCCAATGGCCCATACGTTCGTTATTCGCATTCCGCGGTCACGAGCCGGCAATGCCGACTGCCGCACATTTCCATCGCATCCGCGATGGCCCTGCGTTTGCTGCTGCCATAACCATAACCGTAATATTTTCTTGAGACCGCCACCGCGCCACACGTCTCAAACCAGACGACGACTCTGCAATTCTCGCCCCCATATTCCTCACAATATTCCATGGCAGTGCGCTTGGCCTCCCTTTTGGTATCGGCTCCAATGGAAAATCCATACGCAGGGTCGGAATCGGTCGTATTGTCGTCGATGGCAATTGCACCAAAGGCGAAAAGATCAACCGGAATGAACAGACTCCAGAACAACATCATGATGATTATTTTTTTCACGACCCCATCTCCTCCCAAGATAAAGATCCTTTCCACCTCAAATCCCGGCCGGGCGGCCTCACGGACATCAAACCCCTCGCCCCGAATGCAGCGCAGCCAACACACCATCCCAAAACTGGAGACGACTGCTGATCGCCAAACGGGCAGCCTCTTGTGCCTCATCAATTTTGTCAGGGTCACCCTCACACAAGGTCTCCAGCAACCGCAGCGACAACGGGCCATGATGATCTTCATCCAGATGGATATGTCGCTCCAGGTAGTAATGAAAGACGGGCGCCTGTCCGGGCTCGATTTGACTGTTTGCCAGAAAAGCACGGAACATTGATGGAATGATATGCTCCCGCCCCAAGGCAAAGGCGGCGGCAACGACGTGCGGTTTCCCGGTGGCGATGAAGGCGAAGGTTTGATCCATGAACATACGGGCCGCTCGGGGAATTTGGGCTTCAAGCCCCTGCCGTCCCTTCACGTAACCCCAACGTGCCGCGGCGGCAGCCAATTCCCGGGCCACACGGCTGTCAGCACCCACCTCATCCATCGCCAGTGCATACAGTTCAAAATGGCTGGCATAGGTCGGATTGCCATCATGATCCGGCAGCCCCAGATCCGATTCCTCTTCCAAGACAATGTTGTTGACGAAACGGCGAAGGGTCGGGTCACCCCTCGGAGTCCAGGGATGATGGCTCGGGGCAATCACTTCCTGCAACATTTTGAGCAGCGACATGAAGTCCCATACCCCGAAAATATGGTGCTCCATGAACAACCGCAAATCCTCCACCCGGGACACGGCTGCATAGACCGGATGATGGTTGAGTTGTTCTCTCAGAGGCAGAATCGGCTCAAAAAAAAGATGACCAGGCATGGACTCACCATGAGATCGCTGAAATAAAGGTAGGGACCGCAGGGGTGCGTGGGTACATCATCCCTGCGAAGATGGAAATCCTGAGGGAATGTCAGGGAGGTGATCCCAGAAAGACGACAAAACGTATTTGGTAGCGAGGGGGGGACTTGAACCCCCGGCACACGGATTATGAATCCGTTGCTCTAACCAACTGAGCTACCCCGCCACATGCGCAGATACTCGTGGGAAATGGCTTCGTTGTCAACCCTGTGCGTGTCATTGCCATCAATTTTCCATCTGGCCCATCGCATCGGGATCCCAGGTTTTGATCACCGGAACCGCAAGTCCGAGCTTGGCCACCCGCTCACTCATGCGCCGTGCTTCATCCTTGGACACGAACGGACCGAAAAATACCTTCTTCACCGGCATATCCGCCTCGATCTTGACCATACGCAACGGTTTGATCCCCAACGATTGCGCCTTTTCCATGTCATGTACCGCAAAGCCCAGCAACAAAGACCGGCTCAAGGAGATGACAAACCCTTCCCAGGTTTCATCCACCTCGACATCATATCCATTGCTCTTGAGGACCGTCTCCATGATCTTGGCGTCTTCCAAACGGCTGAAAGGACCCGCCTGAACATTGTTCAGTCGGACACTCTCCTCCTTGGTCCCCACCCTTGGCTCAAGACCATTCTCGCGCATCCGCGCAAGCAGGCTCTCCATCCCCATCTCAAGCACAAAATTGCCAACCAGCACGACAAACCGCCCATGTTGCTCATCCACCTTGACATCAGGTTTGACCACAGGTGGCGGCTTTTTCTCTTCCTTCTTCTCTTCCTTTGGCGGGGCCACCGGTTCCAATGCCTTCACGGGTGCCGATGCCTTCACGGGTGCCGATGCCTGGGGTGCGCTCGTCTCCTTCTTGACCGGAGCCTTCACCATCCGCGCTTCACTCATGTCGGGCAGTGGATATCGTTTCCCTGGCATCAAGGGACCCGTCCAAACATCCGATTCCTGCTTTTCGGTCAAAATCAACTTACTGTAATAGCCAAGATTTCCCATCAGGAGCAACAGGGCCATCATCCAGGCAAACAGTCCCATGATTCCGGAAACGCGAGAAGGCACTTTTACTTCCTTTAACAGTTCCGCTCATACAGCAGCCGGAGACCGTTCAACGTCAAAAATTCATCCACCGTTTCCACCCGCTTGCTCTCCGTCGCAATCAACCGCGCCAACCCTCCCGTGGCAATCACCCTGACTTGGGAAAAACCCGATTCCTCGATCATCCGGTCAATCAATCCATCCACCAGACTGACATAGCCCCAAAACAATCCCGATTGCATCGATCCGACCGTATCCCGGCCAATGACCACCTTGGGCTTGGCCAGTTCGATCCGCGGCAGCTTGGCCGTTTTTTCCGACAAGGCGGACATCGACAACCCCAAACCCGGGGCAATCGCTCCCCCCATGTAATCCCCCGTGGGACCCACCAGATCAAAGGTCGTTGCCGTCCCGAAATCAACCACGATGGCGGCACACTTCAACGAATGATAGGCCGCAACCGCATTGACGATGCGATCCGCCCCGACTTCCCGTGGATTGTTATAACGAATCGTGATTCCAGTCTTGATGCCAGGACCGACGATCATCGGTTGCAGGTTCAAATATCGTTTGAGCGCCCGCACCAACGCTGATTGAATGGGGGGAACGACACTCGCCAGGATCACCGCCTTGACATCCTTGGCCTGGAGATCGGTTAAATGAAACAAATTCACGATCAGAATGCCGTATTCATCCCCGGTCTGCGCCACCTGCGTCGCCAGACGCCAGTGACGGATCAAGGTTTCCCCTTCATAGACACCAAGAACCACATTGGTGTTGCCAACATCAATGACCAAAAGCATGGCATACCACTAGATTGGTTTAAAGTGGAGTTACATCACCCGCAATCACCCGCACAAGGTTTTGATCATCCTGACGCCGGACAATCAAAAAACCCTCATGATCCATATCCACCGCTTCGCCTGAAAAACGCTCTTTCATCAGGTTGACCCGAACCTGCTTGCCCCGAATCCCTGAATTTTCAATCCAGGCATCCCGGATTGCGGCAAAACCATGGGTCAAATAACGTCTGTACCATTCTTCAAACCTGAAAAGAAAATCGGCCAACAATGGGGCACGCTTGATCGTTTTTTGCGTCTGGTCGTGCAATGATCGGGCGATCTGTTGAATTTCAGGTGAATATGCAAGCATCTGACCGTTGACATTCAACCCGACCCCGACCACGACGTAATGGACCCGATCCTCTTCCGCCGCCATTTCCGTCAATATGCCCGCCAATTTTCCGCCATTCAGCAACAAATCGTTTGGCCACTTGATTTCCACCCCTTGCACCCCCAGCCCGGCCACGGTTTCTGCCAGGGCCAACCCGGAAATCAACGTCATCTGGGCGGTATGCCGGGGTTCAACCGGGGGACGCAGGATCATCGAAAAATAAAGATTCACACCCGAAGGGGATTCCCAAACCCGTCCCAGGCGACCCCGTCCCCGGGTTTGACTGTCGGCCACCACCACGGTCCCTTCCTCCGCCCCTTCCACGGCGAGCCGAGCCGCATGCGCGTTGGTGGAGTCGATTTCGGAAAAATAATGGTACCGCCCCGGCAGAAATATCGCACCACGCAGCCATCCCCCAACGACCTCACGGGTCAGGAGATCAGGAATTTCATCCAACACATATCCTTGCCCTGCCATGGATTGAACCTTGTATCCCGCCAAACGTAATCCTTGAATCCGTTTCCAGACCGCCGCCCGGGAAATGCCCAGGCATCGACCGATCTCGACTCCAGATACCGGTTGCCCTTCGCGCCGTTGCAACAATGACAACAGTTCATCGTTACATGGTGACGAGAAGAGAGACATCCTTGCTTCCCGCGCTATGGGTAATGGCCCCCACCGAAATCAGATCGACCCCGGTTTCCGCAACCGCACGCACATTGGACAAGGTGACATTGCCACTCGCCTCAAGCAACGCCTTGCCCCCCGCAATGGCAACCGCTTTCTCAAGATTTTCCAGGCTCATGTTGTCAAGCAGGATGATGCGTGCCCCCGCATCCAGCGCCTCGCGTAACTGGTCCAGGGTTTCAACTTCGATCTCCACCCCATGCAGATGGCTGACCGCACCGTATGCCTTCTTGAGCGCCAAGGCGATCCCCCCCGCCAGGGCGATATGGTTTTCCTTGATCAAGACCCCATCATCCAGGCCAAACCGATGATTGTATCCGCCACCGATGCGCACGGCATATTTTTGTAGAAGACGCAATCCCGGCGTCGTCTTGCGGGTATCACAGATTCGTGCCCGCGTCCCTTCGACCTGTTCCACATATTGGCGCGTCAATGTCGCAACCGCCGACAGATTCTGGAAAAAGTTCAGAGCAACCCGTTCTCCCGCCAGAATGCCCCGTGCGGGACCATGAATGGTACAAATGCGGTTGCCCGCAAGCACTCCTTCGCCATCGGGCCGTTCCGGCAACATCCGGATTCGGGAATCCACCGCGCGAAAGACTTCCGCAACCACCGGCAATCCACACACCACCATATCTTCCTTGGCCACCAGTTCCGCTTCCGCCTTCTGCCCCGGCGATACCAGTGCGTTCGTCGTAATATCGCCCCGCCCCAAATCCTGATTCAAAGCAATGGTGACGATATCCAACCAGGGAGGATTCATCATGTCGGTCTCCTCATGTGTTCCAGGCGTCGCAACGCCTCCTTCAATCCATGAATTTTTTCCTTGTATTCCCCCTCTTTGGCCCGTTCTTTCCCCACCACTTCAGGCTTGGCGCGTGACAGAAACGATGGATTGGCCAATTTCTTCTCGACAGTTTCCAATTCCCGTGCCAATTTTTCCAACCCCTTCGTCAAACGCAAGGCTTCCGCCGCCATATCCATCAATCCCGCCAACGGGATATGGATCCGCAAGTCTTCCAGGACCCCCGTTGCACACTCCTCGCCAGGGGCTTCCCCGACCCGGGACCACCCCTCGAGACGGGCCAGAACCGAAATGATCCGCTCATGCCGCTGCAACCGTTCGATGCTTTGGTCACTCCCCATCACCACCATGTGCAACCCTTTCCCGGGCGGCAAATCCAATTCGGCACGCAACGTCCGGACCACCGTCACCAACGCAATCACCCAATCCATCTCTTGCAGGACCGCCTCTTCCGCCGCATCCAATCCCGCTTCCGCCCCCGGCCACGGCGCCAACATGATGGAGTCCCCCGAACGCCCTGCCCGTGGCGCAACCCGCAACCACAACTCTTCGGTAATGAATGGCATCAAGGGATGCAACAAACGCAACGCCTGTTCCAACACATCCAACATGGTCGTACGCGTCGCTTCCTTCCGTCCCTCCTCCACATTGTCGCCATAAAGGACCGGTTTGACCATCTCCAGATACCAGTCACAGAAAACACCCCACAAAAATTGATAAATATGGTGGGCATAATCGTTGAACCGGTATTCTTCCAGGGCACGGGTGACCTCGCCACCGACACGCCGGAGTCTGGCACGGATCCAACGGTCTGGAATCGACTCCTTGGAGGGGTCATGAGGCCCACCCCCCGCATGATCCCGGGTGTTCATCAAGACAAAACGGCTGGCATTCCATAATTTATTGCAAAAATTGCGATACCCCTCGATCCGCCCCAGATCGAACTTGATATCGCGTCCCTGGGTCGCCAGACTGGCCATGGTAAACCGCAGGGCATCGGCGCCAAACGCCGGAATCCCCTGCGGAAATTCCTTGCGGGTCGCCTTTTCGATCCGCTGCGCCAGATGCGGTTGCATCATGTCCCGGGTCCGTTTGGCCACCAACGATTCCAGATCAATACCATCAATCAAGTCCAAAGGATCCAGAATGTTGCCCTTGGACTTGCTCATCTTGTTGCCCTCGGCGTCACGAATCAAACCGGTGATGTAGACATCACGGAACGGGACCTCGCCGGTAAACTCAAGACCCATCATGATCATCCGGGCAACCCAGAAAAAAATGATGTCAAATCCGGTCACCAAACATTGGGTCGGATAAAATGCCTTGAGTTCCGGGGTCTCTTCCGGCCATCCCAGGGTCGAAAACGGCCAGAGCGCCGATGAAAACCAGGTATCCAAAACATCGGGATCCCGTTCCAGGTGAACCGGGGATCCATAATGTTCCGCCGCCAGTTCATAGACGGTTTCCTCACAATTACACACAAAAACCTGACCGTCGGGACCATACCAGGCGGGAATCCGGTGCCCCCACCAGATCTGCCGGGAAATACACCAATCCTGAATGTTGCGCATCCATTCAAAATAAGTTTTTTCCCAGTGGGCGGGAACCAGGCGGATCCGCCCATCTTCCACCGCCGCCATCGCTTTTTGTGCCAGCGGACCCGCCTTGACAAACCATTGATCGGTCAACAAGGGTTCGATCACCGCCCGCGACCGGTCTCCCCGGGGGACCATCAATTCATGAGGTTCCACCTTGGCCAACAATCCCAACGCCTCAAGATCCTCAACCACGCGCCGACGCGCTTCATAACGGTCCAATCCCCGATAGACCTCGGGGACATTCGCGTTCATGGCAGCGTCAGGGGTCAGCACATTGATCACCGGCAGATGATGGCGTTCACCAATGGCATAATCGTTAAAATCATGTGCCGGAGTGATCTTGACACAACCGGAACCAAATTCCGGATCCACATGGGTGTCGGCAATGATGGGAATCGGGCGATTGGCCAATGGCAGAATCACCTTGCTGCCCACCAACGCCGCATAACGTGTATCCTCGGGATGGACCGCAACCGCCGTATCGCCCAGCATCGTCTCCGGCCGCGTGGTCGCCACCACCAGATGACCCGATCCGTCCGCCAGAGGATAGCGCAAATGCCACAGGTGCCCCGCTTCCTTCTCCGACAACACCTCCAAATCCGATACCGCGGTACGCAACACCGGATCCCAGTTGACCAACCGTTTCCCCCGGTAAATCAACCCATCATCATAAAGACGGACAAATACCTCGGTCACCGCATGCGACAATTCCCGATCCATGGTGAACCGTTCACGGCTCCAGTCACACGATGCCCCCATGCGCCGCAACTGTTGGACAATCGTCCCACCCGAACTTTCCTTCCACTGCCACACCCGGCGCTCAAACGCCTCCCGGCCCAGATCATGCCGGCTTTTCCCTTCCGCCTCCAATTGCCGTTCCACCACCATCTGCGTGGCAATCCCCGCATGATCGGTGCCGGTCTGCCACAGCGTCCGGTCTCCCTTCATCCGATGGTAACGGATCAGGGCATCCATGATGGTGTCCTGAAATGCATGCCCCATGTGCAGGCTCCCCGTCACGTTCGGGGGCGGAATCATGATGCAATAGGGGACACCTCCCTGTTCCATGTTCGGGGAGAAAAAACCTCGCTCTTCCCAAAATTGATACAAACGTCGTTCCACTCCCGAAGGAAGATAGGTCTTGGGCAATTCCGATTCTGACATCGTGTTTGATCCGGTTGGATGCAATTTAATTTTAACGCCATGGCATGGTTAACAATCACCTCATGCCGGGTCAATCCAGGTTACGAATACGCTCAATCTCTTCGCGGACGATCTCCTCCACCAGATCGGGCAACAGCCGCTGCAACATGGAGGCAACCATTTCCCGAACCATTTCCTCCACACGACCGCCATATGATTCCTCCAACGATCCGGAAGACAGCGGCTGGCCTCCACCCTCCTCCTCTTCGGCCAATCGAGACGCGGGCTCATTCGCCAACCCCACCAGGGATGCCAACCCGGAAACCTCCTGAAGCCGTGCCTCCCGTGGATCTCCCTTCTCCTCCGGAGCCGCTTCAATCAAAGTGCCACCACCTTCTTCCCCTTCCGCCTCCCCCTGCAACCGATCCGGTGCCCCCCCGGCATCTTCCAACCCCGATCCTTCTCCAGTTCCAACGACGGAAAGCGACGGCTGTGCCCCCGTAGTCGCCTCCAGGGAAACCTCCTCCTCAAGGAGACCCGGTTCTTCCCCTTCCTCCAAACCTTCCTCTTCTTCGACCACCTCTTCTTCCAAACCTGCCGCTTCTCCGACCGATTCTTCCTCCTCGGAGTCTTCCTCTTCCCCGACCGCCTCTTCTCCCTCCAAATCTTCCTCTTCTCCGACCGGTTCTTCCTCCTCGGAGTCTTCCACTTCCCCGGCCACTTCTCCCTCCTCCAAATCTTCCTCTTCTTCGACCGCCTCTTCTGCCTCCAAACCTTCCTCTTCCCCAGCCACTTCTTCTTCCTCGGAGTCTTCCCCTTCACCAACCGTCACTTCTTCCTCAGGGTCTTCCCCTTCCCCAACCGCCTCTTCTTCCTCGGTATCTTCCTCTTCCCCGATGGCCTCTTCTTTCACCAAACCTTGCTCTTCTCCGATGGCCTCTTCTTCCTCGGAGTCTTCCCCTTCACCAACCGTCACTTCTTCCTCGGTATCTTCCTCTTCCCCGATGGCCTCTTCTTTCACCAAACCTTGCTCTTCTCCGATGGCCTTTTCTTCCTCGGAGTCTTCCCCTTCCCCGACCGCCTCTTCTTCCTCGGTATCTTCCTCTTCCCCGATGGCCTCTTCTTCCTCGGAATCTTCCTCTTCCCCGACCGCCTCTTCTTCCTCGGTATCTTCCTCTTCCCCGATGGCCTCTTCTTCCTCGGTGTCTTCCTCTTCTCCGATGGCCTCTTCTTCCTCGGAATCTTCCTCTTCCCCGACGGCATCTTCCTCCTCGGAATCTTCCTCTTCCCCGATGGCCTCTTCTTCCTCGGTGTCTTCCTCTTCCCCGATGGCCTCTTCTTCCTCGGTGTCTTCCTCTTCCCCGATGGCCTCTTCTTCCTCGGCGTCTTCCTCTTCCCCGATGGCCTCTTCTTCCTCGGAATCTTCCTCTTCCCCGATGGCCTCTTCTTCCTCGGCGTCTTCCTCTTCTCCAATGGCCTCTTCTTCCTCGGAATCTTCCTCTTCCCCGATGGCCTCTTCTTTCACCAAACCTTGCTCTTCCCCGATGGCCTCTTCTTCCTCGGAATCTTCCTCTTCCCCGACCGCCTCTTCTTCCTCGGAATCTTCCCCTTCCCCGACCGCCTCTTCTTCCTCGGTGTCTTCCTCTTCCCCGATGGCCTCTTCTTCCTCGGAATCTTCCTCTTCCCCGACCGCCTCTTCTTCCTCGGTGTCTTCCTCTTCCCCAACCGCCTTTTCTTCCTCGGAGTCTTCCTCTTCTCCGATGGCCTCTTCTTCCTCGGAGTCCTCCCCTTCCCCAACCGCCTCTTCTTCCTCCAAATCTTCCCCTTCCCCAACCGCCTCTTCTTCCTCCAGATCTTCCTCTTCTCCGATGGCCTCTTCTTCCTCGGAAATGACCTCTTCCCCGACAAGATCCGATTTCTCAGCCCGTTCTTGAGCCAAAAGAGACCCACCACCTTCCAATGATTCACTTGCTTCATCCAGGAAAGCAGCATCCTCCTCACTGGCTTCTTCAAGAGAAACAACCTGGTCCATGACTTCGTCGAGGAGTCCCTCTTCTTCACCCTCCGCCAATTCTGAAACCAGATCCCCTTCCAGGTCGGAATCCAGATCTTGACTCAATGGGGTATCATTTTCGTCCTCGGTCAATTCAGGGAGAACCTCTTGCATTCCCTCTTCAGATTCTTCCAGAAGCTGGGTACGTACTTCCTCAGCAGGCTCAGGAATGAAGGTCGCTCCGTTCTCGACGGAACCCTTCTGGACCGAAGCCGGTCGTCCCGTAACCTCCGCAATATGTTCAAGCGGCAGGGGTAATTCTTCATCCTCAAGCAGATCAAGGTCTTCTTCTCCATCTGCATCGAGCAACGACGGCACGTCTTCTTCATCATCCAGCAGCGCTAATTCCTCATCCTCCAAAGTACCATCGAGCAACAATGATTCTTCATGAGTTGCATCAGGCGACACAGACGCCTCTTCGTCCGGTCCCCCTTCGGACGCCTCCAGCGAAACCGCATCCCCCTCATCTTCCAGGAGATGCGCTTGCTCTTCATCCCGTGAGGAATTCAGCACGGCAGCGATATTCACCGGCGTCGGGAAATCGATTTCCATACCCGTCAGATCGAGGACATCCTCCTCTTCCTCGACCACCGCTGGTGGCGCACCTGCGCCGGACGCATCCACGGAAGGGGGAACCACCGCTTCCGGGATGACCGTTTCCGACTTCAAATTTTGAGGGAGGAACTCCGAGGTGTTCTCTTCGATACCTTCCCCGTCAAGCATGCTTTCCAGGGAATTCAAAACTTCTTCCATGGAGGGTACCGCAGCACCATCGACCGGAAGCGCCCCGGGGATCAGATCCATTGATTCCGAGGACTTCGGTGTGAGGCTGTCCGCCAGATTCACCTTTTTCAATGAAGTTTTTTTTTGTGAAGGGGCTTCTGTTTTATTGGCGGCTTTGACCGCTTTGGGTTTTTTGTCCTTGGTACTGGCCATGGTTCCTCTTTTATCCCCCCGTGGGATGATCTCGAATACCCCCCCTTCAATGGCGCGATCGATGCTTAAGGAAAGGCCAACGAAGGTTTATAATGGTTCCAAGCAGACAATCTGCAACCAAATCGATTACCAACCAAAATAAAGCCGAACCGAATCCATCAGGCGACCCACGATCCCCCCGGAGGGAAGTTCCTTGGCGGCGACGACCGGACGGTTCAAAATTTCCTGGCCTTTGAACTTGACGATGACCGCACCGATCTTCTGGCCCTTTTCCAGGGGGGCGTACATCGGTTCCTCATACACCATTCCAACTTCCAGGCTGCTTCTTTCCTTTCTGGGAATGGTCACGACGACCGGGGTTTCCACCGTGGCGTCGATGAAATCCTCCTGCCCCTTCCAAATTCTGAGGCTGCGAATCAACGCCCCGGGTTCATAGATGCGAACCGTTTCATACATGCGGTTGCCAAAACGCAAAAGGCGCAGGGCATCCTCTTCACGCACCTTGCTGCCCGTGGAACCGAGGATGACGGCGGACAAACGCTGTCCTTCCTTTTCGCTGGTGGCAACCAGACAATAACCCGCCTCCCGCGTATGCCCCGTTTTCAACCCGGTGATGGAAGGGTCACGCCAGAGCAGACGGTTACGGTTGTATTGTTGGATGCCGCTGAAGGTATACTGTTTTTCCCGGACGAAGTAACTGTACTCCGGAAAACGGTTCATGATGGCACTGGCCAGTTTGAACAGATCGCGCGCACTGGTATAATGTTGGGGATCGGGTAGGCCGGTGGGATTGATGAAATGGGAGTTGGACAATCCCAACTCGCGTGCCCTGGCATTCATGAGGTCGGCGAAACCCGCCTCCGACCCCGCCAGATGTTCCGCCACCACGACACAGGCATCATTTCCGCTTTGTACCGCGATCCCCCGGATCAGGTCATCCACTTTGATCTCATCGCCGACCTTGACAAAGGTTTTCGAACCCGCCGTACGCCAAGCCCTTTCGCTGACGGGAAGTTTTTGTTCCAGATTCAGATCGCCACGCGCCAAGGCTTCGTAGATCAGATACAGGGTCATGATTTTGGTCAAGGATGCGGGCGGAACCACCTTGTCCGCATCTTTTTCAAACATGATCACCCCGGTATCCAGATCGCCGAGGATGGCGGAAGTGGCCCGGATATCAATGGCCGATTTATCGGGATCGACCGCGAAGGCGGTTGAGGAAAGAAAAAAGAACGTCAATAAGAACACGAATGATTTCATGATTGGCACGACGAAAAACCCCCGGACTCAAGGGTCCCTGTTGATCAAGGTTTTTTCCCTGACCAGACCATTCAGGTCTGATCCCAAACCAGACAATTTTCGGCGCGTAGACTTCTCACCGGTGATTGAACCGGTGCTGCAAAGGGTCGCGAAACCCATTATTCCGAAACGATCCGGGATTGTTTCAAACCAAGGTTTGACAGACGGGCCAGCATGACATCGGCACCAAGCGGAGAGGGAAACGGACCCACCAAAACCCTGAAATAACCATCGCCATTTTTGGAACCTGTTCGAACATGAGCTTTCCCGGCCGATTGAATCCGGTTCGCAAGACTTGCCGCATTCACGCGCGAACGAAACGCCCCAACCTGAACAAAGAAGGCATGCTCTGAATCTCGGCCTTTATTCTGGACCTTTTTGCTTTCGTTATGCAAGTCCTGTTGGCTCTTTTGTTCTGTTTTTAACTGGTTGGCAAGAACGCGCCGTCTGTTTTGATGATAAGGATGGTCTTCCGGCAGGGGATCGGCGATGCCCAGGGCTTCGATCCGAACCTTGGCGGTACCCTTTTCAAGAAACTGTAATTCCCGTGCGGCCGATTTGGACAGATCGATGATCCGGTCACCGATGAACGGTCCCCGATCATTGACCCGAATGGTGGTCGAGCGCCCGTTATCAAGGTTGGTGACCCGAACCATCATCGGCAGTGGGAGGGTTTTGTGGGCGCCGGTCATGCCATACATGTCGAAGAATTCACCGTTGGCGGTATCTTCGCCATGGAAATTGGGGCCATACCACGAGGCGATCCCTTCGGCGACAAAGTTTGCCGCATCGTCATTGGACATGGGAAAGTAGGTTCTGCCATTGATGGTATAGGGTTGACCGTTTTTGACATGGCTGTAAGATTTGGGTTTCTCCGGTGACGGCGGCTTCAATTCCGAAACCTCCTCTCGTGGCAAGCTTTGACACCCCGCAATGGCAACGCAGAACAAAATCACAATGGACCGGGTCCAACCAAAGGAACATAATTTTTTCATCACGCAACTCTCTCAAGCATCCGTGCCATGGCAAGAGGCACCATGGCAAATCATTGACGCCCGACCCACCGAACACGCCGGACTGATCAGGATTGAGGTGCCGGGGCAGAGGGTTCCCGACAGACATTGGATCTTCCCGCCAAAATTAAAGCACCTTTGAAAATTATGGCAACCTAATGCAAGATTGAATCCAATTTGTATCGCCTCATCAATTCAACCGGGAATTCTTCTCCCGTGGCAACCCTTGCCAGCGGCGTGGATCACGTTCATGCTACAGGTGTCTCATGACCTCGAGCATGGCCGTAAGCGTCAATTATTTAACACAGAATCACATTTATTGAAACCATTTTCCAAAAGATGTTTGGACAAAGCGTGAATGTTCCGGGATAACAAAGTTCAGGAATGGCGTCATCGCCTGCGCCATGTGCTGCCGCACATTGGCAATCATGTCAAAGCCTTTGCCGTTGGCTTCGTGCTGTTGGCGCTGACCAATGCCAGTGCCGCCACCATACCCTATCTGCTCAAGTTGACGACGGAATCGCTCACCACCCCAACCCGAGGTCCGCACGCCATCGCCCACCTGGTATTGGGACTCATCCTGCTGGCCGTGGTCAACGCCACCGTCCGTGTCCGGGCGCGGACCCATATATTCGGGATCGGGCGCACGGTGGAATTTGAAATGCGTCAACGATACCACGCCCACCTGCTGGAACTGGATGCCCCCTTTTTCGACGGTGAAAAAACCGGGGATCTGGTCGCCCGGGGCAACAATGACATCACCTCGATCCGCATGTTCATCGGGCCCGGATTCCTTCAGGTTTCCAACACCCTCATGGTTTACGCCATCACCCTGCCCGTCATGATCGGCCTCGACGCCGCGTTGACGCTGTTGGTTCTCGCCCCCTTTCCGGTGGTATTGGGGGGTGCAAGGGTATTGACGCGCCGCCTGTATCGCCTGAGCCGCAGGGTGGCGGATCGTTTTGGTCAATTATCTGGATTCGTTCAGGAATCAATCACCGGATTGAGCGTGATCCGCAATCATGCCCGCGACGGGGATTGGTGTCGACGTTTTGCCACCGAGGCGCATCACCTGTACGAGGCCAATGTCGATCATACCCGCCTGCAAAGCCTGTTCGCCCCCTTGACCATGCTCAGTGGCGGGATCGGAGCGATCCTGCTGTTGACGTTCGGTGGCAGCGAAGTGGCAGCGGGACGTTTGACGATCGGTGATTTCGTAGCCTTTTCGGGATACCTGGCCATCCTCATCTGGCCAACGGTCGGGCTGGGCTGGATCCTCACCGTCATGCAACGGGGATTGGCTTCGCTGGAACGGGTCGGACGGATTCTCGACACCCAACCCTTCGTGGCATCGCCTGAGCATTCATCGGCCAACCGGCCCCCCACCCCCCGCTGGCAGGGAGGGATCACGATCAACCATCTGAACTTTTCCTTCGCCAATGGTCCCAAGGTGCTTGACGATCTGAGCCTGGTCATTCCGCCGGGAGGGTTCATCGGACTCGTTGGACGGGTGGGTTCCGGGAAAAGCGCCCTGTTGAACACGCTGGCCCGGCTCTATCCGATTCCCGAAGGATGCATCTGGATCGATGGGATGGACCTGGCGACCATGGACGAAACCCTGTTGCGCACCCACCTGGCCATGGCGCCCCAGGAAAGTTTTCTGTTCGCCACCACGTTGAGGGAAAACCTGAATCCCGGCAACCGTCAAATTGCCGACGAAGCCCTGTGGGCCACCTTGCAGACCGTCGCCATGGAACGCGAAGTTGCGGAATTTCCCCTGGGACTCGACAGTGTGCTCGGAGAACGGGGCATCACCCTGTCGGGAGGCCAGCGTCAACGGGTAGCGCTGGCCCGGTCCCTGCTGGCCGACCCTGTCATCCTCCTGTTGGACGATGTATTTTCCAGTGTCGATGCCCACACCGAAGAGCAAATTCTGAACAACCTCAAGACCATGACCCCAACCCGTACCATCCTCATGGTCTGCCATCGGGTGGCGGCCCTGCATCATGCCGACTGCATCCATCTCATGGAGGGGGGACGCATCGTGGATTCGGGCAACCATGCCGAACTGATGGCATCGAGTACGCGATATCAAACCTTGCATCAGAGGATGGCACGCAAGGAAGCCCTGCAATCGATGGCGACCCCCGCCCTGGTGGAGGTCATGCCATGACCCCTGCGGTCCACGCCGATACCGAAGAGACCCGTTTTGGCCGGTTTATGGATTGGCGCCTGTTTGCCCGTTTTTTATCGTATGCCGCCCCCTATCGCCGCTTGATCGTCGCGGCGCTGGCGTTGCTCCCCTTGAGCGCCCTGGTCCAGATGACACAACCGTTCCTGATCAAACAGGCGGTCGATCAGCACCTGACCACAGGGGTCATGGAGGGTTTTCCCCTGTTGCTCACCCTGTTCTCCCTGCTGGTCGGGCTGCAATTCGTCATCGGCTATATTCAATCCTTCACCAATACCCTTCTTGGACAAAGGGTGGTCCGGGACATCCGCAACCATTTATTTTCGCACCTTGTCGCCATGGATGCCGGATATTTCAACCGTCAAGCCAGTGGCCGCCTGACCAACCGCGTGGTCAACGACACCGAGGCGGTCAGTCAGATGGTCAGCTCCGGCCTGGTCAATCTGGTCAGCGATTTTCTGCTTTTGGTGGGAATCGGCGTTTCCATGACCCTGCTTTCCCCAAGCCTCTCCATGGTCACGTTGCTCGCCATGCCGGTCCTCATCATCGGTACGGTCCTCATCACCCGCAGGATGCGTCTGATTCAACGCCAGGGGCGGATCCTGCAGGGGCGCATGGCGGGACAGATGACCGAAGAGGTGGAAGGGGCCGAAGTGTTGCGCCTGTTTCGTTGTCAGCAACATCGCCGACACCTGTTCGAAACGATCAACCGGGAACATTTCAGGACGGTACTCGACAGCAATTTCCTGGAGGCGTTCCAGTTCAGTTTCATCGAAGCCGCCTCGACCATCACCATCGCCCTGCTGTTCTGGTACGGAGCGGGGATGGTGGACCAGGGCGAGACGACCATCGGGACCATTATCGCCTTCATCGACTATATCCGCCGCATCTTTTTCCCGATCCGCGACCTGTCGGGCAAATTCACCACCATGCAGGCGGCGATGACCGCCCTGGAACGTATTTTCAACCTGCTGGACACCCAACCCGCCATCCGTGATCAGTCGGTCACCGCACCATTGCCCGTATTCCGCGGGGAGATCCGGTTTGAAGACTGCGACTTCGGTTATGGTGACGCCCTGGTGTTACAACACATCAATGCCACCATCACCCCGGGTGAGAAAGTGGCCATTGTCGGCCCCACGGGGGCGGGGAAGACCAGTCTGGTCAAACTGATCAACCGCATCCACGAACCGACCCGGGGCGAGGTCTTCATCGACGGCCTGCCGGTACGGCAGTATCCTTTGCGCACGTTGCGGCGGATGGTGGGGATGGTGCAGCAGGAGACCTTTATCTTTTCCGGAACCATTGCCCAGAACATCCATCTCGACGACCCCGCCATCGGTCCCCGGGAACTCCATGACGCCGCCGTGCAATCGGGGGCCATTACCTTCATCGAACGCCTTCCCATGGGAATGGAAACGGTCTTATCGGAACGGGGTGGCAATCTTTCCGCAGGTGAACGGCAATTGCTGGGCATCACCCGCATGTTCGCCTTCAACCCCGCCATTCTGGTCATGGACGAAGCGACCAGTTCGGTCGATACCTTGAGCGAACAGATCATTCAAACCGCCCTGAAACGATTGTTGCAACACCGGACCGCCCTGATCATCGCCCACCGGCTCCCGGACATCCGGCATGTGGACCGGATCCTGGTCCTGGTCCGGGGGCGGATCGTCGAATCGGGGACCCACGAGACATTGATCGAAAAAAAGGGTGTATATTCCCGGTTATATGCATTGCAATTCCGGGAAGAAACCGCCAGCATGATGGACTGAAAGATGTTCCCGTGTCCGGATACGATCATGATTCATCGGATGCCCAACGGTACATGTGATGAATATGACGCATCTTGAAGGGTCGCCTCCTGATCTCAAGCGTTCAAAAAAGGATGGTGATCCCTGCAAAAAAAGGCGTTAATCCAGGATCACCCAATTCACCCCATGAGCCGGGTTCGCTTCGGGTATCGACTGGTTACCGGAAAAACTTGCAGAAAAATCTCCACAGTCCATCACGCATTGTCCAAGAAAACGTCGTCCAGAGACTGGGCATCGAAGATGCGAAGACTCCATTCCTCCAAGGATTGAAGATCGGCCTTGGAAATTTTTTCGTTTGCCCAATCGGATACGGTGCCGAAGCGGCGTTGCAATTGGCGCATCAACATTGATGCAGCTTCTTTCTGTCGTCCTTCCTGCAGACCTTCCTGTCGTCCTTCCTGCAGACCTTCCTGTCGTCCTTCCCATTTACCAGCACCATAGGTCGAGAGTACAAAACTTGCCTGGTCATGAAGTTCTTCCTGATAGCGTTCGTAGGCCCTGCGCTCTGGCTCTGGCAATTGCAGGACATCAAGCTTTTCTTTGGCCTCTTTCAGGCCACGGGCCGTAAAATCATCACGAATATCAGAGTTTTTCAAGAAATAGACCCACTCGTCCAGGGTATCTCGGGCGACATCATCGAAATTTCTTACTTTGATCAAGTAATGCTCTGGAAAAATAGCGGCTACCGAAGGTCGTTGAAACAAAGCCTTTTGCCCCTCGTCCAAGGCCAGTTCTTCATGGGTGTGCAACCCCCTGAAAGAGGTATTGCCCACATAGACATAATCGCTGCCACGCCCCAGATCAAAATAGAGAATGCTGATGGTGACGACCTTGATCACACTGGCGTAAGGCTTGCCTTCCGTCATGTGTTCGGTGATGGCCTTGGCGGTACTGAAGAGTAACCTCTGTAGATAATCCCACTCTCGTTCGTATTGCAACTCAACGATGATGATTTCATCCCGGGTGTTTTTGATCTTGAGATCGACACGGTTGAATTTATCGTTACGGGCTTCCTGATTACTTTCGCTCTCCAGGATTTCAACGATGCGCACATCCTCGCGAAGAAGTTCGGTGAGGAACCCTTCCAGGATTTCAAAATTGGCCTTGCTGCGCAGCAGGCGTTTCAAGGCCCAGTCGAAGCTGACCAACTGCCGTTGTTTCACCTTTTTGGCCCTCCGCAAAAACTGATCAACCTTCAACTTCAACATCGAGCATTCATCAAGGATCCATGATCGCCTTTTTGCCATGATAAATAAATCAAAATCCTGGCCGCACACCTTCCAAACGGCATGCCGAACCCGTTTTGACCTTCAAATGGAGGTCATCGCCTTGTGCCATCGACGCCTCCCACGTACTCGGCACAACATCCAGTTTTGCCCTTTTCATGGCCAGATGGATCAGAAGGGACGCGGAGAGATGAAGTTCGCTTTGGGTATCGGTCGGTTACCGAAAGAATTCGCCGAAAAATCTCCTTGGTCGTATCATTGCTCATCCGCGAAGATATCGTCCAAAGACTGGGCATCGAAGATGCGGAGGCTCCACTCCTCCAAGGATGACAGGTCCGCTTTGGCAATCTTCTCGTTTGCCCAGTCGGGTACGGTACCGAAGCGGCGTTGCAATAGGCGCGTCAGCATTGATGCGCCTTCTTCCTGGCGGCCTTCACGCTTCCATTCTTTCGTCCATTCGCCAACAGTCTCGGCCAGCATGGCATCTACCTCCTGCAAATCATTCAACTCCGGGATTGCCTGCCCAGGAACCCGCCTGGGCAACAACACGC
>PEAN01000114.1 GCA_002753735.1 Magnetococcales bacterium DCbin4
AATCCCCCAGACCCCTTTTTTCTTTCAATATTCCTATGTATATCAGTCAATTGCCAGCCATCCTCTCCAGTTAATGAATGTAACAAAGTAGAATTACCGATTACCGTTCCCGGAATGCCTGGTTGACCGATGCATAGATGGGTTTGAGCATGTATTCCATCAAGGTTTTTGATCCGGTATCGATGTCTGCCTGAACCGTCATACCCGGCAGGACCGGGTTTTTCTTTTCGTTGAACCCGACGTATGATTTTTCCAATCGTACAATTCCCTTATAAAAGGGTTCCTTTTCGTCCTGTTCCTTGAAGGTTGTGGGTGAAATCGATTCAAGAACACCACTGATGCCGCCATAACGGGCAAAATCGTAGGTTGTGACCTTGACTGTGACGGATTGTCCCACGGCGACATGTCCAATATCGCGTGTGCTGATATGGGTTTCCACCCTTCGGGTTGAATCCATGGGGATGATTTCAGCAATCAATGCCCCGGGGGCGATGACACCCCCTACGGTTTTGACCTGAAGATTGTTGACTACGCCCCAAACCGGGGTTCGTACCTCAAGACGATTGGCCCGATCCTTGAGCCGCCGACTCTGTTCTTCGACCTGTGCCAGTTCCGTGGTCACCGATCCCAGTTCACGCAGACTGGTTTCCCGAGATTTTTTGAGCAATTCATCCAGATCTCCCACCGCTTCTTCCATTTCTTTCTTTGCCGTGGTGAGGTCACCATGGATCCGAACCCATTCCGCCTCGGTGCGACTCAATTCTTTTTGAGTTGCAAGATAGATCAACTTGGAAATCAACCCTTTCTCATAACCTTCCTTCTTCATGCCCAATTCCTGGGAGAGGAAGGATTTCTGGACTTCAAGATTTTGTTGTTGTTCCAGAAGATTTTCAATGCGGGACCGGGAACGGGAGATGCGGGTTTCGAGGACTGCTCTTTCACTGGCCAAGGCGGAACGTTGCGCCAGCAACAAATGATTCTGTCCCAGGGCAAACGATTGAAACATGGGTGAAATGGAATTGAAATCGGCCTCCTGTTCCGATAGAAAGGCACGAATTCGGATCTCCTGCGCCTTCAGAGAAGCCTTTTTGGCATTGAGTTGATTCAAATCGGCCATGACCCCTTCCGAGTCCAGGCGGACGATCAGCGCCCCCTCCTTGAGAATCTGTCCCTCCTGGACCAAAATTTCACGGATGATCCCCCCTTCCAGGTGCTGAATCTGCTGGGCCGGACTGGAAGGCATGACCTGCCCATTGGTCGAGGCGATTTCATCCATGGTGGAAAATGAGGCCCAAACGAAAAAGGAGACGATGACCAGGGAGACCGCAAGCATGGCGGATCGGACCTGGATGGAGAGTCCCGATTCTTCGAGAATGACCGATTGGGCCATAAATCGATGTTGTTTGTATCCTTGCTTCAACCGGGTAATCTCTTCCGGCTCCGGTTCCAGCAACGATTGCAATGATTCCGGTTCCTGCCGTGTCAACGTCAGCCAGTCCGGTTTTTCCTCTTTTTTGGTGGGACCTGCCGGAGTTGCCTGTGCGGTCCCGGGAGGAGCCGTTTGGGGTAAAGGATTGTTCCCGGAACCTTTTTGCCCTTCGGTGGCGGGATTCGAGATGATCGGTGTCCCGGGAGGTTGCGTCGAAGCTGGTTGGGAAGCATTTTTCCTGGGTGGGGGTGCTTTGGTATGGGCTGGAGTCTGCTGGATATTTGCCGAGGCGGGAGGATTCACCGAAGCGGGAGGATTCACCGAAGCGGGAGTATCGGCTGTACCCGGAGTATTCACCGAGGCTGAAGTCACCGGTTTGGCCTGGGTGTTGGCAATGCCGCCGACAGTGATTTTGTTGGTGTCTTTGGAGCGCGGTGCTTGAGTTTTGGTACCCACGGTTTGGGGTTGCTTGTTGATGGAAACCTTTGGAACGGGTGCCATCGGATGGGGTGGTTCAGGGGATGGTGCCGAGGTTTGTTCCGTCGGCTGCTGATTGGCAGTGACGGTCTGGGAAGGGATGACGACCGGTGTCGACTCCCTGGGAATCATGGGAGCGGTATCGGAGGATGATACCACGGGCTTTGACAAAGGTTTGACCGGATCAGCCTTCGGTGGATTTTGTGGTTTGCCAACCTTCAAGGAGATTCCACGAGGGGTTGGTTCCCTGGGGATCATGGGAGCGGTATCAGAGGATGATACCACGGGCTTTGATAATGGTTTGACCGGATCAGCCTTCGGTGGATTTTGTGGTTTGCCAACCTTCAAGGAGATTCCACGAGGGGTTGGTTCCCTGGGGATCATGGGAGCGGTATCAGAGGATGATACCACGGGCTTTGATAATGGTTTGACCGGATCAGCCTTCGGTGGATTTTGTGGTTTGCCAACCTTCAAGGAGATTCCACGAGGCTTGGCGGGACCCGTCGGACGGGGCTTGTCAACGGGCGTCGGTTTCTTTTGTCCAAGGCGAATGGTCAGACTGTTCTTTTGCGCAGCTTCCGGGGTTGAGGAAGTCTCTTTTTCGACCTTCTGGGCGGAGGTGGGGTCTTTTTCGGTCGCCATGGTCATACCAGATCGGGAGGAATTTTAGAGAGGATCTGGTCTGGTGAACCCGCCAGTCGAAGATAACCATGGTCAAAAAATAAAATCTGGTCCGCCATGCGAATATGACTGGGACGATGGGTGACGATGAAGATGGTCCGTTCGCCACGCAAGGAACGGGCAACCTTCATGAATGCCTGATCTCCTTCCCAATCAAGGGTATTGGCGGGTTCATCGAACAGCATGATTTTTGCCGGTTTCAAGTAGGCTCGGGCCAGGGATAGTTTTTGAATCATGCTCGATGGCAGATTGGTGGCTTTCTGGTCGCCGACCCGGGTCCAAAATTTTTGCGGCAATGCCATGATTTCGTCATAGACCCCGGCCATGCGGCACGCCCGTTCCACATCTTCATCGGAGGCGGTGGCATGGGACAAAAGCAAGTTTTGTTTGATGGTGCCATAAAACAAAGAACATCGTTGGGGCACATAGGCGATGGCGTGGCGTAATTCAATCAGGTTCATCTGGCGGATGTCCTGACCATCAATGCGGATGCTGCCTGCCTGGGGTTGATAGAGTCCGGCAATCAACTTGACCACGGTGGACTTTCCCGATCCATTGCGGCCGATGACGGCGACAATGGTCCCGGGTTTGATGTCGAATGAAACCCCCATGAGGGAAGGTTCCGATTCGGGCGTATAGCGAATGCTGACACGAACGAAGGAAACAAACCCTTCCAACTGTTTGATGGGTTCGATGGGGGCGTGTTCCTTGCGTTCCGGCACGACACTCATCAAGCTGTTGATCTGTTTGATGGAGGTACGCACCTGTTCCAGGCGGGTCATGGCGATGAACGCGCTTTGCATGGGACCCAGTACCCGCCAGACCAGGATCATGGAGGCCACCAGGCCGCCGGTCGTCATGGTTCCGTCTAAAACCTTGAACACGCCGGTACCGATGGTGGCGACCCCTGAGCCAACGATCAATACATGGGCGATGGTGTTGACCGTAGCGTTGATCATGGCGGTATGAAAGTTGGTCATGGCGGCATTGGCAGCCAGGTCACGATACCGTTCCATCCAAATTTTTTCGATTCCCGCATATTTGATGCCCCGGATTTTTCCCAAAGCTTCGACGGCAAACTCCTGTTTTTTTGCCGCCATGCGCCGGCTGCGGGCTTCATGATTGGTCACCAGCGGCATCATGATGGCCCACAAGGCGACGAACAGGACAAGGGTGACCATGGGAATCAGGGCCAGGCTGCCGCCAAGAATGGCAATCACGGTGAAAAAAACCACGGTGAAGGGCATTTCAAAAAATACCATCATCAATGGTCCGGTAAAAAATTCGCGCACCGTATCGAAATCTTTGATCCGCGACACCTGGGCGCCAATCGGTGCCCGTTCGGTAAAGCTGGGGGTCAGGGAGAGGATGCGCATGAAGATGGCATTGCTGACGATGGAGTCCAGGCGGGATCCCACATACATCAACATTTTTGTCCGCACCTTGCGCAAAACCCAGTCAAACAGGATGACACAGCCGATTCCCAATAGCAGGTTGATCAAGGTACTGATGGAACGGCTGCCGACCACCCGGTCATAGACGGACATGACGAACAAGGGAGTGGCGACCTGCAACAGGGTGATGGCAAAGGTGACCAGAAGGATCAATGTGATGATGTTGCGAAAACGTTCCGCGATCATTCGGAACCAACCCAGGCGGTTTTGGGTCGATTCCCAGTGTTCCAGATCCATCAGGCTGAAAAAGAATGCACGTCCTGGAATTGAATGGGTCGGCATGCGTTCGACGCGCCTCAGTTCCCCATTGAAGCAGATGATCGAATCGGTGCTTCGTTTCAACAGCACCAGAACCCCGCCATGGTCGGGAACGAACAAACAGGGAAGCAGTCTGGGGTCGAGTGAAGCCATGTTCAGCCGCCCTTCACGGCTGATATAGGACATGTTGGCCATCATGTTGCGAAAACCGGTCAGGTCCAGGGTTTCGGCAAAGTGGGGCAAGGATTCGGCAACATGGCGAAAATCACCGCGATAACCGATGGCCATCAGCAATGGGATGATGCAGGCCCCGAAATCGGACATCTGACTGAATTCAGCCAACAAGCCACCGACCCCATCCTGTGGACGCAGGTTGCGGGCAATGGCTTCCAGTTCCTGGTCGCGGTTGGGGGGCATGCCGGTCATCACACGTTCCCCAGAGCGCTTGGTGTGTTGGCGGCAGGTACCGGAGTGGGTAGAGCGGTGGGTGCAGCGGTCGGTTTCGGTGGTTTGGGGACCAGCGTTCCATCCTTTAATAGAAAGGAGCGGCTGGCCAGGTTCAATAATGAAGGCCGGGCACTGATCAGAATGATGGTGGCTTGGTTTTTCATGCCCAGAATGACGTTTTTTAAATTTTCATCGCCGCGGCCATCGATGCCGGTATTGGCTTCATCGAACAGGACGACCTTGGGATGGGTGACCAGAGACCGGGCCAGAGTAATCCGCTGTTTGATCCCCCGGGGAATGGATTCATCGGCACCGTCGTCGATCATCGTTTCAAAACCCTTGGGCAGTTTGGAGACGAATTCTTCAAGCTCAAGGAGTTTTGCGGTTCGAATGGCCTCATCAAAATATTGATTGCGGAACATATGGATATTCTCAAGGATGGTTCCTCGGAACAGCATGCCGATCTGGGGCAGATAGGAGACCTTGTCCATGAGGTTTCGGGTATTGTGGGTTGCCAGATCGTATCCATCGATCAAAACCCGTCCCGCTGTGGGGTTCAATGCCCCCATCATCAACCACAGCAGAATCGTCTTGCCGCTGCCGTTGTCGCCGGATATGCCGATGATTTCACCGGGGGCGACATCCAGATTCAGGTCATGCAACAAGGGGGGCTTGTCGGCGGCAAAGCCGAACGAGACCCCTTCCAGGGTCAGCCGACCCTCGATTTCCGGAATGGTCGGTTTGTCCGCGCTGTGATCGGCGGGGAGATCAAAAATCTTTGCGACCCGATCCTTGGCCAGGCGGATGGTCTGAAATCGGGTCCAAATTCCGACTGCCCGCTGCAATGGTTGCAATGCCCGACCCGAAAGCATGGTGCAGGCTGCCAATCCACCGATGGTCAACTCCTGGGAAACCACCATGATGGCTCCGAAGGAGACCACCCCGACCATGGATATCTGGGAAAAAAAGGATCCGATGTTTTGTGAATCGGCGCCCTGGATGCCCACTTCTTCGGCTCCCTTGGCACAGGCTTCGCTCAATCGTTCATAGCGCCTGAGCATCATGGCTTCCATGGCCATCGATTTGATGGCATGGATTCCGCTGAGGATTTCAATGATGAAATTGATTCTGCGGTCATCCGATTCGATGCGCGCCCCGACCTGTTTGTGCAACTGTTCGCCAATCAACCAGACAAAGATGACAAACAACAGAAAAACAATTACGGGAACCAGGACCAATCCCTGGGCCAGATGGTAGATGAGTCCAAGATAGACGGCAACGAACGGGAGATCCAGAATGACGCCAACTGCTTGTCCCGCATAGAAATCCTTGAGAATGTTGAGGGCGTTGAGTCGTTCCAGGTGGACTCCGGATCCATCGCGTTCAAAGTCGGCCAGGTTGGTGGTCAAAAATCGTTCCATGGCGCTGCATGCCGCCAGATGCTCAAACCGGGCACCGAGCCATGCGCCGATATAGGAGCGTCCCATGCGCAGAATGCCTTCAAGAAGCAGTGCAATGCTCACGCCCAGGATCAGCAGGCTCAAGGTACTGATTGCCTGGAATTGCAGGATACGGTCATAGATCTGCAACAGGGTCAGTGGCAGGGCCAGTCCAAGCAGATTGATCATGAAGGAGACCAGGAAAAGGTCTCCCATGACCGTTGAAACCATCGAAAACGGCGTCAGTCGGGCAGGCCACCCTTCGTTGGAAAAAAATCCGTCCTTACCGCCCATGCCAATTGATCGATACCTTGGTGTCCCTCAAGGGACGTGAACTGGGAATGGGCCATGAAAACCGACCCATGGAATATGAATACATATTAACATGAAAGGACCGTCTGTGCATGGTTGTATTCATTGTTTGGATTTGGTTTTTGACTTGGGCATGTCTGGGAAGCATGGTTGCCGCTTGCGTTTTTTCGTAATAAGTCGTCAAACGGCATGTTTGTTGCTCATTTCATTGGGTCTCCAGGCATTTCCCGATGGCATTGTGATCCAGGCGGATGATCTGAACTCGTGAATATCGGTTTCCCAATCTTTCGGATGTTTATTCCCCTTGCATTAGGGTTGGTATTGAGTCCGGTGACCCGGCTCGATGCGCAAACCCTTCAGGAAGCGGTTGGATCTGCCATGGCGGGCAATCCAAAAATATTGGCTGCGGTCAATGACCATCTGGCCTGGGATCAACGGGTGGATCAGGCGTTTTCCGGATTTTTGCCAAGGGTGGATGTGAATGCGGGTACGGGTCGGGAATGGGTTTCCAGTCCCACGACCCGGGCCATCGAAGGTGGTTATGCCCTGGACCGGGGTGAATTGGGTTTGTCCGTCAGTCAAAGTCTGTTTGAAGGATTCAATACGGTCAATAATTTGAAACAGGCCAAAGCCAAGTCCCGTTCGGCCGAGGCGGGATTGCAGAAGACAACCCTCAAGGTGATTCTGGAGGCGGTCGAGGTTTACCTGGAAGCGCTCAAGCAGGGGGCGTTGTTGCGTGTGGATGATGATGCGATCGCCACGCTTGAACAGGTCGTGGCCAAAATGGAGGAGTTGACGACCATCGGTGTCGGAACCGATATCGAGGCCAATCAATCGCGCAGCCGTCTGGTCATGGCGCGATCAGACCGGGCGACGACGTTGAAAAAATTGCGCGAGGCTGAGGTTCGCTTCAAGGAGGTCATCGGCGTTGCGCCTGAAAACCTGCTTCTGCCCGTGATGGAGCGGGAATTGTTGCCGGAAAGCCTGGATGCGGCGTTGAACGTGGCGCTGCGTCATTCCCCTGCCCTTCAGGGATCGGAAGCGGATCTTGAGGCGGCTGAAGCGGAAAAGAAAATGGCGTTTGCCAATCTGTTGCCCAAGGTTAATCTGGAAATGGATCTTGGCAACAATGCCAATATTTCCGGTACCCGCAGCTATACCAAGAATGCGTCGGCCATGCTTCAGTTGCAGTACAATCTGTTCCGCGGTGGCAACGATTGGGCACGGCATCGGGAAACATCAAAGCGGGTGTATCAATCCCAGGAGGAGTTGGAACAGGCCCGGCGCCAGATCATCAAGGAGGTTTCATCCACTTGGAATGATGTGATGAATTCGGTGGAACAGGTGCCTTTAATGGAAAAAAACCTTGCGGTACGTGAACATATAGCGACTGCCTACCAGGAGGAGCAAGCCCTGGGAACCCGTTCCCATCTGGATGCCCTCAACGCCTTGAACGATGTCTTTTCCGCCCGGCGGAGCTTGGTGACTGAACAGTTCAAACAGATTTATTCAACGTGTGAATTGTTTTCCAACATGGGGGTCTTGACCGATGTTCTGCCCAAATTTTCAACGGGTTCCCCATCGATGGTGGCCCGAAATGCGATGGATGTGGCCTCCATGGTGTTCGATGTCCATGAAGCCCTTGCTGCACGTTCCATTTCTGCTGCCGATGCCGCAAGCCAGCCGACCGATTCGACAGAGGAGCCCATGCTGCTGGATTATGTCGCACAGCTTGAAACGCGTGATCAACCCGCGTTACTTCCCTATGCCATTCAGGTCGGTGGACTCCTGGAGGAATCAGCGACCGGAAACCTGGTGGAAAAGTTGACTGCGAAGGGCTATGAATTATTCATTCAGGAATCACGGGATTCCCAGGGACGCATCTGGCAACGGGTTTGGGTGGGTGGTTATCCGACTCGGGAAGCGGCAGAGGTCGCCCTGAACCAATTTTCTGAGCGGGAGTCCCTGCCCGCGTTTGTGACCACGACGGCTTTCCCACAGTCCAGTACCCATCTTTCCATCTCCCGAGTCAAACCGTCATCGAAAAATGTTGCCATGGAGCCGGATGAAACCATATTCCTGGGCATGAGTCTGGAGCCGGTGGGCAAAAAATAAGCCCATTCGCCAACATCCAGCTTCAGGCGGTGGTTTCTTCTGGTTGAACTCCCCGGTAGCTCACCCGGTTTCTCCCCCCTTGTTTTGCCTGATACAATTGATCGTCCGCCTCCTTGAGAAGATGCTGCAAGGTGGATCCTTGATGGTTCGAACCCACCCCCAGGGAGATGGTCAGACCGGGCAGCGGTTTGCCATCGGGCAGGGAAATCCTGCGATTCATGACGGAAATCCGCATTCTTTCCGCAACCTTCACCGCATCGGCAGTTGCCGTTTCCGGCAGAATGACGGCAAATTCCTCACCCCCATATCGAGCGGCAAAATCACCGGGACGAATCGTTTCGGTGATGACCCTGCCCAGGGCGATCAAGGCATGATCTCCCGCCTGATGCCCGTGGGTGTCGTTATAGTTTTTAAAACGATCCGCATCGATGATGATCAATGAGATCGGTGTTCCATCGAGCTGACAGCGGGAAAAAAGCCTTTGGAAGGCTTCATCGAAAGAGCGCCGGTTGTAGACGCCGGTCAGCCCATCCACCCGGGCAATCCCTTCGAGTTCTTCAATCTGTTTTTGAGCAACGATGGTCTTCTGATTGCCGGAAACAATCCAACCCGAAATGATCTTGAGCAGGTTCCGGGCGATCTGGGTGGCCTGATTGATCAGATACCACAGCGTTTCCTGATTGATGACAATCACTTCACAATGATCCCCTCCCAACACCCATGCGGAGGTCTTCGTGGATCCGATCAGGGAGAGTTCACCCACCGTTTCTCCAGGGGTCACGATACGAATCGGTGGGGTGTTCAGTTGATCGATATGTATGGTCAGCGTCCCCATGACCAGAAAAAAAACAAATTCATTTTTCTTTCCTGGTTGAATCAGAATCTCACCTTTGGCGATGGCTTGCATGGGGCAACGGGAAAGTGTTTCCAACAATAAATCTGGATTGACTCCCTGAAACAGGAGCGATCGTTCGATGGCTTTGCGCAACATGGGGTCTTGCTCCAAACATGATCTGGATCAAAATTTGTTCATATTAGATCGACATCGTTGGAAAAACCATGCTTCATCTCGAACGTGAATGATCAACAATCGATGAAGGCGATTCAACCTTGTGTCGATATGATTATAATAAAACTATATTTATATATTGAGATGATAAATCTATACTGCTATCTTCGGATAAAGATGCTCCAGGGTGGCAGCATCCCGAAACATGAGGTCCGTCGCCCATTCGCTCTGGAATGCAGACCAATAGTAGTTCTACTTTGTCACGTCCATTAACTGGAAAGGATAACTGACAATTGACTGATATGTATAAAAATATTGAAAGAAAAAAGGGGTCTGGGGGATTGC